>NZ_SMKL01000003.1 GCF_004348545.1 Jiangella ureilytica | reverse complement strand
TGCGTCCGCGATGTGGGATCTGGCGCGTTTCGCGGGGCCATCACGAGGTTCTCTGCCGCTTCACGAGGCATGCATGCCTGGTGATGTGGCAGAACGCCTGGTGATGTAGCGGATCGCCGATGATCAACGCGGTACACAATCCGGCGAACCGGGCCAACCGGACCAACCGGGCGAAACGGGCACGCGAAACGGGGACGCGAAACGGCGAGGCGTGCCCAGGGTCTCCCCGTCCCCCTGATAGCTGCCCGTTCTTAGGCCCCGGGTGCCCGGGTCAAGCCGAAGCCCCCCACCACACGGTCAAGCAACCACAGAGGGCGCCGGCTTGAGGCGGGCACCCGGGGTCAAGAGAATGGGCAGCAGGGGGACGGGGAGCCCACCTCATCGCCCCGGCCGACCTCACAGACCCCCGGCCGACCTCAGCCGGGGAGTGCGGTGACCGTGGCGTGGTAGCCGAGGTTGGACGAGATCTGGTCGGCGTGCTCGATGGCGATCATGGCCAGCTCGTCCTGCCGGGCCGGCAGGTTCATGGCCGACAGCGGGCCCGACACCGAGAGCGCGGCGATGATCTGCCCGGATCGGTCGCGGATCGGGGCCGCGATGCAGGCGCGGCCGAACGCGAGCTCCTCGAGCTCGGTGGCGTAGCCGCGCGAGCGCACCTCGTGCAACCGGCCCTCGAGCTCGTCGAGCGAGGTGACGGTGTGCGGGGTGTAGCGGGCGTACTCGGTGCCGATGAGGTCGCGGAGCTCGGTCGGCGCCATCTCGCTGAGCAGCGCCTTCCCCATGGCGGTGGCGTGCAGTGGCCCGCCCCGGCCGATGAGTGTGGACGGCCGCGGCGCATTGACGCCCTCGAAGTGGCACAGGTAGAAGAGGCTGGCGCCGTGCCGCTCGGCGACGTTGACGCCCAGGCCCAGCGAGGCGGCGAGGTTCTGCGCCGCCTGGCGCGACTGCTGGTGCACCGGCGACTGGTTCAGCCCGATGCCGGCCAGCGTGATGACCCGCGGGCCGATGCCGTACAGGCCGCTGCGGCCGTGGTGGGTGAGATACCCGAGGTTGACCAGCGCGCCGACCAGCCGCGACACCGTCGACTGGCCCAGCCCGGTGGCCGCCACCAGTTCGGAGATGCGCCGCTCCGGGTGCTCCTCGGTGAACGCGGACAGCAGCGAGAGCGCCCGCTCGACGCTCTGGGTGCCGCCGGCGGACTCGCGGGCTGCTACTCGTGGCACGTCGTGAACCCCACATCATGCTCGGAACGGTCATCTACATGGTAGATGAAAGCCCGCACGAAACCCGTCAACCCGCCTGGCGGTCGCGCTCCTGTGCCCGCAGCGCCCGGTCGAGGTCGGCCAGTCCCTCGACGACGAGCCGGCGGGCGGCGTCGGGCAGCTCGGCGCCCTCGAGCCAGTGGCGCACCGTGCTGGCCGTGGCGGCGTCGGCGAGCACCCGCGGGAACAGCCCGATGATGATCGACTGGGCGCTCTCGCTGGTCCGCTCGGCCCAGACCCGCGGGACGGCGTCGAGATACGGCTGGACGTACGGGCGGACCAGCTCGCGCTGCTCGGGGTGGGCGAACCCGCGCACGGTGGCGGTCAGCAGGGCGTTCGGCAGCTCGTCGGACTCGACGGCGGCCTGCCAGGCGGCCGCCTTCGCGGCGTACGTCGGGACCGCCGCGCGGGCGTAGGCCGCCTGCCGCTGCCCGGTGGCGGTGTTGTCGCGCTCCAGCTCGGCGTCGACGGCGTCGTCACCGGCGGCGCCGAGGACGACGAGCCGCTGCAGCAGCGTCCAGCGCAGGTCGGTGTCCATGGTCAGGCCGGGAAGCAGCGCCTCGTCGCCGTCGAGCAGGGCGCGGATCTCGGCGACGTGCTCGTCGCTGGCGGCGGCCGCCACCCAGGCCCGGGCGAACGCGAGCTGGCGGTCGCTGCCGGCCTCGGCGGCCCCGGCCAGCTGACGCAGGGCCGCCGCCCAGCGCGCCGACAGCACCGTCCGGTTGGCCGGCAGCGCGTAGAGGTCGATGGCCGCGCGCGCGGAGTTCAGCACGTGCTGCACCACGCCCATGGACGTCTCGTGGTCGACCCCGCCCAGCACCAGCTCGACGAACGAGCTGGCCGACATCTCGGCGTCGCGGAGCATGTCGGTGGCGGCGGTCCAGCACAGCGCCCGCGGCAGGGAGTCGAGCGAGCCGATGGAGCGCACCACCGTCGCGAGCGAGCGGTCGTCGAGGCGCACCTTGGCGAAGGTGAGGTCGTCGTCGTTGACCAGCAGGAGGTCGGGCTGGGTCTCGCCGCGCAACTCGGCGACCTCGGTGCGCGGACCGGCGATGTCGAGCTCGACCCGGCGCCGCCGCACCAGGGCGCCGTCGTCGGTGTAGTCGTAGAGCCCGACGGCGACGCGGTGCGAGCGCAGCGCCGGGTGCTCCGGCGCCGCCGTCTGCTCGATGGCGACGGACGTGTACGCGCCGTTGTTGTCGACGGTGACCACCGGGCGCAGCGTGTTGACCCCGGCCGTGCGCAGCCACTCCTCGTTCCAGGCGGAGAGGTCGCGGCCGCTGGTCTGCTCGAGGTGCGCGAACAGGTCGGTGAGCGAGGTGTTGCCCCACGCGTGCTCGGCGAAGTAGGCCCGCACGCCCTCGAGGAACTCGTCGCGGCCGACCCAGGCCACCAGCTGCTTGAGCACGCTGGCGCCCTTGGCGTAGGTGATGCCGTCGAAGTTGACCTCGACGTCCTCGAGGTCACGGATGTCGGCGGAGATGGGGTGCGTGGACGGCAGCTGGTCCTGGCGCAGCGCCCAGAGCTTCTCGGTGACGGCGAACGTGGTCCAGCCATCGGTCCAGCGGGTGCCCTCGACCAGCGACAGCACGGACGCCCAGGTGGCGAAGGACTCGTTCAGCCAGAGGTCGTCCCACCAGCGCATGGTGACGAGGTCGCCGAACCACATGTGCGCCATCTCGTGCAGGATCGTCTCGGCGCGGCGCTCGTAGGCGGCGTCGGTGACCCGGCTGCGGAACACGTAGTCCTCGTGGTGGGTGACGGCGCCGGCGTTCTCCATGGCGCCGGCGTTGAACTCCGGCACGAACAGCTGGTCGTACTTCGCGAACGGATAGGCCAGGCCGAAGACGTCCTCGAAGAAGGCGAAGCCGCGCGTGGTGACGTCGAACAGCTCGGCGGCGTCGAGGTGCTCGGCCAGCGACTTGCGGCAGTACAGCGCCAGCGGGATCGTCTTCTCCTTGCCGACGTGCTCGGACCGCTCGACGTGGTACGGACCGGCGATGATGGCCGTCACGTACGTCGACAGCCGCGGCGTCGGCTCGAAGGTCCACCGCTTCGTGCCGTGGCTGGCCTTGCCGGCCTTGCCCGGCGAGTTCGACACGACCTCCCAGGTGGACGGCGCGTCGACCAGGAACGTGACCTCGGCCTTGAGATCGGGCTGCTCGAAGCAGGCGTAGACCCGGCGGGCGTCGGCGACCTCGAACTGGGAGTACAGGTAGACATCGTCGTCGACGGGGTCGACGAAACGATGCAGGCCTTCGCCCGTGCGCATGTAGGCGGCGTCGGCGACGACCGTGACCTCGTTCTGCGCGGCCAGCCCGTCGAGCCGGATCCGGGCGCCGTCGTACACCTCGGCGGGGTCGAGGGCGGTCCCGTTGAGGACGACCTCGTGGACCGCGGGCGCGACGAGGTCGAGCCACGTGCCGGCGCCCTCAGTAGCCGCGAACGACGCGTTGGTGGTGGACCCGAACGTGGTGTCGCCACGGGTGAGATCCAGTTCGACGGTGTAACGCACCGATGCGGGGTCGACGACGGAGGCGCGCTCGCGCGCCTCGTCGCGGGTCAGGTTCGTGCCAGACATGGCCTGATCCTGACAGAACATCCGCCGTCGTGCTGGCGATGCCCCCCGGGAATCGGTCGTGGCTCCCAGTGGTTCGACCACATCGAGACCTCATTGACGCGTCAACGTTGCCGAAGGGCTGCTCCCGTATGAGTGAGACCACCGCCGTCGACTTCTGGTTCGATCCGATCTGCCCATGGGCCTGGATGACGTCGCGCTGGATGATGGAGGTGGAGCAGGTGCGGCCGGTCGAGGTGACGTGGCACGTCATGTCGCTGTCCTACCTCAACGCCGAGCGTGACCTGGGCGAGAAGTACAACCGGCTCATGGCCGACAGCTGGGGCCCGGTCCGCGTCGTCATCGCGGCGCGGGAGCTGCACGGCCAGGAGTGGGTGAAGCCGCTCTACGACGCCATGGGCACCCGGTTCCACCTCGGCCGGCAGAAGGACCGAGAGGTCGTCATCGCCGAGGCGCTGGCCGAGGTCGGCCTGCCGGGCTCACTGGCCGCCTACGCCACCAGCGACGAGTACGACGAGGCGCTGAGGAAGAGTCACCACGCCGGTATGGACCAGGTCGGCACCGAGGTCGGCACGCCGGTCATCGGCGTCGAGGGCTACGCGTTCTTCGGCCCGGTCATGTCGCCGGCGCCCAAGGGCGACGACGCGGGCCGGGTGTGGGACGGCGTCCGTGCGCTGGCCTCGTACGACGGCTTCTTCGAGCTCAAGCGGACCCGTACCCGAGAGCCCATGTTCGACTGACCGCCGCCCGGCTTCCGGCGGGCATGCGGCAGACTGACGGCCATGCGCGTCCACGTCGGCTCCGACCACGCCGGGTACGAAGTCAAGAACCGCCTCGTCGAGCTGCTGCGCGACGGCGGGCACGAGGTCGTCGACCACGGCCCGTTCGTCTACGACGAGCTCGACGACTACCCGACGTTCTGCCTGCGGGCCGGCGAGGGCGTGGCCGCCGACCCGGGCAGCCTCGGCGTCGTCATCGGCGGGTCCGGCAACGGCGAGCAGATGGCCGCCAACAAGGTGGCGGGCATCAGGTCGGCGCTGGCGTGGTCCGAGGAGACCGCCCGGCTGGCGCGCGAGCACAACGACGCCCAGGTGCTCGCCGTCGGCGCCCGGATGCACCCGTTCGAGGACGTCGCGACGTTCGTGCGGACGTTCCTCGACACTCCGTTCTCGGGCAGCGAGCGGCACGCCCGCCGCATCGCCATGCTGAGCCGGTACGAGGTGGACGGCGAGCTCCCGCCGCTGCCCGCCCCGTCAGACACCCCCTAGCCCGACGCCCGCTGTCATTGCTGGGCTTTGGGCCGCGGCGGGAGCGGGGTCTTCCCGACCCGCTCGAGCGCCGCGGCGATCTCGGCCTTGCTGGGCCGCGACACGTCGCGGGCACGCAGCGCCCGAGACACCCCGACCTGCGAGCGCCGGTCGACCTGGTCGAGCTTGCGCACACCCTTCTCACGATCGTTCACAGGAAGGACGGTACGTGCCCGAGGGCCATACGATCCACCGGCTGGCCGGTGAGCTGACCGCAGCGTTCGGCGGCCGGCCGGTCGGCGTGGCCAGTCCGCAGGGCCGCTTCGCCGCAGGTGCCGCCGTCGTCGACGGCTCGGTCCTCGAGGGCGCGCAGGCGTACGGCAAGCACCTGTTCATCGGCTTCGCCGGACGGCGGTGGGTGCACGTCCACCTCGGGCTGTACGGGAAGTTCGGCGTCGTGGCCGCGCCGGTGCCGCCCGGTCCCGTCGTCGGCGAGGTTCGGATGCGGCTGACGGCGGCCGACGCGCACGCCGACCTGCGCGGGCCGACGCGGTGCGAGGTGATCGGCGACGACGAGAAGGCGGCCGTCGAGGCGCGGCTGGGCCCGGACCCGCTGCGTGGCGACGACCCCGCTCCGGCGCTCGCCCGCATCGGCCGCAGCCGGGCGCCCATCGGGGTGCTGCTCATGGACCAGGCGGTCGTGGCCGGCGTCGGCAACGTGTACCGCGCCGAGTCGCTCTACCGGGCCGGGATCGACCCCGCCCGGCCGGGCTCGACGGTGCCGGAGCCGGTGCTGCGGGAGATCTGGGCCGACCTGGTGTCGTTGATGCGGCGCGGGGTGCACAGCGGACGCATCGACACCGTCCGGCCGGAGCACGAGCCCGAGGCGATGGGCCGCCCGCCGCGCGTCGACGACCACGGGGGCGAGGTGTACGTGTACCGCCGCTCGGGGCAGCCCTGCCTCGTCTGCGGGACCCCCATGGCGGCCGGGCGGGCGGCGGCCAGAAACCTGTTCTGGTGCCCGAACTGCCAGCATTGACACGCCAGACAGGCAATTCTGTGTGATCTTCCTCCTCGATTGTCTTTGCCGCTAGGGTCCTCGTGTGACGACCCGACAGGCTGGCCCGCTCGGGCTTGTCGGAGTCTTCTTCGGCGGGCGCCCGGCCAGCGCATTGACCCGGCGGCTGATCCGCGAACCCGTCGTCCTGGCCGTGCTGCTGGCGACGACGCTGCTGCTCGGTCTGTCCATGGTGCTGTGGGAGTCCATCGTGCCGGCCATCGCGCTGGTGCTGCCGCTGCTGTTCGGCGGGCTGTTCGTCCCGCCGCAGGCACTGGCCTGGCTGGTCGGCACCGTCGCCTTCTGCCTCATCGCCGGCGGGATCGTCATCGGAGGCGGGCGCACCTTCGTCGCCGTCACCGTCGTCGTCGGCATCACCGCCGTGGTGTCGCTCGGGCTGGCGCGCTCGCGGGCCCGGCTCGGCCTGCAGGGCACCATGGGCGAGTCGATGCTCGTCGACCTGCGCGACCGGCTGGCCGCCCAGGGCCGAATGCCCCAGCTGCCGCGCGGCTGGAAGATCGACCTCAAGCACCACGCCGCCGAGCGGTCCAGCTTCTCCGGCGACTTCGCGGTCGCCTCCCGCTCCACCGACGGGCAGTTCCTCGAGTTGGCGCTGGTCGACGTGTCCGGCAAGGGCCACAACGCGGGCACGCGGGCGCTGCTGCTGTCGGGCGCGTTCGGCGGGCTGCTCGGCTCGCTGCCGCCCTCGCAGTTCCTGCCCGCCGCCAATGCCTACCTGCTGCGGCAGCGCTGGCCCGAGGGGTTCGCCACCGCCGTCCACCTCGTCGTCGACCTGCTGACCGGCGAGTACTGGGTCCGCTCCGCCGGGCACCCGCCCGCCATCCACTTCCATGCCGGCTCCGGGCGCTGGGTCACCCTCGACACCGAGGGCGGCCTGCTCGGCGTCTACGAGCAGAAGCACTACGAGCCCGTCACCGGGCGCATGCGGCCCGGTGACGCGCTCATGCTCTACACCGACGGGCTGGTCGAGGCGCCGCGGCGTGACCTCACCGACGGCATCGACAAGCTGCAGGGCGAGGCCGAGCGCCTGGTGGCCCGCGGCTTCGACGGCGGCGCCGAGAAGCTCATCGACGCCGTCGCCTCCTCCGACGCGGACGACCGCGCCCTGCTGCTGTTGTGGCGGACGTAGCCCGGGCGTGCGCTCGACGGCGGTGGCTCAGCGGCCACGCCCGTAGGCGGCGACCACCTCGATCTCGACCAGCCAGCCGGTGACGGGCAGCGTGTCGACCTCGAGGTTGGTGCGCGACGGCCGGGCGGCGTTGGCGAACGAGACCGGGGCGTACGCCGGGATCACCTCGCCGGTCACCCGGTTCACGTTCGCCACCCACTTGCGGTAGGCGCGGTTCCAGCCGTTGTAGTCGGCGCGGGCGGCGCCGGGCGGGGCCTCGAGGTAGATCCGCATGCTGATGACGTCGGCCAGCGTGAGGCCCTGCGACTCCAGGTTCTCCTTGATCCGGGCCATCGCGTTCATGCCCTGCGCCTCGGTGACGGTGACGCCTGCGGGCAGCACGCCGCCGGGGAACTGCGCGGGGTCGATGTAACGCTCCGGCGTGCCGGCCGGCGCGGCGCTGTTGAGCGCGCCGGGCCCGATGCCGCTGGAGAAGTACAGGGGCACCTGGTTGCCGACGGCGACGCCGTTGGCGATGAACGGGTCCGGCGCCTGCTCCGGCGCGGCGATGTTGAACCGCACCTCGGCCGGACGGGGAGCGCCGAGGCCGGTCACGGCGACGACGCTGCCGGTGATCGCGAGCGTGGTGAGGCTGGAGACGGCGGCGACGGCGATCAGCCGGCGGCTGGGCTTGCGCATGAGGGGTCCTTCCGGGTGTGGGGACGGTGTCAGGCCGCGGCCGTGGCGGCGACGCGCTCGTGCAGGGCGGTGACGGCCAGCCGGGCCGACTCGAACGCGCCGGCCTGCCAGGCGATGAGGTAGCTGAGGTGGTCGCCGGCGAAGTAGGTGTTGCCGTCGGGCCGCAGCAGGTGGTCGTAGGCCGCGCCCCGTCCGCCCGGCCAGCTCACCCAGCCGCCGAGGCTGTACGGCTCCTTCGGCCAGGCGATCGAGATGGAGGTCTCGAGCTCGTCGCGGTACTTCGCGCCGTGGATCTTCACGCCCTGCGCGACGGCGCGGGCCTCGCGGTCGGCGACGGCGAGGTTCGTGTAGGAGCCGGAGTAGTAGCCGACGACGACGCCCTTGCGGCCGAGGAACCCCGACGACGGGTACCAGATCCCGGAGATGTCCATGTTCGTCGCCGTGATGCCGCCGAAGATCTTGTCGTCCTCCTCCCACCAGCGCCGGCCGTACTGCAGGCCGATCTTGCCGGTGTTCGCCGCCGTCGGGACCGCCAGCGCGTCCTTCGTGGTCTGGCTGAAGTTGGTGGGGATGTTCTTGAGCACCATGGGCGGGATGGTGGCGATGCAGTAGTCCGCGTCGATGGTGCGTACGCGGCCGTTCAGGCGGTAGCTGATCCGGACGCCGTCGGCCGTGTTCTCGATGCGGGTGACCGGCGCGTCGTACGTGATGCGGCGCCTGCCGCCGATCGCCTGCGCCAGGGCGGCGGAGATGCGGTCCATGCCGCCCACCGGCTGCCACATCATCATCGCCTGGTCCCAGCCGAACTCGAACGAGAACCGGCTGCCGAATTGGCTCTGCAGGATCGCCGTCATCGACGGCGGGGTGCCGACGACGCCGGCGTCGTGCCCGGCGCCGGGGGCGTCGACGTAGCCGCGCCGGCCGTTGCCGACGTACTTGCCGCCGGACAGCCCGCCGAAGTTCTGGGCGAAGGCCACCACCCGGTCGGCGTCGGCCGGGCTGAGGACGTCGTCGAGCGCGCCCTGGTCGGCGGCCTGAGCGAGCAGCTCGGAGATGTAGCCGTAGACGTCGGCCTTGGCCTGGCGGTGCGTGACGGCGGTGCTCGCCAGCTCGCCGTAGTCGGTGGTGCCGGTGTTCTCGTGGAAGTACAGGCTCTCGGCGTTGGCGTTGACCAGCGCCTCGATGGCGACGCCGAGCTCGCGGCAGTAGTCCAGCGTGACGTGGTGGTTGGGGATGCGGGCGGGGCCGGCGTTGAAGTAGAGGCCCTCGTCGAACCGGCAGACCTGGGTCACGCCGTCGGTGTCGGTGAGACGGTCGCCACGCCGGATCGTCTTCGCCCGGCCGCCGGGACGGTCGCGGGCCTCGAGGACGGTGCAGTCGTAGCCGGCCTTGCCGAGCTCGTAGGCCGCCGTGAGGCCGGCGGTGCCGGCGCCCAGGATCACGACCTTCGTGCCGCGGGCTCGGGCGGCGTCGGGGAGGTCCGCGGCCCGAGGCGGGGCGAAGCCCTGGGCCGGGGCGGCGTCGGCAGGGCTCGCGAACAGGCCGAGCGCCTCCATGGTGCCGTAGAGCGCCGAGGCGCCGCCGACGGCGCCGACGCGGGTGAGGAAGCTGCGCCTGGTGTGGGCGTGGGGGGTACCGGCGGTGGTGGTCACGACTGGCCTCCTAGTCGGTCCGCCCGGCCGGGGGAGCCGGGCGCAGAGGCAGTCTCGACAGCGGTGGTTATGTCCTGGTTTCCGCCGGGTTATGACGTGATCACCGAGTGGTCATCGCATCCCAAGCCGTCATCGTGAGGTCGACGGTGCGCAGGAGTGCGGCCCGCGGGGCGCCCTCGAGCGCGCGGACGGCCAGCCCCTGGACCTGGGCGTCGTAGTGCTGCGCCAGGGTGTCGTGGTCGTCGGACGGCAGCGGCTCGCCGGCCGCCGCGGCCGCGCGGAAGCGGCTGCGCAGCGCCGTGAGGCGATCGCGCCGGGAGCGGTCGAGGTACTCGACGACGGCGGTGTCGGAGGGCGGGCAGCTCAGCGTCGCGCGCGTCAGCAAACAGCCCCGCGGGCCGCCGCGGCGGGTGAACAGGGCGACGTTCTCGCGCAGCAGAGCCGCGACCCCGGCGCGCGCGGTGGGTGCGGCCGCCAAGGCGACCCCGGGCCGGCCGCCCTCGCGCGCCTGGTAGAGGTCGGCCGCTTCGCAGAACAGCGCCGACTTGGAGCCGAAGGCGGCGTACAGGCTGGGCGAGGCGATGCCGAGGTGCTCGGTGAGGTCGCTGATGGAGGTGTCCTGATAGCCGCGGGTCCAGAACAGCCGCATGGCGCCGTCGAGCGCGGCGTCGCGGTCGAACGAGCGGGGCCGTCCCCGAGCCATGGGCGGAGCTCCTTTCTGTGCCGATCGCTACATTAACCCCTTGACGGAGGTGGCGGCCAGTGCTCAATATGTACCGACCACTACAGAAAAGGAGCACGACATGTCCGGCGTGACGAAGGTGACCAGCAGCGACGGCCTCGAGTGGTACCGCCGCCTCGACCAGGACCTGCTGCTGGCCGACGCCATCGACCAGCGGCACGACGCCGCCATGACCGTCGGGTTCGTGCGCTACGGCGCGGGCGAGTCGAATCCGTGGACGGTCTCCTACGACGAGGCGCTGATCGTCACCAAGGGCCGCTACAGCGTCGAGAGCGGCGGTGTCGTCACCACGGCTTCGGTCGGCGAGGTCATCTACCTGCGCGCCGGCACCGACCTCGTCTATCGCGCCGAGGAGGAGAGCGAGGTCGTCTACGTGTCCTACCCGCACTGGATGGCAGCCACCGAGCAGTCCCCGTACAAGGACCGGCTGGCCGAGTTCCAGCCCGTGGCGGACTGACGGAACTTGCTGTGAACGGTTGTTCACGCTATCGTCGTGAACAACCGTTCACGTTTATCGTCGCTCTCGGGAGGATCCGATGTCGGAGCCGTTCATCTTCGTCTCCAGCCACCGCGTCAAGGAGGGCCGGCTCGAGGAGCTGCGGGCGCTCTGCGCCGAGTACTCCGACTTCGTCGAGGCGAACGAGCCCCGCGCCATGGGGTTCCGGCTCTCCCTCGACGACGACGGGTCGCGGCTGAGCCACGTCATCGTCCAGCCCGACGCGGCCGCGATGGACGAGCACATGAAGCTCGCCCAGCAGCGCATCGGCGCCGCCCTCGAGCTCGTCGACACCACCGCCGTCGAGGTGTACGGCGAGCCGGGCCCGGTGCTGGCCGAGGCGCTGCGGCACAATGCCGAGATGGGCGTCCCGGTGACCATCGCGTCCGAGCGGCTCGGCGGGTTCGTTCGCCCGGCCGCCGCCTGACGGTCCGGCCCGGGAGCCGCACGTGCCCGTCCGGCGCACCGCTGAGGCTCGGCAGGAGCTGCGCACGTCGCTGCTCGATCACGCCCGCCGGCTGATCGAGCGCGACGGCGCGGCCGCGCTGACCATGCGGGCGCTGGCCGCCGAGGCCGGGTGCGCCGTCGGGCTGCCGTACAAGGTGTTCACCGGGCGCGAGGAGATCGTGGCCGAGCTGGTCGGGGCGGAGTTCCGGCGGCTGCGCCGCGAGTTCGACGCGTGGGTGGCCTCGGCGGGCACCGGCACGGTCGGCGGCAACCTCGCCCGCTACGCCCGCATCTTCGTCACGGCCGAGACGCCGGTGTTCCGGCTGGTCGGCGAGGGCGGCGACGCCGCGCTCGACCCCGCCGTGGGCGCCGCCGCCGAGTCGTCCGGTCTGCTCGAGTCGTTCGGCCGCACCGTCGCCGACTACCTGGCCGCCGAGAAGCGCCTCGGCCGGGTCGCCGACGGCGTCGACGAGCGCGCGTTCGGCTTCCTCGTCACGGGTGCGATCCACAACCTCGCCACGGTCGGCGACGGCTATCCGCGGCCGGACCTCGCCGGCGTCGAGCGGCACCTGCACGCCGTCGCCGAGCGCATCGTCGTCGTGTCCTAGCGCGGCAGGACATCGCCCACCTTCTCGGAACGGGATCGCATGCACGCGTATCGCCGGCTGCTCGGCCTGCCCGGTGTCGCACGTCTGGTCGTGGCCGCCGCCATCGGACGGCTCGCCATCGCGATGCTGGCGTTGGCCCTGCTCCTCACCGTGCTCGACCACGAGGCATCGGCCGGCCCGGCCGGCCTGGCGCTCGGTGCGCACGCCCTGGGCGTCGCCGCCGGCGGCCCGGTCATGGGCCGCGTCGCCGACATCATCGGCGGCCGGCGGCTGTTGCTGGCAGGCACCGTCGTGCATGCCGCGGCGCACACGTGGCTGCTGGCCTCGCTGGTCCACCGAGCGCCGGTGATCGTGCTCGTCGCCGCCGCGGCGGTCGTCGGGTTGACGACGCCGCCCGCGGGGCCGGTGACCAGGGCCCTCTGGCCCAGACTCGTCCCAGGCGAGCACCTGCCCACCGCGTACGCCTTCGACTCGGCGATGAACTCGGCCATGTTCGTGGCCGGGCCGCTGCTCGCCGGGATCCTGGCGGCGGGCATCTCGCCGCTGGCCGCCGTGGTGGTGGCGGCGGCGGGGAAGATCGCCGGCGACCTGCTGCTGGCCACCAGCCCGCTCGTCGGGACGGCGGAGCCGGAGGCCACCGCTCGGACGGGCTCCCGGCTCGGGCCGCTCGCGATCGGCCGGGTACGAGTGCTCCTGGGCGTCGTCGCGCTCGACACGTTCGTGTACGGCGCCCTGGAGATCGGTGCGGCGGCTGCGGCGGCGGACGCGGCTTGGACCGCGACACTGATCGCGCTGCTGGCGGCCGGCGAGATCGCCGGCGGTCTCGGGTACGGCGCCCGCGGCTGGCGCGGCGGGCGGCTTCTGCACCTGGCTGCGCTGCATGCCGTGTCCGCCGGGCTGGTGCTGGCCGGGCTGGCCGGGTGGCTGGCCGGCGGCGTGGTGGTCCTGGCGGCGGTCTTCCTGCTGCTCGGGGTGGCGAGCGGCGCCCGCGACACGGTCACCCAGCTCGTGCTCGGCGAGACCGCACCGCCGGACCGGCGCACCGAGACCTTCGGCTGGCTGAACACGTTCATGTGGACCGGCTACGGGCTGGGGACCGCGGCGGCCGGCCGGCTGGCCGAGCTGGGCGGGACAGCCTCCGTCTACCTGGTCGCCGCCGCAGCCGCCGGGCTCGGCGTGGTGGTCATCGCACTGACGGCCGTCAGGACGTCGGCGGGGAGCAGGCGGTGACGGGCCGACGACGCGACCGTGGCGCCGTCGTGATCCTCGGCGGCTACGGCGCCGTCGCGCGTGAGGTGGCCGACCTGCTGGCCGCGCGCATCCCCGGCCGGGTGGTCGTCGCAGGCCGCGACGGCGACCGCGCCGCGGCACTCGCGAGCCGGTACGGCGGCGCCCTGGTGCCGCGGCGGGTCCGGGTCGACCATCCCGACGAGGTGATCCCGGCGATCGCCGCGGCCCGGGTGGTCGTCATGGCCGTCGAGACGGCGAACCCCGTGGTCGCGAGGATGTGCCTGACCCGCGGGATCCACTACGTCGACGTGAGCGCGTCCGCCGAGGTCCTGGCCTCGATCGAGCGGCTCGACCCGCTCGCGAGGCGGCACTGGGCTGGTGCCGTGCTGAGCGTCGGCCTCGCACCGGGCGTCACCAACCTGCTGGCCAGGTACTGCGTCGACCGGTTACCGGGCGCGACCGCCGTCGACATCACCGTGTCGCTGGGGCTCAACGGCGACCATGGTGCGGACTCGCTGCGCTGGACGGTCGACAACCTCGTCGCCGGGCGGAGCGAGGCCGGGCCGAGGGCGGGCAGCGGGGCGCGGCGGGTCCGGCTGGCCGGGACCGGACCGGTCACGGCGTATCCGTTCCCGTTCTCCGACCAGGTCACGCTGACCCGGACCCTCGGTGTCCCCACCACCACGCGGCTGCGGTTCGAGTCCGAGCTGATGACCCGCCTCGTGTTCGGCCTTCGGTCGGCCGGGTTCTTCGCCCGCTTCCAGGGTGCGCGCCGGCGTCGCGTGCTCGACGCCGTACTCTCCCGTACCCGGCTCGGCACAGACCGGTTCGCCGTCCAGGCCGAGGCCGCCGACCGCGACGGACGGCGGGTCAGCGCGGCCGCCACCGGGCGGGGCGAGTGCCGGGCCACGGCCGCCGTCGTCGCCGAGGTCGTCGGCGCGCTGCACGAGGGTCGGGTCGATCCCGGAGTGCACCACCTCGAGCAGCTCGGCTCGCCCGACCAGCTGCTCGCGGGTCTGCGCCGGTACGGGCTGATGCTGCACGGGATCCCCGGCTGAGAACGTCTCCCCCCTGCCGGACCCGGGTGTTGTATATGGGGGCAGGAACCGTTCGTCGTCATGGTGTGGGCGGCATCGGGCCGCCCGTGGCGACTCTCGAAGGGGGAGGAGCGAGATGCAGTATCTGCTCTTGATCTACAGCGAGCCGGCCGGTGGCGAGGCGCCGCCGCAGGACCAGCTCGACGCCGAGATGGCCGAGTGGTTCGCGTACGACGAAGCCATCCGCAAGTCCGGCGTCTACGTCGACGGCAACGCCCTCGAGCCGACACACACGGCCACCACACTGCGGCTGAAGGACGGCGAGCGCGTCGTCACCGACGGGCCGTTCGCCGAGACCCGCGAGGTGCTCGGCGGCTACTACCTGGTCGACGTCCCCGACCTCGACACCGCGCTCGACTGGGCCGCCAAGTGCCCCGGCGCGCGGTACGGGTCCATGGAGGTACGCCCCATCACGGTCTTCGACCAGGGCTGACACGGTGAGCGGGTGGGCGGCCGGCCCCGCCGAAGCGGTCTTCCGCGAGGAGTGGGGCCGGCTGCTCGCCACGCTCGTCCGCTGGGTCGGCGACTTCGACCTGGCCGAAGAGGTGGCCGCCGATGCCATCGCGGCCGCCGTTGAGCGCTGGCCGGTCGACGGCGTCCCCGACAAGCCGGGCGCGTGGCTGCTCACCACCGCGCGACGGCGCGCCGTCGACATCCTGCGCCGGCGGCAGAACTACGCGGCCAAGCTGGCCGTGCTCAAGGTCGAGGCCGAGCGCGACGAGGTCGCCCGGCTGAGTGAGCCGGCGTCGGCCGGCGTCGATGCGGGCGCCGACGTCATCGGCGACGACAGCCTGCGGCTGTTCTTCACCTGCTGCCACCCCGCGCTGAGCGCCGAGGCGCGGGTGGCGCTGACGCTGCGGTACCTGGCCGGACTGTCGACGGCGCAGGTCGCGCGGGCGTTCCTGGTGCCCGAGGGGACCATGGCGCAGCGGCTGGTCCGGGCCAAGCAGAAGATCGGCAAGGCCGGCATCCCGTACCGCGTTCCGTCGGCGACGGAGCTGCCGGGCAGGCTGCCTGCGGTGCTCAGCGTCGTCTACGTCGTCTTCACCGAGGCCTACGCCGCCAGCAACGGCGCCGCGCTGATCCGTCCCGAACTGGCCGACGAGGCGATCCGGCTGGCCCGCATCCTGCACCGGCTGCTCCCGGCCGAGGCCGAGGTCACCGGTCTGCTGGCGCTCCTGCTGCTGGTCGACGCCCGGCGCGAGGCCCGGGTCGACGCCGGCGGCGACCTCGTGCTGCTCGAGGACCAGGACCGGTCGCGCTGGGACCAGGGCCGCATCGTCGAAGGGCGGACGCTGGTGCTCGAGGCGCTGCGCCACCGCCCGCCCGGGCCGTACGCGCTGCAGGCCGCCATCGCGGCGGTCCACGACGAGGCGCCCACGGCCGACGCCACCGACTGGACGCAGATCGTCGGGCTGTACGACGTGCTGCGGGCCACGGCGCCCTCGCCGATCGTCGACCTCAACCGGGCGGTGGCGATCGCCATGGCGCACGGTCCCGCGGCCGGGCTCGGGCTGCTCGACGAGCTCGCGGCCGGCGGCGCGCTCGATCGCTTCCACCCGCTGCACGCCGCCCGCGGCCGGCTGCTCGACCGGCTCGGCCGCCCGGCCGACGCGATCCCGGCCTACCGGCGGGCGGTCGAGCTCTGCGGCAACGACGCGGAACGGGCGTTCCTGCTTCGCTGCCTGGGCGCGGCGCAGCGGCGGGTGGCGGAGGGCTGAGGAGAGAATCGGCCGATGACCGACGACCGCTTCATGCCGATCCACGATCCCGAGCTCCAAGCCAGGGGAGAGCGCGTACTCGGAGCCGAGTTCAGAGCGATGAGCGAGCGGGTGTTGCGGGCCACCGAGCTGACCTCGCGCCTCAACGTCCTCCCGTTCGACGACGAGGCGGGCAAGGCCGCGCTGTTCGAGCAGCTCCTGGGCCGTCCGCTGCCGGAGCGGGTGACGATCTACCCGCCCTTCTACACCGATCACGGCCTGCGCCTCGACCTGGCCGAGCGGGTCTTCATCAACCAGGGCTGCACGTTCCTCGACTACGCGGGCATTCGGCTGGGCGAGGGCGTGATGGTCGGCCCGAAGGCCACGTTCATCACCATGGGTCACCCCGTCGATCCCGACGGGCGCCGCCAGTACCTCAGCGGCGCGCCCATCGACGTGGCCGAGAACGTGTGGATCGGCGCCGGCGCGACGATCCTGCCCGGTGTCAGCATCGGCCGCGACGCCGTGATCGCGGCCGGAACCATCGTGGCCGACGACGTGCCGGCGGCGAGCCTGGTCGCCGGGCAGAAGGGCACGGTGCGCCGGCGCTGGTAGCGCCGCGCAGGTCAGGTCGTCGAGCCGGGGACGTCGACCAGCTGCCAGCGCCCGCCGTCGCGGCCGTCGCGCCGGCGCCGCAGCCAGCGGTCGCCGAGCACGCCGGCCGCACCGCCGGCGGCGAGCGCCGGCAGCGCCCACAGGGCCGCACCGGCGGCCCCGCCGTCGCCGGGCGGGGCCGCGGCGGGGGCCGCGGCGTCAGCGGACTCGGCCTCGGCGTCGGCGCTCTCCTCGACCGGCTGCAGGCCGGTCCGGCCGACGAGCCCCAGGTCGGCCAGCAGATCGTGCAGCACCCCGACGTCAGTGGGCCGGTGCCAGACACCCTGGTCCTCGAACTGGAGTTGGGCGCCCATCGACTGCACGGTGTTGATCCACTCCGGCCGGCCCTCGTCGTCGAACGTGATGCGGTCGACCCGCCAGGGCTGGATGTCGTGGACCATCCAGGTGACGACGACCTGGTCGCCGCCGATGCCCGGCTCGAAGCCGGGCCCCTCGGCCGGCACCGGCTCGACGACGAGCTGGCTCATCAGCGTCGTGTAGGCCGCGTTCGAGGCGTGCAGGGCCTCCGTCCGGCCGGTCGACGGCGACACCAGCAGCACGCTGGTGGGACCGCCCGCCGACGCGGGCGCGGAGGCGGACAGCAGGGTGCCGGCGGCGAAGGCGGCGGCTGCGAACAGGGCGGCCGGGCGGGCGAGACGCATGACGGCTCCAGGACGTGTGGACGGTCGGTGCCTGCTCTACACCGGCCGCGCTCAGCCGGTTCCCAACGCCGATTCGGCGATCTCGGCGGCGCGCGCACGATCGGCCCCCTCGAGCCGGAACGTGACACCGTCGTCGTCGAGCCACACCAGGGTCGGGCCGGCGACACGCGCGGTCTCGGTCCGCTCGCTCCCGTCGGGCGCCACGAGCACGAGGTCGTGCGGCGCGCCGAACCACCAGGCCTCGCGGCCGCCGACGGTGATCGGTGTCGCCGTCGTGCCGACGACCGCCGTCTTCACATAGACCGGCGAGACCGGATCGGCGAACTGGTCGAGGCGGACGGTGGAGTCCCCGTCGCCCCAGCTCAGCGACAGGACCCGGCGGTCGGCCGACACCTCGACGCCGTCGGGCGGGCCGAGGACGGGCGGGACCACGGGGGTGAGCCCGGCCAGCTCCGCGGCGGCGTCGAGCGAGATTCCCGCGGACGCCGCCGGGGGAGCGCCGGACGACGGCTCCGGCGGCCCGGGCCGCACCGCGACGGCGCCGATGCCGAGCCACTCCCCGACGGCGGCCCGCACCGGGGGCGTCAGACCGAGCGCGACGACCGCGGCGACGGTGGCGACGGCGAGCCGGCGGCGCAGGGACGGCCGCGCCGGTGCGCGCGTGGCCCCGGCCGGCTCGGCGTCCAGTCGCAGCAGGACCGCCGCCGCGACGGCTCCGGGTGCGGGGCCGCGGTCGTCGAGCGCGGTGCCGAGCGTCGCACCGAGAGCGCGCAGCTCGCGGTCGAGGGCGTCATCCATGGTCCACCTCCTGAACGGTGCCGGGCGCCGGCTCGAGCCCGGCGCGGAGGCGGCGCAACGCCCGGTACAGCCGCGACTTCACCGTGCCGCGCGGCCAGCCGAGCACCGTCGCCGTCTCCTCCTCGTCGAGGTCGAGCAGGTATCGGCAGACGACGACCCGCTGCTGCGGCTCGGGCAGCGCCCGCACGGCGGCGACCAGCTCGGCGCGCCGCTCCGCCGACAGCGCCGACGTCGCCGGGTCGTCGGCCACCGCCGTCAGGGCCGCCGCGTCGAGCACCGACGAGCGGCCGGCCGCCGCCCGGTACCGCCGGGCCGACCGGGTCGCGTTGCGCGCTTCGTTGAGCACGATGCGCAGCAGCCACGGCCGGAACGGCGCGCCGTCGCGGAACGAGCCGAGAGTCCGGTACGCCTTGACGAACGCGACCTGCACGACGTCGTCGGCATCGGGCCCGGCGCCCGCGAGGACGGCGAGCCGGCGCGCGTCGGCGGCGTAGCGGCGCACGACGACGGCGTACGCGTCACGGTCCCCGGCGCGCACGCGGGCGATGGCGGCCTGGTCGGCCTCGTCGGTGTCGGCTATGGCTGGTCCGTCCGTCGTCGTGGCACCCTTCCTACACCGCCCGGCGGCCTCGGGTTCCCGATTGGGGCGGTGTGCTAGAACGGCCGGGTGCAGCTACTCCACAAGGGCAAGGTCCGCGACGTCTACTCCGACCGGCCCGGCGAGCTGATCCTGGTCGCGTCGGACCGCGTGTCCGTCTACGACGTCGTCCTTCCGACGCCCGTCCCGGACAAGGGGAAGGTGCTCACAGCGCTGTCGCTGTGGTGGTTCGAGCAGCTCGCCGACGTCGTGCCGAACCACGTCATCTCCGCCGAGGACGTGCCGGACGAGTGGCGCGGCCGGGCCATCCGCTGCAAGCAGGTCGAGATCGTGCCCGTCGAGTGCGTCGCGCGCGGCTACCTCGCCGGGTCCGGCTGGACGTCGTACCAGCAGACCGGCACGGTGTCCGGGGTCTCCCTGCCGGAGGGGCTGCTGGAGGGGTCGCGGCTGCCGGAGCCGATCTTCACCCCGACGACGAAGACGCCGCCCGAGCTGGGCCACGACGAACCGATGACGTATGACGAGGTGGTGGCGCTGGCCGGAGCGCCGACGGCGTCGGCACTGCGTGGGACGACGCTGACGGTGTACCGGCGGGCGGCGGAGCTCATGGAGCAGCGCGGCGTGCTGCTCGTCGACACGAAGCTCGAGTTCGGGCTCGATGCCGACGGCGGCCTGGTGCTGGCCGACGAGGTGCTCACACCGGACTCGTCGCGGTTCTGGCAGGCGGCTCAGTGGGCGCCCGGCGGCCGGCAGGTCTCCTACGACAAACAGGTGGTGCGCGACTGGGCGCAGGATCTCGGCACCTGGGACAAGACCCCGCCCGGCCCGGCCATCCCCGACGACGTCGTCGAGCGGACCCGCACCGTGTACATCGAGATGTACGAGCGCATCACCGGGCATCCCTGGTCGTAGCCGCGGCGTCGGCCGCGGCGAGGATGGTCTCGGCGCGGAGGTTGAGCATCTCGTTGTCCGCGCCGCGGCCCCAGTCGGCGGCGGGCGGCTGGCGCGCGCTCGACCACGTCGGGCCCGTGAACCGGCCGTCGCGCCGCCGCGCCCGTCGCAGCACGTCCATCGCGTCGGCCGCGCGCGGATCGGCGAGCAGGCCGAGCTCGTGGAGCAGCCGCAAACCCTGGCCGATGTCGTAGTGCCAGTAGGGCGGGTAATGCAGCCGCAGCCACGACGGGTGGATGACGGCGCCGTCGTCGAGCCGGCGGAACAGGTGGTGCTCGAGGAGCAGTTCCGCCGCGCGGCGGGCGGCATCGCGCGCGTCGCCGTTCCCGGTGGCGGCGGCGAAGGCGGCCAGGCCGAGTGCCGGCGTCACCGTCTCGTGGAAGGACGAGCGGTGCGCGTCGGGGTGACGGTCGCAGTTCCAGCCGCCGTCGGGCCACTGCCAGGCGAGCAGACGCCCGGCCAGCAGGGCGACCCGCGAGTCGCCGGCCAGGCCCAGCCGCGAGCAGGCGTAGAGCGCGTTGCCCTCCTGCGAGGCGTGCACCCGGTACCGGCCGCGGAACCGCACGACGGCGGCGTCGTGGCCCGGGCCGGTGAGCCAGTCGAGGACGCTGTTGACGGCGCGCTCCAGCTCGCGGGGCGGCGGCGTCACGCCGAGGTCGGCCAGCTCGACCAGCCGCCAGTGGGCGCCGTGCCACTTCGCGTACGGGTGCACGCCGGACGGGAAGGCGAGCAGGGCGCGGACCCGCGGACTGGTCATCGCGTCGGCGCCGGTGTCCCCGGCCAGGCGGGCGACGGCGGGGTCGGTCCAGGTCCGGTTCAGGGGCATCGGTCGTCTCGTCGTCGTCCGGCGGCGCTAGCGCAGCGCCCGGTAGTGCTCGCGCTCCGCCGGGTCGAGGTGCTCGATCGCGTAGCGGAGCATGACGCGCGGCATCGCGGCGGCGTGCTGGTCGAGGAAGGCGCGCAGCCGGTCGGGCTCCTTGTCGCCGGCGGCCCGCAGCCAGCCGCCGACGCCCTTGTGGACCAGGTCCTCGGGGTCGTCGAGCAGCAGCTCCGCGATGCGGAAGGTCTCGTCGACCTCGCCGGACCGGATGAAGTACGCCGTCGCCGTGATGGCCGTCCGCCGCTCCCACCAGTGCGGCGACCGCGCCAGCTCGTACAGCACGTCGCGCGGCTTGTCCGCCAGGTACCCGCCCACGACATGGATCGCGCCGAGGTCGACGAGGTCCCAGTTGTCGATGCGGTCGTGCCGGCGCAGGTAGAGCTCGTACAGCTCCTGGCGGCGGCCGGGTGGGGTGAGCTTGCGGCGGGCCTGCTTGTCCATGACGCTCAGGGCGCCGGCGCGCACCTCGTGGACGTCGGAGTCGAGCAGCCGGTCCAGCTCCGCCGGCGGCAGGTCGATGAACTCCTTGGCCAGCTCGAACACCGTGCCCATACGCACGCCGATGAACCGGTCGGCGCCGGTCTTGAAGTAGCGCTCGAACTTGCGCCGCTCCTCGTCGGACTGATGCTCCCGCAGCCGGCGCTCGAACTCCTCCGCGTTGAGGTCCGCCATGCGCCCGAATCGTAGCGGCCCCGCCGCCGGGCAACCGGCTCGTCGGCCCGCTGAGTCGTCCGGGCACATTCCAGGGCTACCGCTTCGAGGCAGAGTTCGATCCATCGAGACCGGCGGTGCTGCCGGTGGCGCGCGACGAGGCCGGCCAGTGGTCGCGGTGGCATCGGAGCGCCGTGCCCCGGGCCGTCTCAGATGCGACGAGTGGCTGGCCGGCCCCGCGGGAAAGGAGGCGGCGATGGACAGTGAGCCGAGGCGGGTGCGCCGGGAGGACGCCCGGGCGAGTCGCTCGACGACGCCGGAGCGCATGGAGGCGGCGCGGCGCTCCCTCGATGCGGAGGCCGCGGCCTCCGATCTGTCCGAGATCCGCCGGGCCCAGCGCCGGACCGGCCGGCGGCCGGCCGAGCGGTCAGCGACCGGCGGGGGACCAGCGCTGCAGCGCCGCCTTCTCGCCGGGCTCGTGGGGCTCGGTGAACCGGAGGGTGTTGCCGAACGGGTCGGCGATGGTCATGACCAGGCCCCACGGCGCCTCCTCGGGCTCCGGAGCCCCACCGCCGGGCTCCAGACCTTCACCGTCTGGCGGCGCTCGTTCAGCTCGTCGTGCAGGGCGTGGACGCCGTCGAGCCAGATGTGCACCGTCGCGCCCGGGTAGGGGTCGTACTCGGCCTCGGTGAGCTGCAGCGACGTGCGGGCGCGCGAGACCTGGCCGTAGAACGGCGAGTCGCCGCCGCTGCTGGGCCCGCCGAAGTCCATGACGAAGCCGAGGAAGTCGACGTAGAACTCGCGTGCCTTCTCGACGGAGAAGATGCGCAGGACCGGGATGGTCGACGACCGGGCGCTCCAGACGCCCGCCGAGCCGTCGCCGTCGATCTCTGCGAGCTCGGTGGTCTTGGCGGACAGCACGTTCCAGTCGTCGAAGCCGAACTGCCGCGACACGATCTCGAGGCACTCGCTGTGCGTGAGCTCGACGCCGCGGCGTTCGGCCAGTTCGGTGCGCAGTGCTCTCGCCATGGTCTTGGCGTCGCGGAACGTGCGCATGTCGATCCTCCATGATCATGGTGAACGACGTGTCCGGTGCTTGCGTTGCCGGCCGTGTCCACCAGGAGATCAGGGGACCGAACGGGTCACCTCAGTGCGATTCACCGTCCCGTACGGGCGCAAGCGGCGGGCTGCACCGGCCTCTGCGGCCCACTCTAGCGCCGCTCAGGGCAGCACGGCGGTCGCCTCGATCTCGATGAGCTGGCCGGGGAACGCCAGCGCCGCGACGCCGACGAGGGTGGCGGCCGGCGGGCCGTCGGTGCGCACGAGGACGTCGCCGGCGCGGCCGATGCCGGCGCCGACTTGCTCGAGGCTGGTCTCGTCGTAGCCGACCACGAAGATGCCGAGCCGGACGACGTCGGCGAAGGTGGCGCCGGCCGCGGCCAGTGCCGTCGCCACGTTGCGGAGGGCCTGCTCGGTCTGGGCGGCGAGGTCGCCGGGACCGACCAGGCTGCCGCCGTCGTCGACCGGCACCTGACCTGCGACGACGACGTGGCGCGAGCCGGTGGCGACGACGACCTGGGAGTACGCCTGCGGCACGGGGAGACCGGCCGGATTGATCAGCTGGATGGGCATGGCGGCAGCGTACGGGTCACCACCGACAACACCGCCGCGAGCGGCCGGCGCGGGTCCTAGGGTGGCGGCCATGACCGTCGTCCGCTCGATCGCCCTGTTCGTGCTCGCCGCCGTCGCGGAGATCGGCGGCGCCTGGCTGGTCTGGCAGGGCGTACGCGAGCATCGCGGCCTGCTGTGGGCCGGCGCGGGCGTGGTCGCGCTCGGGCTGTACGGGTTCGTGGCGACGCTGCAGCCGGACCCCCACTTCGGCCGCATCCTCGCGGCCTACGGCGGCGTGTTCGTGGCCGGATCGCTGGCCTGGGCGATGATCGCCGACGGGTTCCGGCCGGACCGCTACGACGTCGTCGGCGCGCTGGTCTGCCTGATCGGCGTCGCGATCATCATGTACGCGCCCCGCCAGGCGTGAGCTCGTAGATCGTCTCGACACCGTCCTCGTCGTCCCACTGCTCGCCGACCTCGACGAACCCGTACTGCCGGACGAGGTTGCGCGAGGCCAGGTTGGTGGGGCTGACGGTGGCCCGGACGACCCGCACCCGCGGGTCGCGGGCGGCGCGGTCGAGCATCAGCTCCAGGGCGGCGCGCGCGTACCCGCGGCGGCGGTGAGCGGGGTCGATGGCGTAGCCCACCTCGACCCGCCCGTCGCCGTCGGGCGGGCCGTGGAAGCCGGCGCGCCCGACGACGAGCCGGCGGTCGTCGTCCCACACGATGCCGGTGATCCAGGCGGCGCTGGCGGGGTCGGTCGCGACCTGCTCGCTGCGCCGGCGCCACACGCTGCTCCAGTGCGAGCCCGCGCAGTAGGGCGTCAGCTCGACGGGCGACTCCTGGTTGGCGGCGACGATGTCGCCGTCGGCGAGCGCCGTCAGTGCGGCCTCGTTGAGCTGCACGATGGTGACGTGCTTCGGTTCGGTCATCACTTCGGTCATCGGGGCACATCGTGCTTGCCGCGGCGCCGGAACACAAGGCGGCCCGCTCAGGCGTCCGGAAGCGGCTCGCCGGTCTCGAGCAGCGTCTTCAGGCTG
Organism: Jiangella ureilytica; assembly: GCF_004348545.1. Taxonomy (GTDB): domain Bacteria; phylum Actinomycetota; class Actinomycetes; order Jiangellales; family Jiangellaceae; genus Jiangella; species Jiangella ureilytica. The sequence continues at coordinate 124,896 of NZ_SMKL01000003.1, read as the reverse complement.
GCGATGAGCGCGGGCCAGCCCTCCGTGATCCCCTTCAGCACCTGACTGCCGGAGGGGAAGCCGTCGTGGACCACCGTCAGCTTGACCATGTCGCCCACCGGCTCGATGGTGAAGGTGACCTTGGACCGCTGCTCCTTCGCCCACTCCGCGACCTCTGCCGGGTCGAAGTCGTGCGCGGCGGCGAACTCCGGCGTGAACGTGTGCCAGGTGTAGGAGAGCCGCCGGTGGGGCTCCGCCTCGAGCACCCGCTGCTCGTCGTCGGCGATCGTCGCGCCGCCCTCGTGCCAGACCATCGGCGCGCCCGTCGTCCAGTCGGTGTCGAAGGTGGCGCCCCAGTAGCGGCTGGTGAACGCCGGGTCGGTCAGCGCCCGCCACAGTGTCTCGGGGGTCGTGCGGATGTAGGTGGTGTAGGTGAACTCGGTGTCGCTCACGGGAGCGGCCTCCAATGCCGTCTTGAGGTCGGCGAGCGCTTGCACGCGCCCGCGGTGGTAGCGGCTGATCCAGCGGTCGGCGATCGCGTTGATCGGCTCGGCGTTGAGGAAGTGGTGCTTCTCGCGGCCGCGTCTCTCGGTGGTCACGAGGCCGGCCTGTTCGAGGACGGCGAGGTGCTTGCTGACCGACTGACGGGCCATGTCCAAGCCCGCGCACAGCTGACGCAGGGTCTGGCCGTTGTCGCGGTTCAGGGTGTCCAGCAGTGCCCGCCGGCTGGGGTCGGCCAGTGCCCTGAACACGTCGTCGTCCATCGCGGTTCCTCATCGGCTCGTCGCCGGATAGGCAACCAATCGGCTGCCTTTGCGGTCATGGAAGAATAGGCAGCCGCTCAGCTGCATGTCAAGGGACCTTCGTGGCGGTAAGACACCGGATGCGGGGCCGGTGCGTCCTGCCTGCGTGGTCCGTCCCCATGCACGTCATGGGTCGGCCCGAGGGCCATATGTGAGCACGCCACGCATGAGCCGCCCACCGGCGGCGCTCCGCGACCTCATCGGCCTCCCGGATCGCCCGCCTGCGATGTCGCCCGCTCGGTCCCGGCCGTCGTCGGAATGCTCCTCCGATCGATGCCACTGATCGTCGAGTCGCCTGTCAACAGGGCAGGCCGGTCACCCTCGCCGTCGGCGGCGGGACCGTGCGAGCCGATGCCGTGCGCTTCAGCCCCGATCAGTGACGATGTCCGTGACAATGGACCTCGTGGCGCGATCCGGAGAGTCGGTGGGGACGTGAGTGGCCTCGGAAGGTGGAGTCTCGGTATCGGTGTGGGGCTCCTGGTCGTGTCCGCGCTGTGCGTGGCGCTGGAACTGGTTCCCATCGCGGTGATCGCGGGGATCCTCGGCCTGGTCGGGGTCGGCATCGCGGGTTATGACGCGGTCTACGAATGGCTGGGCCGTGTCGAGCGGCGTCGTGGCGCGGCGAAGGCCCGCCGGGAACGGGAGCACGAGGGTCGCTGAGCGGGCCGGGTGAGCGGACTACCGCACGCTCGCCCGGCCCGCCGCACGGGCTTCGGCGTTGAGACGCTGAGCGTCGATCTCCTTCTCGACATGCGCGGCCAGGCCGGTGAGGTGCTCGAGGACGTCGAGACGGCCGTGGCGCAGGTCGTAGGTCTCCGCGGGGTCGAGCTCGAGGTCGAACAGCTGCGGCAGCTCCTTGCCCTGGGCCCGGTTCGGGTCGCGGGGGAACCGGTCGAGGTGGAGCTTCCACCGACCGTATCGAACCGCGTTGAGCGTCCACCAATGGAAGAAGAACAACGGACGCGGCTGCGGCTGCGATCCGCCGGCGAGGACGGCGGACACGTCGACGCCGTCGATCGGCCGGTCCTGCGGCACCGCTGCGCCGGCCATGCCGGCGAGGGTCGGGAGCAGGTCGAACAGGCACACCGGCTCGTCCGACACCGCGCCGGCCGGAATCCGCCCCGGCCACCGCGCGACGAACGGCACCCGGATCCCGCCCTCGTAGGTGTGCAGCTTGGTACCACGCAGCCCGCCGGTGCTGCCCTCGAACCACGGCCCGTTGTCGCTGGTGATCATGACGATCGTGTCGTCGGACAGGCCGAGGTCGTCGAGCCGGTCGAGAAGGCGGCCGATGTGGTGGTCCAGGCTCTCGACGACGTCGCCGTACCTGCCGCCGGCCGACCGCCCACGGAACTCATCCTCCACGTGCAGCGGGATGTGCGGCATGGTGTGTGCGAGGTAGACGAAGAACGGCCGGCCGGCCTGCCGCTCGACGAAGTCGATGGCCTGATCGGTGTAGGCACGGGTCAACGCCGCCTGGTCGACGTCGGCAGTGGAGATCTTCTCCCCCTCGAACAGCTCGACCGGATGCATGTCGTTGCTGTAGAGCAGCCCGGCGTACTCGTCGAAACCGTGCCGGGTCGGATAGTGCTCCGGCCGGCACCCGAGGTGCCACTTGCCGAACATCGCCGTCCGGTAGCCCGCGTCGCGCAGCATTTCCGGCAGCGTGTACTCCCATGCCGGCAAACCGGTGCCGTCACGCGGGGTCAGGACCCGCGGCAGCCCGACCCGCTGCGGATACCGTCCAGTCAACAACGCCGCACGCGACGGGGTGCACACCGCCGAGGCCGCGTACATGTGCCGCAGAGTGATGCCGTCGGCGGCCACGGAGTCGATCCGCGGCGTGCGCAGGATCGTGTTGCCCATGCAGCTCAGGTCGCCGTAGCCGAGATCGTCCATCACCACCAGGACGATGTTCGGCCGGCTCAGCGTCGCCGGCTGGTCGCTCATCGTGTCCCCGGGTCCTCGTGATGCGCGCGGGTCGCGCCGGCGCCGGCCACGGGTCCGGCCAGCGCCGGGTCGTCCGTCTCGGTCATCCACTCCTCGAGCCGCGCCGCGAGGCCGGCCTTCACCTGGGTGTACGACCGGTCGTCGGCGAGATTGCGCAGCTCCCACGGGTCGTCGCCGAGGTCGTAGAGCTCCTCGGCGGGGCGCGGCCGCAGGTGCTCCGCACCCAGGCCGGCCCGCACCGGGCTGCGTTCGATGTCGCCTGACAGCCGCGGCGGCGTGCCCGGGTCGAGGTTGCGGATGTACGCGTACCGGTCCGTGCGGATGCCGCGGATCGGGTCGTACTCGTCGTGGAAGTTCTTCTCGGCGAAGATCTCGGTGCGCCGCGGGCCGGGCTCGCCCCGAAGGAGGGCGGCGAAGCTCTGCCCATGGACGAACGGCGGGACCTCGCCACCGGCCACCTCGAGCAGGGTGGGCAGCACGTCCACATGACTGAGCAGTCCGTCCGGAACCGCCGGCGCGACGTTCCACGATCGCGGTGGCCGGGCGAGGAACGCCACCCGGATGCCGGGGTCGTACAACGTGCCCTTCGCCCGCGGGTACGCGATCCCGTGGTCGGTGGTGAACAGGACCAGGGTGGAGTCGGCAAGGCCGGCCCGGTCGATGGCGTCGAGGACGCGGCCGGTGGCGGCGTCGGCCACGCGGATAGAGCCGAGGAAGCCGGCCAGGTCCTCCCGCGTGTGGTGATTGTCCGGCAGGTACGGCGGGACAATGACGGACGCCGGGTCCACCGGCGGGTACTCCTCGGCCGGATACGGGCGGTGCGTCTCGAAGAAGCCGACCGTCAGGAAGAACGGCTCCGCCGGGGCGGCATCGAGCCACTGCACCGCCGTCGCCGACACCGGGCCGCACCGCGCCCCGCCCGCGGGCCACGGATGCACCTCGTCGAAGCCCAGCCGGGACGGGTCGCGGCTCTCGTGCTGCTGACCGATGAGCGCGCTCCGGTAGCCGAGCTCGGACAGCAGCGACGGGGCGGTCCGCTCGCCCGGACGGTACTCCCATCCCTGGTTCACCAGGCCCATCAGCCCGTTCGTGTGCGGGTAGCGGCCGGTGAACAACGACCCCCGGGCCGGGCTGCAGAGCGGTGTCGTGCAGAACGCCCGGTCGAAGCGGAGACCCTCGGCGGCCAGCCGGTCGACGGCAGGGCTGGGCACGTCGCTGTGCCCGTACGCGCCGAGATGCGTGCCGACGTCGTGCCAGTGGATCAGGACGATGTTGGGCCGCCCGGTCGTGGTCATGCGAGTCCCGCCGATCCGTGCGGCACGAGGTCGGCGCGGATCTCGCCGAGGCCCTCGATCCCGCCTCGGACGACGACGCCGGCGTCGTACTCGTCGCGGGTGAGGACGAGCCGGGCCGCGGTCGACCCCAGGGTGATGACGTCGCCGGGAAACAGCGTGATCATGGCGGAGATGGTCCTGATCAGGTCGCCCGGTCCGGCGAGGTAGTCCGACGTCGATCCGCTCACCACCCGGTCACCGACCTCCAGGGACATGGCGCGGCCGCGCCAGTCGTGCTCGGGCAGCGGGACGAGCGCGTCACCGACGACGTTGAACCCGTCGGCCCACCGCCCGTACATGGCGGGGATGCCGCGTTCACCGGTCCGGGCCGGCTCGACGACCGCGTCGGCGAACGAGCGGTCGCACACCGAGACCATGGGTCCGTACCCGAGGACGAGGTCCCGGCCGTCTTCCACCTCGGCCGCCAGCGCACGGACCACGACGGCGAGCTCGATGCTCACGACGAGGTCCGTGGCGCGCGGCGGGACCTCTACCGCGGAACCGCCACCGCCCAACGAGCTCGCGGGACCGTTGAGGAATCGCGGCACCTCGAGCCGGGCGAGCCCGTCGGACTGCTCGGCGGTCTCATGGTTGCCGAACGACGTGTAGAAGTGCCGGGCCGCCCCGGCCGTCCAGGCCTGCGGCGACTCGAGCACCGACGCGCCGGAGGCCGCGACCTGGCGCACCGCATAGGACGGGTGTGACGCCATGGGCACGGCGGGGCGGTCCGGGCCGTCGGCCAGAACCACCGGGTTCACCAGCGTGCCGACGTCCTCGATCTCGACCTGGAGGAGCGTCCGCGGGTCGGCCGCGTCGCCGGGGGACACCGGCAGCCCGTCGACCCCCATCGTCGCGAAATGGATGACGTCGCCCGGATACAGGGAAGCGAAGGACGAGTACCACGAGATCACCCGCTCGATTCCGAGCAGCGTCGCTCCGCTGTGGGCCCGGTCCCGCGTGCGTCCGGACTGCCGCGTGTACATCAGCAGGTCGTACGGATCGCCGACCTCGTCCTTCGTCACGAGGTACGGGCCCATGGGGGCGAGCGTGTCGGCCTTCTTCCCGCCCCACGAGGCGGTCGCCTGGTAGAGCCAGTCGCTGTAGCGCTCCGGCAGCGAGTAGCCGCGTCCGGCGTTGCCGGGAACGATGTCGTAGTAATAGGTGCCGGACACGTCGTTCACCACGGTGTAGCCGGCGACATGTTCCATGGCCCGCTCCAACGGGATGTACCGGCCGGCCGTGCCGATCACCACGCCCAGCTCGACGTTGTAGGCCATGAGCGGCAGATGGTGGCCGTTGCGGAAGGTGACCGCCGCTCCCGGGCCGATCGCCGCACCCTGGGGGCGTTGGTGCCCGAGCGGGAACAGGTTGACGACGGGGATGGCCGGCTTGTTGCGTACGAACGACGGAGCGTTCGCGACCAGTCCCCAGTAGAGCCGCGGCCGGGGAACCGGCGCCAGGAGCTCGACGCCGTCGACCGCGTGCCCGGCGTTCGGCAGGAGCGTCGCGTCCGACTGTGCCACGAACCGCTCCACGTACGCCGTCAGCCGCGACAACGCCGCCATGCCGTCGTCCTCGAGTGCGAGGAACTCCACGAGCGTGGCCGGCCAGTCGTTCCCGAGGAACCGGGGACGACTGGCGACCAGGCCGGAGGACGGGATCGACGCGTACCGGACGAGGAAGGCCTCGGCCCGTGCGGGTTCGACCACCCACGTCTGACCGGTCGCCGGCTCGTCGATGACGAATCCCCACCGTTCGACGCCCTCGGCGAGAAAGCTGGCGAGCCTCACGTGTCGATCCCTTCGCGTCTCAGGAGTTCCGGAGCGGTCCGCCCAGCGGCAGGCGGCGCCAGGTCGTGCCGTCCCCGACGGCGAGCACGCCGGCGCCGGTGGACCCGTCCTGCACCAGCGCGACCGCTCCGGCGGCCGGCTCCGGCAGGTCGGCGGCCGGGACGACGGTGAGCTGCAGGTTGTGCGCGTAGACGGTACGGACCTTCCGGTCAGCAGAGCCGATGTCGCGAGCGTTGTCGACGGACGGGATCAGGCCGTTGATGTCCACCCGCATGGACGCGACGGCGTTGGTGTCGTTCGTCGAGCAGAGCAGTTCGACCGCCGCCGCGCCGGAGGCGTTGGCCGGGACGACGCGAACACCGCCCTTCACCCCGGGGCCCGCACCGGTCGCCTGTTCCGAGGCGGCGACGAAGCTGCCGTACGCGTCGGTGCCGGGTTCGGGTGCAGCGGTCGCCCGGACCACGAGGGCGCCGTTCCTGGCAGCGGTGAGCTCGTGCTGGTTGGCGCCGACGCTGCGCCGCTCGATGTAGTTCTCGTCGCCGATCGCCTCGGCGTAGACGACGCCCGCGGTGTTGTCGAAGAGGTTCCCGACGATGGTGGAACCGCTCAGCGTCCCGATCACCCGCACCGGCGGGCCCCCGGCGACGGAGTTCGCTCCGAAGGCGTTCCCGATCACCGACAGGTCCGTGGCGTCGCCGTTGACGCGCACGGCAGCCCAGCGTTCCTCGGCGACGAGGTTCCAGTTGTCGAACGAGTTCGCCGAGACCGTGACCTCCGACGCCGCCCCGGCGAAGTAGACCGGCGACCCGTCGACCCAGTTGAAACTGTTGCCGGTGATGGTGACCTTGCGCGCGGCCGCCTCCGGCCGGAACTCGATGGCGTGTCGCGGCCGGGCGCCCCCACCCGGGTTGCCACCGCCCAGGACGTTCCCGGTGAAGGTGAGGTTCGAGCCACCGGACTTCACCGAGATCACCGCGGCGTCGGTGGCGTTGGTGGCGCCGTTCTCGACGACGTTGCCGGAGAAGGTGGAGTTGATGATGCCCCCGGTGAACAACCGCCGGCCGATGTCGAGAACGTTGTTCGCGATGATCGCGCCACGGAAGTTGTGCGCGTCGGCGCCGGTCGTTGTGATCGCGAAACTCATGCTGTGGAAGTGGTTGCCCTCGATCAACCACTTGCGCATCCCGTAGGGCAGCACGTGGACATTGCTTCCGGCGACCCCTGCGGTGGGCCACGAGATGTCGAGGCCCACGTCGCCGACCGCGACGAGGTTGTTGGTGAAGACCAGCCCGCGGCCGACGTGCTTCACCGCTGTGAAGAACTCGATGAAGGTGCACTCGGTGATGGTCGCGTCCATGTCGTCGGTGTTCGCAACGCCAACGGGCAGCGTGTCGTCGCGTGTGGTGTTGATGGCCACCGAGGTCGTCTGGCTCGCCGGGGTGACGAAGGCCAAGCCCCGGAACGCCGCCAGGGGCGCGGCGCACCGGATCCCCGTGCCGTTGAAGTCGACGTCGATGATGGATGTCCGCGACCCCATGGTCCCGGCGCCGGCGAGGACGATCCGGTTGAAGTTGGTCTCCTCCGTCTTCTCCACATCGGGGATCACGAGCGTGCGGGTGATGCGGTAGGTGCCGGGCGGGAAGTAGACGATCTTGTTCGGCTTGACCTGCTGGGCGTCGATGGCCTGCTGGACGGCATCGGTGTCGTCGGCGACGCCGTCACCGACGGCGCCGAAGTCCTGCGGGGTCGTCGCACCGGAGACGTCCACGGCGGGTGCTGCCTGCGCCTGCGTGCCGACCGCGCCCAGCGTCGCCGTGGCGACCCCCGCGATGCCCGCGGTGCGGAGGAGATGGCGCCTGTTCACGGGTGTGACCATGCTGCTGTGTCCCTTCGTTGGGTGGAGTAGCCGGTTCTCGTGCGGTGGGTCTGCATGCCGCGGACCGTCAGTAGCCCTTGACCTCGGGCCAGGCGAGCTCGAACCCGTCGGCGACGAGTTCGCTCTGGAAGCCCTCGAGCCGGCGGGCGTCGCCGCGTACCTGCTCGGGGGTGAGGGAGTTGACCAGGCAGTGGGCGGCCAGGGCGCCCGCGGCCTCACCGATGTTCCATTCGACCGGGTGCAGGCGGTAGCAGCCGTTGGTGATGTGGGTCGTCCCGAGGTTCTTCGCGGCGGCGATCAGGTTGCGCACCCGGATCGGCAGCAGGGCGCCGAGCGGGATCTGGAACGGGCTGCTGGGCACGTCGATGTAGTTGTCGCCGCCGGTCGACGGGTGCAGGTCGATCCGGTACATCCCGATGCCGACGGAGTCCGGGTACCGCACGGCACCGGCATCCCCGCGGACGGTCATCGACAGGTCCTGCTCGACGACGGTGGTGTGTGCCTTGATGCGGCGGGACTCCCGGATGTACGGCGCCATGGCCAGGCCGTCGGTCGTGCCCATGACGTCGGGCCGCAGCCGCAGACCCGGCCAGCCGGCGCCGCCGTCGGGACGGGGCGCCTCGGTCTGCAGCCAGTAGAGCATGCTCAGCGAGAGCTGCCGGGCGCCCTCCAGGTGCTTCGCGCGCTCGTCGTCGGAGACGCCGGCCAGCGGGCCGGGCAGATAGTCGATCATGGGCCAGTTGACGACGGTGATGTCGCTCGCGACGAAGCCGGGCTCGTACTGCTCCCGGGCGAGGATCCGGCGGAACAGCCACAGGTCGCGGTCGCCGGGGTCCTTGCTCTGGTCGGCCACCACCGGACCGGCGGGAGCGTGCGGCACGAACGTGCGCGTGAGCGGCTCCAGCGTCCGCGGGTCCGGGGCGGTGAGGCCGAGCAGCCGGTCCGGCCAGAATTCCGGCTGGTAGTCGCGCCAGAACCCGTACTGGTCAGGACGGTCGATCGTGTGGTCCTCACCCTCCAGATGCTCGACCGCGAACACCCACGAGAAGGCCTGCTGGTTGAGCGGCTGCGCCTCGCTCGGGGCGCTCGGTTCCCCGGTCTCGGACTGCGCCTCGAAGCCGATGCCGTGCTCGACCCCCGCCAGCGGCAGCAGGTCGCCGAGTTCGGTGGCGTCCAGGACGTACGACGCTTCGACGGTGCGCTCCACGCCGTCGCGGCCGGCGACGGTGACGGCGCCGACCCGGTCGCCGTCGGTATGGGCGGCGACGGGACGGTGGCCGGTCAGGATCCGCAGGGTGCCGGCGGATCGGTACGGGGCGAGCATGCCCTCGATCACGGACAGCGCGACCCGCGGCTCGTGGCACAGGCGGCTGACCCGGCCCAGACCGGGGTTCAGGTCGGCCTGGCGGTGCGCGGCCGCGGTCAGCGGGTACCAGGTGCGGTAGTAGTCGCGCACGCCGTCGCGGAACGCGCGATACGAGCGGGTGCAGCCGAACTGCTCGATCCACGGGTGCTCGTCCGGCGGGACGGCCTGGCTGGTGAGTTGCCCGCCGAGCCAGTCGCTCTCCTCCGTCACGGTCACCGAGCGCCCGCGTCGCAGCGCCGCCAGAGCCGCCGCGACCCCGCCCACACCTCCGCCGACGATCAGGATGTCGGTGCGGAGGCTCGCGTCTGTACTCACCTGGTCTGCTCCTGTGTGTACTCGAACCCGGCCCTCGTGCCTTCCAGGTCATGGGCGGCACTCAACAGCCCTCGGGTGTACGGATGGGCGGGCGCCGTGAACAGTTGGCCGGCCGTCGTGCACTCCACCAGCTCGCCCCTCTTCATCACCGCGACCCGGTCCGCGATCTGCCGCACGACCGCGAGGTCGTGGGTGATGAACAGGATCGACAGGTCATGGCTGCGCTGGAGGTCGACGAGGAGCCGCAGGATCTGCGACTGCACCGACACGTCCAGGGCCGACACCGCCTCGTCGCACACGAGCAGCCGCGGCCGCAGTGCCAGTGCCCGAGCGATGCTCACCCGCTGGCGCTGGCCGCCGGACAGCGCCGACGGGCGTCGGTCGGCGACGCCTGCGTCGAGGCCGACGTCGGCGAGCACGTTCAGCAGTGCCTGCCGGCGATCGCCCTTCGGCGCGACGGCGGGATGGACCTTCCAGGCCTCGCGGATGATCGCGCTGACGGTCATCCGCGGGTTCAGCGACGAGCCCGGGTCCTGGAACACCATCTGGATGGCACGCTGCAGCTCCGCGGGCCGCTTGTCGACGGGCCCGAGCGTCCGGCCCTCGTAGCTGATCGTGCCCGCCTGCGGCCGGACGAGCCCGAGCACACAGCGCGCGACGGTCGACTTCCCCGATCCGGACTCGCCGACCAGGGCCAGCGTCTCCCGGGCCCGGACCTCCAGGTCGACGCCGGCGACGGCCTGGACGATCGTCCGGCCACCGCGCAGCGACCGGCGGGGTCCGGGGAACGCGACCCTCAGGTCCCGGATCTGCAGCACAGGCGAACTCACGACTCCACCCTTTCGGCGAAGTGACACGCGCTGAACCGTCCGGGCTCGACCTCGCGCAGGACGGGCACGTCGGTGCGGCAGCGGTCCTGGGCCATCGGGCAGCGCGGATGGAACGCGCATCCGGCGGGCCGGTCGAACGGGTTGGCCGGGGCCCCCTGCAGTGGCTCGGCGATCGCCGACTTCGTGCTGACCGCCGGCACGTTGTGGGCCAGCGCCCGGGTGTACGGGTGCCGTGGATGCTCCAGCACCTCACGCGCCGGACCCCGTTCGGCGACCCGGCCCGCGTACATGACCACCACGACGTCGGCCACGTGCGCCATCACCCGCAGATCGTGGCTCACCAGGAGCATGGCCACACCCTCGCGGTCGCGCAGGTCCGCCAGCAGCCGGAGGATGCGCGCCTGCGTGGTGACGTCGAGTGCGGTCGTCGGCTCGTCGGCGATGATCAGCTGCGGCTCGCCGGCCAGCGCTGTCGCGATCATGACGCGCTGGCGCATGCCGCCGGACAGCTCGTGCGGGTACACGTCGATGCGCTGCTCCGGCTCCGGGATCCCGACGCGGTCCAGCAGTTCGAGCACCCGGGCGCGGACCTGCTGGCGCGGCATGCCGCCGCGCCGCAGGATCTCGCCGACCTGCTTTCCGATGGTCTCGATCGGGTTCAGCGCGGCCAGCGGGTCCTGGAAGATCACACCGATCTCCCGGCCGCGGACCTGCCGGATTCGGCGCGCGGCCGCGGTGAGGAGATCCTCGGACTTCCACGCGATGCGACCGGCGGTCTCGGCGCCGGGCGGCAGCAAGCCGACGATGGACATCGCGCTCATCGTCTTGCCGCTCCCGGACTCCCCGATGAGGCCGGTCGTGCTGCCGGCGTCCACCACGAAGGACACCCGGTCGAGGACGGTCCCGGTACCGGCACCCGCCGGCAGCACGACCTCGAGGTCCTCCACCTGGAGCAGAGGTGCTCCAGGTGCCGGAGCCGGGCCGGCCGCCGCCGGTGCCACTGCGGTGGGCGAGTGCTGGTCAGTCACCCGAGACCGCGACCTCGTCGAAGTACGGCAGGCCGTCGGGAACGGGCTCGAAGCCCTCGACGCTGGTCCGCCACGCGTACGGCTGCTCGACGAACATCGGGTACATGCCGACGGCGTCGTTCCAGATGATCTCGGTCGCCTGCGCGTACAGCTCCTCGCGCAGTGCCGTGTCGCTCGTCGAGCCGGCCTCGGCGAGGATCTGGTCGAGCTGCTCGTTGCAGTAGCCGGTGCGGTTGGCCGCGCACGTGTAGAGGCGGCCCAGGTTGGTCGCCGCGTCGAAGCCCTGCGTTCCGAGCTGCTGCAGGTTCATGTCCCAGTTCAGCGCCAGCAGGTCCTCGAGGAAGACCGCCTGCTCCTTCTCCAGCGGCTCCACGGTGACGCCGATCTCAGCCAGGTCCGAGACCACCGCGTCGACGAGGTTGCGGAAGTTGGCCTGCGAGAACTGCCACCGGATCACGGTGTTCTCGTAGTCGAAGCCGGCCGCGTCCAGTGCCGCCTTGGCCGCCTCCGGGTCGTACGGCACCGGCTCCTGCGGCGCGTACCCGAGGACCGCGGGGCTGATGACCGAGTCCGCCGGCGATCCGGTCTCCGGGTACAGCGATCCGATGATCGACTCGAAGTCGACCGCCTGCCACAGCGCCCGCCGTACCGCCGGGTCCTGCAGGGCGGGTGTGGAGCTGTTCATCCACATCGTGATGACGCCGGGGCTCGGGACGTTCTCGACGGTCAGGTCGGAGTCGGACTTCAGCGCCGCGATCTGGTCGTCGGGCATGCTCCAGGTGACGTCGACCTCGCCGGTCTGCAGCGCCGTCATGCGCGCCGCCACCTCGGGGATCGACTGGAACTCCAGAGTGTCCAGCGTCGGCTCGCCGTCCCAGTATCCCGGGTTCGGCGCGAGCTGGAGCGACGCTCCCGGCTCGAACGACTCCACGACGAACGGGCCGGACCCGATCGGATCCTGGAAGAACCCCTCCTCCGCGGCACCCTGCGGCGTCACGAAGAACGACGAGATCTTGCCGAGGAACGCCGCGTCCGGAGTCGGGGACGTGAAGACGACGGTCGACTCGTCGGGTGCGGCGACGGTGTACCCCCCGAAGTTGCCGGCCAGGGGACCTTCGCCGGCCAGGACCCGCTCGAACGACGCCACGACGTCGGCGGCCGTGACCGCGGTGCCGTCGGAGTACTCGACGCCCTCGCGCAGCGTGAAGGTCCACTCGGTCGTGTCGGCGTTGGGCTCCCACGACTCCGCCAGCTCGCCCTCGAACTCGCCCGGGCCGGTGCTGACGACGAGCTGGCTGAAGATCGCCCGAGCCGCCAGCTGGGTGCCGCCGTCCAGGCTCGCCGCCCCGTGAGGGTCGAGGTTCTCGATCGGAATCGGCCCGGCGACGGTCAGATCGCCGCCGGTCGCACCGGACTCGCCGGTCGGCGACGCCGGGTCGTCGGAGGAGCAGGCGGCCGCGGCCGTGAGCAGCGCGATGGTTCCTGCGAAGATCGAGAGTGAGCGCCGTGTGCGCATGGTCATGGCGGGAGTCCTTTCGTCGTTGGAAGTGAGACGCCGGCGCGCTAGTCCCGCTTGCGCGTGAACCGCCGGGTGAGCCTGTCGCCCACCAGCCCGATGCAGACGACCAGGACGGTGAGCGCGATTCCGGGGAAGACGGTGATCCACCACGCGGTGGCGAGGTGCTCCCGGCCGCCCGCGATGGCTTGACCCCACGACACGATGTGCGGGGGAAGACCGAGACCGAGGAAGCTGAGCGCGGCCTCGGACAGCACGGCCGATGCGAGCTCGATCGTGGCCAGCGCGACCACCGACCCGGTGAGGAACGGGACGATGTGCCGCTTGAGGGTGGCCGCCTTGGAGACGCCCATGATCCGGGCGGCGTCCACCCAGTCGCGTTCTCGGGTCGACATCGTGATGCTGCGCGACAGCCGCGCGAATCCGACCCAGCCGCCGACCGACAGGGCGATGATCACGACGTGCATGCCACGCTCGAGCAGACCGGCGATGACGATCGCGAGCAGGATGCCGGGGAACGCCATCAGCACGTCGATGGTCCGCGAGACGGCCGCGTCGGGCAGCCCGCCGGAGTACCCCGCGAGCGCGCCGAGCACGACACCGATCAGGCCGCACGCCGTGACGACGGCGATCCCGATGATGAACGACGTCCGTGCGCCGTACACGACCTGCGCGAGGACGTCTCGCCCCACGGCGTCGGTGCCGAGCCACGCGGTACCGGACTCCGTCGCCGAGCCCGGGGGCAGCAGGCGCTCGGTGACCTCGGTGGCCACCGGGTCGTAGTCGATCAGCAACGGGCCGATCGTCGCCGCGAGCACGTACAGGCCGATGATCACGTACGGAATCGCGGCGAGCGGCCGGCGGCGCCGGCGCCGGGCGGGCGGCGCGACCGGGCCGGGGGCCTCGGTGAGCAGGATGTCCGACTGGGTCATCGGCGCGCCTCCAGACGGATCCGCGGGTCGAGCTTGGCGTTGATGATGTCGGCGGCGAGGTTGAGGACGATCACGCACAGCGCGATCAGGACGGTGGCCGCCTGGACGACCGCGTAGTCGCGGTTCCCGACCGCGCTGACCAGCAGCGACCCGAGCCCGGGCCAGGCGAACACGGTCTCGATGATCACGGCGCCGCCGAGCAGCGTGCCGACCTGGAGACCGACGACGGTCACCACCGGGATGAGCGAGTTCTTCACGACGTGGCCGGTGAGCACCTGCGTTTCGGTGAGGCCCTTGGACCGGGCGGTCTGGACGAAGGCCTCGGACATCGTCTCGGCCACACCGCTGCGGGTCATGCGGGCCACCAGCGCGGTGAACGGGATCGCCAGCGTGACCGCCGGCAGCACGAGGTTGGCGAGACTGCCGCCGCCGGCGCTGGGGAGCACCTGCAGCTGCAGGGCGAAGATCAGGATGAACATGATGCCGACCCAGAACGGCGGCAGTGCCTGCATGCCGAGGGTGACCGTGGAGACGGCGCGGTCGAGGCCGCTCCCCGGCTTCTTGCCGGCGATGACGCCGAGGATCAGGCCGGCGACGATCGCGATGACGGTGGCGGCCAGAGTGAGCTCGGCGGTCGCCGGGAAGCGCTCGAGCACCTGATCCATGGCCGGGCGGCCGAAGCGATAGGAATCGCCGAAGTCGAGCCGCACGACGTCGCCGAGGTAGGACAGGTACTGGACGAGCAGCGGCTGGTCGAGGCCGAGCGTGTGCCGCAGGGCCGCGACCTCCGCCGCGCTCGCGTCCGGCCCGAGTGCCACCGTGGCCTGGTCGCCGGGAGCGAGCCTGACCACGATGAAGACGGCCGTGACGACACCCCAGATGGTGAGGAGGCCGATCGCCAGCCGCTTGACGATGAAATAGGTCACCGCGGCGGTCCCTTCGGCTGTGCGGGTTCCGGTGTCATGGCGTGACTCCTGCCGGCGGTTCGGCGATCGAGTCGCCGAGGATCGGCATGCAGGCGACGTTGAGCTGACGGGCTTCCCCGTCGTCGTTGTCCAGCAGGTCCAGCAGCAGCCGGACGGCCTCGCGGCCCATCTCCTCGCGGGGCAGCGAGAAGCGTGTCCAGTCGCGGGCGCCCTCGCCGAGGGGCGGGTCGCCGAGCAGCACCACCGAGCAGTCCTCGGGGATGCGGGCACCGGCCTCGGCGGCGGCCCGCTCGACCGCGGCGATCGTGGAGTCGTCCTCGCTCGGCTCCACCAGCAGGGCGGTGACACCGGCGGACAGCCACCCTCGCAGCAGCTCGCCCGTGATGGCGCCGGGATCGTCGACGGAGTGGACGACGCACGCGCCGGCGGGGATTCCCGCGTCGTCGAGTCCCAGCCGGAAACCCGCCTCGCGGTCGCGGGTGGGTTCCTGATCGCCGCTCAGCTTCAGGTAGGCGAGCCGCCGGTGACCGCGCTCGGTGAGCCCGCGGACCATGTCCCGAGTGGCGCCCACGTAGTCGGCGGCGACGTACGACAGCTCCTCGCCAGGGACCTCGCGGCGTCCGATGAACACGAACGGGAAATCCTCGTGGACGAGTTCGGCCAGGTCGTCGCGGTGCAGGTGGCGACCCAGGAGCACGCAGCCGTCGGCGACCTTCAGCCGGTTGACGCCGCCCGCGTAGATGCGCCGGGTACCGCCGGCCGTGGCCGAGCTGAACAGCAGCAGGTCGTAGCCGTAGCGAGCCGTCGCCTCCTCGACGCCGAGCAGGAACGGGAAGTAGAAGTCCCGCTGGTCCACGGGGAACACCGGCTCGAACGTGTACAGGCCGAGCATCCGCGTGCGTCCGCCCTTGAGCCTGCGCGCCGCGGCGTTGACGGTGTAGCCGAGCTCGGCCGCAGCCTGCAGCACCGCGCGGCGGGTCTTCTCGGCGACCTGGTCACTCGCCGCGCCACCACTGATGACCAGCGAAACCGTCCCCTGGGAGACGCCGACACGCTTGGCAATGTCCACCTGCGTGGGGCGCCGCCGTTGCGCTGCCATGGCTGTCCTTAATACGTATTGGTCGACCGATGGGCGCTCACGTTACGGACCGGTGACGCGCGTCGTCAAGAGCCTCGTGCGAAGACTCGCCGGGGTCGGCGGCTCGCGCCGGCCGCCGTGTCGCTGGATCGGCGCCCGCACCGAGGGCGTCACATCGGAAAACGCACCGAAGCACCCGCGACAGCCGCTGGCGCCGAAATCGAGACCCTTCGGCTAGGCCTTGTCGATGACGGTCCGCCGAATGAATCGGACCATTTCCCGTGTGGTCAGGTCGAAATAGTCGGCGTGCCCGTCAGCAGGCTGAGCGGTGACGTCACCTCGCGGGTTGAAGAACCCGTGCCGCTGGTCAGCGTACAGAACGATCTCCGCGTGACCGCCGCGGTGATTCACCTTCTCGACGAATTCCGCCGAATTATGATAATGCACGGCGGTGTCCGCCGTGCCGTGCATGACGAGCGCCGGCGGTGTCTTCTCGCTGACGTGATGCATCGGTGAGTAGCGACGGGCGTGGTCGTCATCGGCGAAATGCCGTCTGCCGAACCCGATCGGGAAATCACCGGTCGTGTCCGTGACGGGATTCAGGAGGACCAGTGCGGCCGGCCGATGAGCCGGATTCGTGTCCGGCAGGTCGAGCACGGCCGTCGCCAGGGCCAGGTGACCGCCCGCCGACCCGCCGATCGCCACGATGCGCCCGGCGTCGCACCCGAGCTCTCCGGACCGCTCGAAGACGGCGTTCATCGCCGCCAACGCGTCCGTGGTGGCCGCAACCGGACCCTCCGTGCGGTACTCGACCAGAACGGCGAGCATTCCCACAGCGTTGAGGCGGGCGGCCTGCGGCCGGAACTGCGTCCCCCCACGCACCCACCCACCACCGTGGTAGAAGACCGCCGTCGGCACCCGCGACCCGTTCGGTGCCGACGGTGCCGAGACGTGAAGGTGCAGAGTCCGGCCGCCCGCCGACGCGTAGGGGATCGCACGCGGGGCGGCCGCGGGATGGCCTGCGAGGTGACCGCTCACGACTCATCCGGCGTTGCGTAGCAGCGGCTGCGCATCACCGACGGCCGGTCCGGCTCGCGCACCCGGCCACGCGGGCCCATGACCCGCATGTTGCGGTGCCCGAAGGTGCCGGCCTCCGGCCCGTCCGGGTCGTCCGAGTCGTCCCGCGGCCGTCGTGCGCCGAGGTCGAGGTCGGCGGGGTCGGCCGCCTCGTACGACTCCGCCATGCCACCCTCCAGCGAACAATCCGGCGCCGCGACCACAGGCGCCGGTCGGTCAGGAAACCGCGGTGCTCACCGTATCGAGGTAGCCCGTGGCTCGGGATCTCGAGGGCTCGGGCCGCGGGGAGGCTCACTCGTCGGTACGGCGCCGGGGAGGCGCGCATCTCGAGGACGACCTGCCGGGTCGTGCCGGACTCGACGTGGAGCGGGTGACGGGAATCGAACCCGCATGACCAGCTTGGAAGGCTGGGGCTCTGCCATTGAGCTACACCCGCGCGGGGCCACGAGGCCCGCGGAACAGAGTACCCTGTGATCTGGCCTAGACTTGTCCGGGCACCCGGGGCGTAGCGTAGTGGCTAGCGCGCCTGCTTTGGGAGCAGGAGATCGCAGGTTCGAGTCCTGTCGCCCCGACCAGCCCGCCTTCGCAACACCGACAAGCACCACGCACACGCACGGCCGTTGCGATCGTGACCGACACCATCCCACACAGGAGACACGTCAGCGTGAAGAGCGTCGTCGAGACCCTCAACCCGACCAGGGTCCGGCTCGCGGTCGAGGTTCCCTTCGCCGAGCTTGAGTCGAACATCCAGTCCGCGTACAAGCGGATCGCCGCCCAGGTGACGGTGCCGGGGTTCCGCAAGGGCAAGGTCCCCCCGATGGTCATCGACCAGCGCATCGGGCGGCCGGCGGTGCTGGAGGAGGCCGTCAACGAGGCGATCCCGCAGATCTACCAGGACGCCATGCGCGAGAACGAGCTGACGCCGCTGGCGCAGCCCGAGATCGACTCGCCGTCGTTCGGTGAGGGCGAGGATCTCAAGTTCACCGCCGAGGTGACGGTCAAGCCGAAGATCACGCTGCCCGAGTGGGAGGGCCTGGAGGTCCAGGTCGACGACATCGAGGTCGGCGAGGCCGACATCACCGAGCGGCTCGACGTGCTGCGGGCGCGGTTCGGCACGCTGGTGACGGTCGAGCGGGCGGCCGCCGACGGCGACTTCGTGCAGATCGACCTCAACGCGACGAGCGACGGCGAGCCGGTCGACGGCGGCCAGGCGAGCGGCGTGTCGTACCAGGTCGGGCGCGGCGGCATGGTCGAAGGGCTCGACGAGGCCCTGGCCGGGCTGTCGGCGGGCGAGTCGAAGTCGTTCAAGACCACCCTGGTCGGCACGCACGACGGCGAAGAGGTCGACGTCGAGGTGACGGTGCACGCCGTCAAGGAGCAGCAGCTCCCCGAGCTCGACGACGAGTTCGCCCAGCTGGCCAGCGAGTTCGACACCCTCGACGAGCTGCGGGCCGACATCCGCGAGCAGTCGCTGAACGGCAAGCGCATCGAGCAGGCCATGGCCGCGCGCGACAAGGTGCTGGCGCAGCTCATCGAGAAGGCCGGCGACGTCCCGCTGCCCGAGGAGCTCATCACCGCGCAGGTCGAGGAGCACCTGGCCGACGGCCACGGCGACGACGACCACCGTGCCGAGTTCGAGAAGCAGCTGCGCGACAACCTCGCCCAGCAGTTCATCCTGGACGAGCTCGTGAAGTCCGAGAGCATCGAGGTCTCGCAGGACGAGCTCAGCTCGTACATCATCCAGCAGGCCATGCGCTCGCGCACCGACCCGAACCAGCTCGCCCAGCAGCTGGTCGACCAGGGCAACCTGCCCGCCGTCGTCGCCGATGTCGCGCGTGGCAAGGCGCTGGCCCTCGCCGTCGAGAAGGCCAAGGTCAGCGACGCCTCCGGCAACGCCGTCGAGCTGAACCGGCTGCGCGAGGACGGCACCCTGGCCGACCCGAACGAGGTCGGGGGAGTCGCCACCCCGGCGGTCGACGGCGACTTCGAGTTCGCCGAGCTCGACGAGACGGCCGGCGACGACACCGCGGCCGCCGACGAGACGGCCGGCGACGACACCGCCGCCGACGACACCGCGGCCGACGACACCGCGGCCGAGGCCGAGGACGAGACCAAGGCCTGACGGCCGGGCCGAGCAGAACGCAGGACCACGCAGATCAGGTGACCACGCCCACGGCTGGTCACCTGATCGCGTTTGTGCACCACACGAGGCCGCCGCGCACGCCGTGAGCGAACACCGGCCATGCGGCGGATGGTCGCCACGGCCTTTGTGGTTACTGTCGTTGGCACAACGAAGAAGACACACGAACCAACGGTCTCGACGACCAGTCAGCAAGCCCCAAGGAGATCACGGTGAGCACACGCCCCGAGACGTCGGGCCCGTCCCTCATTCAGGCCCACGCCCCAGCACCAGCCGTCGGTGGTCTGGACGACCACATCTACAACCGGCTGCTGAGAGAGCGCATCATCTTCCTCGGTTCCGAGGTCCGCGACGAGAACGCCAACGCCATCTGCGCGCAGCTGCTGCTGCTGGCGGCCGAGGACCCGAACCGCGACATCAACCTGTACATCAACTCGCCCGGCGGCTCGGTGTCCGCGGGCATGGCCATCTACGACACTATGCAGTTCGTCAAGCCCGACGTCGTCACGGTGGCGATGGGCTTCGCGGCGTCCATGGGCCAGTTCCTGCTGACGGCGGGAGCGCCCGGCAAGCGCTACGCCCTGCCGCACGCCCGCATCCTCATGCACCAGCCGTCCGGCGGCATGGGCGGCTCGGCCAGCGACATCCGCATCCAGGCCGAGGCCATGCTGCGCACCAAGCGCGAGATGGCCGAGCTGATCGCTCAGCACACCGGCCAGACGGTCGAGCGCATCGAGGCCGACTCCGACCGCGACCGCTACTTCACGCCGCAGGAGGCGCTCGAGTACGGCTTCGTCGACCACGTGGTCGAGAGCGCCTCGCAGGTCTCCCAGGGCGGCGGCACGGCCTGACGGCCGGCCGGCGCATCCCACAGGCGACAAGCGACCACCCGACAGAGGAGACCCAGTGAACTACTACATCCCGCAGTGGGAGGAGCGCACGTCCTACGGCTTCCGGCGGATCGACCCGTTCGGCAAGCTGTTCGAGGAGCGCATCATCTTCCTCGGCACCCCCATCACCGATGACGTCGCCAACGCCGTCATGGCGCAGCTGATCTGCCTCGAGTCGATGGAGCCCGACCGCGACATCGAGATCTACATCAACTCGCCCGGCGGCTCGTTCACGGCCATGACGACCATCTACGACACCATGCAGTTCATCAAGCCGGACGTCCGGACGGTGTGCATGGGCCAGGCGGCGTCCGCGGCGGCCGTGCTGCTGGCGGCCGGCGCTCCCGGCAAGCGGCTGGCGGTGCCGAACGCGCGCATCCTGATCCACCAGCCCTACACCGAGGGCACCTACGGCCAGGCCAGCGACATCGAGATCCAGGCGAACGAGATCCTGCGCATGCGGGCGCTGCTGGAGAAGATGCTCTCCGAGCACTCCGGCCGGAGCATCGACCAGGTGCGCAACGACATCGAGCGCGACAAGATCCTGACGACGCAGGAGGCCATCGACTACGGCCTCGTCGACAACTTCACCGCGTCGCGCAAGGCCAGCCTCGTCGGCTGACCTCGCACAGATCGGGCCCGGCGGCGACGCGCCGGGCCCGATCCGCTCTCCGGGTGCCCGTTTGCCCGCCGGACGTTGTAACGTCGAAGGCAACGCAGGGCTCGCGAGGGCCGGCGATACGCACGACGTCGATCCGCGACCAGGGCCCGGGACCAACGGCTCGCTCCGTGGATCCTCGGCCGCACGGCCGAGATCGCAGCTGTAGACGGAAGGACGTACCGCGTGGCACGCATCGGCGACGCTGACCACCTGCTCAAGTGCTCGTTCTGCGGTAAGAGCCAGAAGCAGGTCAAGAAGCTCATCGCAGGTCCCGGGGTCTACATCTGCGACGAGTGCATCGATCTCTGCAACGAGATCATCGAAGAGGAGCTCAGCGAGACCGCCGAGGCCGGCGGCCTGTCCGAGCTGCCGAAGCCGCGCGAGATCTACGAGTTCCTCGAGCAGTACGTCATCGGCCAGGACATCGCCAAGAAGGCGCTCTCCGTCGCCGTCTACAACCACTACAAGCGGGTCCAGGCGCGCCAGTCCGCCGCCGCCCGCGGCCACGGCAAGGACGACGCCGTCGAGCTGTCGAAGTCGAACATCCTGCTCATCGGCCCCACGGGCTGTGGCAAGACCTACCTGGCGCAGACGCTGGCGAAGATGCTGAACGTGCCGTTCGCCATCGCCGACGCCACCGCACTGACCGAGGCCGGTTACGTCGGTGAGGATGTCGAGAACATCCTGCTGAAGCTGATCCAGGCCGCGGACTACGACGTGAAGAAGGCCGAGACCGGCATCATCTACATCGACGAGGTCGACAAGATCGCCCGCAAGAGCGAGAACCCGTCGATCACCCGCGACGTGTCCGGCGAGGGGGTGCAGCAGGCGCTGCTGAAGATCCTCGAGGGCACGACGGCGTCGGTGCCGCCCCAGGGCGGGCGCAAGCACCCGCACCAGGAGTTCATCCAGATCGACACCACCAACGTGCTGTTCATCGTGGGTGGCGCGTTCGCCGGACTCGACGACATCATCCAGGGCCGCATCGGCAAGCGCGGGCTCGGCTTCGGCGCGCAGATCCAGTCCAAGGCCGAGCGCGACTCGGTGAACACCTTCGGCGAGGTCATGCCGGAGGATCTGCTGAAGTTCGGGCTGATCCCGGAGTTCATCGGCCGGCTCCCGGTCATCACGACGGTGTCGCCGCTGGACCGGGCGGCGCTGATCCGGATCCTGTCCGAGCCGCGGAACGCGCTGGTGAAGCAGTATCAGCGGCTGTTCGAGCTCGACCACGTCGAGCTGGAGTTCACCGACGACGCCACCGAGGCGGTCGCCGACCTGGCGCTGCTGCGCGGCACCGGCGCGCGCGGGCTGCGGGCGATCCTCGAAGAGGTGCTGTTGCACGTCATGTACGAGGTCCCGTCGCGCGAGGACGTCGCCCGCGTGGTCATCACCCGCGACGTGGTCGACGCCAACGTGCTGCCGACGCTGGTCCCGCGCGAGGGCCCGCGCAAACGCGAGCGTCGCGAGAAGTCCGCCTGACGCCCTGAGGGGCATGCGAGAACGCGGGCGACGGGGGCCGGAGGTCCCCTGAGTCCTCGGTCCCGGCGTTGATCTTCGCATGACCCGGCTCCTGCGGACGAGATTGGCCGATCCGACGAAGACGTCGCAACGGCCCTGCGATTGACTCCGCCCATGACTGACACCCTGGTCCTGCGCGGCGGCACCGTGTTCGACGGCCTCGGCTCACCCGGCGTGGTGGCCGACGTCGTGATCGCCGACGGCGTCGTCCGTGCGGTCGCGCCGGGCGCGGCCACGAGCGGCGACACCGCCGGCGCGCGCACCGTCGACTGCACCGGCCTCCACGTCGCCCCCGGCTTCGTCGACGCCCACTCGCACAGCGACATGGTCCCGCTGATGGACGACCCGCAGCCGTTCAAGCTGCTGCAGGGCGTCACGACCGAGATCGCCGGCAACTGCGGGTTCAGCTTCGCGCCGCTCGACCAGGTGTCGTCGGCCGTCGTCGACGCGATGTACGGCGAGCTGGCCTGCACCATCCCCTCGCCGGCCGGCTCGTTCGCGGCCTTCCTCGACCTCGTCGAGCAGCACGGCCCGACCAACCACCTGGCCTACCTGGTGGGCCACCACACGCTGCGGCTCACCGCCAACGGCGCCGGCGACGAGCTGCGCCCCGGCGCGCTGGAGCGCATGCGAGACCTCGCCGCCGAGGCGTTCCGGGCCGGCGCCGTCGGCTTCTCGACCGGTCTCATCTACCCGCCGGGCTGCTTCGCCGATCGCGCGGAGCTCGAGGCGATCGCCCGCGTGGCCGGCGCCTACGGGCGCACCTACGCCACCCACATGCGCGACGAGGGCCGCCACGTCGAGGACGCCATCGACGAGGCCGTCGCCGTTGCGCTGGCCGGCGGCATCCGGCTGCAGATCTCACACTGCAAGGCCGCCGGCCGGGCCGCCCACGGCAAGAGCGCGGCCCTCCTCGACCGCATCGCGGCGGCACGGCTGGCCGGCGTCGACGTCATGGGCGACCAGTACCCGTACCTCGCCGGCGGCACGGTGCTGCTCGCGCTGCTGCCCAACCGCGCGGCCGAGGGCGGCGCCACGGCGATGACCGCCCGGCTGGCCGACCCCGCCTACCGGATCGCGCTGCAGGCCGACGCCGAGCGCGCCGACCCCGGCGACGGCATGTGGGGCAGCACCACGCCCGCGCAGGTCATCGTCACCGGCCACCGCGACCCGGACGCCGTCGGCCGCACCGTCGCCGACCTCGCCGAACAGCGGGGCCAGGCCGAGAACCCGTTCGACACCCTCTGCGACCTCGTCGCCGACGACCCCACCGCCATGATCGTCGTCGAGATGATGGCCGAGCCGGACGTGCAGGCCATCATGGCCAGCCCGCTGGTCGGCATCGGCTCGGACAACGGCCCGCCGATCGGACTGCAGCACCCGCGCACGTACGGCTGCTTCCCGCGGCTGCTGGGCACCTACGTGCGCGAGCAGCAGGTGCTCACGTGGGAGGAGGCGATCCGCAAGGCGACGTCGCTGGTCGCCCGGCAGTTCGGGCTGGCCGGGCGGGGTGTGCTGCTGCCCGGCGCGCACGCCGACATCACCGTCTTCGACCCGGACCGCATCGGCCACGCCGGCACCTACACCACGCCGGACGTGACTCCGGAGGGCATCGAGACCGTCGTCCTCGGCGGCCGGGTGGTCGTCGACGGCGGCACCTTCAGCGGTGAGCGGGCCGGGCGGGTCCTCCGCGCCTGACCGCATGTGCTCGCCGTCCGTCCACCCCGACGAGTTCTGCCGCCGGGGGTCGTCGGATCGGACAAAGACGTGAGCCGGGCCACGGCGCGAGGCTGTGCGGATCACCGCTCTCCCGAAGGAGATGGTCATGCGCATCGGCCCGAAGGTCGCGTTCGCCGCGGCCCTGACACTGCTCCTCGCGGCGTGCGGCGGCTCCGACGGCGACAGCGCCGGCGGGCCGGGCGCGTCGGGCGGGGACGCCGAGCCCGTCGTCGACGGCACGTTCACCTACGCCGTCGCCGCCGATCCGGGCAACCTGCACCCGCATCTGACCGTGCTGGCGGCGACGCGCGCCGTCGACGCCTACCTGTACGACAAGCTCGTCTACTTCACCGTCGAGGGTGAGGCGCTGCCGTGGCTGGCGGAGTCGTGGGAGGCCACGCCCGACACCGTCACCTACACCCTGCGCGACGGCATCACCTGTTCCGACGGCACCCCGCTGACGGCCAGCGTCGTGGCGGCGAACTTCCAGTTCGTGGTCGACGAGGCCAACGTGTCGCCGCTGCGGGGCGTGATGGTCCCGGCCGAGCTGACCGCGACCGCCGACGACGCCGCCCGCACCGTCACCATCACCGTGCCCACGCCGGACCCGTTCCTGCTGCAGAGCACCGGCGACGTCTTCATCGCCTGCCAGGCCGGCCTGGACGACCCGTCGCTGCTGGAGGAGGCCGGCATCGGCACGGGCATGTTCGAGCTGACCGAGGTCGTCCGCGACGACCACTACACGTTCCAGCGCCGCGACGACTACGCGTGGGGGCCCGACGGCCGGGCGGCCGCCGACCCCGGCACCCCGGCGACGGTGAACATCCGTGTCGTCGCGAACGAGTCGACGGCGGCGAACCTGCTGCTCTCGGGCGAGCTGAACGCGGCGTCGGTCGTCGGGCCGGACCGGCAGCGGCTGGAGGAGAGCTACGAGCAGGTCACGCTGCGGGCGATCGTCGGCGAGCTGTTCTTCAACCAGGCCGCCGGCAATCCCGGCGCCGACGACGCCGTCCGCGCGGCGCTGGCTCAGGCGCTGGACTTCGAGGAGCTCATGTCGGTGATCACCGGCGGCTACGGGGCGCGGTCCGAGGCGCTGGCCATCATCGACCCGGTCGCCTGTCGCTATGACGCCGTCGACGGCAACCTGCCGGAGCAGGACACCGAGGCGGCCGCCACGGCCCTGGACGAGGCGGGCTGGACGGCGGGCTCGGACGGTGTGCGGGCCAAGGACGGCGCCCCGCTGCAGCTCGAACTGATCTACAACAGCACCCGAGGCGACACGACGGCCGCCGCGGCCGAGCTGATCGCCTCGACCTGGACCGACCTCGGGGTGGCCGCCACCACCCGCGGGCTGCCGCCGACGGAGTACAACGAGGTGGTCTTCGGCACGGGGGCGTGGGGCGCGGCGCTGCTGCCGGTCAACCTGCGGCTGCCCAGCCAGATCGTGCCGTTCCTGTCCGGCCCGGCGCCGGCCGACGGCGGGGTCAACCTCGCCTCGATCGACAACCCGGCGTACACCGCGGCCGTCGCCGAGGCGATGACGCTGCCGGGCCAGGAGGGCTGCGCCACCTGGCAGGAGGCCGAGGAGGCGCTGTTCGCCGAGTACGACGTGCTGCCCTTCGCCGACGAGACCATCCCGACCTTCCTCGACGGCGCCACCGTGGAACCCGGAGGCGACGGCCCGATCCCGGCGACGATCCGGCTGACGGCCTCGTGACGACGACGCCAGTCACCCCGCCCACCGCCCCGGTCACTCCCTCGGCCGCGCCGGCCACCTCGGCCGTCGCGGCGTGGGTGGGCAACCCGTGGGCGCGGTTCCTGCTGCGCCGGACGGGACGGCTGCTGGTGTCGCTGGCCGTGCTGGTGACGCTGGCGTTC
The DNA here is from genome assembly GCF_004348545.1 of Jiangella ureilytica. Taxonomy (GTDB): domain Bacteria; phylum Actinomycetota; class Actinomycetes; order Jiangellales; family Jiangellaceae; genus Jiangella; species Jiangella ureilytica. The sequence goes on along the minus strand of NZ_SMKL01000003.1, from coordinate 99,290 downwards.
CTGATGATCCACCTGATCCCGGGCGACCCGGTGCGGGCGGCGCTCGGCGTCACCGCGCCGCCGGACCTGGTGGAGGCGCGGCGCGAGGCACTCGGGCTGAACGACCCGATCGGCGTGCAGTTAGCGGACTACGTGCGGGCGCTCTTCGCCGGCGATCTCGGCACCTCGATGACCTCCGGGGTGTCGGTGTCGGAGACGATCGGGCAGCGGCTGCCGGCGACGGCGAGCCTGGCGGTGGCCGCGTTCGTGGTCGTCATGCTGGCCGCCGTCCCGCTGGGCCTGGCCATGGCCGTGCTGACCCGGGGCGGGCGCCGGCGCGGCGCCGAGCTGGGCTTCACGTCCACCAGCGCGGTGGGCGCGGCGATCCCGGAGTTCCTGCTCGCCGTCGGCCTGGTGTTCGTGTTCGGCGTGACGCTCGGCTGGTTCCCGGTGGCCGGGCGCGGCGACGCGGCGTCGTACGTGCTGCCGGTCGTGGCACTGGCGCTCGGGCCGGCGCTGCTGATGGCCCGCATCGTCCGGGTCGAGGCGCTCGCCGTCATGGACGAGGACTTCGTCCGCACCGCACGGGCGAAACGACTGCCGCCGCTGCGGGTGCATCTGCGCCACGTGTTCCCGAACGCGCTGACCTCGACGCTGACCATCGGCGGGCTGCTGCTCAGCGGCATGATCGTCGGCACCGTCCTGGTCGAGAACGTGTTCGCCTGGCCGGGCATGGGGATGACGATCGTCTCGTCGATCCTCGCCAAGGACTACCCCGTCGTGCAGGGCATCGTGCTGGTCTACGGCGCCGCGGTGCTGCTGGTGAACCTCGTCGTCGACGTGCTGCTGGCGCTCGCCGACCCGCGCTCGACGATCCGGGAGGGCTGATGGGGCGGGACCAGTGGCGGGCGGCGCTGCGCAACCCCGTCGGCGCGGCCGCGGCGGGGCTGCTCGTGCTGCTGGCGGTCCTCGCGGTCGTCGCGCCGATCCTGTGGGGCGACGCCGCCGAGGAGACCGACCCGGCGGCGCTGTCGCAGGGCTCGACCTCTGAGCACCCGCTGGGCACCGACGCGCTGGGCCGCGACATCATGCTGCGGGTCCTGGTGGCGACGCGGTACTCGCTCGGCCTGGCCCTGCTGGCCACGGCGATCTGCGTGGTCGCCGGCGTGCTCCTGGGCGTGCTGCCGGCGGTGCTCGGACGGCGGGCGGGCCGGCTGGTGACCGGGACGGTGAACCTGGCGGTCGCGTTCCCCGGCCTGCTGCTCGCCCTGTTCTTCGCGGTGATCTTCGGGGTGGGCGCCCGAGGGGCGGTGCTGGCGATCGGCCTGGCCGGCGCGCCGTCGTTCGCCCGGCTGGTGCAGACGAACGTGGCGGCGGTGTCCGGACGGGACTTCGTGGCGGCCGCACGGCTGGCCGGCGTGGGACGGTTCCGGCTGGTCGCGCGGCACCTGCTGCCGAACATCGGCGAGCCGCTGGTCGTGAACGCCACGGTCATGGCCGGCAGCGCACTGCTGGCGTTCGCCGGGCTGTCCTTCCTGGGCCTGGGCGTGCAGCCGCCGGCCTACGACTGGGGCCGGCTGCTCGGCGAGGGCCTGGACCGCATCTACATCAACCCGGCCGCGGCGCTGGCCCCCGGCGTCGCCGTCGTGGTCGCCGGGCTCGCCTTCACCCTGCTCGGCGAGTCGATCGCGCAGGTCGTGGGGGTGCGTGCGGTACGACGGCGCAGGCCTCCCGTCGGTGATCAGGCGGCGGCTGCGGCAGCCGCGGGCTCCGCCCCGGAGACGCCTGGCGACACGGTGCTCGTCGCCGACGACCTCCGTGTCGGGTTCCCCGCGCCGCGCGGCGGGTGGACGTACCCCGTCGACGGGGTCGGCCTCACCGTCCGCCCCGGCGAGACCGTGGGCATCGTGGGGGAGTCCGGCTCCGGCAAGAGCCTCACCGCGCTCGCCGTCGCCCAGCTGGCGCCGGACACCGCGGACGTGACGGCGGCCCGGCTCGAGGTGGCCGGGGTCGAGCCGCGGGGACGGCCCGAGTCCGAGGTGCGCGAGCTGCTCGGCACCAAGGTGGCCATGGTGTTCCAGGACCCGATGACCTCGTTCAACCCGTCGATGCGGGTCGGCACCCAGCTGGCCGAGGTGACCCGGGTGCACGAGGGCCAGGGCCGCCGGGCCGCGCTCGCCCGCGCCGTCGACCGGCTGCGCACCGTCCGGGTGCCGGCGCCGGAGCGGCGGGCGCACCAGTACCCACACGAGTTCTCCGGCGGCATGCGCCAGCGCGCGATGGTCGCGATGGGCCTGATGAGCACGCCGGAGCTGATCATCGCCGACGAGCCGACCACCGCGCTCGACGTCACGGTGCAGCGCCAGGTGCTGCGGCTGCTGAAGGACGTGCAGGCCGAGACCGGCGCCGCCGTCGTGCTGATCTCGCACGACATCGCCGTCGTCGCCCAGCTCTGCGAGCGGGTCGTGGTCATGTACGCCGGCCGCGTGGTGGAGGAGCTGCCGGTCGGGCAGCTGGGCGCGGCCGCGCACCCGTACACCCGCGCGCTGCTGGCGTCGGTGCCGGACCTCGCGACGGATCGCGAGCGGCCGCTGGCCACGATTCCGGGCCGTCCGCCGGACCCCGCCGACCGGCCCGAGGGCTGCGCGTTCGCCCCGCGCTGCGCGTTCGCCGACGACGCCTGCCGGGTCCGGCCGGGCCTCGCCGCCGTCGCCCCCGAGCAGCGCGCCGCCTGCTGGCACCCGCGCTCGCAGCCGCTGGACCTGGTGCTGGACGTCCTTTCAGGAGGCCGGTCATGAGAGAGCTGTCGTTCGAGGGCACGACCGTCCGCTTCGGCTCGGGCCGGTCCGCGCTGACCGCCGTCGACGGCGTCGATCTGACGGTTCCCGCCGGGTCGGTCGTGGGGCTGGTCGGCGAGTCCGGGTCGGGCAAGTCGACGCTGGCCAAGGCCGCTGTCGGGCTGGTCCCGACGACGTCGGGGGAGATCCGGCTGGACGGCGCCCCGCTGCGGACCCGCCGCGACCGCCGTCGCCTGCAGCTGGTCTTCCAGGACCCGCACGCCTCGCTCGACCCGCGGATGACCGTCGGCGAGTCGATCGCCGAGGCGCTGCGCGGCCGCCGACGCAGCGCCCGGGCCGCCGAGGTGGCCCGGCTGCTCGAGCTGGTCGACCTCGATCCGGCCCGCGCGCGGTCGCTGCCGTCGGGGCTGTCCGGCGGCCAGCGGCAGCGGGTGGCGCTGGCCCGCGCGCTGGCCGCCGAGCCCGAGGTGGTGCTGGCCGACGAGATCACGTCCGCGCTGGACGTCTCGGTGCAGGGATCGGTGCTCAACCTGGTCCGCGACCTGCAGCGCCGGCTCGGGCTGACGATCCTGTTCATCTCGCACAACCTCTCGGTCGTGCGCTACGTCAGCGACGTCATCGCCGTCATGTACCTGGGGCGGATCGTCGAGGCCGGCCCGGCCGACGCCGTCCTCTCCTCGCCGCGGCATCCGTACACCCGGACGCTGCTGGACGCCGCCCCGGCGTTCGGCGTGGCGCTGGACGACCCCGTCCCCGCCGACGACCCGCGCCTGGACACCGAGGCGCCGTCGCCGCACGACCCGCCCACGGGCTGCCGGTTCCACCGCCGCTGCCCGATCGGCCCGCTGACCCGGCCGGAGCGCACGATCTGCGCCGAGACCGACCCGCAGCCCGGCGCGCCGGACCGGCCGCACCGGTCCGCCTGCCACTTCGCGTCCGAAACCCTCACCCTGGAGGTGCCGGCCCGATGACCCCTGACGATGTCCTGGCCCTGACCGTCCCCGCTGAGCCGGCCCTGTCGCCCGACGGCTCGCGGGTCGCCTACGTGCTGAAGGGCAGCGACGCCGAGGCCGACGAGAACGTGTCGTCGCTCTGGCTGGTGCCGGTGGACGGGGGCGAGCCGCGGCGGCTCACGCACGGCCGCGCCGACGCCTCGCCCGCGTGGTCGCCGGACGGGTCGTCGCTGGCGTTCCTGCGCGCCGCCGACGGGCCACCGCAGCTCTGGCTGCTGCCGCTGTCCGGCGGCGAGCCGGTGGCGCTGACCGACCTGCCGAAGGGCGCCGGCGCGCCCGTGTGGAGCCCTGACGGCACCCGCATCGCGTTCACGGCCGCCGTCGACACCACGGGGCAGAAGGACACCGACCCGATCGTCGCCGACCGGCTCGGCTACAAGGCCGACGGCGCCGGGCTGCTGCGCGGGCTGCGCCAGCATGTGCACGTGGCCGACGTGGCGACCGGCGCCGTCACGCAGCTGACCGAGGGCGACTGGAGCGCCGGGCCGGTCGCCTGGTCGCCGGACGGCTCGCGGCTCGCGTTCCCAGCGGCCACGGCCCCGGACACCGACCTCACGGGCGAGTCCTACGTCTATGTGTTGCCGGCCGAGGGCGGGCCGCTGGGCGAGACCGTCGGAGAGCTGCGCGCCGCCGGCCCGGTGACGTGGACCCGGGACGGCGGCGCGCTGCTGGTGGTGGGCCAGCGACAGGTCGCCGTGGCGCACCACCGGCTGTGCCGGGTCCCGCTGGACGGCGGCCCGGCCGTCGACCTCACCGCGGACCTGGACCGCAACGTCATGCCCGGCGGGCCCGGCTACCCCGGCGGGCTGCCCCAGCTCGCGGGCGACGGCGACACCGTCGTGTTCTGTGCCCGCGACCGCGGCTGCACGCACGTGTACACCGTCGACGCCGGCGGGGGACCGGTGCGGCCCCTGCTCGGCGGCGCGGGCCGGGTCGTGTCGGGGCTCTCCGTGGCGGGTGCGCACGCTGCCGTCGTCGTCGCGGGGCCGGGGTCGTACGGCGAGATCGCGCTGGTCGACGTCGCGACCGGTGCCGAGACGACGCTGACCGCGCACTCGCCGCGGGGCCTGGACCTGCCGGTCGCCGAGGAGCGCGTCTTCACCGTCTCCGACGGCACCGAGGTGCACGGCTGGCTGCTGCGCCCGTCGTCGGCCGCGAGCGACGACGGGCGCGGGCCGGCGCCGCTGCTGCTCGACATCCACGGCGGCCCGCACAACGCCTGGAGCCCGGTGCCCGACGTCGGCCACTCCTACCACCAGCTGCTGGTTCGGCAGGGCTGGTCGGTGCTGCTGCTCAACCCGCGGGCCAGCGACGGCTACGGCGAGGCCTTCTTCGCCGCCGCCGTGGGGCAGTGGGGGCTGGCCGACGAGCGCGACTTCCTGGAGCCGCTGGACCAGCTGGTCGCCGAGGGCGTCGCCGACCCGGCCCGCCTCGCCGTCACCGGGTACAGCTACGGCGGCTACATGACCTGCTGGCTGACCGGCCGCACCGGCCGGTTCGCCGCGGCGATCCCCGGCGGCGTGCTGACCGACATCACGAGCTTCGCCGGCACGTCCGATGCCGGGCACCACCTCGCCGCGTACGAGACCGCCGTCCCGTTCTCCGACCCCGCGGGCGCAGCCGCGCAGTCGCCGTACACCCATGTCGCGCAGGTGACGACGCCGTCGCTGATCCTGCACGGACTGAACGACGACCGGTGCCCGCCGGGGCAGGCCGAGCAGTGGTTCGCCGCGCTGCGCGCCCGCGGCGTGCCGGCCCGGCTGGTGCTCTACCCGGGCGCGTCGCACCTGTTCATCCTCGCCGGACGCCCGTCGCACCGGCTCGACTACGCCCGCCGCATCGTCGACTGGGTCACCCAGTACACGTCGAAGAAGGAGCACGCGATGACCACATCCGCCACGACCCTGGACCGCGACCACTGGCAGCAGCGGCTGAACGAGCTGGCCGAGCGCTACCGCGTCCCCGGCGCGACGCTGGGCATCGCCCGCGGCGACGAGACCCTGGAGCTGGCGTACGGCGTCACGAACGTCGAGACCGGCGTCGAGGTCACCACCGACACGCTGTTCCAGATCGGCTCCATCAGCAAGGTGTGGACGGCGAGCGTGGTCCTGGCGCTGGTCGACGCCGGCAAGCTGTCGCTCGACGAGCCCGTCGTCACGTACCTGCCCGAGCTGACGCTGGCCGACCCCGACGCCACCGCGCGGGTCACCATGCGGCACCTGCTCACGCACACCAGCGGCATCGACGGCGACTTCTTCCTCGACACCGGCCGCGGCGACGACTGCCTGGAGAAGTACGTCGCGGCGCTGGCCGGGCTGCCGCTGAACCACCCGCTGGGCGCGACGTGGTCCTACTGCAACTCCGGGTTCACGCTGGCCGGCCGGGTCATCGAGAAGCTCACCGGCCAGGTCTGGGACGCCGCGATGCGCGACCTGCTCTACGCGCCGCTCGGGCTGCCGCGGACGGTGACGCTGCCGGACGACGCGCTGCTGCACCGGACCGCCGTCGGGCACGTCCACGAGGACGACGAGCCGTTCCGCCGGGCGTCGGTCTGGGTGCTGCCGCGCTCGGCCGGGCCCGCCGGCCTGATCGCGTCGACCGTCGCCGACGTGCTCGCGTTCGCCCGCATGCACCTGGCCGGCGGCGTGGCCGCCGACGGCACCCGCGTGCTGGCCGCCGACACCGTCGCCGCCATGCAGGCCGAGCAGGTGCAGCTGCCCGACCCGTACACCCTGGCCGACTCGTGGGGGCTCGGCTGGTTCCGCCTGGACTGGAACGGCACCCGGCTGATCGGCCACGACGGCAACACCATCGGCCAGTCCGCGTTCCTGCGGGTACTGCCGGAGCAGGGTGTGGCCGTCACGATGCTGACCAACGGCGGGCACACCCGCGACCTCTACGAGACGCTGATCCGCGAGATCGTCCGCGACGTCGCCGGCGTCGAGATGGCCGCGCCGCTCACCCCGCCCGCCGAGCCGGTCGCCGTCGATCTGACCCCGCACGTCGGGACGTACGAGCGCGCCAGCGTCCGGCTCGACGTCTGGCAGGCCGAGACCGGGCCGAAGCTGCGGATCACCAGCACCGCCCAGCTCGCCGGCCTCGACGAGGAGCCGAAGGAGCTGGACCTCGTGCCGGTGCGCGACGGCCTCTACCTGACCCGGCTGCCCGGCAACGAGACCTGGATGCCGGTGACGTTCTACGCGCTCGCCGACGGGACGCCGTACGTCCACCTCGGGGTCCGCGCGACACCGAAGGTCGCCTGACGCAGTGGGGGGCGTGGACGAGGAGGGCATGACCCGCCCGGATCGGGTGGGATCCCACCCTACGGGCGGGCACCGACAAGGCCTCATCCTGGGATTTCGGGACGATGATGTGAGGGTGAGCGGGAAGACGGGCGCCCGATGAGCAGCGTCGCCGAGATGACCGCCGACCTGCGGACGCTGGTCGAGTGCGAGTCGCCGTCGGCCGACACCGCGGCGGTCGCGGCGTCGGCGGACGTCGTCGCGGCGCTGGGGGCGCGGCTGACCGGCGCCGCGCCCGAGCGGCTGGTCGTCGACGGGCGGACGCACCTGCGCTGGCGGTTCGGGCCGCCCGGTGCGCGACGGCCCGGCGTGCTGCTGCTCGGCCACCACGACACCGTCTGGCCGGTCGGCTCGCTGCTGGCGCACCCGTGGCGGGTGGCGGACGGACGCGCCTACGGCCCGGGCTGCTTCGACATGAAGGCCGGACTGGTGCAGCTGTTCCACGCGCTCGCCGGGCTGTCCTCGCTCGACGGCATCACGGTGCTGGTCACCGGCGACGAGGAGCTGGGCGCGCTGACGTCGCGGCCGCTGCTGCACGAGGAGGCCGCCCGCGCCTCGGCGGCATTCGTCCTGGAGGCGGCGGCCGACGGCGGTGCGCTGAAGACCGCGCGCAAGGGCGTCGCCTGGTACGAGGTGCATGTCACCGGCCGGGCCGCGCATGCCGGGCTCGAGCCGTGGACCGGCGTCAACGCGGCGGTCGAGCTCGCGCACCAGATCCTCGCCATCGGCGCCCTCGACCGCGGGCCCGGCGGCGCCACCGTCACCCCCACCGTCGCCACGGCGGGGACCACCGCGAACACCGTCCCGGCGGCGGCGTCCGTGCATGTCGACGCGCGGGTGCCGACGGCGGCCGAGGCGAGCCGCGTCGACGACGGGCTGTTCGCGCTGCGCCCGGTGCTCGACGGCGCGGAGGTCGAGGTGGTCCGCGGGCCGCGGCACCCGCCGTTCGAGCCGTCGTCGTCGGCCGCCCTGTACGAGCTGGCGGTCGATGTGGCCGCCGCGCTCGGGCTCGGGCCGCTGGGCTCGGCGCACGTGGGCGGGGCCTCGGACGGGAACATCGTCGCCGGCGACGGCACCCCCACGCTGGACGGGCTCGGCGCCGTCGGGGCCGGGGCGCACGCGCCGGGTGAGTACGTGCTCGTCGACGAGATGCCGCGGCGGGCCGCGCTGCTCGCCGGGCTGGTCGACGCCGTGCGCGCGGGCTCGTCCGGACCGACGAACCCGGTCGCCGCGGATCGGGCCGGACGACCATGACCGGCGCCCCGGAGTGGAGGACCATCGACGACATGGCCGCCCAGCCCGCCGCCGTCGCGCACCTCGTCATCCGCGAGCTGTCCGCGCTCGGCGATCTCGAAGAGGTCTACGCGCTGTTCGACCGCATCTGGCGGCCCGACAAGTCGAACCCGCCCGTCACCGTCGAGCACCTGCGCGCCCTGACCCACGCCGGCAACTACGTGGCCGGTGCCTATGACGGCGACGAGCTGGTCGGGGCGTGTGTCGGGTTCTTCGCCGCGCCACCGGGCCGCTCGATGCACTCGCACGTCGCCGGCGTCTCGGCCGCCGCCCGCGGCCGGCACGTCGGGTTCGCGCTCAAGTCGCACCAGCGCGACTGGGCACTGGAGCACGGCCTCTCCGAGATCACCTGGACGTTCGACCCGCTGGTGCGCCGCAACGCCTACTTCAACCTGGCCAAGCTGCAGGCCCGGCCGAGCGACTACCTGGTCGACTTCTACGGCGACATGGACGACGCGATCAACGGCGGGCAGGGCAGCGACCGGCTTCTGGTGCGCTGGCGGCTCGAGGACCCGTCGGTGGTGGCGGCGTGCGCGAGCGGTGGCGGGACGGCCGCCGCGGTGCCGCCCGGCGTCGTCGCCGCGCTGACGGAGTCGCCGTCGGGACGGCCGGTCGCCGCGCCCCGGTCGGCATGGGCCCGGGCCGGGCGGCTGCTGGTCGGGACGCCGTCGGACATCGAGGCCCTGCGCGGCACCGACCCCGAGACGGCCCGGCAGTGGCGCTCCGCGGTGCGCGACGTGCTCGGCGAGCTGATCACCAGTGGCGCGCGGGTGACCGGGTTCACCCGGTCCGGCAGCTACGTGACGGAGAGGACCGACGCGTGAAGGTCACCGGGTTCGAGCTGCGGCGCATCGCGATGCCGCTGGTCGCGCCGTTCCGCACCTCGTTCGGCGTCGAGACGGCGCGCGACGTGCTGCTGGTCCGGGCCGCCACGCCCGACGGCGACGGCTGGGGCGAGTGCGTGGCGATGAGCGAGCCGCTGTACTCGCCGGAGTACGCCGACGGGGCGGCCCAGGTGATCGAGCGGTTCCTCGCGCCACGGCTGTTCGCGGCCGGTGACGTGGAGCCGCTGGACGTGGCGCGCCTGCTCGAGCCGGTGCGCGGGCACCGCATGGCGAAGGCCGCGCTCGAGACGGCGGTGCTGGACGCCTGGCTGCGGGCCCGCGGCGAGTCGTTCGGGTCGTACCTCGGTGCCGTGCGCGACCGCGTGCCCGCCGGGGTCTCCGTCGGTATCATGGACTCGATCCCGGCGCTGCTCGACGCCGTCGCCGGCTACCTCGACCAGGGCTACCTGCGGATCAAGCTGAAGATCGAGCCCGGCTGGGACGTCGCCGCGGTGCGCGCCGTCCGCGAGCGGTTCGGCGACGACCTGATGCTGCAGGTCGACGCGAACGCCGCCTACACGCTGGCCGACGCCCGTGTCCTGGCGGCGCTGGACGACTTCGACCTGCTGCTGATCGAGCAGCCGCTGGCCGAGGACGACCTGCGCCAGCACGCGTCGCTCGCGCAGCTGGTGCGGACGCCGATCTGCCTCGACGAGTCGATCGAGTCGGCCAAGGACGCCGCCGACGCGCTGGCGCTGGGCGCCTGCCGGATCATCAACGTCAAGCCCGGCCGGGTCGGCGGGTACCTCGAGGCGCGGCGCATCCACGACCTCGCGCAGGCGCACGGGGCGGCGGTGTGGTGCGGCGGCATGCTCGAGACCGGCATCGGGCGGGCGGCCAACGTCGCACTGGCGGCGCTGCCCGGGTTCACCCTCCCCGGCGACACGTCGGCGTCGGACCGCTACTTCGCCCAGGACGTGACGGCGCCGTTCGTCCTCGAGGACGGCCACGTGGCGGTGCCCACCGGGCCCGGCCTCGGCGTCGAGCCGATCGCCGACGTCCTGGCGTCGATGACGACCTCGACCACCTGGCTCCCCGCACCCTGACCGGCGACGGTGCCCGGCGATCCCTGGGCACATGAGCACCGTGACGCACCGGTGCGCACAGGTGTCTCATCGCACACCGAGCCGCCAGGGGGATCTGGCGGTTCGTGGGCGGGCACCAAGCAGGCGGCGCGGATTGTAGAGTTCGACGAACTCGCTCCCGTCGTCCGCGTGCTTGGGTTCAGAGGTGTTGCGCATGACCCTGCGACCGAGGGCCACGCTCGGCCGCGTCCTCGACGATCTGGGGTCGACGCTGCTCGAGGTCGTCGCCGGGCGGGTCGATCCCGGCCGGAGCGTGGGCGGGGTGGTCATCCACGACCCGCTCGACCCGCCGTCGATGCCGGCCGACGCGCTGGTGCTGGGCGTCGGGCTGGCCGCGCCGGACGAGATCGCCGAGGTCGTGCGCGCGGTGGCCGCCGAGGGCGCCGTCGGGCTGGTGCTGCGGGTCCCGGTCGACCTCGACGCCGACGCGCGGCGGGCGGTCGCCGAGGAGGGGCTGGTCCTGTTCGGTCTGACCCGCGGCGCGTCGTGGGCGCAGGTCGCGGCCCTGCTGCGCAGCCTGCTGGCGCTGGACGACCTGGGCGGCGTCGAGGACCAGACGCTGGCCGGCGCCGGCGCGGGCGATCTGTTCGCGCTGGCCGGGGCGGTGTCGGCGCTGCTGGACGCGCCGCTGACGATCGAGGACCTCAACTCGCGCGTGCTGGCGTTCTCGGCCGACCAGGAGCGCGCCGACGAGTCGCGCAAGGAGACCGTGCTCGGCCGCCAGGTCCCCGAGCGCTACCTGCGCCAGCTCGAGCGGCGCGGGCTGTTCCGGGCGCTCTACGCGTCGGACCGGCCGGTCTTCATGCCCGACATCGAGGGCGCGGAGATGGCGCGGGCGGCGATCCGGGTCCGCGCGGGCGACGAGATCCTCGGCTCGATGTGGGCGGCCGTGAAGGAGCCGCTCACCGCGGAACGCGAGCAGGCCTTCGTCGACGCCGCCAAGCTGGTCGCGCTGCACATGCTGCGCCACCGCGCCGGTGCCGACGTCGAGCGGCGGCTGCGCGCGGAGCTGGTCGCGACGGTGCTCGAAGGCGGTCCCGCGGCGGGCGAGGCGGCCAGCCGGCTGGGCCTGGCCGGCGGACCGGCGTGCGTGCTGGCGCTGGCCGTGCCCGGTGAGGCCGAGCCGTCCTCCGTCGAAGCCGACCTGCAGCGGGTCGCCGGAGCGTTCGCGCTGCACCTGGCCGCCGTCCATCCGCGGTCCGCGGTCGCCCTCGTCGGCGGCGTGGTCTACGGCGTCATCCCGCTGGCCGGCGACGGCCCCGACGCCGGCCAGCGCGCCGTCGCCGTCGCCGAGGAGTTCCTCAGCCGCATCGGCGCCCGCAGTCACGTCGTCGTCGGCATCGGCGGGGTCGCGGCCGGGCCGTCGGAGTTGCCGCAGTCGCGCCACGACGCCGACCGCGCGGTGCGGGTGCTGCGGACGCGGCGGGGTGGCTCGCGCGTGGCCCGGCTCACCGACGTGCAGATCTCGGCGTTCCTCCTCGAGCTGGGCGGCGCCATGGCGGCCGAGCGGCGGGTCCCGTCGGGTCCGGTGGCGCGGCTCGCGGCCTACGACCGGCGGCACCGGTCGCAGCTGGTCGACACGCTGCGGGCCTGGCTGGAGGCGTTCGGCGACGTGACGGCGGCAGCTGCGGCCACGCACGTGCACGCCAACACGTTCCGGTACCGGCTGCGGCGGGTCGGCGAGATCGGCGGGCTGGACCTCGCCGACGCCGACGCGCGGTTCGCGGCGATGCTCGAGCTCCGCCTGCGCGCGGTGGTTGATCACCCTGCCGAGGGACCCTAAGGTCACCCGTGGAGGGCCGTGCACACCGGCGACGACTGGGGGCCGGAGGCTCCCACGAGTCGTCGGTCGGAGATGGCGAGGATCGGAGCAACGAGCGTGACGTGCAGGGCCCGACACATCGGATGTCGCTGACGTGACTGGACCCGCGCCGCGGCCGCGCGACCTGAGCCCGGCGGAGACCGGGTTCGTCCGCCAGCGGCCGGTGCCCTGGCTCAACCCCGGCCTGCTCGCCGGCACCGCCGTCCGCGTCCTGCTCGCCTACCTGTTCGGCGGCTACCTCGACAAGCGCGAGCTGCAGGCCGCGCTGCCGGACCGCGCCTACGACCACTCCGCCGCCGACGAGCTCTGGTTCGACTACACCGCCGACGTCGGCGACGGGTTCGACGCTACCTACACGATCGCGTCGCTGCTGGCCCGGCCCGAGCTCATGCTCGACGACGGCCGCCTGCTGCCCCGCGGCGACCTGCTCGTCCTGGGCGGCGACCAGGTGTACCCGACGGCGTCCAACCCGGCCTACGAGCACCGCTGGAAGGGCCCGTACCGCGCCGCCCTGCCCGACCTCGCCGCCGTCACGCCGTCGCTCTACGCGCTGCCCGGCAACCACGACTGGTACGACGGGCTGACGGCGTTCCTGCGGCTGTTCGCGCAGGGCGACACCGTCGGCGGCTGGCGCACGCGGCAGGCGCGCAGCTACTTCGCGCTGGAGCTGCCGCACCGGTGGTGGCTGTTCGCCGTGGACATCCAGCTGTCGTCCTACATCGACGAGCCGCAGCTCGCCTACTTCGGCCGGGTCGCCGAGCGGCTGACGCCCACCGACCGGATCATCCTGGTGCCGGCCCAGCCGTCGTGGGTGAAGACGCACGACCGGCCCGACGCCTACGACAGCGTCGACTACTTCATCCGCACGGTCATCGAGCCCACCGGCGCCCGGGTGCCGCTGCTGCTCGCCGGCGACATGCACCACTACGCGCGCTACACCGGCCCGGGGCCGGACGGGCGCGGCCGGCAGCTGCTCACCTGCGGCGGAGGCGGCGCCTACCTCGTCGGCACCGACCACCTGCCCGACGCCGTCGCCGTCCCGCCGGAGGAGACGATCACCCGCCGGCGCAGCACCCCGCAGCGGTACGAGCGGGCCGCCGCCTACCCGTCGCAGCAGACCTCGCGGCGGCTCGGCCGGCGGATCTTCTCCCGGCTGCCGCGGCGCAATCCCGGCTTCGTCTGGCTGCTCGGGCTCATGCAGACGCTGCTCATGCTGGCCTTCGTGACGTCGCCCGACCACCTGATCACGCCGGCGACGGTGTCCGGTGTGGTCGCCGTGCTGGTCGGTACGGCGGTGTTCACGCTGGTCCTCGGGGAGCGGACGCGCAAGCACATGGCCGCGGCGGTGCTCCATGCGGTGCCGCACGTGGCGCTGGCGCTCGGGGGAGCGGCGGCGTGGTCGGCGCTCCCGCTGTCGGGGCTGGCGAACCCGTGGGCGACGCTGCTGGCGTTCGTGGTCTACGGCCCCGTCATCGGGCTGGCCGACGCCTGGGTGGTAGGGGCGTACCTGCTGGTCGCACGGTACTTCGACGTCAACGTCAACGAGCTGTACGCCGGTATGGGCATCGAGGACCACAAGAGCTTCCTCCGCTTCCACCTCGGCCGCGACGGGTCGCTGACGGTGTACCCGGTGGCGGTCGAGCGGGTGGCGCACCGCTGGCGCGCCGACCCCGGCGGCGCCCCCGGCTCACCCTGGATCGTCCCCGAAGACCCCCTGCACGCCACCCTCGCGGAGCCGCCCGTCCTCGTCGACGGCCCCCGGGGGAGCACCGCTCGCAATGGTTGAGGGATGAGTGTCGCCAGAACGCCACGGATCCCTCAACCATGGGCTCCCTGTCCGTCTGCAGCGCGCGGTTCACCATCCCAGCCGTCCGGGCCGCTGGGGCGCCGCTGGGTAGGGTGGAACTCTGCCGAGCCGGGGGAGGCACCATGCGGTTCCTGCACGACCGGGTCCCCGACCAGGACCTCACCTACAGCGACGTGTTCCTGGTGCCGAACCGATCCCAGGTCGGGTCGCGGCTGGACGTCGACCTCACGACCGCGGACGGTACGGGGACGACGATCCCGCTGGTCGCGGCGAACATGACCGCGGTCTCCGGGCGCCGCATGGCCGAGACGCTGGCCCGCTGCGGCGGAATGGCCGTCATCCCGCAGGACATCCCGCCCGACGTCGTCGCCGACGTCATCGCGTGGGTGAAGCAGCGGCACCTCGTCTACGACACCCCGCTCACCATGCCGCCGTCGGGCACCGTCGGCGAGGCGTACAACCTGCTGCCCAAGCGCGGCCACGGCGCCGTCATCGTCGTCGACGACGGCCGGGTGGCAGGCGTGGTCACCGAGGCCGACTGCCAGGACGTCGACCGCTTCACCCAGCTGCACACGGTGATGTCGACGGAGGTGCTCACCCTGCCCGACGGCGTCGCGCCCGAGGACGCGTTCAACCAGCTGCACGACGGACGGCACCGGCTCGCGCCGGTCGTGGGTGCCGACGGGCGCATCGTCGGCATCCTGACCAGGGAGCGCGCGCTGCGGGCCACGCTCTACGCACCCGCGGCCGACGGCGGCAGGCTGCGCATCGGCGCGGCGGTGGGCATCAACGGCGACGTCGAGGGCAAGGCCAAGGCGCTGCTGGCGGCCGGCACCGACGTGCTGGTGGTCGACACCGCGCACGGGCACCAGGAACGCATGCTCGACGTCCTGCGGCGGGTCCGGTCACTCGACCCCGAGGTCCCGGTCGTCGCCGGCAACGTCGTCACGGCCGAGGGCGTCAGCGACCTCGTGGCGGCCGGGGCCGACATCGTCAAGGTGGGGGTCGGGCCGGGTGCCATGTGCACCACGCGCATGATGACCGGCGTCGGCCGGCCGCAGTTCTCCTCCGTCCTCGAGTGCGCGCGGCGGGCCCGGGAGCTCGGCGTGCACGTGTGGGCCGACGGCGGCGTGCGGCACCCGCGCGACGTCGCCCTGGCGCTGGCCGCGGGGGCCGACAACGTGATGATCGGGTCGTGGTTCGCCGGCACCTACGAGTCGCCGGGCGACGTCCTGCGCGACGGCGAGGGGCGGATGTACAAGGAGAGCTTCGGCATGGCGTCGGCGCGGGCGGTGCGGCTGCGCACCGCCGAGGACTCCGCGTTCCAGCGCGCCCGCAAGGGCATCTTCGAAGAGGGCGTCTCGCAGGCGCGGATGTACCTCGAGCCGTCGAGGCCCAGCGTCGAGGACCTCGTCGACACCATCGTCGCCGGGGTCCGCAGCGCGTTCACCTACGTCGGCGCGCGGACCATCGAGGAGTTCCGCGAGCGTGCGGTCGTGGGAGTGCAGAGTGCTTCCGGGTACACCGAGGGCATGCCCGTGGACGTGAGCTGGTGACCACCACGCAGCGGGCCCGCGCCGTCCGGTACACCCGCTACGGCGACCCCGACGTGCTCTCGCTCGACACCGTCGACCTGCCCGAGCCCGGGCCCGGCGAGGTGCGCGTCGCCGTCCGCGCGGCCGCGGTGAACCCGTACGACTGGAAGGCCCGCCGCGGCCTCTACGCCGGCGACCAGGCGCCGGCCCGGCCCGCGCGCGTCGGACTCGAGTTCGCCGGCACCGTCGACGCCGTGGGCCCCGACGTGACCGGCTGGTCCGCGGGCGACGCGGTGTTCGGGCTGGGCTCCGGCACGGCCGCCACGCACATCGTCGTGGCGGCCGACGGCCTGGTCGCCAAGCCCCGCTCGATGTCGTTCGTGCAGGCCGCGGCGTTGCCCGTCGCCTGCGAGACGGCGTACCGCGCGATCCGGCTGCTCGACGTGACGGCCGCCGACGTGGTGCTCGTGCACGCCGCGGCCGGCGCTGTGGGCCTCGTGGCGACGCAGCTCGCGCTGGTCCGAGGCGCCCGCGTCATCGGGACGGCGGGGACGGCGAACCACGAGTTCCTGGCGTCGCTGGGAGCCGAACCGGTGCTCTACGGCGACGGCCTGGCCGACCGCGTGCGGGCGCTGGCCCCCCGGGGCGTCGACGCCGTGCTGGACGCGTCCGGGCGCGACGTGCTGCCGGTGTCGGTCGAGCTGGCCGGCGGACCGGAGCGCGTCGTCACCATCGCCGACGGCAGCGCGGAGCAGTACGGCGTCCGAGCGACCTGGAGCGCCGACCTGCCGCTGCCGCAGGTGTTCGAGACGGTGCTGCCGCTGGTCGAGCAGGGCGCGGTCCAGCTGCCCGTGGCGGGCACGTTCCCGCTCGAGCAGGTCGCCGAGGCCCAGACCGTCAGCGAGTCCGGGCACCTGCGCGGCAAGCTGGTGCTCACCGTCGGCGACCCGGCCTGAGGGCCCGGCTCACGCCGACAGCTTCTGCAGCAGCTCGCCGGCCGGCACCGAGCCCGGGGCCAGCCGCTCCCGCGCCGCGACGACGGCCAGCTGCCGGACCAGCTCGTTGGCCGGCGCCGGCACGCCGTGCAGCCGGGCCAGCAGCACGATCTCGCCGTTGAGGTAGTCGGCCTCGATGGAGCCGGTGCCGCGCAGCAGGCTCTGCACCGACGAGCCGCTGGGCTCCCGGCCATCGAACGGCGGCATCCGCAGGATGTCGCCGCGCCGGGCTCGGTCGGTCGCCTCGTCCACGACGTCGATGCCGGCCGCCGTCAGCACCGCCTCGCCCTCGGCCCGCACCAGCGCGGCAGCCTGCTGAGCGCTGTCGTCGCCGGGCCCGCAGAGCGCCATGACGGAGTTGCCGAGGTTCATGATCAGCTTGCGGTGCTTCCACCGCATGATGTCCTCGCGCGGCTCGGAGACGAAGCCGGCCTTGGTGAGCGCCGCCGCGATCGAGCGGGCGCCGTCGTCGATGCCGGCGGGGTAGCGGCCGATGTCGAGGATGCCCGGCACCGGCGCCGACCGCGCCTGCACCACGCCCGGCCGTACGTGCGCCGCGGGGAACATCACGCACACGCCGTAGACGTGGGAGAACAGCCGGAGCGCGAGCCGCTCGTTGGCCACGCCGTTCTGGACGCACACCACCGGAGTGGACGGACCGGCGACCTCGCGCAGCGCCTCGAGCGCGTCCGGGGTGTCCTGGCCCTTCATGGTGAGGACGACGACGTCGTCGGGGCTCACGCCGGCCTCGGACGGCGAACCGTAGGCCGGCACCGGCACCGTCGTGGCGCCCTCGGGCGACTCGACCCGCAGACCTCGCGACCGGATGGCGGCCAGGTGCTCGCCGCGAGCGATGAGCCGGACGTCGAACCCCGCCGAGTGCAGGCGTGCGCCGAGGACGCCGCCGATCGCGCCGGCGCCGTAGATCACGAAGGCCATGGTCCGTACGCTATCGGGCCTCGTCTCGCAGTAGAATTCCGCGGCGTGACCGACACGACCCGCACCGAGCACTCCGAGCCCGCCCTGCCGTCCGTCTACGACCCGGCAGCGGTAGAGGCGCCGCTCTACGAGCGCTGGGTCGAACGGGGCTATTTCGAGGCCGACGAGAAGAGCGACCGGCCGCCGTTCTGCATCGTCATCCCGCCGCCCAACGTCACCGGCTCGCTGCACCTGGGCCACGCGTTCGAGCACACCCTCATCGACGCGCTCGTCCGGCGGCGGCGCATGCAGGGCTACGAGGCGCTGTGGATGCCGGGCATGGACCACGCCGGCATCGCCACCCAGAACGTCGTCGAGCGGCAACTGGCGGCGACCGGGCAGTCCCGGCACGATCTCGGCCGCGAGGCGTTCGTCGAGCAGGTCTGGGAGTGGAAGGCCGAGTCCGGCGGCAAGATCCTCGCCCAGATGCGCCGGCTCGGCGACGGCGTCGCCTGGAGCCGCGAGCGGTTCACCATGGACGAGGGCCTGTCGCGCGCCGTCCAGACCATGTTCAAGCGGCTCTACGACGACGAGCTCATCTACCGCGCCGAGCGCATCATCAACTGGTGCGTCCGCTGCCACACCGCGCTGTCCGACATCGAGGTCGAGCACAGCGACGACGACGGCGAGCTGGTCTCGATCCGCTACAGCGACGACGTCGTCGTGGCCACCACGCGCGCCGAGACGATGCTCGGCGACACCGCCGTGGCCGTGCACCCCGACGACGAGCGCTACAAGCACCTCATCGGCACCGAGGTCGACCTGCCGCTGACCGGGCGGCGCATCCCGATCGTCGGCGACCCGCACGTCGACCCGTCGTTCGGCACCGGCATGGTCAAGGTGACGCCGGCGCACGACCCCAACGACTTCGAGATCGGCCGCCGGCACGACCTCCCCATGCTCACGATCATGGACGAGCAGGGCGTCATCACCGCGCACGGCCCGTTCCAGGGGCTCGACCGGTTCGAGGCCCGGCCGGCCGTCGTCGCGGCGCTGCGCGAAGAGGGCCGCATCGTCTCCGAGAAGCGGCCGTACGTGCACGCCGTCGGCCACTGCTCGCGCTGCAAGACCGTCGTCGAGCCGCGGCTGTCACTGCAGTGGTGGGTCAAGGTCGAGCCGCTGGCCAAGGCGTCGGGCGACGCCGTCCGCGACGGCCGCGTGGCCATCCACCCGACGTCCATGGAGTCGCGCTGGTTCGGCTGGGTCGACGACATGCACGACTGGTGCATCTCGCGCCAGCTCTGGTGGGGTCACCGCATCCCGGTCTGGTACGGGCCCGACGGCGAGGTGGTCTGCGTCGGTCCCGACGACGAGGTCCCCACCGGCGAGGGCTGGGTGCAGGACGAGGACGTGCTCGACACCTGGTTCTCGTCGGCGCTGTGGCCGTTCTCGACGCTCGGCTGGCCCGACGAGACCCCGGCGCTGGAGAAGTTCTACCCGAACCAGGTGCTGGTCACCGGCTACGACATCCTGTTCTTCTGGGTGGCCCGCATGATGATGTTCGGCTTGTACGCGCACGCCGACGCCGCCCCCGAGAAGGCGATCCCCTTCCACACCATCGTGCTGCACGGCATGGTCCGCGACGAGCGCGGCAAGAAGATGTCGAAGTCGTTCGGCAACGCCGTCGACCCGCTCGACTGGATGGACGCCTACGGCTCCGACGCGCTGCGGTTCACGCTGGCCCGCGGCGCCAACCCCGGCGCCGACGTGCCCATCGGCGAGGACTGGGTGCAGGCGTCGCGCAACTTCTGCAACAAGCTCTGGAACGCCACGCGGTTCGCGCTGATCAGCGGAGCCCGCGTGGGTGAGCTGCCACCGTCGCCGGAGCTGGCGGCGCCCGACCGATGGATCCTGTCGCGGCTCCACACCGTCCTCGCCGAGGTCGACGGCCTGTTCGAGGACTACCAGTTCGCCAAGGCCAGCGACCTGCTCTACCACTTCGCGTGGGACGAGTTCTGCGACTGGTACGTCGAGCTGGCGAAGACGTCGCTGGCCGCGGGCGGCGACGCGGCCGAGAACACCCGGCTGGTGCTGGGTCATGTCCTCGACCGGCTGCTGCGCGTCCTGCACCCGGTGACGCCGTTCGTCACCGAGGCGCTGTGGACGACGCTGACCGGCCAGGAGTCGCTCGTGGTCGCCGACTGGCCGGCGCCTGACGCGTCGCGGCGCGACCCCTCGGCCGAGGCCACCGTGGCCGAACTGCAGCGGCTGGTCACCGAGGTCCGCCGGTTCCGCAGCGACCAGGGCCTCAAGCCGGGCCAGCGGGTGCCGGCCCGGGTCTCGGCCGCGGTGTCCGACGTCTTCACGTTCACCGAGCACGAGGCCGCGTTCCGGTCGCTGACCCGGCTGACCTCGCCGGAGGACGGCTTCACGGCGACGGCGCGGGTGGTGGTCGGGGGCGTCACCGTCGAGCTGGACCTCTCCGGCGCGGTCGACGTCGAGGCCGAGCGCAAGCGGCTCAGCAAGGACCTCGCCACCGAGCGGAAGGCGCTCGAGCAGGCCACCCGCAAGCTCGACAACGAGCAGTTCCTCGCCAAGGCGCCCGAGTCCGAGGTCGAGAAGGTCCGCGGCCGGCGCACCGCCGCCGAGACCGAGATCGCCCGGCTCGAGGCACAGCTGGCCGGCCTGCCGCAGGGCGCGTCGTCGTGAGCGGTGACCAGCTGCGCGACATCGAGGCCGAGCTCATGGCGCGGCGTCCGGAGTCGCTGGTCGAGCCGTCGCTGGAGCGCATCCGCGAGGTCCTCGACCTGCTCGGCAACCCGCAGCTGGCCTACCCCGTCGTCCACATCGGCGGCACCAATGGCAAGACGTCCACGGCGCGCATGGTCGACTCGCTGCTGCGCGAGCTGAACCTGCGCACCGGCCGCTACACCAGCCCGCACCTGCAGTCGATCACCGAGCGCATCGTCGTCGACGGCGAGCCGATCGCGCCGGAGCGGTTCGCCGCCGCGTACGCCGAGATCAGGCCGTACCTCGACCTCGTCGACTCCAAGCACGACGTGCGGCTGGGCTACTTCGAGGCGCTGACGGCGCTCGCCTACGCCGCGTTCGCCGACACCCCGGTCGAGGCCGCCGTCGTCGAGGTCGGCATGGGCGGCTCGTGGGACGCCACCAACGTCGCCGACGGCCGCGTCGCCGTCGTCACCCCGATCGCCGTCGACCACGTCGAGTACCTCGGCGACACCATCGAGGAGATCGCGACCGAGAAGGCCGGCATCATCAAGCCCGGCTCGTACGCCGTGCTGGGGCCGCAGCTGCCGGCCGCGGCCGAGATCCTGCTGGCGCGGGTCGCCGAGGTGGGCGCCACCGTCGCCCGGCAGGGCGTCGAGTTCGGCGTGCGCGGCCGCGAGATGGCCGTCGGCGGGCAGGTCGTCGGCCTGCAGGGGCTCACCGGCCCGTACGACGAGGTCTTCCTGCCGCTGCACGGCGAGTACCAGGCGCACAACGCGGCGGCGGCACTGGCGGCGGTCGAGGCGTTCGTCGGCGGCGGCCGCGAGGCCTTGGACGCGGACCTGGTGCGGGCCGCGTTCGCGCGGGTCACGTCGCCGGGCCGGCTCGAGGCGCTGCGCCGCGGTCCGGTCGTGCTCGCCGACGCCGCGCACAACCCCGCCGGCGCGGCGGCGCTCGCGGCGGCGCTGTCCGAGGAGTTCGCCGGAACCGCACTGGTCGCCGTCGTCGCCGCCATGGCCGACAAGGACGTCGAGGGCATCCTCACCGAGCTCGAGCCCGCGGTCGAGGCCGTCGTCGTCACCGAGAACTCCTCGCCGCGCACCATGCCGGTCGACCAGCTGGCCAACATCGCCATCGACGTGTTCGGCCAGGACCGCGTCCACCAGGCGGTCCCGCTGCCCGAGGCGATCGACGCCGCACTGGCGCTGGCCGAGCGCGAGGAGTCGCTGGGCGGCTACGGCGTCGTGGTCACCGGCTCCGTGGTGACGGCGGGCGACGCGCGCGTGGCGTACGGGGCGCCGTCGTGAACCGGATCGCCGCCACCATCCTGTCGGTCCAGACGATCGTGGTGCTGCTGGCCGTCCCCGTGGCGATCAACATCGCCGACGTGAGCCGGGGAGCGGCCTGGCCGGCCGGCGGCGGCATCGCGCTGCTGTGCGTCCTGGGCGCGGCCACGGTGCGCCGCGGCCGGGTCGGCTACGTGCTCGGGACGGCGGCCCAGGTGGCGTCGATCGCGGCCGGCGTCGTGGTGCCGGCCATGCTCATCCTGGGCGGCATCTTCGCGCTGCTCTGGTTCGTCCTGCTGCGCATCGGCCCGCAGATCGAGCGCGAGAAGGCGGCTCGAGAGCAGCGGTCGCCCGAGTGATGGCGGGTGGTTCGGTGGTGCCATAGCGCCACCGAACCACCCGCCATCACCTCATGCCCGCGAGGTAGGCAGCCTCGATCTCGCGGAGGACGGCGGCGGGTTCGGTACGCAGCCGGGCAGGTGAGACCGGGAGGACGCGCCAGCCGTGGGCGGCGTAGCGGGCTCGGCGTTCTTCGGTGCGGGCGGGGGCGTCGCCGAAGCCGTGGAAGCTGCGGGAGTCGACCTCGACGACGAGGCGGGCGTGTTCCCAGCAGGCGTCCGGGTGGATGCCACGGTGCTCGGGGAGTGGCCGGTTCCAGCGGGGCTCGGGCAGGACGGGGCTGGTGCGGACGAGGTCGCGGAGTTCGCATTCGGGCGCGGAGCGGCAGCCCGCCTCGATGTCGCGCATGGCGAGCCGGGCCAGCGCGCCTCCACGGCGTGGGGCAGCGGCGACCTCGCTGCGCAGGGCCGTCAGAGTGGCTCGGCGGCGTTGGACGACTTCGCACATCAGGGCTCGGGCGTTGCGCAGAGCGACGTCGCGGTGGTGGCTCGGGTGATCCCAGCAGCGCGGGCAGCCGTCGGCGCGGGAGCAGCGCGGACGCCAGTCCCCCGGAAGCCGCTCACAGCGGACCACCGTTTCGACGACGGCCCGCGCGGGTGGCACCACCGGAACGAGGCCGGGAACCGGGCCACGTCCGGCCTGGTCGGTGAGCACGTCGAGCGGGAGGTCGGTGAGATCGTCGTCGATCCACAGCTGGGGTCGCGGTGGCCGTGTCGTCCGGTTCACCCGGACGAAGCCCTTGCTGCGGAGGGCCGACTCCCAAGGCACCAGTACGTCGATGTCGTCATCGGCCGGCGGGCCGTAGGCCAGTCCGCTCATGTCGCAGGCCCATGCGCCACTGATCGCGGCCCTCGGGCCGCCGTGCAGGATCGCGGCGCGGCGCCGGTGGATCGGCGTGAGCGGCCCGTTGAAGGTGGCGTAGATGCCGGGCAGGACGCGCTGCCACGGCCCGCCGGGCCGGATCGCGTGCCGGATGGCGTCCTTCGTCATGCCGGCGGCCGAAGCCTGCCGGCGGGTGAGGAGGCCGTCCTGAGCACGAGCCAGGGCGAGCGCCGACATCTGAGTCACACCGCGATCTTCCGCGCGGATCGCTGTCGAGCCAAGCGCGGATTCGCGCCCTGTGGACAACGATGGCGGGTGGTTCAGTGGCACTATGGCGCCACTGAACCACCCGCCATCGGCGGCCGAGCAGGCGTTACAGGCCGGGGAACCAGAGGTCGAGTTCGCGCTTGGCGGCCTCGGGGGAGTCCGAGGCGTGCACGAGGTTCTCGGAGTTCGACAGCGAGAGGTCGCCGCGGATGGTGCCGGGGGCGGCCTTGCGGCCGTCGGTGGCGCCGTTCATGGCCCGGACGACGTCGATGGCCTGGTCGCCGTCGAGCACGAGGGCGACCAGCGGGCCGCCGGTGACGAACTCGCGCAGCGCGGGGTAGAACGCCTTCTCGACGTGCTCGGCGTAGTGGGCGTCCGACAGCGTGGGGTCGATGGTGCGCTGGTCCATCGCGACGATGGTCAGGCCCTTGCGTTCATAGCGGGCCAGAATCTCCCCGACCAGGCCGCGGCGGACGGCGTCGGGCTTGATCAGGACGAGCGTGCGCTCGGACACGGGTGCTCCTGTGCGGTCGTGTGGATCGGCAATGTCCCGACACTAGCCAATCCCCGCGCACGCACGCGGATCAGGTGGTCACCACAGGTCCCGACACGACGATGAAAGGACGGTGAAAGCGGCCGCCGGTAGCGTCCGTGGTGTTGGGGACGCATCCGGACTGTGGACGCACGGTCCGGAATGTGGGCACAGCGGACATGACGGGGAAGGGTCTCGAGCGGCATGACCACGGTCGGGCCGTCGAGGTAAGGTTCCCCCGAACGTCCAGGGGGCAGCGGGGTTGCTTGGCGTGTCGAACCACCCGGCGACGCGGCGTCCGACCGGTCGCCTCGGCCGGTCCGTTCGATACGGTCCCCACGCTGCGCCCCGCCGTCCTGACCGGTTCGGGGCGGGCAGCGACACCAGCGGGTGTGCGGACGGGTGACGAGGCGGGAGCGGTAGAGGCACCTCATGGCGGGGACAACTCAGACGACTGACGCGGCCAACGAGCGCCAGCGCGCACGCGAGCAGCGAGGCATCCGGAGCAACCAGCGGGTCCGTGCCGAGAACACCCGGCTGCCCTCGCCGCCGCGGCAGCGGCGCCCGGCGCTGGCCGCCCTGGCGGTGCTGCTCATCGTCGGCGGCGCGGCCATCGCCGCGCTGCTCGCCATGCGGGTCGACGAGCGCACGCCGGTGCTGCGGCTGGCCGCCGACGTCGCCGCGGGCGAGCAGATCACCGCCGAGGACCTCGAGGCCACCCAGGTCGCCGCCGAGCTCGACACCCTGATCCCGGAGTCGCAGGAGGCCCAAGTCGTCGGCCAGTACGCGCGCGTGAGCCTCGAGCAGGGCCAGCTGCTCGACACCACCATGCTCGAAACCGAGTCTCCGCTGTCCGAGGGCCAGGTCGCCGTCGGCGCCTTCCTCGGCCAGGGCTTCCTGCCGGCCGGCGGGCTGCAGGCCGGCGACATCGTCGACCTCGTCTCGATCGTCACCGGCGAGGGCGACACCGTCGTCGAGGGCGCCCGGGTCGCCACCGCCCGCGCGGCCGAGGGCGCCGACGCCCAGGGTGGCACCGGCTCGCTGGTCACCCTGCTGGTCGACCGCGCCGACGCCGCCGCCATCGGCGGGCTCGCGGCCACCAACCAGCTCGTCGTCACGCTCGTCGAGCGCGGCACCCCCTTCGCGTCCGAGGAGGAGTGAGCGGGTGCTGATCGCGTTCGCGTCCGCCAAGGGCTCCCCGGGGGTGACCACCACGGTCAACGCCCTCGGGGCCATCTGGCCGTTCGACGTGGTGGTCGCCGACTTCGACCCCGCCGGAGGCGACCTCGCGCTGCGCCACCGCGACGTCCACGGCGAGCCGCTCGATCCCGAGCGCGGACTGCTCTCGCTGGCCGCCGCGGCCCGCCGGGGCGTGGCCGAGGCACACATGGCCGAGCACCTGCAGACCGCCGACGGTGGCCTCGACCTGCTCGCCGGCGTCGTGCGGCCCGAGCAGCTCACCGGCATCGGCGCGGTCTGGCCGGCCATGGCCACCATGCTCAAGACCCTGCCGGTCGACGTCCTGGTCGACTGCGGCCGCATCGTGCCGGGCACGCCGCTGCTGCCGGTCATGAACGCCGCCGACGCCGTCGTGTTCGTCGTGCGGCCGGGCATCGAGTACTACGCGCACCTGCGCGAACGGCTGCGCTGGCTGGCCGAGCCGCTGCAGATCGGCAAGGCCGGCAGCATCCCCGTCGGCATCGTGCTGGTCGCCGACAGCGGCGACACCGCCAGCGCCCGCGACCTCGACCGGCTGCTGCAGCACGACGGCCACCAGGTCACCGTGCTGGGCCGCATCGCCGACGACCCCAAGGCGGCCGGCGCCCTGGCCGGGCGATGGAACCGGCGCATCGACCGGTCGCTGCTGGTGCGCTCGGCGCGCGAGCTCAGCGAGACCGTCCGGCGGCTGGCCCAGAACCACGCGCGCATCCCGAGCAGGAGCTGACCACGGTGGACCAGAACCTCGTCCGCACCCTCCGCGAGGAGGTCGCCGACACCCTCGCCCGGCAGCGCCGCGACGACGCCTCCAACGGCATCCCGCCCATGTCCGGCGAGGACGAGCGGCAGTTCGCGCGCGCCGTCATCAGCCGGGTCCTCGACGCGCACGCACGGGCCGAGATCGCGGCCGGCCGCACGCCGCCGTCGGCCGAGGAAGAGGAGGAGATCTCCTCCGGCATCCACGCCGCGCTGTTCGGCGTCGGCCGGCTGCAGCCGCTGCTCGACGACCTCGACGTCGAGAACATCGACATCAACGGCTGCGACAACGTCTTCATCCAGTACTCCGACGGCCGCGAGGTCAACGGCGCGCCGGTCGCCGAGAGCGACGACGAGCTGGTCGAACTGGTGCAGATCCTGGGTGCCTACTCCGGGCTCACCAGCCGCCCGTTCGACTCCGCGAACCCGCAGCTCGACCTCCGGCTCCCCGACGGCAGCCGGCTCTCGGCCGTCATGGGCGTGTGCGCCCGGCCGGCCATCTCGATCCGCCGGGCCCGGCTGTCGCGGGTGCACCTCGACGACCTCGTGCAGTACGGCTCCGTCACCGAGGAGCTGGCGGCGTTCCTGTCCGCCGCCGTGGCCGCGCGCAAGAACATCATGATCGCCGGCGCCACCAACGCCGGCAAGACGACCATGCTGCGCGCGCTGGCGAACGAGATCCCGCCGTCCGAGCGGCTCATCACCG
The DNA here is from genome assembly GCF_004348545.1 of Jiangella ureilytica. GTDB lineage: Bacteria > Actinomycetota > Actinomycetes > Jiangellales > Jiangellaceae > Jiangella > Jiangella ureilytica. Next base: position 73,143 of record NZ_SMKL01000003.1, on the reverse strand, counting down.
TCGAGCGGGCGCTCGAGCTGGGTCTCGGCGAGTTCGCCGACCTGCACCCCAACGTCGTCGCGTTCGAGGAGCGGCTGCCCAACTCCGAGGGCCAGGGTGCCATCACCATGGCCGAGCTGGTCCGCCGCAGCCTGCGCATGAACCCCAGCCGGGTCATCGTCGGCGAGGTGCTGGGCGACGAGATCGTCACCATGCTCAACGCCATGAGCCAGGGCAACGACGGCTCGCTGTCGACCATCCACGCCAACAGCTCCATCGAGGTGTTCAACCGCATCTCGACCTACGCCATCCAGTCGGTCGAGCGGCTGCCCGTCGAGGCGACCATGATGCTCATCGCCGGCGCCATCGACTTCGTCGTCTTCGTCGAGAAGCGCAACGAGTTCGCCGAGGGCGGCCGGCTGCGCCGGTTCGTCTCCAGCATCCGCGAGATCAACGGCGTCGACGGCCGGGTGCTGTCCAGCGAGATCTTCGCCGCCGGGCCCGACGGTGTCGCCGTCCCTGCCGCGCCCATCGCCTGCATCGACGACCTCATCGCGGTGGGCTATGACGTCAACGCGAGCCGGGTGATCGCGTGAGCCCCACGATCCTGCTCATCACCCTCCTCGGCGCGGCCGTGGGGGCGTCGGTGCTGCTGCTGATCCTGGCCATCCGCGGCAGCGAGCCCAAGCCGCCGACGCCGGGCTCGTCGCGCTCGCTGGTCGAGAAGCTGGGCCGGCAGACGGTGTACGGCATCATCGCCGGCGTGGGCACGCTGCTGCTGACCCGCTGGCCGGTCGCCGCCATCGGTGCCGGCCTGCTGGTGGCGTTCTGGCCGGCGCTGTTCGGCGGGGCGAAGGAGGAGCGGACGTCGATCGCCCGGCTCGAGGGGCTCGCGTCGTGGACGGAGTCGCTGCGCGACACCATCGCCGGCGCCGTCGGCCTCGAGCAGGCCATTCCGGCCACGGTCTACGCGGCCGCGCCGTCCATCCAGCCGCAGCTGCGGCTGCTGGCCGACCGGTTGCGCATCCGCATGCCGATGCCCGAGGCGCTGGAGCGTTTCGCCGACGACCTCGACGACGCCAGCGCCGACCTCGTCGTGTCGGCGTTGATCCTCAACGCCCGGCTGCGCGGCCCCGGCCTGCGCCAGGTGCTCAGCTCGCTGGCCGACTCCGCCCGGGCCGAGCTCGACATGCGCCAGCGGGTCATGGCCGGCCGGGCCAGCACCCGGCGCTCGGTGCAGATCGTCGTCGGCGTGAGCCTGTTCTTCATGGTCGGCCTGTCGCTGGTCAACCGCGACTTCGTCGAGCCGTACAACTCCGCCGTCGGCCAGATCGTGCTGGGCGTCGTCATCGGCATCTTCGCCATCGGCTTCTTCTGGATGCGCCGGCTGGCGAAGTTCGAGACGCCCGGCCGGTTCCTGGTCACCGCCGACCCGGTGGAGGCGCGGTCGTGACACTCATCCTGGTGGCGGGCGCCATCGCCGGCGCCGGAGCGCTGCTGCTCGGCTACGTGCTGTCGGTGCCGCGCATCAATCCGGCCGCGGCGCTGGCCCGGCTCGACTCCGAGCGCAGCCGGGCCCGGCGCGACCGCATCACCGCCGCCACCAGCACCGGCGGCACCGTCGAGTCGGCGTCCATGCGCAAGCTCGGCGGGCAGCTGCGCCAGACGCTCGAGGGGTTCGGCCTGCGCATGGGGTCACTGCGCGCCGACCTCTCGCTGCTGGGGCGGACCCTCGAGGGGCACCTGGCGACGACGGTGCTCTGCGGGCTGGCCGGCTTCCTCATGCCGGTCGTGCTCACCGCCATCCTGTCCTTCGCCGGCATCGGGCTGGGCATCGCGGGCGGGACGATCATCGGCCTCGTCCTCGCGGTCGTCTTCGCGGCCGTCCCGACGCTCACCGCCCGGTCCAGCGCGGCCGACCGGCGCCGCGACTTCCGCCACGTCGTCGGCTCGTTCCTCGACCTCGTCGCGATGAACCTCGCCGGCGGCCGGGGCGTGCCCGAGGCGCTGCAGGCGGCGTCGTCGCTCAGCGACGGCTGGGCCATGGTCCGCATCCGCGACACCCTGCTGACGGCCCGGCTGCACGGGGTCACGCCGTGGGCGGCGCTGGGCGAGCTGGGCGACGAGGTCGGCGTCGACGAGCTGCGCGACCTCGCCGCCGCGCTGGCGCTGGTCGCCGAGGACGGCGCCAAGGTACGCGAGTCGCTGGCCGCCCGCGCCGGCTCGCTGCGGCGACGCGAGCTGGCCGAGATCGAGGGGAAGGCCGGGCAGCGCTCGCAGTCCATGCTGGTGGCCCAGCTGGTGCTGTGCTGCGGCTTCCTGCTCTTCCTCGTCTACCCCGCGCTGATGGGGGTGCTGGAACAGAGTTGACGACCTTCGCGAACCGAGCCCGAACCCCACACGACCAGGAGACGTCCTTCATGAACAGCCCCCACACCCCGATCGGCTGGCTGCTGCTGAGCCTGCAGGTGCACACCGAACGCGCCCGCCGCGCCCCCGAGCGCGGCGCGTCGGCCATCGAGTTCGTCATCATCACGGCGATCCTCGTGGCGCTCGCCGCCGCGGTCGGCGTGGTCATCTACAACCTCGTCACCGAGGAAGCCGACTCCATCGACATCCCGGACGCCCCCGGCGGCGGGCTCTGACGGACCCATGCCCATCCAGGCGCGGATCGCACGGCTGCGATCGAGACCACAGCGGGGAGCGAGCTCCATCGAGCTCGCGCTCTACACCCCGATCATGTTCTTGATCATCTTCATCATCGTGCAGTTCTCGCTGACCTGGCACGGCAACCAGATCGCGGCGGCGGCCGCCCGCGAGGCGGCCCGCACGGCCCGCATCGGCGGCGGCACTCCGGCGGCGCTGGCGGCGGCCGAGGCGCGCGGGCGCGAGTACGCCGAGGCGGTGGGCAACGGTCACCTGGTCATCACCGACATCCAGGCGGTCCAGGTGGGCGACAACGTCCGCGTCACCGTCCGCGGGCGCTCCACCGAGATCGTCAACAACCTGGCCCCCGAGGTCTCGCAGACCATCGAGGGCCCCATCGAGCAGTTCGTGCCGGACCTGTGATCAGGCGCATGCGGGCCGCGCGCGCGGCGAGGAGAGAGGAGGGATCCATGGCCATCGAGGTCGTGATCCTGGCCCCTGTCCTCATCGCGGTCATGATGCTCATCGTCGGCCTGGGCCGCTACGTCGACCGGCGCGGCGACGTCGAGGCCATGGCGCGCGACGCCGTGCGCTCGGCCTCGCTGCAGCGCGACGCCGCGTCGGCCCGGCAGGCGGCGCAGGCCATCGTCGACAGCACCCGGCCCAGCGGCGTCACCTGCACGCCCGTGCAGCTCGGCGGCACCTTCGCCCCGGGCGAGATCATCAGCGTCCAGGTCCGCTGCACGGTGTCGTTCAGCGGCCTCGGGTTCGCCGGCTTCCCGGGCGACGCCACACTCGAGGGCGAGAGTTTCGCGCCCATCGACGAGCTGCGGAGGACGTCGTGAGGCGGGCGGGCGCGTGGCCGGCCCGGGCGCGGTCCGAGCGCGGCGCCATCAGCGCCATGATCGTCACGCTGATCGTCATGCTGTTCATGCTGGCCGGGCTGGTCATCGACGGAGGGTTCGCCATCAACGCGCGACAGCGCATCTTCGACGACGCGGAGCAGGCCGCCCGCGCCGCCGCCAACCAGATCGACCTCGAGGCGCTGCGCGAGACCGGCCAGGTCGTGCTGCTCGAGGCCGACGCCGAGGCCGCTGGGCGCGAGTACATGACCGCCCGCGGCTACGATGCCGGCCGGGTCGAGGTCGACGCCGCCGCGGGCGAGGTGACGGTCACCGCGCGCGACACCGTCGAGACGTCGCTGCTGCAGCTGATCTTCATCGACAGCTTCGAGATCGAGGGGACGGCCACGTCGCGGCCCGCCGTCGGGATCGTGGGGGAGACGCCATGAGCGAGAGCAACGGACGGAGCACCGGCGGCCGCCGCGCCGCCCGGGCGCAGGGCCGCACGACGGAGCGCACCGCCCGGCCGGTGTCGCCGGTCGAGGCGTCGGCCACGGCCACGGCGTCGCTGCGCGAGACCGGGCCGCAGCGGTTCCAGCAGCGCGGCGTGCCCGAGGCGCGGCACAGCCTGCCGCAGGCGCTGGCCGCGGGGTTCGCTCTGGCGCTGCTCGTCATCGGCGTGCCGGTGGTGCTGCTGATCCTGGGCGGGCCGCCGCCCGTCCCGACGTCGCTGCCCGGCCGCGACGACCTCACCGCCACCATCGGACCCGACCAGCTCGTCGGGGTCCTGCTGTGGATCGTGTGGCTGGCCTGGCTGCAGTTCACCCTCTGCGTGCTCATCGAGCTGCGCAGCGCGGTCCGCGGCGTGGGGCTGCCCAGCCGGGTGCCGTTGTCCGGGCCGACCCAGCGGTTCGCCCGCGCGCTGGTCGCGTCGGTGCTGGTCGCCACGGCGGCCGTCGGCCAGGCTGCGGCCGCCGCGCCCGCGGCGGCTCCCGAGGCGCCGCCGCCCACCACCATCTCCGCCGAGGCCTACGACGGCCAGGCCGACGTCACCGTCCAGCAGGAGACCGCGCCGGCCGCCACCACGGCCGTCGCGTCCGAAGAGGTCGAGTACCGCCTGGGCGATCTGGTGCTCGACCCCGAGGAGGGCGCCGAGCTGGTCGGCCAGAAGGTCTACATCGTGCAGCCGCCCGACGGCCGCTACCACGACAACCTCTGGGACATCGCCGAGCGCACGCTGGGCGACGGCCGCCGCTACCAGGAGATCTTCGAGCTCAACCGCGGCCGCGAGCAGCCCGACGGCCACGAGCTGTCGCTGGCCCGGCTCATCTACCCGAACTGGCTGCTCATCGTGCCGGCCGATGCCGCGGGCGTCGACGTCGTCACCGCCGAGACGCCGGTCGCCGAGACCCCGCCCGCGCCACCGGCCACCCCGCCGGTCACGCCGGACCAGCCGGGCGCCGGGCAGGAGGGCATCGGCGAGGCCGGCGCCGGGCTGTTCGCCGACTTCGTCGCCACCGGCGAGGCCGAGGCGGTCAACACCAACCCGCACGCCGGGCTCATCGACGCCGGCCTGCTGGCCGCCGGGCTGCTCGCCTCGCTCGAGCTGATCCGGCGCCGGCGGCGTACGCCGGAGCCGGGCGACGACGAGGTCGAGGCCGAGGTGGCGCTGCGCATCGGCGCCGACCCCGACCGCGCCCGCTGGCTCGACCATGCGCTGCGCCACCTGGCCGCGTCGTGCCAAGAGGCGGGCCGCCCGCTGCCGCCGGTCTACACCGCGGTGGTCGACAGCTCCTCCGTCGAGCTGCTGCTGGCCCCGGCCCGCGTCGACGCGCCGGGACCCTGGACCGTCCTCGACGAGGGCCGGCGCTGGATCCTGGCCCGCGCCGACGTCGCCGTCGACCCGGACCTGCGCGGGCGCGTCCTGGCGCCGTACCCCGGCCTGGTGTCGCTGGGGCGAAGCGGCGACCGCGACGTGCTGGTCGACCTCGAGGCGGCCGGCGGTCCCATCTGCATCGACGGCGACCCCGAGGCCACGTTCGAGGTGGTCACCGCGCTCGCGGTCGAGCTGGCCACCAACCAGTGGTCCGATCACCTGCGGGTCACCGCCGACGGCCTGCCCGACGCACTGAGCGTCTTCGACCCGGGCCGGCTGCGGCTGGTCGACGGCGTCGAGCCGCTGCTGCCGGAGCTGGCGGCCCGCCGCTCCGACCGCCTCGGCACCGACGTGCTCACCGGCCGGGTCCGCCCGGGCGGCGCCGGCAACTGGATGCCCGAGTACCTCGTCCTCGGCACGCCGCCCACCGGCGAGCTGGCCGAGCAGCTGGTCGCGCTGACCAACGCGGCCGGCCGGTCGCCGCTGGGCGTCATCTGCGCCGGCGACGTGCCGGGCGCGCGCTGGCGCATCCACGTCGACGCCGCCGGCACCCTCGAGCTGCCCGCCCTGGGGCTGTCGGTGCGGGCCAACCTGCTGTCCTGGCGCAGCATCGAGGCGCTGGTCGGGCTGGTCGACCCGGACCGCAGCCACGACCCCGACCCGGCCGGCCCGACCTTCAACGAGGCGTGGCTGCCCGAGGTCCGGCCCGAGGTCCCGCAGGTGCGCGCGCTGGTCACCGAGGCAGAGCTGGCCACGGCGCCGGTGCGGGTCTACATCCTGGGCCCCGTGGTCGTGCAGGCGCGCACCGAGATCGAGGCGGAGCGTCGCGCGCTGGCCACCGAGATCGTGGTGCACCTGGCGCTGCACCGCGAAGGCGTGCACCCGACGGTGCTCGCGGCGGCCGTGTGGCCGCGCGGTGTCACGGCGGCCGTGCGTGAGTCGACGTTCGCCCGGGTGCGCGAGTGGCTCGGCGTCGACCGCGCCGGGTCGCCGTACCTGCTGACCACCGAGGACGGCCGGCTGAAGCTGAGCGAGACCGTCGTCCTCGACTGGGACGTCGTGTGCGCGCTGCTGAGCCAGGCGCGGCAGGTGCGGCGCCCGTCGGAAGAGGCGGACCTGCTGCGGCGGGCGCTGCGGGTGGCCCGCGGCCCCGTGCTCAGCGAGCGTCCGCAGGGACGCTACGCCTGGATCGCCCGGGCTCGCGTGGAACGCGTGGCGTCGGACCTCCTGGTCGACACCGCGCACCGGTTGTCCGTCATCACCCGCGACGGCGGCGACCCGGCCACGGCGGCAGCCGCCGCCCGGGCGGGGCTGCGGGTCAGGCCGGCCGAGCAGCTGCTCTGGCGCGACCTGATCCTGGCCCAGCACGCCGTCGACGGGCGGGGCGGAGTCATGGCGGTGGAGGGCGAGATGAGCGAGACCCTCACCGGCATCGGTGGCATCGAGCTCGCGCCGGAGACGGTCGCGCTGCTCGAGGAGCTGGTGCCGAGCAATGGAGGGAGACATCGCGATCTCGCTTAGTCGAGGGCATCTGAATATGCCGAAGGAGGTACCCCGAAACGTCTCGGGATGAATTCCTGCGAGGGAACGATATCGGCCGGTCCGGGGTTGATCATTGCCCGTGGACCAATGGTTCCGTTGCATTGAGGAAATCTTCCCGAGGGAAATGGAAAAAAGGTCGTTCCAGCAGTTGCAAAAGGCTAGACGGCCGGTAGAATTGCCAGTGTCGTGCCACACCCGACGCGGTGGGGCGTAGTTATTCACGAGGGAGTAGAGAATCATGGGTGTTGGTGCAGAACTATCGACTCTCCGGGACCTCCACGGGACGTTCACCAGGAACTCCGAGGCTGCGGACACCATCAAGAAGGAGGTCGACACGGGCGTGGGCAACGCCGTGTGGACCGGCCGTTACGCCGACGACTTCCGTGGTGCGTGGGAGGAATACCGCACGAACCTCGACACGCTGCGCGACGCCCTGACAGGCGCTGCCGACGACGTCAAGGTCAACCACAACAACATCGCCGAGGCCACTGGCGAGCCGGACCGCATCTGACGTCGGCGGATATGTTCACGGGTGGTCCGCAGTCGCATTCTTCGCGGCTGCGGACCGCCTTGTGTCCGCGCCGGCCGTGCCGGGACGGGCGCGCACGCGTCAATACGCGGCGGATGTCCATGAGTACGATAGTCGCGGACGAGCCATCCGGCTGAGCGCGACAACTTGGGACGGGTACGTGCGGCTCCTGCTGAGTGCCACTGCATCGGGCGGAGGCGACGTCGTCGACCTCGCCGTCGACTGCGAGGACGACGCGACCATCGCCGACATCGCCCGGCAGCTCGCTGCCCGCGTGCGACCGGCGCCGGAGCCACAGATCGTCCGTACGGCGGGCCGGCACCTCGGCGTCGTCGGCGAGAGCGTCCTCGACGAGGCCGCCGCGGCCGCCGACCTCCCGCCCACCCTCTACCTCGGGCACACCCCGCTCGACCCCGCTACCCGGGTGGCGGAGTCCGACCTGCGCAACGGCGCCCTGGTGGGCGTCGGCACGCCGCTGCCCGACGTGTTCGGCGAGCGCACGGGCGTGGTCCAGGTGCGCACGGTGTCCGGGCCGGGCTCGGGCCGCGTCGACTACCTCTCCCCGGGCAGCCACGAGATCGGCAGCCGCGTCGGAGTCGGGGTGCGCCTGCACGGCGAGGACGCGCCGCCGGTCGCCGCGCGCCTCGACGTGACCGTCGACGGCACCGTCACGCTCACGCCCGACTCCTCGCTGGTGGGGGTCCTGGTCCCGCCGCCCGTGCGCGAGCGGCTGCTCGAGGGCCCCATCGTCGTGCCCAAGAACGAGGAGGAGCCGCCCGGCAGGAAGAGGAAGCGGCGCAAGCGCCGGTTCAAGAAGCGCATGGAGGAGCTGGCCCGGCTCAAGCACCCCAATCTCACCGTCGACCCCGAGGCCGACCGTCCGTTCCTGCACCTCGACCGCGTGCCGGTCGACGGCCCGGTCGCGTGGCCGCCGGGCGGTGCGCTGGTGGTCGGCGACGTCGTGCTCGAGCTCGCGCTGCCGGCTGACCCCGACGCCTCGCTGTCGCCCAGCCCGGGCGGCGTCACCCTCGACTACAACCGGCCGCCCCGGCTGCTCCCGCCGCCGCGGCAGACGGAGTTCCGGCTGCCGCACGAGCCGCGCAAGCCCGAGAAGGAACCGCTGCCGTGGGCCATCTCGCTGGCCCCGGCGATCATGGGCGGCGCGATGTTCTACTTCACCAGGTCGCCGTTCAGCCTGATGATCATGATCCTGTCGCCGCTGATGATGATCTCGCGCTACCGCAGCACCCGGACGCAGCAGCAGACCCGGTACCACGACGAGATGAAGACCTACGTCAACCGCATGCGCCACATCGAGAACCAGGCCTACGAGGGCCTGGTGACGGAGCGGTCGGCCCGGCGGCGCGACCTGCCCGACCCCGCGGCGACGCTGTTGTTCGCCACCGGCCCGCGTTCGCGGTTGTGGGAGCGGCGCCGCACGGACCCCGACTTCATGCACGTGCGCGTGGGCACGGCCGACGTGCCCAGCGAGGTCTCCATGACCGACCCCGCGCGCGAGGACCACGAGCGGGTGCTGCACTGGACGGCGCCCGACGTGCCGGTCGGCGTCCCACTCGAGCAGGCCGGGGTCACCGGCGTGGCCGGGCACGACGACATCCGCCGCCAGGTGGCCGGCTGGATGGCCGCGCAGGTCGCGGCGATGCACAGCCCGGCCGACGTCGACATCGTCGTGCTCTCCGACGCCGACGGCGGCGCGGCCTGGAGCTGGATGCGCTGGCTGCCGCACGTGCGCCGGGGCGAAGACTCCGACGTCATCGCCGGCATCGGCGCCGACGAAGAGACCACCGGCCGGCGCGTCTCCGAGCTGATGTCGATCATGGAGCGGCGCAAGGCGGTCCTGAACGACCGCGGCGGCGGCATGCTGGCCTCGCGCGACGTCACGTTCCCGCCGCTGCTGGTGCTGCTCGACGGCGCCCGGCGCATCCGCCTGCTGCCCGGTCTCATCACGCTGCTGCGCGACGGGCCGCGGGTCGGCATCACGTTCCTCTGCATCGACGCCGACGAGCGGCTGCTGCCCGAGGAGTGCAAGGTCGTGGTGTCGGTCGGCGCGCACGGCACGGCCACCGTCCGGCGCACCGGCCACACGACGGTCGAGGGCATCCGCCTCGACATCGTGTCGCCGGAGTGGTGCGAGCGGCTCGGCCGGGCGCTGGCGCCGGTCAAGGACGTCAGTTCCGAGGACCTGTCGTCCACGCTGCCGTCGTCGAGCCGGCTGCTCGACGTGCTCGAGCTCGACCCGCCGACACCCGAGGCCATCGTCGGCTGGTGGACGTCGGTCGGGCGCACCACGAAGGCCGTCATCGGCGAGGGCATGGACGGCCCGTTCGCCGTCGACATCCGGGCCGACGGCCCGCACGGCCTGGTGGCCGGCACCACCGGTTCGGGCAAGTCCGAGCTGCTGCAGACGCTCATCGCCTCGCTGTCGGTGGCCAACCGCCCCGACGAGATGACGTTCGTGCTGGTCGACTACAAGGGCGGCGCGGCGTTCAAGGACTGCAACAACCTCGCGCACACCGTGGGCATGGTCACCGACCTCGACGGCCACCTCACCACCCGTGCGCTGGACAGCCTGGCCGCCGAGCTGCACCGCCGCGAGCACCAGCTGGCCAGGGCCGGCAAGAAGGACATCGAGGACTACCTGGCGGCCAAGGGGCCCGGCGACGAGCCGATGCCCCGGCTCATGATCATCATCGACGAGTTCGCCGCCCTGGTCACCGAGCTGCCCGACTTCGTCAAGGGCCTGGTCGACATCGCCCGGCGGGGCCGCTCGCTCGGCGTGCACCTGCTGCTGGCCACCCAGCGCCCGGCCGGCGTCGTCAGCGCCGAGATCAAGTCCAACACCAACCTGCGCATCGCGCTGCGGGTCACCGACGGCAACGACAGCCAGGACGTCATCGAGTCCAAGGACGCCGCGGAGATCTCCAAGTCCACGCCGGGCCGGGCCTACGCGCGGCTCGGCGCGTCGTCGCTGGTGCCGTTCCAGTCCTCCCGCGTCGGTGGCCGTCCGCACGCCCCCGGCGCGCAGATCGCCGTCGACCTGCGCGGGCTGCACTGGGACGAGCTCGGCCGGCCGCCGCAGAAGAGCGGCGCCGGCGACAAGGAGGAGGACGTCTCCACGCCGACCGACCTCGAGAGCCTGGTCGCGGCCATCAACGAGGCCTCGCAGCGCACCGGCATCACCGCGCCGCCGCCCCCGTGGCTGCCCCCGCTCGACGACGTCGTCACGCTCGACCAGGTGCTCGACGACCCGAGTGCTGTCGTCGAGTCCGGGCGCGACATCCTGCTCCCGTTCGGCGTCGTCGACCTCCCGCGCGAGCAGAGCCGCACGGTGGCGGCGTACGACCTCGCCGGCGGCGGGCACCTGGGCATCATCGGCGCACCGCGCAGCGGCCGCTCCACCGCGCTGCGCGCCGTCGCCGGCCTGGTGGCCCGCAAGCTCTCGCCGCGCGACATCCACCTCTACGGCGTCGACTGCGGCAACAACGCACTGCTGCCCATGGTCGGGCTGCCGCACACCGGCGCCGTCGTCAGCCGCGACCAGCCCGAGCGGCTGTCGGCGCTGTCGGCGCGCATCCGGGCCGAGATCGGCCGGCGCCAGCAGATCCTGGCCGAGCAGGGCTACGCCGACCTCAGCGAGCAGCGGGCCGCCGCCGCGCCCGATGCCCGGCTGCCCTACATCCTGGTGCTGTTCGACCGCTGGGAGGGCTTCATCCAGTCCTTCGAGAACTACGACAGCGGCCGGCTCGTCGACCAGTGGATGCAGATTCTGCAGGAGGGCTCCGGCGTCGGCGTCAAGATCGTTCTGACGTCGGACCGCACGGCGCTCGTCGGCCGGGTCTCGGCGCTGGTCGAGGACAAGCTGATGCTGCGTATGACCGACAACGGCGACTTCGGCAACATCGGCATGAACCCGAAGAAGGTGCCCGAGCACATGCCGGCCGGCCGCGGCTTCCGCGCCGAGGGTCTGCGCGAGACCCAGGTCGCGCTGCTCACGGGCGACGTCGAGGGCACCGCCCAGGTCGCCGCGCTGCAGCAGCTGGCCCGCGAGGCCAAGGAGCGCTACGCCGACGTGCCGCGGACGTTCCTGCCGTTCCGCGTCGACCAGCTGCCGGCCCGCATCCGCTACGCCGACGCGCTCGAGCTGGCCGAGCGGCCGCTGGCGCCCACCGAGATCCCGGTCGCCGTCGGTGGCGACACCCTGACCCTGCGGGTGCTCGACGCCATCGACCACGGGCCGGGCATCCTCGTCCTCGGCCCGCGACGGTCCGGGCGCAGCACCACGCTGCTCACCATGGCCCGGTCCATGGTCGAGCGCGACTGGCGCATGATGGTCATCACGCCGCGCCGCAGCCCGCTGTCCGAGCTGGCCGGCCGCCCGGGCGTCGAGGCCGTCATCAACCTCGAGGGCGACAAGGACGAGGTCACCAAGCTCTGGGAGTCCATGGTGCCGGAGGGGCCAGCCGCCGACCGCGAGGTCCCACGCGGCCAGGAGACCCACGAGGGAAAGCGGGGACAGCGCGGCCGGCCCACGGCCGTCATCGTCGACGACCTCGAGCTCATGGGCGTCGACGGCTGGATGGTCGACCTGCTGACCAAGCATCTGCCGAAGCTGCGCGACACCGGCAGCGTGCTCGTCGCCGCCGGTACCACCGACGACCTCGGCAGCAGCTACCGCGGGCCCGCGTCCGTGCTGAAGAAGTCGCGCTCCGGCGTGCTGCTGTCGCCCGGTGCACCCGCCGACGGCGACCACTTCGGCATCAAGCTGCCGCGGTCGCTCACCGGGGGCATGCCGCCCGGCCGTGGACTGTTCTCCGCGGCCGGCCAGTGGCAGCTGGTCCAGGTGCCGGAGACGACGCTGCGCGACTGAGCTGTCACACGAGGGTCGTCGGGTCGGGCGCCGTCAGGCCGGGCGCAGCTGCTCGGCGGCCGCCGCCACGGCGGGGTCGTCGCTCTCGCGCAGCGCCGCCCACTGCTCCTCGTAGCCGGCCGGCGGGGCCAGCTCGCCGGTGCCGCGCGACGCGGTGGCCACCGTCGCGGCGGTGAGCTCGGTCAGCTCGGCCGCCTGCTCGCCGTCGCCGGCGGCCACGACCGCCCGCACCATGGTCTCGGGGTCGGCGGTGTGGGCGACCTCGCGGGCGTAGTAGGGGTCGTGCCGGTTCTCGCGCAGCTCCGCGACCAGCAGGGTCGTGGTCTCGTGGTCGCCCAGGCCGAAGCGCTGCGCCGTCACGCGGCCGGCGTCGTAGGACTCGCGCGGCGGCCGGGCGGTGATCTGCGACTCGTCGCCGACGTACGGGCGCGGCACCTGCGGGCGGTGGTCGGGCTGGGTGCTGACGCCGCCACCGCCGAGGAGGTCCTGTGCCATGGCCAGCCGGCGGCGCAGACCGGGCAGCTCTTCGCTGATCCAGTCGGCGACCTGCTGGAAGCGCGCGGTCTCGGACGTCTCGAGGTGTACCCCGGAGAGGATGGTGCGCATCTCGTCCTGCAGCGCGACGATCTGCTCGCCGGCCCGCTCCATGGCCGCCACCAGCCGCGTCATGGCCTCGACGTCGATCGAGACGGTGCTCGGCGGGGGCGTGGGCGGCTGCGGGTCCGGGATCTGCTCCGGCGCGCCGGCGTCGGGCAGGCCCGGCTTGGTGGGCAGCTCGGGGTCGCCGAAGTCGTCGGTGACCTCCGTGGGAGCCCCGGGGTCGCCGTCGCTCTCGGCGTAGAGCGGGTCGTCGCCCGTGTCGGCATCGGCGTCGGGCTCGGCGGGTGCGTCGGCGGTGTCGTCGGCGGAGCCGCCGCCTGCGCCACCACCGCCGGAGTACCCGCCGCCACCGTCGGCCGGCGGCTCGTAGGCGTCGGCGTAGGCGCTGTAGTCGACGGCGGCGGTGTCGTCGGGGACGAACTCCTTGTCGAGCCCGCCGCCGGCCATCTTCTCGACGCCGGCGGCTCCGGTCTTGCCGGGCTCCGGGGCCAGGCTGTCAGCGGCCTTCGCCATCACGCGTGCACCTCCAGCGGGTCGTCGTCGCCGCGGGTGTCGAGCGCGATCTGGACGGTCTCGACGCAGCTGTCGGCGATGCTGCCCGCGAGCCGGGCATGCACCGTCAGCCCGGTGGAGAACTCGTCGGCCAGCCGGCTCACCCAGGCGCCCTCCTCCATGGCCCGCTGGGCGGGGTCGAGCAGCGACGCGCAGTCGTCGGCGACCAGCTGGGCCCGGCGCAGCGCCATCTCGAGCTCCTCGCGGCTCGCCGTGCCGGGGTCGCCCGGCGGCCGGGGCCCGGGGTTCTGCGGATCGGGCAACGCGACGATGTCGGGCGCGGTGTCGACGCCGGGGCGGTCGGGGTGCAGCTCCAGCGGCCGGGTCTCGTGCGGCGACGGCGCGAAGCCGTCGGTGACCACGTGGGTGGAGTCGGGCGCGGTGTGGATCGGGCGGGCACCGTCGTGCTCGGTCATTCCTGCTGCCTCTCATCGCAGACGAGTGGGATGTCCGGTCGTGCCCCAGACCCGGTCCTTCTCGATGGTTACCATACCCGTGACCACACACGACCACCCGTGAGTAGGACCTCCATGCCCGTCGAGTCCCTGTTCGAGCAGCTCGAGCCGTTGCTGGCCAGGGTGGCCAAGCCCATCCAGTACGTCGGCGGCGAGCTCGGGGCGACGGTCAAGGACTGGGACGGCGCGCAGGTCCGGTGGGCGCTCATGTATCCCGACGCCTACGAGGTGGGGCTGCCCAACCAGGGCGTCCAGATCCTGTACGAGGTGCTCAACGAGCAGGACGGCGTGCTCGCCGAGCGCACGTACGCCGTCTGGCCCGACCTCGAGAAGCTCATGCGCGAGCACGGCATCGGCCAGTTCACCGTCGACGCGCACCGCCCGGTCGGCGCGTTCGACCTGCTGGGCGTCTCGTTCGCCACGGAGCTCGGCTACACGAACCTGCTGACGGCGCTCGACCTCGCCGGCATACCGCTGCTGGCCACCGACCGCGGCGACGACCACCCCGTCGTCATCGCGGGCGGGCATTCGGCGTTCAACCCCGAGCCGGTCGCCGACTTCCTCGACGCCGCCGTGCTGGGCGACGGCGAGGAGATCGTGCTCGCGATCACCGAGGTGGTCCGCGAGTGGAAGGCCGAGGGCCGGCCCGGCGGCCGCGACGAGCTGCTGCTGCGGCTGGCCGCCGGCGGCGGCGTGTACGTGCCGAAGTTCTACGACGTCACCTACCGGCCGGACGGCGCCATCGCGGCCGTGGCGCCGAATCGTCCCGGCGTGCCGGACACCGTCCGCAAGCACACCGTCATGGACCTCGACCAGTGGCCCTACCCGCGCAAGCCACTGGTGCCGCTGGCCGAGACCGTCCACGAGCGCTACAGCGTCGAGATCTTCCGCGGCTGCACGCGCGGCTGCCGGTTCTGCCAGGCCGGCATGATCACCCGGCCCGTACGCGAACGCTCGATCGACACCGTCGGCGCCATGGTGGCCGAGGGCCTGACGAACTCCGGCTTCACCGAGGTGGGGCTGCTGTCGCTGTCGAGCGCCGACCATTCCGAGATCGGCGAGATCGCGAAGGGCCTGGCCGACCGGTACGAGGGCACCAACACCTCGCTGTCACTGCCGTCGACCCGCGTCGACGCGTTCAACGTCACCCTGGCCGACGAGCTGTCGCGCAACGGCCGCCGCTCCGGCCTGACGTTCGCCCCCGAGGGCGGCACCGAGCGCATGCGCCGCGTCATCAACAAGATGGTCAGCGAGGACGACCTCATCCGCACCGTCAGCACCGCCTACGGCAGCGGCTGGCGGCAGGTGAAGCTCTACTTCATGTGCGGGCTTCCCACCGAGACCGACGAGGACGTGCTGGCCATCGCCGACCTCGCGAAGCGGGTCATCGAGGCCGGCCGCAAGGCGTCGGGCCGCAGCGACATCCGCTGCACGGTGTCCATCGGCGGGTTCGTGCCCAAGCCGCACACGCCGTTCCAGTGGGCCGCGCAGGCCTCGCACGAGGTGGTGGACGCCCGGCTGCGCAAGCTGCGCGAGACGGTGAAGTCCGACCGCCAGTTCGGGAAGGCCATCGGGCTGCGCTACCACGAGGGCAAGCCGAGCATGATCGAGGGCCTGCTCTCCCGCGGCGATCGCCGCGTCGGCCGCGTCATCAAGGCGGTGTGGGACGACGGCGGCCGCTTCGACGGGTGGGGCGAGCACTTCTCCTATGCCCGCTGGGTCGCCTGCACCGAGACGGCGCTGGCCGGCGAGCCGGTCGACCTCGCCTGGTACACGACGCGCGAGCGCGACCGCGACGAGGTGCTGCCCTGGGACCACCTCGACAGCGGCCTCGACCGCGACTGGCTCTGGGACGACTGGCAGGACGCCCTCGACGAGGTCGAGCTCGACGACTGCCGCTGGACCCCCTGCTTCGACTGCGGGGTCTGCCCCCAGATGGGCACCGAGATCCAGACCGGCCCGACCGGCCGGACGCTACTCCCGCTCACCCCGGTCTGACGGCCGTGGTCGTGCGACAGCTGATCGTCGGCATCCGGCCACTGCGCCGCGCGACCGGCCGACGTTGATCGTGGAGATCCTGCGGTGGCCACCGGACATTCCGGACCGCAATGGCCCGCTCACTCCACGATCGACGCGCGGTGGGTGTGTCGCGCGGTGAACCTGGTCATTCCGGACCAGTGGGATCGCGGGTGATCTTGCGGGCCGGGGCTCGTACGCTGGAGACGTGCGGATCCTCGTCGTCGACGCGTTCACCGATCGCCCCTTCGGCGGCAACCCCGCGGGCGTCTGCCTGCTGGACCGCCCGGTCACCGACGAGTGGATGCAGTCCGTCGCGGCGGAGCTGAAGCATTCCGAGACGGCGTTCGTCGAGCCGGTCGAGGGCGACGAGGCGGCCCGGGCGACCCCGGCCGTCGACTACCGGCTGCGCTGGTTCACGCCCGCGGTCGAGGTCGACCTGTGCGGCCACGCGACCCTGGCGACGGCGCACGTGCTGTTCGAGCGGGGCGAGGCCGGCCCCATCCGGTTCAGCACCCGCAGCGGGGTCCTCACGGTCCACCGCGACCGCGCCGGCACCGTCACCATGGAGTTCCCGGCGCTGCCTCCCGAGCCCGCCCCCCTGCCCGCCGGCCTGGCCGAGGCGCTCGGCGTCACCCCGGTGTGGACGGGGCGCAGCCGGTTCGACGTTCTCGTGGCAGTCACCGACGAGGCCGCCGTCCGCGCCCTCGCCCCCGATCTCGGTGCGCTGGCCGCCGTCGAGGCGCGCGGAGTCATCGTGACCGCCCGGGGCGACGACGAAGCGCCGTACGACTTCGTCTCGCGCTATTTCGCCCCGGCCGTCGGCGTGCCGGAGGACCCGGTCACGGGGTCGGCGCACTGCGTGCTGGGGCCGTACTGGGCCAAGGAGCTCGGCCGGCCCGAAGGCGCGCCCCTGACCGGCGTGCAGCTGTCGGCCCGGGGCGGCACCGTCCAGGTGGCCACGCGCGGCGACACCGTCGCGCTCACCGGGCGCGCCCACACCGTCCTCGAGGGCGAGCTGCGCGCCGTCTGACCATCGATCGACGACGGCGTCAGGCCGGCTTGATGTTGTGGTTGCGCCGGAAGACGTTCGTGGGGTCGTAGCGGGCCTTGACGGCGGCCAGCCGCGTGTAGCCCTCGGTGCCGAACCCGGACACCACCCGGCTGTGGCCCTCGTCGCCGATGAAGTTGAGGTAGACGGCGCCGGTGCTCCAGGGCCGGACGGCGGCGCAGACGGCGTGCGCCCAGGCGATGCCGCGCTCGTCGTCGGCGGGGTCGGTCCACAGCCCGAACGGGTGCACCACCCAGGCGGCGTGCCGCCAGGGGATCGGGTAGCCACGCGGCCCGCGGGCGATCGCGCCGCCCATGCTGAACAGCACGTGCTGCGACGCCGACGGCACGATCATGGCCGCCGCCTGGGCGCAGAACGCCTCGACCGCCTCGTCGGGCAGCGTCTCCAGGTGCTCGGCGGACCAGTAGTTGCGGTACCCGGGCGGGTCGTCGAGGGCGGCCTGCAGCTCGTCGTAGGGCAGCTCGGCCACCATGGCGCCGGCGGGCGCGGCGTCGAACAGCGGGGCCGCCACCTCGCGCAGCGACGCCTCGGTTCCGGCGTGCACCAGCACGATCGCCAGCGCCAGCCGGCCGACCAGCTCGGCGGGCACGAAGTCTTCGCCGTCGGGGCCGGTCAGGTAGATCGCGCCGCCGCCGAGGGTGTCCGGACCGGCCTGGACCACGTCGCGGAAGATCCGCACGATCTCGGGCCCGCGGGCGGGCTCCCAGAGCAGGAATCCGAGCGTCGACGCCTCCAGCGGATGCAGCCGCAGCGTCATCGAGGTGACGACGCCGAAGTTGCCGCCGCCGCCGTGCAGCGCCCAGAACAGGTCCGGATGGCTGTCCTCGGCGGCCCGGACGATCTCGCCGTCGGCCGTCACCACCTCGGCCTCGAGCAGGTTGTCGCAGGCCAGGCCGAACAGCCGGTCCAGCCAGCCGGTCCCGCCGCCGAGCACGAAGCCGCCGACGCCGGTGGTCGACACCCGGCCGCCGGTGGTGGCCAGGCCGTGCGGCCGGCAGGCGCGGTCGAGATCGGCCATGGTGGCGCCGCCGCCGACGGTGACCGTGCGGGCCTCGGGGTCGACACCGACGGCGTTCATCCGGCGCAGGTCGACCACCAGGCCGCCGTCGGTGAGCGCCTGTCCGGAGACGCTGTGCCCGCCGCCGCGCACCGCCACTTCGAGGCCGTGCTCGCGGGCGAACGCCACGGCCAGGGCGACGTCGGCCGGGCCGGCGCACTGCACGATGAGGGCCGGGCGCCGGTCGATCATGGCGTTGAAGATGGCTCGGGCGTCGTCGTAGCCCGGTGAGTCCGGCGTCAGCAGCTCACCGGCCAGTAGCGAGCGCAGACTGCCCAGCGTCGCGTCGTCGCGAAGATCCGTCATCGCTCTGCCCCCCACCATCGAGATGACTGGGATGGAACGTACGCCCGCTGCGGGCGCGTGACAATGGGTGATCGAACGACGATCCGTTCACCCGACCGCCGAGAGGACCAGACCCCTGAGCAGCGCGCCGCACCAGCAGCTCCCCGCAGTGCAGAAGCTCCGCGTCCGCTTCGCCAAGCGCGGCCGGCTGCGGTTCACCAGCCACCGCGACTTCCAGCGCGCGTTCGAGCGGGCGCTGCGCCGCGCCGACGTTCCCATGGCCTGGTCACAGGGGTTCACGCCGCATCCGCGGGTGTCCTACGCCGGCGCCGCGCCCACGGGGGCGGCCAGCGAAGCCGAGTACCTCGAGCTCGCCGTCACCCGGATCTGCGACCCCGCCGAGATCCGGGCCGCCCTCGACGCCGCGCTGCCGCCGGGGCTCGACGTCGTCGAGGTGGTGGAAGCGGGCCCCGGGGCGCTGGCCGACCGGCTGCACGCGTCCAGCTGGGCGATCGAGCTCCCCGGCGCCACACCCGCGCACGTGCGCGACGCGGCCGCGACGTTCCTGGCGGCCGGCTCGGTGCCGGTCGAGCGGCTGACGAAGAACGGCGTGCGCGAGCTGGACCCTCGGGCCGCCGTGCTGCGGCTCGAGGCCGACACCGAGGCCGACCCCGTCACGCTCCGGGCGGTGCTGCGGCACCAGTCGCCGACGGTGCGGCCCGAGGAGGTGCTGGCCGGGCTGCGTCTGGTCGCCGGCTTCGAGCCGCCGGAGCCGCCGCGCGCGACCCGGCTGGCCCAGGGGGAGTGGGACGACGCCACGGGCGAGCTGAGCGATCCGCTGGCGGACGCGCCCGGGCGCGACACGTGACATTGCCCCACGTGATCTGCGGCACACGGTAAGGCAGCCAAGCTGACCTGCGGCGATACCCCCCGGTCAGCGCCGATGCGACGGGCGGGGAGTCGCCGTGGTCACGGTTTTCAGGCGGACATGTGCGATACTCGGAACTGGTCGAGCGGTACACGCCGCTCGGTCCGACGACGTCCTCGCCGACGTCCCGCGTGTGTTCGACTCGGCGCCACTGGCTCACCCACCCGGTGAGTGGCAGGCGACGGTGATCCCGCGGAGATGCTCGGCACGGTAGGCCCGCCCACGCGGACCAGCCGCGAGGCCCCCGGCACAGGGTGCGCCGCCGCGGCGGGCGCTGAGCACGGCCTGACGACGCACAGGTCCGGTGGACGTCGCCGATCACAGGCTTTCCACCTGTGGCGGCCGTGTCCCGGGCGCTCCAGGTGGCCCGATGTATTGCCCCAGCGAGTGGGCTGCAGCGCGCCGGCCACGGCGCGGCGCCCCGCCCGCCGGGCCGACAGGAGTGCACCACATGCAAGAAGAGAACCCCGGCACGTCCGGTGATACCAACTCGCCAGCGCCGGCCGCGTCCGGCACCGAGACGTCGCAGCCCCGTCGTCGGCGGGCCGCCAGCAGGGCCGCCGGCCCGCCGGCCGCCGAGCCCACGCTCCACGACGCCGGCGCCCCGGTGACCGCCGCCGCGATCAGCGACGACGCCCCGGCCGCCGACGACGGCGCCGCGCCGGCGAAGAGGAGCGCGCGGAAGGCGGCGGCCAAGAAGACCGCCGCGAAGAAGGCCGCCAAGAAGGCCCCGGCCAAGCGGACCGCCCGCAAGGGCGCCGCGGCCGAGGTCGCCGAGACCGACGAGACCGCTCCGGCGCTGCTGCCCGCCCAGGGTGCCGACCCGGACGCCGTCGCCACCGAGCCGGACCCGGACGCCGTCGCCACCGAGCCGGACGCTGCCGCCGCCGCGGCCGATCCGGTCGCGGCCGAGCCGGTAACCGTGGCCGAGCCCCCCGCCGCCGAGGTCCCCGCGCCGCGGAAGCGGTCCCGGTCGCGCAAGCCCACGCACCCCGCTCCCGAGCTGCTCCCGGCCGAGGCCGACGCCGACGCCGTCGTGGACCCCACCGACGACCTGCTCACCGAGACCCCGGCGTTCGCGCCGTCCGGCCTCGAGAGCGCCGCCACCGAGGCCCGCGCCTCCGCCGTCCTGTTCCAGCCCCCGGCGTTCTCCGCCGCGCCGCTGTTCGCCGCGCCCGACCCCGAGGCCGCCCAGCCGGCCCGCGGCCGCCGCCGCGCCAAGGCCGAGCCCGACGCCGAGCTCGATGAGACGGCCGAGGAGGAGCCCACCGCCGAGGCCGACGCCGACGCCGACGCCCTCGACGACGACTCCGACGACGACGGCGAGGGCGACGGCGCGCGCCGCCGACGCCGCCGTCGCGGGGGCCGCGGGCGGCGCCGCCGTTCCGACGACGCCGACTCCGCGTCCGACGGCGACTCCGACTCCGACGACGACCAGGCCGACGAGGACCGGGCCGAGGACGGCTCCGACGACGACGCGCACGGCGAGTCCGACGACGACCAGGCCGACTCCGACGACGAGCAGGGCGGCAGCCGCCGCCGCCGCCGTCGCCGGCGTCGCCGCAACGACGACGGCGACGAGACCCGCCCGGACGACCCGCCCAACACCGTCGTGCGGGTCCGCGAGGCCCGCGAGCTCGACGACGAGGTCACGTCGGTCAAGGGCTCGACCCGGCTCGAGGCGAAGAAGCAGCGCCGCCGCGAGGGCCGCGAGGCCGGCCGGCGCCGTCCGCCCATCCTGTCCGAGGCTGAGTTCCTGGCCCGCCGCGAGGCCGTCGACCGCGTCATGGCGGTCCGGCAGTCCGGCGACCTCACCCAGATCGCCGTGCTCGAGGACGACGTGCTGGTCGAGCACTACGTCAGCCGCACGTCGCAGCAGTCGCTCATCGGCAACGTCTACCTCGGCCGGGTGCAGAACGTGTTGCCGGCCATGGAGGCGGCGTTCGTCGACATCGGCCGCGGCCGCAACGCCGTCCTGTACGCCGGCGAGGTCGACTGGACCGGCCTGGGCAAGAACGACGGCCCGAAGCGCATCGAGGACGTCCTCAAGTCCGGCCAGTCGGTGCTGGTGCAGGTCACCAAGGACCCCATCGGCCACAAGGGCGCCCGGCTGACCAGCCAGGTCAGCCTGCCCGGCCGCTACGTCGTGTACGTGCCCGGCGGGTCGATGAACGGCATCAGCCGCAAGCTCCCCGACATCGAGCGCACCCGGCTCAAGAAGATCCTCAAGCAGGTCGTTCCCGAGGACGCCGGCGTCATCGTGCGCACGGCCGCCGAGGGCGCGTCCGAGGAGGAGCTGACCAACGACGTCGGCCGCCTGCAGGCCGAGTGGGAGGCGCTGGAGAAGAAGGCCGCCTCCGGCAACGCCCCGCAGCTGCTGCACGGTGAGCCCGACCTCGCCATCAAGGTCGTCCGCGACCTGTTCAACGAGGACTTCAGCAGGCTCGTGGTCTCCGGCGCCCGTGCTTGGGACACCATCGAGGAGTACGTCTCCAGCGTGGCGGGCTCGCTGCGCGAGCGGGTCGAGAAGTGGACCGGCACCGACGACGTCTTCGCCGCGTTCCGCATCGACGAGCAGATCGCCAAGGCCATGGACCGCAAGGTCTGGCTGCCCAGCGGCGGCTCGCTGGTCATCGACCGCACCGAGGCCATGACCGTCGTCGACGTCAACACGGGCAAGTTCACCGGTTCCGGCGGCAACCTCGAGGAGACCGTCACCAAGAACAACCTCGAGGCGGCCGAAGAGATCGTGCGCCAGCTGCGGCTGCGCGACATCGGCGGCATCATCGTCATCGACTTCATCGACATGGTGCTCGAGGCCAACCGCGACCTCGTGCTGCGCCGGCTGGTCGAGTGCCTCGGTCGCGACCGCACGAAGCACCAGGTGGCCGAGGTCACGTCGCTGGGCCTGGTCCAGATGACGCGCAAGCGCATCGGTACCGGCCTGCTCGAGGCGTTCAGCGAGCCGTGCCCGCACTGCAAGGGCCGCGGCCTGCTCATCCACGCGCACCCGGTCGAGTCCGGCGGCGGCTCGTCCAACGGCGGCGGCTCCGGCTCGTCCGGCTCCGGCTCGTCCGGGTCCGACGACGGCGGCCGCGGCAACCGCTCCGAGCGGCGCGGCCGCCGGCGCAAGGCCGAGCCCGCCCCGGCGGCGCAGCCGGCCGAGGCGCTGACGCCGAAGCTCGAGGCGTCGGCCAGCCCCGGCGAGGCCTCGCCCGCGGACCTCATGCCGATCGGCAACGGCGGCAACGGGCACGGCGAGCACGACACGCCGGCGCCGGCCGGCTCCGAGGCCGAGGCGACATCGTCGTCGACCCCGCCTCCGCCGCCCGCGCAGGCGCTGGTGACGGGCCCGGCCGAGGTCGAGGCCGCCGCCACGGGACAGCCCGCCGAGACGACGGAGCCGGCGCGCCCGCGCCGTACCCGCCGTCGCGCCGAGCGTCCTGCGGGTAGCCCCGTCTCCTGAGGACCGTGCACGACCGTGTCATGTGCATGACCCGACTGGACACGCTGCTCGAGTTTGACCCGACCCTGACCAATTCCGTATCCTAGGGCGTCGGCGCTCTTCGCGCCCATACCCGCGTGCCCGCTCCACGAGCGTCGGCATGCGCGCCCGAAGCCCGAGTGAGAGAGTGAGTCCGCGGTGTACGCGATCGTCCGCAGCGGCGGTAACCAGCGAAAGGTCTCCGTCGGAGACGTCATCGACGTCGACCGGCTCGACAACGCCGAGGTCGGCGCCACCGTCACGCTGCCGGCGGTCCTGCTCGTCGACGGCGAGACCGTGACCACCGACGCCACGAAGCTGGCCGGCGTGTCTGTCACGGCCGAGATCGTCGGTGCCGCCAAGGGCCCGAAGATCCACATCCTCCGGTACAAGAACAAGACCGGGTACCGGCGGCGCCAGGGGCACCGTCAGAAGTACACCCAGGTCAAGGTCACCGGCATCGAGACGAAGAAGTAGGCAGGTATCTCGAGATGGCTCACAAGAAGGGCGCCTCGTCCAGCAAGAACGGACGCGACTCCAACGCTCAGCGGCTCGGTGTGAAGCGTTTCGGCGGCCAGCTGGTCAACGCGGGCGAGATCATCGTCCGGCAGCGCGGCACCCACTTCCACCCGGGCGCCAACGTCGGCCGCGGCAAGGACGACACCCTGTTCGCCACGTCTGCCGGCGCCGTCGAGTTCGGCGTCAAGCGTGGCCGCAAGGTCGTCAACATCGTCGTGCCGGCGGGGGAGTGACCCCCGCTCCACGCGAGCAACACACCTGAATCATCGGGGCGGGCCGGTCATGTCGACCGGCCCGCCCCATTTTCGTGGATCCACTCCGGTGCCGAACCGGCCCGAGACCTGCGTGCGAAGCTGAGGACACAGAGAAGATCATGGCCATTCCGTCGTTCGTGGACCGCGTCGTGCTGCACCTGGCAGCGGGTGACGGCGGACACGGCTGTGTGTCGGTCCACCGCGAGAAGTTCAAGCCGCTCGGCGGTCCCGACGGCGGCGACGGCGGGCGCGGCGGCGACATCGTCCTCGTCGTCGACCCCAACACCACCACGCTGCTCGAGTACCACCGCTCGCCGCACCGCAAGGCCAAGAGCGGCGCGCAGGGCGAGGGCAGCAACCGCGACGGCGCCAACGGCGAGGACATCGAGCTGAAGGTGCCCGACGGCACCGTCGTGAGCACGCGCGACGGCGAGGTGCTGGTCGACCTCGTCGGCGCCGGCACCCGCTACGTCGTCGCCCAGGGTGGGCACGGCGGGCTGGGCAACGCGGCGCTGGCCAGCAAGCGCCGCAGGGCCCCGGGCTTCGCGCTGCTCGGCGAGCCGGGCGAGACCAAGGACGTCGTGCTCGAGCTGAAGAGCGTCGCCGACATCGGGCTGGTGGGCTTCCCGAGCGCCGGCAAGTCCAGCCTCATCGCCGCCATCTCGGCCGCGCGGCCGAAGATCGCCGACTACCCGTTCACCACGCTGGTGCCCAACCTCGGCGTCGTCGAGGCCGGCGACGTCCGCTACACCGTCGCCGACGTCCCCGGGCTCATCGAGGGCGCCAGCGAGGGCCGTGGCCTGGGGCACGCGTTCCTCCGCCACGTCGAGCGGTGCAAGGCGCTGCTGCACGTGGTCGACCTCGCGACCATGGAGCCGGGCCGCGACCCCCTCACCGACATCGACCTCATCGAGTCGGAGCTGGAGAAGTACGGCGGCCTCGACAAGCGGCCGCGCATGGTCGCGCTGAACAAGATCGACGTGCCCGAGGCGCGCGAGCTGGCCGACCTGGTCCGCGCCGACGTCGAGGCGCGCGGCTGGGAGGTCTTCCCGGTGTCGGCCGCCACCCACGAGGGCCTGCGCGAGCTGACGTACGCCATGGGCTCGCTGGTCGCCGCCGCACGGGCCGCGGCGCCGCCGCCGGAGCCGACCCGCCTGGTACTGCGGCCGGCCGCCGTCGACGACTCCGGGTTCACCGTCACCGACGAGGGCGAGCGCTATCGCATCCGCGGCGTCAAGCCCGAGCGCTGGATCCGCCAGACCGACTTCACCAACGACGAGGCGGTCGGCTATCTCGCCGACCGGCTGGCTCGCCTCGGCGTCGAGGAGGCGCTGCTCAAGGCCGGTGCCCGGGCCGGCGACGAGGTGGTCATCGGCGGCGAGGACGCGGTCGTGTTCGACTGGGAGCCCGCGGTCGACGCCGGTGGCGAGCACCTCGGCCCCCGCGGGACCGACTCCCGGCTGTCATGACCGGCGGCGCGGGAGCGGGCGCGGACGGCCGGGGGGCGGTCGCCGCCGCGCCCCGTGTAGTCGTCAAGATCGGGTCGTCGTCGCTCACCACCGCGCACGGCGGCCTCGACGACGTCCGGGTCGCCACGCTGGTCGACGCGCTGGCGAAGGCCCGGGCGTCCGGTCGCGAGGTGGTGCTGGTGTCGTCCGGCGCCATCGCGGCCGGCCTGGCGCCGCTGGGCATGGCCACGCGGCCGCGCGACCTCGCCCGGCAGCAGGCGGCCGCCAGTGTCGGCCAGGGCCTGCTCATGGCCCGTTACACGTCGGCGTTCACCGGCCACGGGCTCCAGGTGGGCCAGGTGCTGCTGACGGTCGACGACGTCACCCGCCGCTCGCACTACCGCAACGCCTACCGGACGCTGCACCAGCTGCTGCAGCTCGGCGTCGTGCCGATCGTGAACGAGAACGACACCGTCGCCACTCACGAGATCCGCTTCGGCGACAACGACCGGCTGGCCGCGCTGGTCGCGCAGCTGGTCCACGCCGACCTGCTGGTGCTGCTCAGCGACGTCGACGGCCTGTACGACGGCAACCCGCACAAGCCCGGCGCCACGCGGCTCACCGACGTGCACAGCCTGGCCGACCTCGACGGCATCGACATCGGTTCCGCCGGCCGCTCGGGGCTGGGCAGCGGCGGCATGGTGACGAAGGTCGAGGCGGCCTCCATCGCGACCGGCTCCGGCATCGACGTCGTGCTGGCGTCGGCGCCCGAGGTGTCGGCGGTGCTGGCCGGCGACACCGTCGGCACCTGGTTCCACCGCCGGGCCGGGCGCCGCTCCACCCGGCTGCTGTGGCTCGAGCACGCCACCGACGGGCGGGGTGCGCTCACGCTCGACGCGGGCGCCGTACGGGCCGTCGTCGAGCGCGGCGCATCGCTGCTGCCGGCCGGCATCACGGCCGTCACCGGCACGTTCACCGCAGGCGACCCCGTCGACCTCCTCGACGAGTCCGGGCGGACCGTCGCCCGCGGCGTGGTCAACTACGACGCCGCCGAGCTGCCGGCGCTGCTCGGCCGGTCGACGAAGGAGCTGGCCCGCGAGCTGGGGCCGGAGTACGAGCGCGAGGTGGTCCACCGCGACGACCTCGTGCTGCTCGGCCGCGCGAGCCGGCCGAGCGTCTGACGGCGTACGCCGCGAGGGCGGCTCTCACCGGCGCCTAGAATGGGCGGGTGACCACCACCTCCGTCGCCGATCTCGGCCGCCGGGCCCGCGCGGCCGCCGCCGATCTCGCCGTCCGCACCCGGGCCGAGAAGGACGCCGCGCTGCACGCCATGGCCGACGCGCTGGTCGCGAACGCCCCGGCGATCATCGACCGCAACGCCGCCGACGTCGAACGGGCACGCGAGAACGGCACCGCCGAGGCCATGATCGACCGCCTGCGCCTCGACGAGCCGCGCATCGCCGGCATGGCGAGCGGCCTGCGCCAGGTCGCCGGCCTGCCCGACCCCGTCGGCGAGGTCGTCCGCGGCTACACGCTCCCCAACGGCCTGCAGGTCACGCAGCGCCGGGTGCCGCTGGGCGTCGTCGGCATCATCTACGAGGCCCGCCCCAACGTCACGGCCGACGCCGCCGGGCTGGCGCTGAAGAGCGGCAACGCCGTCCTGCTCAAGGGCTCGTCCAGCGCGGCCGCGTCCAACGAGGCCATCGTCGGCGTGCTCGCCGCGGCGGTCGCCGCGGCCGGGCTGCCGGGCGACTCCGTCCAGCTGGTCCAGGGCGGGCACGATCAGGCGAAGGAGCTCATGCGTGCCCGCGGCCTGGTCGACGTCCTCATCCCGCGCGGCGGGGCCGGGCTGATCCGCAGCGTGGTCGAGGAGTCCACCGTCCCCGTCATCGAGACCGGCGTCGGCAACTGCCACGTGTACGTCGACGCCGACGCCGACGTCGCCATGGCGGTGCAGATCCTGCTCAACGCCAAGACGCAGCGGCCCAGCGTGTGCAACGCCGCCGAGACGCTGCTGGTGCACGCCGACGTCGCCGACGAGTTCCTGCCGGCCGCGCTGGCCGCGTTGCGCGAGGCCGGCGTCACCGTCCACGGCGACCAGCGCGTCCGGGGCTACGACGACGCCGTCGTGCCGGCCACCGACGACGACTGGTCCGCCGAGTACCTCTCGCTCGACCTCGCCGCCGCCGTCGTCGACACCCTCGACGACGCCGTCGCGCACATCCGGCGCTGGGGGAGCGGGCACACCGAGGCCATCGTCACGCGGTCGCTGGCGGCGTCGCGGCGGTTCGCGGCCACCACCGACTCCGCCGCCGTCATGGTCAACGCCTCCACCCGGTTCACCGACGGCGAGCAGCTCGGCTTCGGCGCCGAGATCGGCATCTCCACGCAGAAGCTGCACGCCAGGGGCCCCATGGGCCTGCCCGAGCTCACCACCACGACGTACGTCGTCACCGGTGACGGGCACGTGCGCGGCTGACGATAGGCTGTCCCACCATGGACACCGTCGTGCTGTTGGCCGAGGAGGCGCACTCCTCGTCGGAAGGATTCCCCGCCTGGGGCTGGGGCCTCTCCGCGTTCGGCATTCTCGTCGTGCTGCTGCTCGTCGTCATGAGCTTCGGCAAGGGGCGTCCGCACGCCTGAACAGGGGACGGGCACGACGGTGTCGTCGGTGAGCAAGCCGAAGCGGCTCGGGGTCATGGGCGGGACGTTCGATCCCATCCACCACGGGCACCTGGTCGCGGCCAGCGAGGTGCAGCACTGGTTCCACCTCGACGAGGTCGTCTTCGTGCCCACGGGTGAGCCCTGGCAGAAGACCGACCGCGAGGTCACGCCGGCCGAGGACCGCTACCTCATGACCGTCATCGCCACGGCGTCGAACCCGGTGTTCTCGGTCAGCCGGGTCGACATCGACCGCGGCGGCCCCACGTACACCGTCGACACCCTCCGCGACCTGCGCGCGCACTACGGCGAGGACACGGAGCTGTTCTTCATCACCGGTGCCGACGCGCTGGGGCAGATCCTGTCCTGGCGCGACCACGACGAGCTGTTCGAGCTGGCGCACTTCGTCGGCTGTACCCGGCCGGGGCACGACCTCACCGCCGTCGGCCTGCCGGAAGGCAAGGTGACGCTGGTCGAGGTGCCGGCGCTGGCCATCTCGTCGAGCGAGTGCCGGCACCGCGTCGTCGGCGGCGAGCCCATCTGGTACCTCGTCCCCGACGGCATCGTCCAGTACATCAACAAACGCGGCCTCTACGTCGAGGCATGAGACGCTGGAGACCGGCCACCAGCCGGTCGCCCGAACAGGAAGAGAGGAACGCCGCTTGTCCGCAACCGAACGTGCGATCCAGCTCGCGGTCGCCGCCGCGGAGGCGGCCTCCGACAAGCTGGCCGATGACATCGTCGCCTTCGACGTGTCCGAGCGCATGGCCATCACCGACGTGTTCCTGGTCTGCTCGGCGTCCAACGACCGGCAGGTCCGGTCCGTCGTCGACGCCGTGGAAGAGCGCCTGCGCGGGCTCCAGGCCCGCCCCGTCAGTCGCGAGGGCGAGCGCGAGGGCCGCTGGGTGCTGCTCGACTACGTCGAGATCGTCGTCCACGTCCAGCACGCCGAGGAGCGCGTCTTCTACGCGCTCGAGCGGCTGTGGAAGGACTGTCCGACCATCGAGCTGCCGGCCGAGGTGAACGCCGGACGGGGCCCGCGCTCCGGAGACGAGGAGTGAGCCGTCGCATCGTGCTGTGGCGGCACGGCCGCACCGAGTGGAACGCGTCCGGGCGGTTCCAGGGCCAGACCGACGTGGCCCTCGACGACCTCGGCCGCGAGCAGGCGCAGGAGGCCGCGTCGCGGCTCGCGGCGCTGGCGCCGAACCTGCTGGTCTCCTCGGACCTGCAGCGGGCCCAGGACACCTGCGCGCCGCTGGCCGGGATCCTGGGTCTCGACGTCGACCTCGACGCGCGGCTGCGCGAGACCTTCGCCGGCGAGTGGCAGGGCTGCACGACGCCCGAGATCGCCTCCCGCTGGCCCGACGAGTTCAAGGCCTGGCGCGGCGGCGACCCGTTGTTGCGCGTCGGCGGCGGCGAGACCCGGCAGGAGGTGGCCGAACGCATGTTCGCCGCCGTCACCGACGCCGCGGCCCGGCTGCCCGAGGACGGCCTCGCCGTCCTCACCTCCCACGGCGGCTCGTCGCGGCTGGGTATCGCCGCGCTCATCGGCCTGCCGCTGCACCGCTTCACCAACGTGGGCGGGCTCTCCAACTGCTCGTGGTCCATGCTCCGCGAGGGCGACGACGGCTGGATCCTGGTCGAGCACAACGCCGGCACACTGCCCACTCCGGTGGTGATCGAAGAGGGGTGACCTGATAGCCTCTGCGAGGTCGTTCGGCCTGCTTTTCGGGGCCGGGCATCGCGGGTGGTCCGATTATGAGGTTCACCCCGCCGTCGGCTAAGCTTACGAAGCCGTTCGGCACGGGGCTGTGGCGCAGCTGGTAGCGCACCTCCATGGCATGGAGGGGGTCAGGGGTTCGAGTCCCCTCAGCTCCACCCGATCCGCTGGTCAGCGGTCATGTTCGACCTCCTCATCCAGGAGGACCGCATGGCCGCTCACCACAAGCTCACAGGTTCACCGCGCGGCCGGCAGTGTGGCCGTATGGCCGTCGCCACATATCGCGGGATCGCCGTGGTGCTGGCGGCCGCCTTCGTGGAGTCAGACGCTGCGCGAGGCCGGGCCGATTCCCCGCACGGGCGGAACGTCGCTGCGTCGCGGTCGCTGCGCGTGCCTCGGATCGACGGAGGCTCGCCGCCTCTGCGGAAAGCGGCGAGTGCCCTCCGTCGATCACCGCGGGCACGTCGTCGTGGACGACCTCGGGTTGCGCCGCCGCCGGCGACCATCGACGCGGTTCGCCCGACGATCCCGCATCCTGCGAGCGACGATCGTCGGGACCCGGGCGACGGTCGCGGCGGCCGGCTAGTCGTGGAACCGGTAGGAGTACAGGTTGCCGTCGTCGAGGTGGAAGCGCACCCGGACAGTCGTCCCGGTCAGCGTGCTCAGGTCGTGGGCGCCGGCCCAGCGGATGCGGTGGTCGGTCCGGTCGCCCATGACCTTGCGGCTCTCCGTCAACGTGAACCCGGGGATGGGCTCGCCGTCGGCGTCGAGGATCTCCACCCGCAGGGTGCCCCCGGGTGCCAAGGCGGCGTTGACACTGAGCGCGGTGCCGTCGAACACGAGCGGCTCGGTCGTGACGACGCCGGGCTGGTCGCCGCCGTTGGCCAGCGAGGCGAAGCCGTCGACACGCCAGGTCGCCATGCCGATCGCGGCCCCGCGGTTCGGGGACCCGTCATGGAAGCCGTCCCACCCGGAGTAGTACAGGCGAAGCTCTCTGCCCGTATCGACGAGCGAGCTGGCGGTGTAGATCATGCCGGCGTCCCACGAGCCGGGGACGCCGCGCGGGATCACGGAGCGGCGGTCGTCGCGGGTCCAGGTGCGCAGATCGTCGCTGAACGCCAGCTGCACGTCGACAGGCCCGGAGCCGGCCATGCCCGGCGTGCCGCCACCCGGCTTGTAGATCCACGGGAAGCCGACCCAGCCGCCCTTGTACGCGGCGACCGGGAAGCCGTAGATCTGCGCGTTGGTGTGACCGTCGGCCGTTGCCATGAGCTGGTCGCGCTCGTCGGCCGCGAGCACCAGCTGCGGCTCGCTCCACGTCTCGAAATCGTCGCTGGTGGACAGGAAGGCGACGCGGATGCCGGGGACCGGCCGCAGTGGCGGCTGCTTCCACGTGACGCCGAACTCGCCGGTGTCGGGGTTCTGGAAGACGTTGGCGACGTCGGCGCCGGTGCTCACCGGGTTGCAGTCGCAGGCGGTCCAATGGATGCCGTCGGCGGAGAAGTAGACCACGTATCCCTGCGCGTAGTCCATCGCCATCATCTTGTACCGGCGGGCGGGGTCGTCTTCGAACGGGTCCTTCAGCACGGACGGGCTGTGGATGTTGTCGCCGATGACGATGTTGTTCGCCGTCGACCCCTCGTACTCGTAGATGCCGAGCTCGGGCTTGTCCCAGGTGCGCCCGTTGCGGGACGTGGCGTACATGTTCAGGTATTCGCCCAGGTCCCAGTTGTACGAGTGGTACCACATCTTGTAGAGCTGGTCGTCCTCGTCGAAGAGCACACTGCCGTAGAGGTAGACGTTGTTGGCCTCCCACGGACGGTCGGGCCGGAGGATCGGCTCGCCGCTGATCTCGGCCTCGTGGACGACCCTGCCGACGTGCGTCATGGTGTCGACTCTGTCCAGGTCGTGGAAGAGCTGCGTTCGCTGGCCGATCTCGGGGTCGTACGGCGCGGGCGGGTTCAGCAGGCGCAGCGCGACGTCGTCGACGTAGCTCGTTCCCGCCGGGCTGTTGGAGCCGTAGATGAGCAGCTTGATCGTGGTGGCGGTCGCCGGTGCGGTGCCCGCGACCGTGACGAGCTGCCACGTCGCCGACGGCTCTGGCGTCGCGTGGGTCTCGCTGACGCGCCGCCCGTTCGCGTCGTAGAACTCCAGGTAGAGCCAGGCCGGCACGCCGGAGGCCGTGCGGATCCAGGCCGACGCCTCGTACTCGCCGTCGCGGACGGACTCGATCGGGCTGGACCAGATCGCGATGCCGGTGTCCGCCGGGTCGACGACCTCCAGGCTGCGCTCGCCTCCGTGTGCATCGCCCTCGACGACCGTGGCCGTCTGGGCGCGCGCGGGGTCCAGCCGCCACCCGACCGCCCAGCCGTCCGCGTCGACCTCTTCGAAGCCGGCATTGGGCACCTCGACCGCGACGGGCTCCCCGGCGGCGGTGGTGCTGTCGCTCGCCATGACGGCAGGGGCGTCGCCGAACGGCTGGGACGGGCCGGCGCTCCGCGGGTCGGCCGGCTCCAGCGCGAGGGTCAGCCCAGCACCGATGACGGCGGACACGGCTGCCAGGGCAGCAGGGGCGGAAAATCGTCGAGACAGCCTCATCTGATCACTCCACTGGGATCGGATTCTGACGGCGCGTAGCCAGAGGGAAACGCAGAATCGTGTTCCATGTCAATGTTCGGCGAGCAGCCGGATCCCGGCCCAGGACGGACAAGCTATTGACATGGAATGTCGTGCCAGGTTCAGTCGACTACCGACGTCACCGCAGCTCACTCGAAGGGTCGTGCTCCACGGCCACGAATCGAAAGGAGCGATCATGACCAGACATTCCCGGAAGCTCCGCAGGGCCACGGTCGGTGCGCTGATCTCCGGTCTCGCTCTCGTCGCCGCCGGCGGCATGGCCGGAGCGCCAGCGAGTGCCGGACCGGACGACCCGACTCGACCCGACGTGGTCATTGCGACGCAGGAGGGCGACCAGAAGCCGTTCTTCCCCGAGCTCGTGCATCTCGAGGACGGTCGCCTGGTGAGCGTCTTCTACTGGAACAACGAGCATTCCGCAGGGATCCCTGGAGGCGATCACGACGGGCAGGTGCGGTGGACGGAGAGCACGGACGGCGGGGCGACGTGGTCGCAGCCGCGGGTGGTGATCGACACATCGTACGACGACCGCGACGCGCAGATCACGCAGCTTCGCGACGGGACCATCGTGATCACCTGGTTCCAGACCGAGTGGGCCGGGTACCCCGCCGAGGCCGCCACGATCATCGGCACCTTCGTGACGCGTTCCGAGGACGGCGGGCAGACGTGGTCCGAGCCCGCCCAGGTGCAGTCGTCGATGAGCTGCGGGTGCGGCGCGCGCAGCGGCGCATACCACCTCGGGTGGGCGGCCGAGTCCGGTGAAGTGGTCGAACTCGACGACGGCGACCTGCTGATCCCGCTGTACGGCACGCGTCCGGACTCCGCCCTCGGCCGCGCCAGCGTCGTGCGCAGCACCGACGGCGGGCGGACCTGGCCGCTGGAGAACGAGGTGATGCTTCCGGCGGAGCCCGGCATCGGCCTCTCCGAGACCGAGCTGGCGGTGCTTCCGGGCGGTCACGTGACCGCGGTGATCCGCCCCGGCTACGTCAGCGACTCCTACGACGGCGGCCGCACCTGGACCGTCGCCGCCAAGGTCCCCTGGAGCATGCAGGCCCCCGACCTGCTGACGCTGCCGGGCGGACGGGTGCTGCTCACCTATGGCGGGCGCGACTACGGCTCGAACGAGCCGATCGTGGGCCGGCTCCTGAGACGCGGTGAGGCGTGGACCGACACGACCCCCGTCCTGCTCTACATGTCGCAGCAGAACGTCGACCAGGGCGATCCGAGCACCGCGGTCGTGCGGGGCGGCCGGTTCCTCACGGTCAGCTACGACACGAACCTGCACGCCGTCGTCGGCACCTTCAGCTCACTCGCCGACTACGTCCGTGCCGAACCGCCGGTGGTGGAGGCTCCGACACCCGACGACGTCCTCGACCTGCCGGCCATGGTCGCCGCGGGGGAAGCCACCTTCGAGACCGATCTGACCAGCAGCCATCAGAACCACCCCACCGCCCAGCCGGGCGGAGCGGTCGACGGCGTCGCCGAGTACTGGCACTCCTCACTCGGCCCCGTCGCCACACCCGAGGCGCCGCGCCACTTCACCCTCAGCTTCGCTGCGCCGCAGCGGATCTCCTGGATCGGCCTGAACCTCAAGCCCGGCTACGCCGAGACCGCCTCGGTCTACCTGTCGGCCGACGGCGAGAGCTGGGGCGACCCCGTCGACGTGCGCACCGGGCACGTCTCGGTGGCCGGCGAGATCGCCTGGGCCGAGATCGACCACACCACCGCCCAGCACGTCAAGATCGTCATCACCGAGTCGGCGGGCGCGTCGATGCTCGCAGAGCTGAACATCGCCCGCTGAGCCGGCGAGGAGCAGCAGAGGTGGCCGGCCACGCAACGGTGGCCGGCCACCCGCTGCCGTGCGATGACACGGACAGTGGGCTCAGGCGGGTGGGCCGGCGCTGATGGTGTCTCGCAGCTGGTCGAGCCACCCGGTCACGATGATCCACGTGACGCCCGCATGCTCATAGGCGGC
The DNA here is from genome assembly GCF_004348545.1 of Jiangella ureilytica. GTDB lineage: Bacteria > Actinomycetota > Actinomycetes > Jiangellales > Jiangellaceae > Jiangella > Jiangella ureilytica. The sequence goes on along the minus strand of NZ_SMKL01000003.1, from coordinate 39,181 downwards.
AGCGTCGTCCGCCGACGGGACATCTGGGCAGATGAGGGCGACGTCGAAGTCGTGGAGGTCGCCGCGTGATCCTGTCACCGTCTCGCAGGCCTCGCGCACGGCGGCGGGCGTCACGGTGCCGATCCCGCTCTCGGCGTTCGGATCGGTGAGCACGATCCCGTCGTGGCGGGCTGCCCGACGGGCCGGCGCGGGATGGGACACGGTCGCCGCGACCCAGACCGGGACGGTCCCGTTCACCGGCGTCGGCAGGAACTGCGCGTCGCGGACGGTGACGTGCGGCCCTTCGTGGTCGACGCGGGTTCCGCTCCAGAGCTCGACGAGAGTCTCGAGCGCCTCGTCGAGCCGTTCCGCGCGCGTGCGCGCCACCGCGTCCTCGCCGAATGCGGTGAACTCCTCGGCGGGGTTGCCGAGCCCGACACCGAGCACCAGCCGCCCACCGCAGAGCCGGTCGACGGTGACGGTCTCGCGCGCCACCTTGTGCGGGCGGCGGCGGGCCAGGGGTGTCACCATCGGACCGATCGTGATCCGCCTGGTGCTCACCGCCAGCGCCGCGAGCACGGTCCACGTGTCCGCGACCGGCATGGGTGCCGCCGGGCTGCCGTAGACGTGGTCCCAGAGGAACGCGCCGTCCCAGCCGGCGTCCTCGGCCGCCACGCCGAGGTCGATCAGGTCGGACGGTTCGGTCATGGTCGCGATGCTCACCGCGTAGCGCACGTCGCGTCTCCTGCGTTCTCAGGGTGTCAGATCTCCACCGTGCGGCCCTGCGTCACCCAGATCGACAGGTCGGCGATCGGGCGTTCGGCCGCCCGTTCCTCGGTGAGGCGCAGCGCCTCCACCCGGTCCAGGCGGAAGACGCGCCCGGCTTCACGCGTCCGGCACCAGGCGACGAGGTACCAGTGGCCGCCGGTGAGGTACAGGCCGTGCGCCTCGACGACGCGCCGGGTACTGCGTCGCTTCCGGTCGCGGTAGGTCAGCTCACCCACCCGGCGCTCGGCGACCGCGGCCTCGACGTGGGCGCGCAGCTCCGCCGCCACCATCGCGTCGTCAGCGACCGGGCCGATGCGCACCCGGTCGGCCAGCTCCCGCGCGGCCCGCACGTCCGCCTCACGCATGCCGGAGAGCAACTTCGCCCGCGCCCGTCGTCCGGCGTCCTGATACGGCAGGTCCGTCGATGTCGCCAGCGCGACGACGATCGCCACCGCCTCCTCCGGCGTCAGGTTCAGCGGCGGCATGCTGGTCGCGCGCACGATGGAGTAGCCGCCGTCCCGGCCGGGGTCGCTCCACACAGGCACACCGGCCAGGAGGAGCGCCTCGATGTCGCGTTCGATGGTCCGGCTGCTGACCTCGAAGCGATCGGCCAGCTCCCGGCGCGTCACCCGGCTGGGTGCGCGGGCACGCAGCTCGTCGACGATGGCGTACAGCCGATCGGATCTGGGCATGTCGTCCTCACCACGGAATCGTCTCGCCGCGGCCATCGTCACACGCCAACCTCGACACCCTCACGTCGACGTTTCGCCGCGAATGCGGCCGGCTCTGGTGGCGGGCGCCCTGGCTCGGCGGCCACCAGAGAGAAGAGCCCTCCCGGCCTCGCCGAAAACCGTGTGACGCCTGCCGGCCGATCGTCGATAATCCTCCGGGTGGCCGGCATGAACGTCGACAGCACACCGCCTGGCCCGTCCCCCCGGTCCTCCCTGACCGCGCTGGCCGGGCGCACGTTCGACGCCGTCCCGCCGCCGGCGCTGGTCCTGCTCGGCATCGTCAGCGTCCAGCTGGGCTCGGCCGTGGCCAAGCAGCTGTTCAGCGAGGTGGGAAGCTTCGGGACCGTCGCGCTGCGGCTGATCTTCGCGGCGGTCGTGCTCATGCTGGTGTGGCGGCCGTCGGTGCGCATGACCCGCCGCACGTGGACGGTGGTGCTCGGCTACGGCGTCATCCTCGGCCTGATGAACCTGTGCTTCTACCTGGCGCTCGACCGGCTGCCGCTGGGGCTCGCGGTCACCATCGAGTTCCTCGGGCCGCTCGCGGTGGCGCTGGCCGGGTCGAGGCGCTGGCTGGACGTCGTCTGGGCGCTGCTCGCGGCCGCGGGGGTGGTCCTGCTCATGGAGGGCGGCGGCGACCTCGACGTCGTGGGCGTGCTGTTCGCCCTCGCCGCGGGAGCGTTCTGGGGCCTGTACATCGTGGTCGGCGCGGCGCTGGGCCGGCACACCACGGAGGGCAACGGGCTGGCGCTGGGCATGGCCGTCGCCGCCGTGGTGGCAGTGCCCTTCGGCGTGGTCGACGCCGGTACGGCGCTGCTCCAGCCGTGGGTCCTGATCGCCGGGCTCGGCGTGGCGCTGTTGTCGTCGGTGCTCCCGTACACGCTGGACCTCGAGGCGCTGCGCCGCATGCCGGCGCGCGTGTTCGGCATCCTGATGAGCCTCGAACCGGCCATGGCCGCGCTCATCGGCCTGGTCGTGCTCCAGGAGGCGTTGCACTGGTCGCAGTGGATCGCGGTCCTGTGCGTGGTGGTCGCGTCCGCGGGCGCCACCCGCGGTGCCCGCCCCGACGTCTGACATCCGCTCGCCACCGAGGACGGCCGCGGCCGGGCCGAGTTCGCCGATCGCTTCGAGCTGGTCGGCCACGGCAGCGGTGGGGTCCGCTGGCTCCTTGGCCGCTCTGCACTGCGTGAGACGGTAGGGATGTGACGCTGCACACAGACATCCCGGCGCGCGCTCAGCTGCAGCGGCTGATCGCGGCGCGCGATCCGGTCAGTGCTCGGTGTACGTGCCGACGAGTCCGCTGACGCAGCAGGCGCAGGCGGGCCGCATCGAGCTGAAGAACCTGGCCGCCGAGGCGACCCGGCAGCTCGAGCGGTCCGGCGCCGACCGCACCGCCGCCACCGCCGTCCGCGAGGCGCTGGAGGAACTCGTCGAGGACGACGACTTCTGGGCCGAGCAGGCGCGCAGCCTTGCGGTGTTCGCCACCCCGGGCGGCGTGGCGGTGTTCCGGCTGCCGAACGAGCTGACCAGCGTCGTCGAGGTGGGCGACCGGTTCTACGTGAAGCCGCTGCTGCGAGCCGTCACGTTCCCGCAGGCCGCGTGCGTCCTCGCGCTCGCGGCCGGATCGGTGCGTCTGGTCGAGGTCACCCGCGACGGGCCGCCGTTCACCGTCGACGTCCCCGGGCTGCCGAAGGACGCGGCGTCCGCCGTCGGCAAGGCGTCGATCACCGAGCGGTCCCCGATCGGCCGGCTCCAGGGCTCGGAGGGGCAGAAGGCCCGGCTGGGGCAGTACGCCCTCAAGGTCGACCAGGCGCTGCGCGGAGTGCTCACCGGCCTCGAGCTGCCGCTGATCCTCGCCGCCACCGAGCCGCTGAGCTCGATCTACCGTTCGCTGAACAGCTACCCGCACCTGGCCGGGCCGGCCATCGTCGGCAGCCCCGAGGGCGCCACCGACGCCGACCTCGCGGACCGGGCGCGGACGGTGCTGGACGAGGTCTACGCGCAGAGCTCGCCGCCCTCCGCGACCTCTACGCCCAGCGCTTCGACCAGGGTCGCGCGTCCGCGGACCTCTCGACCATCGCGCGTGCCGCCACCTACGGCGTCGTCGACACGCTGGTCGTCGACATCGACGAGACGGTGCCGGGCCACGTCGACGAGGAGACCGGGGAGGTGACACTCGCCGCCGACGACGCTGCCAGCTACGGTGTCGTCGATGAGATCACCCGCCGGGTGCTGCTCGACAGCGGCCGCGTGCTGGCGGTGCGCGCCGAGGACGTGCCCGGGGGCGGGCCGGTCGCGGCGGTCTTCCGGTACGCGTTCTGAGTGTCCGGCCGGCCTGCGTGCCGGTGTTCGTGACCGGCAGCCGCCGTCCGTCTGAAGTGATTCGCGCCGGACGGCGGCTGTCGTTTCCGTCCAAGACGGCGGGCGCGGCCGGGGTCTACCGTGGGCGCGACACACCGACCACGAGGAGAAGAGCACGATGCGCAAGCTGGTCTACACCGGATTCATGTCGCTCGACGGCGTCGTCGACTCGCCGGGCGGCGGCGCGGCTGAGGAGCACCGCAGCGCCGGCTGGGTGTTCGAGGACCTCGAGTTCGTGCCCGAGGCCTGGGACCTCAAGAGCGAGGAGCTCGAGGACACCTCGGCGCTGATGTTCGGCCGCCGCACCTACGAGCTGTTCGCGCCGATCTGGCCCGCGTCGCAGGACCACGCCTCCTACAAGGAGCTGCCCAAGTACGTGGTGTCGACCACGCTGCCCGATGACGCCGCCGTCGAGGACTGGGGCCCGATCACGTTCCTGCGCTCCATCGACGACATCAAGGCGCTCAGGGAGGGCGAGGGCGGCTCGATCTACATCCACGGCAGCGCCGAGCTGGCGCAGCGGCTGTCCGACGCCGACCTCATCGACCAGTACAACCTGCTCGTCTTCCCGGTGCTGCTCGGTGCGGGCACCAGCATCTTCGGCCGGGCCGACCGCGCGAAGCAGATGCTGAGCCTGCGCGAGTCCGAGACCTACTCGAACGGGATCATGAAGCTGGTCTACGACGTCAAGCGCTGATCCAGGTCGAGTGCGATCGCCCCGCCGACGCGGTCGCGCAGCTGCCCGGCGGTGCGCCCGACGTACGTCCGCAGGGCCCGGGCCAGGTGCGGCTCGTCGAAGTAGTCGAGCTTGGCGACGACGTCGGCCGCCGGGGCACCGGCGGCCAGCAGCTCCGCCGCCGTCCGGGCCCGCTCGATCTGCCGGACTGCGCCCCGGGTGAGGCCGGTCGCCGCGCGGAACCGGCGCTCGACGGTGCGGCCCGACGCTGCCAGGCTGTGGCCGCGGAGGATCTCGGTGACGATCGGGTCGCGGACGACGATCCCGGCCCGGACCAGCCGTTCGACCAGCGCCTCGGCGTCGTCGGGCCCCGGGGTCTCCCAGCGCGAGCCGTCGAGCCGGAAGCTCCGGCGCGTGGTGTCGGGGAGCACGACGCCGCCGTCGACCAGCTCCGGCGTGGGCAGGGCTCGCAGCGAGGTGCCCAGGGCGAAGTCGATGCCGGTGAAGGTGGCGCCCTCGGGCACCGGCGCGGTGCCGGCCCTGGTCTCGGGGCCCGTGACGCTCGTGTACGCCCGGCCGTCCTGGACCCAGAACACCAGGCCCCACCGCACTGCCGCCACCGACGTCATCCGCGTGACCCGCTCGCTCGTGCAGGTCCACACGGCGTCGACCCACGGCGAGTCGGACGCACGCGTCCCGAACCGCAGCTCCACGGCCGAAGGATACTGCGCGGTCAGCGGGCGGTCCGCAGCTGCAGCGCCCGGACGAGGGCGCCGGCGGCCACGAACGACAGCACGGTGCGCACGGCGTTGGCGGCCACCCAGGTGGTCTCGAACCGCTCGCGGACGTCGGCGAGCGCGGCGGCGTCGGACAGGTCGCGGACCGCGTCGATCTCGTTGTTCAACGGGACGTTGACGGCCATGGTCAGGACGAAGACGACGACGTAGAGCGCGAAGGCGACCATGGCCCAGCGCACGACCGCCGCGGGGTCGCGCCGCCGCAGCACCATCGGGGCGACGGCGGCCAGCACCAGCGCGACGGTGTAGCTGCCCGGGAACACGGCGTTGTCGTTGTAGCGCTGCAGTGTCGTCACGAAGGTGTGGTCGTCGGCGCCGGCCAGGTTCGGCATGACGGCGGCGGCGAAGGTGACGTTCAGCCCGGCCACGAGGACCAGCGCCAGCAGGGTCGTCCAGACGGCGATCCCGATCCATCCCCGGCCCGCGGTGCCCTGGCGGGCGCTCTCCTGCATCAGTGGGGTCATGACGTCCACTGTGCGGGCAGCGCCTCGGCGGAACAATGCCTCAGGGTCGCGTATTCATGCCCGATCGTCCAGGACGCCGGACGGTCGGACGGTCAACCGAGGGCCACCGGCAGCCGGCCCGCCGCCGTTGCCCCGCGCCGCACCAGTGGGTCGTCCCCGCCTGGATCGTTGTCAGCTGATGCGCACGCTCGCGATGAGCCCGTCGCGGAGCTGGAAGGCCATGGGGCCGGTGCCGTTGAAGCCGTTCCCCGTGACCTTCAGCGTGGCGACGTAGCTCTCCGGTTCCGCGCCGGGCTCGATCGCGAGCAGTTCGAAATGCGACTGCTTGCCGATGTTGTCGGTGCCGTCCCAGCTGCGCACGCCGTCGTGGCCGTGGAACTCGCGACCCCAGTCGTTGAGGTACGCGTCGTCGGTGAAGGCGGCGACGAACGCCTCGGTGTCGCCGCGGTTGGTCGCGTCGATGAACGCCTGGATGGCCGCGGGCGTGTCGGTGCTCATGCCCGGCAGGCTACTCGGGCCAGGCGCTGCCGAGGACGATCCGCACGAAGTCGTCGCGGACGAACCCGTCCTGGTAGTGCTCGAGGACGTCGGCGTTGACGGTGCCGAAGGTCGAGCGCGGGCGGTGCGCGTTGCCCTCGGCGAACGCGTGCAGGATGCGCTTCTTGAAGTCCGGCCGCGGGTGCGCCGTCGTCACCGCGGACCGCTGCTCCTCCGTCAGGTCGTGGTAGCCGATCCCGAGGACGTCGGTCTCCACCCCCGCGGTCACCAGGGCGACGACGGGGTCGAGGAACTCCGGGACGCCGGGCGTGGTGTGCAGCGCGATGGCGAGCCAGATCGTCCGTGCGTCGTCCTCGTCGACGCCGCGCTGCCGCAGGAAGTCGCGGGCCGCGTGTGCGCCGTCGACCTCGAACCGCAGAGGGGACTCGCGGTAGCCGCCGGTCAGGCCGATGTCGTGGAACATCGCGCCGGCGTAGAGGAGCTCCAGGTCGGCGCGCAGGCCGCGCACCTGGCCCTGCAGGGCGCCGAAGAGGAACACCCGGCGGGAGTGGTGGTAGAGGAGGTCGTCCTCGGTGTCGCGCACGAACTCGGTCACCTCGCGCGCGAGCCGGGTGTCGGGGACGGTGATGCCGGCGATGGTCTCGGTCATGGTCCCAGCGTGCGTCGCGGCGGCGCCGAGGCGCGCTGTCTTGATGGACACCTATCCCTCGGATCCGGACATACCCTGAGACCGTGCACGACGTCACCTTCCTGGTGTTCCACGGGGTCAAGCTGCTGGACGTCTCGGGCCCGGCCGAGGTCTTCACCGAGGCCAACCGGCACGGCGCGGGCTACCGGGTTCGCTACGTGTCGCCGGGCGGCACCCCGGTCACGACGTCGGTGCGGGCGGTGCTGCCGGTCGACGGTGACGCGCTCGGACCCGCGGGTGGGGGCCCGGACGGCGCGGGGACGGTCGTCGTGGCCGGCGGCGACCGGCTGGTCGGGGCGCCCATCGAGGCCGAGCTGCGCGAGAGTGCCCGGCGACTGGCCGCAGCCGCCGGCCGGGTCGCTTCCGTCTGCACAGGGGCGTTCGTGCTGGCCGCCGCCGGGCTGCTGGACGGCCGGCGAGCGACGACGCACTGGCACCACACGGACCTGCTGGCCCGCGCGCATCCGCGCGTCGACGTGCAGCCCGACGCGATCTACGTCGCCGACGGCGCGGTCTACACCTCCGCCGGAGTGTCGGCCGGCATCGACCTGGCGCTGGCGCTGGTCGAGGCCGACCATGGCCCGGAGGTCGCCCGCGCGGTGGCCCGCGCCCTGGTCGTCTACATGCAGCGCCCCGGCGGACAGTCGCAGTTCTCCGCGCCGCTGCGAGCGCCGGTCCCGCGGCAGCCGGCGCTGCGAGCCGCTGTCGACGCCGTCGCCGCCGACCCCGCGGCCGAACACTCCCTCGCCGCGCTGGCGGCCGTCGCGAACGTCAGCCCGCGGCACCTCGGCCGGCTCTTTGCGGCCGAGCTGCGCACGTCACCGGCCCGGTTCGTCGAGCAGCAGCGCCTCGAGGCCGCGAAGTCACTGCTCGACGCGGGCCACACCGTCACCGAGGCCGCGCGGCTCAGCGGGTTCGGCAGCCCCGAGACGCTGCGCCGCGGGTTCACCCGGCGGTTCGGGATCGCGCCCAGTCGCTACCGCCAGAACTTCGCGACCGCCCGCCGTCAGGGCTGAGTCCACGGCGCCGGTTCGGGTGGCTCGATCGGGGCCGGGCGGTCGTCGCACCAGGTTCCCCAGGCATCCCAGCCGCCGTCGTTGCCGCCCAGCAGCTCGATCGAGAACTCCGGGCCGGTCGGCGGGAAGCCGAACGAGCCGCAGTTGTTGGTGAACGCGTGCCCGACCCCGCGGGCGTCGAGATTCTCCACCGTCGCGCTGCCGAAGGAGCGCGCGTTCAGCACGTTCGTCCCGGCGCCGTCGACCCGCACGTCGCGCACCGTCACGTGCGAGATGCCGTACAGGTCCTTGACCGCCCACTCGGACACGAACTGGATGGCGTTGTAGCCGACGTCGAGGAAGTCGGAGTCGAGCACCCGGAAGTCGGCGTCCAGCGACCCCTCGAGCGCGTAGAACCAGATCGCCCCGACGCCGATGTCCCAGTTCAGCTCGCGCGTCCCGGCCCGGACGGCGGTGTTGCGGGCGAACGTCAGGTGACCCCGGAAGTCGGTCGAGCCGTGCCGGTGGCCCGCGTGCAGCGCGGAGCCCTCGCGCACCGGGTCGGCGATGAGGTTGTCCGACACCGTGTTGTCGCGGCCGCCGTAGATCGCGATGCCGTTGGCCAGCACCGGCGTCTGGATCGTGTTGTGATCGAACGTGTTGCCGGTGTTCTTGTCCAGCTCCTTCGCGGCGTCGCCGCTGACATAGTGCGACCACATGGCCATCGCGTCGTCGCCGGTGTTGCGCACGACGTTGTTCGTCGCCCGTACGCCGGTCCAGCCGCGCCGGAGGTTCACGCCGTCGGCGATCTGGTCGACGATGACGTTGTCGCGGATCAGCAGGTCGCTGCCGGGACCGTCCAGCCAGATGCCGACCTTGGTGTTCTTGATGTACAGGCCCTCGATGACGGAGTCGCTGAGCGCGCCGCCCACGCCGTTGACCTGGTCACCGTCGATCCGCTCGGCCACCTCGCCGACGATCGCGAAGTCGGCCAGGCGCACGTTGCGGCTGCCGCCGCCGTCGTCGGACCAGCGGCCGTAGAAGCCGACGGAGTCGTGCCAGGACCCGTCCGGCGCCTGTGTCTCCCGCGCGGTGACCGGGCCGGTGATGATCGAGTGCCAGTTGCCCGCCCCGACGATCGCGACGTCGTCGACCACGATGTGCCGGGTGACGCGGAATGTGCCGGCCGGGACGTACACGACGGCGTCGCGGCCCGGGAAGCGCTGCTTCGCGTGCGCGATGGCGCGGTCGAACGCGGCCGAGGAGTCGCGGCGGCCGGACGGGTCGGCGCCGAACTGCAGGATCGACACCGAGTGCGGCGGCTTCGGTGCCGGCGGCGCGATCCGCTCGTAGTCGAGGAGGTCGACGACGGTCCAGGCGGCGGCCGCGGTGCGCGGCACGGTGAGCCGCAGCGTCGACCCGGCTGGGTGGGTCCGGTCCAGCCGCAGCCGCTGCTCGTCGTAGGCGTGGCTGGGCCGGTGCGGCTTCGCCTGACTCTCCGTGGGCGGGCGCCACCAGTCCGGGTGCAGCCAGTCCGACCCGGGGTCGTTCGAGAACGGGTAGTCCGCGTACAGCCAGGCGAACTCCGAGGTCAGCGTCATGACCTCGCGGTGGCGTCCGTCGACGGTGACCTCGAGCGGCGACTCGATGCCGCCGCCGGCCGGCGCGTCCGGGATGCTGGCACGGACGGTGATCGCGTTGGCCGGGCGGGTCAGCGTGAACTCCACGTACTCGCCGCGGTCCAGCCGGACGGCGTCGCGCCCGGATGCCTCCGCGCTCAGTGTGTAGGCGGCGCGCCGCTCGGTGCCGCGCCGGTCCGGGGTGTACGACGCGATGTCGCCGGAGGCCGAGGCACTGAGCAGCTCGCCGGTGTGGACGGCGAACTCCGCCTCCTGTTCGGCGAACGCGACGGTGGCGCCGCGACCCTCGACCAGCGCGGGATCGAGCGCGGCCCGGGTCTCGCGGGGAACGTGCGCCGGGGCGGCGGGAGCGGCGACGGGGGCGACGGTGGCGGCGGCGGTCGCGAGGACGGCGGCCGAAGCGACGACGAGACGGCTGCGCATACTCGGTCAAAGTACAGCAAAACCCGGTGCAAGAATACGAAAGAACTGGACAATCACCCGTCATTCGGGCCGGTAAGCGTCACCCGCCACGGCCGCACCGCGACGGTGAACAGGCCGTCGCGGACGCTGCGGTCGTCCTCGCTGGCGAGCCGGACGATCTCGGCGTCGCGGCCGGACCCCGGCAGCCGCAGGACGGTGACCCCTTCGCCGTCGGCGTCGCCGAGCGGGCCGGCGGCGACCAGATGCCCGGCGGCCCGCATGCGGCCGAGGAACGCGACGTGCTCGCGGAACCGCGGGTCGTCGACGATCGGCCCGGCGATACCCGCGTCCGGAGCCGGGCGGTGCAGCAGCAGCGCCCAGGTCGCCGCGTCGCCGGCCCGGGCGACCTCGTCACTGTAGCGGCCGAGCACCGTGGGCCAGCCGTGGTCGTAGTCGGCGCGGGCCGCGGCCGGGTCGGCATAGGCCTCCCAGCCGCTGTGCCGCAACGTCACCAGCGTGCCGCCGTCGACGGCGCCGAAGGAGACCTCGACCAGGCCGGCGGCGTCCGCCGGCCGGCCCGGATGCCAGGTGAACGCGACCGTCGCGGGCGGCTCCCAGTGGGTCACCGTGCCCCACACGGACTCTTCGCCCGTCGTCGAGCGCTCGACGAGGACGCCGCCGTCGAAGACGACGGTGGCGGCGCGCTCGTGGTAGACGCCGTGCTCGGCGAGCGGCCACCAGCGGCCGATGCGGCTGGTGAACACGTCGAAGGCGACCGCCGGTGCGGCTTGGACCAGCACCTCGCGGCGCAGTGGCGGGACGTGATTCATGACTCCACCTCGTGATCCTGGGACGAGACGCGGGCGACCTCCGCGGCGTAGGCGGTGAGCGCGGTGGCCCACGTGCCCGCCAGCCACTGCTGCACGGCCGCCAGCCCACCCGGCGCCAGCGCGTAGAGGTTCCGGGTGCCGACGCTGCGGTGCTCGATGAGGCCGGCGCCGCTGAGCACCCGCAGGTGCTTGCTCACGGCGGGCCGGCCGACCGGCAGTCGCTCGGCCAGCTTGCCGACGGGCGTCGGGCCGTCGCGCAGCAGTTCGAGGATGCGCCGCCGCACGGGCTCGCCGAGGGCGTCGAACGCCGCATCCGCTGATTGGTTACTCATGGGCAACGGTTACTCTACAGCAACCATTGCTGATCCGCGACCGGTGCGCCGCCGTAACCGATCTCGTTGCCGTCGGGGTCGAGATAGGTGATCTTGCGGACGCCGTTGCCGTACGTCTCGCGCGCCGCCGGCTCGATGCCGCGCGCCGAGATGCCCTCGACCAGCGCGTCGAGGTCGTCGACGAAGATCGTGACATGGGTGCGGCCGGCGTGCTCGGCCCGCTGGTTCACGGCGATCGACCGGTGCTCGGCGAGCTCCCACACGACCTCGGTGTCGTGGGCGCGGAACGTGAACGGGGCGCCGAACAGCTTCTCGTACCAGGCCGTCGCGGCGTCGAAGTCGGTGACGGGCATGACGGCGTAGAGGTCCAGGGCCATGGGCGCGATCGTAGCGATCCGATCTCGCGATCCCGTTGAGCGGGAGCCCGGCGGCGTACGTGCGCGCCGCCGGGCTCCCGGTCGTCAACCTCGGCCGCTGCTGGCGCGGGCGCGCCGGGCGATGGCGTCGATCGACACCGCGAGCAGCAGGACCGCCCCGGTGACGATGTAGCGCACCGAGGAGTCCACGCCGATGCGGTTCAAGCCGCTGTTGATGGCGGTCAGCACCAGCACGCCCAGCAGGGCGGAGTAGGCCGAGCCCCGGCCGCCGAACAGGCTGACGCCGCCGATGACGGCCGCCGCGATCGCGGTGAGGTTGACGTCGTTGCTGCCGCTGGCCTGCGACACCGACGTCAGCCGGGCGAGGAACATCAGGCCGCCGGTCGCCGCCAGCAGGCCGGTCAGCGAGAACGCCGAGATGTAGATCCAGTTCACGTTGATGCCGGAGCGGCGGGCCGCCTCGACGTTGCCGCCGACGGCGTACAGGTGCCGGCCCCAGGTGGTCTTGCGCAGCACCAGGTCGAGAACCACGACCAGCGCGACGAAGAAGACCACCGCGAAGCCCCAGCCGCGGTCGATGTTCAGGTAGTACGTGAGGAAGCCGAGGCCGGCCAGCATGATCGCCGACTTGCCCAGCACCAGCGTCAGCGACTGCGCGGGCAGCCCGGCCGCCGTCCGGCGCCGGATCCCGATGATGCTGACCAGCGCGTACGCCACGACGACGACCACCACGGCGACGTAGGACACCGCCGGGCTGAGGAAGTCCTCGCGGGCGAACTGGGCCAGCGGCGAGGTGCGCGGCAGGTTGATGGTGCCGGTGTCGCCGAGCACCACGTACTGCAGGCCGACGAAGCCGAGCAGGCCGGCCAGCGTGATGACGAAGCTCGGCACGCCGATCTTGGTGAAGATCAGGCCGTACGCGATGCCGATGACCGCACCCGTCCCGGCGCCGGCCAGCAGCCCCAGCACCAGCGGCTGACCCTGCTGCACCACCAGCACCGCCGTGATGGACCCCGCCAGCCCGCTGATGGAGCCGACGGACAGGTCGATCTCGCCGAGCAGCAGCACCAGCACGACGCCGACCGCGATGATGCCGTACGGCACCGCGTTCAGCGTGATGTTGACCAGGTTGCTCGACGACAGGTACGTGACGTCCTGCAGGTAGAAGACCAGGCCGATGACGAACAGTCCCACGACCACCGGCAGCAGGCCGAGGTCGCCGTCGCGGACCCGGCGGCGGAACGCGTCGGCGGCGCCGCGCAGGCCGGTGTCCTGGGCGAGCCGCTCGTCGATGAGGTCGGCGCGGGCCGCCGTCTCGTCGGTGGGAGCCGTCCGCGTAGTGCTCATGCCTCGACCTCCCCGGTCTCGGTCGCCGGCGGGACGCGGCGGGCGTGGCGCTCGGCCACGACGTTGTCCGACGCGCCGGTGATGGCGGCGACGAGCTGTTCGGTCGTGACGTCGACGGTGCGGAACTCGGCCTCGTTGCGGCCCAGGCGCAGAACCACGATGCGGTCCGCGACGGCCTGCACGTCGGCCATGTTGTGGCTGATCAGGACCACGCCGAGGTTCTGCTCGCGCAGCCGCTCGACGAGGTTCAGCACCTCTGCGGTCTGCGCGACGCCCAGGGCGGCGGTCGGCTCGTCGAGCATGACCACCTTCGGGCTGCCGACCAGGCTGCGGGCGATGGCCACGGTCTGCCGCTGTCCGCCGGAGAGGCTGGCGACGGGGATGCGCACCGTCGGGATCTTGGCGCCGAGCTCGCGCAGCAACCGCCACGACTCCTTCTCCATGGCCACCTCGTCCATCCAGGCGTTCGAGCCGAGCTCGCTGCCGAGGAACAGGTTGCCCACGACGTCGAGGTTGTCGCAGAGCGCGAGGTCCTGGAAGACCGTGGCGATGCCCAATGACTGTGCGGCGCTGGGGCTGTGCACGTGCACCTCCCGGCCCTCGACGCGCATCCTGCCGGAGTCGGCCTGGTACACGCCGGACATGATCTTGACGAGGGTCGACTTGCCCGCGCCGTTGTCGCCGACCAGGGCGACCACCTCGCCGGGGTGGACCCGGAAGTCCACGCCGGCCAGCGCCTGCACGGCGCCGAAGTGCTTGCCGATCCCGGTGAGCTCCAGGACCGGCTCTGTCGTCTGCGCGGGGGACCCGCTCTCGTGCGTGGCGACGCTCATCCGCACCATCTCCTCACTCGGATCAAGGGTGGCACCGGCCGGGAGATTCCCGGCTCCAGTGCCACCCCTGACGTCGTCTCGACGGATCAGCTGAGCCCGGCGGCCGCGCAGGCGTCCGCGTAGTCGGCGGTGCAGATCTCGTCGACGCTCCAGAACCCGTCGGCCACGACGGTGTCGCCGACGTTGTCGGCGGTCACCACGATCGGGTCGAGGATCAGCGACGGCACGCCTTGGAAGTCGGTGGTGTCGGCGACCTCTTCGCCGTTGACGATCGAGATGGCCATCTCGGCGGCGCCCTCGGCCTCGCCCTTGATCGGCTTGTAGATCGTCATGTACTGCTCACCGGCGACGATGCGCTGGATCGCGGCGAGCTCCGCGTCCTGACCGGTCACCGGCGGCAGCGCGTCGGGCGCGATGCCCGCACCGGTCAGCGCCGCGATGACGCCGCCGGCCTGGCCGTCATTGGCGGCGTAGACGCCGGCCAGCGTGGTCGGGTCGATGGTGTCGAGCTGGTCCGTGGTGAAGGACTGGGCGTTGTCCGGGCTCCAGTCCGGGTTGTCGTACTCGGCCAGGATGGTCAGCTCGCTGGCGTCGATGACGCTGTGGGCGCCGGCCTTGAACTGGGCCGCGTTGGGGTCGTCGGGCGACCCGTTCAGCATGAGGATGTTGCCGGGACCGCCGACGGCGTCGACCAGGGCCTGGCCCTGCAGCTCGCCGACCCGCTCGTTGTCGAACGAGGTGTAGTAGTCCGCACCCTCGATGAAGCGGTCGTAGGCGATGACCGGGATGTCGGCGGCCTGCGCGTCGGCCACCAGGGAGGCCGCGGCGACACCGTTCACCGGGTCCAGCACCATGACGTCGACGTTCTGCGAGATCGCGGAGTCGACCTGCTCGGCCTGCTGGGCCTCGTCCTGGTCGGCGTTGAAGTACACGACCTCGCAGTCGGCGCACAGGTCCTGGATCTTGGCCTCGAACAGCGGCTTGTCGAACGCCTCGTAGCGGGCGGTCGCCGACTCGGGCAGCAGCAGCGCGATGGTGGCGGCGCCACCGCCGGTCTCGTCGTCCCCGCCGCCGCCGGCCTCCTCGTTGGCGCCACAGGCCGCCAGCGTGCCGGCCGCCAGGGCGGCGATGGTCAAGACGGCAGCCCGTCGAATGGGCTGGTGCACGTTAACCCTCCTTTGGGTCGCCACGGATCGTCGGACCGGTCCGGGTGGGACGAGTCTGGTGCGTCGCTCGGATTGCCGTCAAGGCTCAAATACATTACGCGTTTACATCTTGTTTATCTGTTCGCATTTCGACGGCAATGTGCGAATTCTCCATCAGGCTGGCGATCAGCGCGCCCACGGCCTCGGTGCTCTCGCCCAGCGGCGAGAGGGTGATCCGGGTCCGCCGCGCCACGCCGGGCAGGACCGCGCGGCGGAAGCCCCGCTCCACCGGGCCCAGCCAGGCGTCCCCGGCGGCGGTCAGCGGCCCGCCGAGCACGATCTCGGCCGGGTCGACCACCATCGAGAGCCAGCCCAGCCCGCGGCCCAGCGCCTCGCCGGCGTCCTCGAGCACCCGGACCGCGACCGGATGCCCGGCCGCGATCAGGTCGTGGACGTCGGCCGTGGCGAGGTCGCGGCGCAGCGCCCCGGCCAGCGCGGCGCGGACGGACTCCGCGGAGCCGACGGTCTCGAGACAGCCGCGGCGCCCGCAGCGGCACACCGTCGTCAGACCCGGGTCCAGCGGCAGGTGCCCGATCTCGCCGGCCGATCCGGCGGCGCCGCGAACGAGGCGGCCGTCGACGGCCACGCCGGCCCCGATGCCGGTCGCGACCTTGACGTACACCAGCGGGCCCGGCCCGGCGCCGGCCCGGCGGGTCAGGGCGAGCGCGCCGAGGTTCGCGTCGTTCTCGACGACCACCGGGCGCCCCAGCGCCTCGCGCAGCCGCTCGCGCAGCGGGACGCCGACGAGCGCCGGCAGGATCACCGGCTCGGTCAGGGTGCCGGTCCGCACGTCGACGGGGGCCGGCACCGCGACGGCGACGCCGAAGACCTGGTCCGGCGTCAGGCCGGCCCGCTCGCGCACCTCGGTCGCGAGGGCGACGACGGCCTCGGCCGCGGCGTCCGGCGCGTAGCCCCGGGCGAGCTCGGCCGACGACTCCGCGAGCAGGTCACCCGCCTCGGTCCCGGCGACCGCCTCGACGTGCGCGCGGCCGAGGTACATCCCGATCCCGTAGCGCAGGCGTCCGGGCGCGCGCTGGACCATGCGGCTGCGCCGGCCGTTGGCCACGCCCTCGCCGACCACGAGCTCGCCCTCGTCGGCGAGGTCGCGCACGAGCCCGGACACCGTCGCGGGGGCGAGGCCGGTCAGCCGCGCGAGCTCGGCCTGGCTGATCTGGCGCCCGTCCTGCAGGGCGGACAGCAGCCGTCGTTGGTTGGCCAGCCGAAGGGCGGAGAGTGATCCGGGCCGCGTTGTCGTCACGCTCCGAACGCTACACCGCTCCGCACCCTCCGGTTGAGACCAATGGTTCGGCCCTAGCGGCCGGGCCGCGAATGCTCGGTGAACGGCTGCCGCTCGGCCCGGTGGGCGACGGTGTCGAGCCCGACGGCGAGCGCGAGCACCACTCCGGTGGCGATCAGCCGGATCGCCGACGAGGCGCCCAGCAAGTCAAGGCCGTTGGCCAGCGAGCCGACCACGAGCGCGCCCAGCAGCGCCGACCACACGGTGCCGCGGCCGCCGAACAGGCTCGCCCCGCCGATGGCCGCCGCGGCGACGGCGGTCAGCATCAGGTCGGTGCTGCCCGAGGACTGGTTGACGGCGAGCAGCCGCGACGCGGCCAGGATGCCGCCGGTGACGGCGAGCACCGAGGCGAGCGCGAACACCGTCATGCGGATGCGGTCGACGGCGATGCCGGCCCGGCGCGCCCCCGACGCGTTGCTCCCCGTCGCCACGGCGTGCCGGCCGAGCGTGGTGCGGCGCATCACGACGTCGCCGCCGGCGAGCAGGAGGAGGAACACGACGACGGCGAGCGGCACGCCGCGGTCGGCGTTGAAGACCAGGACCGCCACCGGCGCGACGGTGCCGGCGAGCACCCACGGCCAGACCCGGCGCGGCCGGTCGGCGCGCAGGTGCACCACGACCGCCGCGACCGCCGCGGCCGTGATGACGGCGGCGATCAGCCAGCCGAGCGCGGGGGAGAGGAAGGTGCCGGCGATGGCCACCAGCTGCGGGTCGTCGAGGTTGACGGTGCCGGTCTCGCCGAGCACGAGCTGCAGGGCGCCCTGCCAGGTCAGCAGGCCCGCCAATGTGACCACGAACGAGGCGACCCCGACGCGGGTCACGATGGTGGCGTGCAGCAGGCCGACCAGCGCGCCGGTCAGCAGCCCGGCGATGATCGCGAGGACGGCGGGCCAGTCCTGCTTCACGCTCAGCACGGCGGTGACGCCGGCGCCCAGGCCCGACACCGCCCCGACGGACAGGTCGATCTCGCCGATCAGGAGCACCAGCACCACCGCCACCGCGACGGCGCCGACGGCCACGATCTGCAGCATGAGGTTGGTGAGGTTCACGGCGGACAGGAACCGCGGGTTGATCAGGGTCATGACCAGCCAGATCACGACCAGCGCGAGCGGCGGAGCGAGGCGGCCGAGGCGGGCCGTCGACACCGGCGCCATCACGACGCCGGCCCGGTGGCGGTGAGGCCGGCCGCCGCGCACTGGGGCGCGAGGCCGTCGCAGATCTCGTCGACCGACCAGAACCCGTCGGCGACGACGGTGCCCGCGATCGTCTCGCGGGTGACGGCGACCGGCTCCAGCATGAGCGCCGGGATCTGGGCGTAGCCGTTGTCGACCGTGCTGTTGCGCATGCCCTCGGGGGGCTCGCCGGTGCGGGCCAGGCCGACGGCGAGGTCGGCGGCCGAGCGCGCCTGGGTGCGCACCGCCTTGTAGACCGTCATGTACTGCTCGCCGGTGAGGATGCGGCGCACGGCGGCCAGCTCGGCGTCCTGCCCCGTGACCGGCGGCAGCGGGTCGAGGCCTGCGGCCTTCATGGCGGCGATGGCGCCTCCGGCCATGCCGTCGTTGGCGGCGTAGACGCCGGCGACCTGGTCGCGGCCCAGTGTGGCGAGCGCCCGTTCCATGGCCTCCTGCGCCTGGTCCGGCGACCAGTCGGGGATGTCGGCCTCGCTGCCGATGGTCACGCCGCCGGCCTCGAAGACCATGCGGGCGCCCTGACGGAACTGCGCGGAGTTGTCGTCGGTGGGCGAGCCGTTCAGCACCACCACGGAGCCCATGGCGCCGGCGGCGCGCTCACCCACGGCGTCGAGCAGCACCGAGGCCTGGAGCCGGCCGACCCGCTCGTTGTCGAAGGTGACGTGGAAGTCGACCGGCGCGTCGAGGACCAGCCGGTCGTAGCTGACGACGGGGATGCCGGCGGCGTCGGCGTGCCGGGCGATGACCGACGCGGCCCGCGAGTCGACCGGGTCGAGCACCAGCACGTCGGCGCCGTTGGTGATGGCGGCCTCGGCCTGCGCCTGCTGGTGTGCGGCGTCCTGGTCGGCGTTGCTGACGATCGTCTCGCACTCGGGGCACACCTCGGCGACCCGCTCGACGAACGCGGGGCGGTCGTGCGACTCGTAGCGGGCGGTCTTGTTCTCCGGCAGCAGGAACGCGATGCGGTAGCCGTCGCCGTCGCCGCCGGCCACTACTCCGCAGGCGGACGCGACCACGGCGAAGGCGAGCACGACGGGCAGTGCCGCGGCGGTGAGGCGGCGGGTCATCGGTGGTCCGTGGTGAACCGGTAGCCCGCGCGCGGCTCCGTGACGATCAGCTCCGGGCCGTCGTCGCCCTCGAGCTTGGCCCGCAGGCGACCCACGTAGACCCGGGTGTACTCCGTCTGCGTCTCGTAGCCCGGCCCCCACACCCGCTGCAGCAGCTCGGCGTGCGACAGCAGCCGCCCGGGGTTGGTGGCCAGCTCGCGCAGCAGCGCGTACTCGGTGCGCGTCAGGTGCACCCGCTTGCCGGCCTTGGTGACCAGTTGCGCGTCGAAGTCGATGCGCACGTCGCCGACCCGCACGTCGGGCGGCGCCGGCTGGCGCGGCGGGGACGGGGTGCGGGCCCGGCGCATGGTCGCGTGGATGCGGGCGAGCAGCTCCTCGATGCCGAACGGCTTGGTGAGGTAGTCGTCGGCGCCCAGGTTGAGCGCCCGCACCTTGTCGGTCTCGCCGCGCCGCGCGGACAGCACGATGATGCCGACGTCGGAGCGGTCGCGCACGGCCCAGCAGAGGTCGAAGCCGTCGCGGCCGGGCAGCATGAGGTCGAGCAGCACGACGTCGGGCGCCGCCTCGTCGAGCAGGCGCAGCACGTCGGCGCCGTCGGGCGACACCACGACGCGGTAGCCCCGCGCGGTCAGGTTGGACCGCAGCAGGTCGACGATCGTGCGGTCGTCCTCGACGATGAGGACTCCGGGCGCCTCAGCCACGTCCATGCGCTCCCGTGGCGTCGGCGAGCTCGCGTTCCGCGGCGTCGCCGTCGGCGGGCTCGACCGGGAGCGTCACGCGGAAGACCGGCCGCGGCCCGGCCAGCAGGTCGCACCGGCCGCCGTGCGCCTCGGCGATGCCGCGGACGATCGTCAGCCCCAGCCCGGCGCCCGTGCTGCCGTCGCCGCGGACACGGGGCTCGAAGATCCGCTCGGCCAGCTCCGCCGGGATGCCCTCGCCGTCGTCGCTGACCAGGATCTCGACGGCGGAGGCGTCGGTGGCGGCCACCGCGGTGACCTGGACCCAGCCGTCGGCGCCGCCGTGGCGGACCGCGTTCTCGAGCAGGTTGACGAACACCTGCTCGAGGCGGTCGTGGTCGGCCCAGATGGACGGGACGCCCGCGGCGACGCTGACCTGGATGCGCTCGCGGCCGGGGACGCAGGCCGCGGCCGCCTCGAGGACCAGCCGCAGGTCGGTCCAGTCGCGGCGCAGCCGCAGCAGGCCGGACTCGATCGCCGAGGAGTCGAGCAGGTCGCCCACGAGACGCTCCATGCGCGCGGACTCGGTGGTGATGGCGGCGAGGAAGCGGTCGACGGAGTCGGCGTCCCAGGTGAGGTCGCGCTGCTGGAGCGTGGAGGCGTACCCGTGGATGGCGGTCAGCGGCGTGCGCAGCTCGTGGCTGAGCTGCTGCAGCACCTGGCGCTGCAGCTGCTGCGACCGGCGGGCGGCGGCCGCCTCGCGGCGGGCCCGTTCGAGCACCTCGCGTTCGAGGGCGAGGGCGAGCGAGCGGCGGGCGTCGTCGAGCAGCTCGACGGCGTCGCGGCCCGGCTCGGCGGGGTCGTCCCACCGGGCGAGGAGCAGCCCCGTCCCGCCCGGGATCGGCAGCCCGGCGATGGCCAGCCCGTCGCCGAGGCGCTGCGGCCGGTCGACGCCGTCGGGAGCGGACTCGGCGAGCCGGCGCAGCTCCGCGCCGTCGGACGCGGCGGCGGCGTCGGACGCGTCGATGCCGATGTGCACCCAGCGCGGCTCGTCGCCGGTGATCTCGGCCACGTCGGTGAGGAGCATGCCGGCGGTGCGCGCGCCCAGGCCACGGCAGAGCGCCAGCAGCGCGGCGGACAGGCCGCCGTCGACGCGGTCGGGCCCGGCCAAGGTCTCGAGCATGGCCCGCAGCGACTCGAGGATCTCGTTGCGCCGGCTGACCTCGTCGATCAGCTGCTCGCGCTCGATGGCGCTGGCCGCGTGCCCGGCGTAGAGCGAGACCAGCTCGCGCCGGTCGGCGTCGAGGCGGCCGGCGGACGTGCTGAAGCCGGTGATGGTGCCCAGGACGCCGGCCGAGCCGACGATGGGCGCCGACCACGCGCTGCGCACGCCGGCCTCGGACGCGAGCCGCAGGTACCCCGTCCAGGCCGCCTCGTCGCCGAGGTCGTCGGTGACGACGAGCTGGCCGAGCGAGGCCGCCGTGCCGACCAGGCCACCGGCGGTGCCGATGGGCAGCAGTTCGGCGTCGCCGGCCAGCGCCGGTGGCAGGCCGATGGCGGCGGAGCGGCGCAGCATGGACCCCCGCGGCGTGCGGTCGAGCAGGTGCACGCACAGCATGTCCTGGTCGAGCGCGGCTGCGGTGGCGGAGACGACCAGCGGCAGGGAGGCCGCGGGGTCGGCCGCCGAGAGCTGCTCGACCAGGCTCTTGAGGCGGTTCAGCTGCCGCCGGGCGGCCGACTCGGTCTCGATGCCCGACATCAGCGCGGCGATGTCGTCGGAGTGCACCTCGGCCGGTGACGCCTCGGCGACGACACGGCCGTGGCGCAGCACCACGATGCGGTCGGCCAGCGCGAACACCTCGTCGAGGTCGTGGCTCACCAGCAGGATGGCCCGGCCGGCGTCGCGGAGCTCGCCGAGCACCCGCATGATCTCGGCCCGGCGCAGGACGCTCAGCGAGGCCGTCGGCTCGTCGAGGATGAAGATCTCGGCGTCGGCCGACAGCGCCCGCGCGAGCGCGACCTCTTGGCGCTGGCCGCGCGAGAGCGTGTCGACGCGGGCGTGGACGTCGGTGAGCTGCGAGCCGAACCGTTCGAGGGCCCGGCGGGCATCGGCGGCCATGCGCCGCTCGGCCAGCAGCACCCGCGACCGCTCGCGTCCGAGGAAGACGTTGGCCACGACGTCGAGGTCGTCGCAGAGCCCGAGGTCCTGCCAGACCACGGCGGCCGGCCGGCTCACCTCGACATGACCCTCGTCGATGTCGATGTCGCCGGCGAGGCAGCGCACCAGGGTGGACTTGCCGGCGCCGTTCTCGCCCACCACGGCGACGATCTCGCCGCCGCGGACCGCGAAGTCGACGCCGTCGAGCGCCCGCAGCCGTCCGTAACGCTTGGTGACGCCGCGCATCACCAGCGTCGGCGCGGCCGAGCCGCGGCGGCCGTCGCCGTCGGTCATGCCCCCATCTTGACCGACGGCGACCGTTCGTGCCATCGCGCACGCTGGTCAGGCCGCGAGGGCCGCCCGAACCGTGTCCTCCAGCGGGATCACCGGGCGGCCGAGCAGCCGCTCGAGGTCCGGTGCCGGCGTGCCGAACTGCGGGAGTCGCAGCAGCGGCAGGACGAACGCCATGCCGCCGGCGTCGTCGTCGGAGATCTCGCGGTGCATGACGGGCGTGCCGGACGCCTCGCTCAGCGCCTGCGCCAGCTCGGGGTAGGTCCAGCCGGGGCCGCGCAGCTCGTAGACCGCGCCCTCGTGGCCGTCGCCGGTCAGAACGGCGCTCGCGGCCAGCGCGAGGTCGGCGAACGGCGCCGTCACCAGCGGGTGCTCGTGGCGCGGGGCGGGCAGCTCGCCCGCCTCGACGGCGGCGGCGAGCAGCTCGGGGCGGACCAGCTCCTCGGTGTAGAACGTGTTGCGCAGGAAGGTGTGGCTCAGCCCGGCGTCGCGGATCGCCCGCTCCGTCACCGTGTGGTCGGCCAGGAAGCTCTGCCCGTCCTCGGCGGTGATGGCGCTGGTGTAGACCACGTGCCCGACGGAGGCCTTCGCGGCCGCGTCGACGACGTTGGTGTGCTGGCGCGCCCGCACGCCCGGCGTGGTGTCCGACGCCGAGGTGAACAGCAGCCGGTCGGCGCCGTCGAACGCCCGTCGCAGACTCTCGGGGTCGTCATAGTCGGCCCGGCGCACCTCCACGCCGCGGTCGGCGAACGGCGCGGCCTTTCCCGGGTCGCGCGCGACGACGGCGACCTCCCCGGCCGGCACCCGCGTCAGCAGGTCCTCGACCACGATGGGCCCGAACCGCCCGGTCGCCCCGGTCACCACGATCATGTCTGTCTCCCTCTCGCCTTGGTCTGTTCTCACGACGAAAGCGACGTTACGCTGGAAACTCACCCACAGAAAGTACGTACCTCAAGGTAACCAACGGAGGCGAACGTGAGCGTCGAGGTCAGCGCCGGGCTGCAGGCGCTCGATGGTGACGTGTTCGACACCAACTGCCCGTCGCGGGGCGTGCTCGAGCACGTCACGAGCCGCTGGGGCGTGCTGGTGCTGGCGGCGCTGGGGGAACGGCCGATGCGCTTCAGTGAGCTGCACCGGCGCATCGGCGGCGTCAGCCAGAAGATGCTCGCGCAAACGCTGCGCGCCCTGGCGGCCGACGGCTTCGTCGACCGCCAGGTCACGCCGGCGGCGCCGCCGCAGGTGACGTACCGGCTGACGGCGCTCGGCGAGCAGGCGGCCGCGCATGTGGTCGGGCTGGTGGGCTGGATCGAACGGCACCTGCCCGACATCCTGGCCGCGCGCGGCGGAGCCTGATTCCTAGTCGGCCGGGTCCGCGGCGGTGTCCTCGGCGGGTGGGTTGCCCGGCGACGGCGTCTCGGGCGGCACCGGCGGCGTGGTCGGGTTGCCGGGCGACTGCGTGCCCGGCTCGTCCGGCGCCTCCGACGGATTGCCCGGCGACTGGGTGCCCGGCTGGTACGGCGGCGTCGACGGGTTGCCCGGCGACTGGCTGCCTTCGTGCTCTTCGGTCATGGGCTGTTCCCCCTTTCGACCTGCCCGTACCCGGATGGCGATGTCCGAAAACGGTGGGCCGACCTCCCCTGCCGGCCCCGAGATGATCACGTTCACCACCCGAATCCCTGCTCCAGAAGGCCCGCAGCCGTGGTGATGCTGGGGCGATCCTCGTGAAGCCGAGGCAAACGCTTTCCCGCGCTCTGTGGGGGTCATCACCAGGCGTTCTGCTGCTTCACGAGGTCTGCAGGCCTCGTACGGCAGGGATTCTCGTGGTGAACGTGGTCATTCAGAGGGGGCCGCGGCGCTCCTGCTCGCGGAAGCGGCTGGGCGGCATGCCGACCCGGCGGGTGAAGACGCGGGTGAAGTAGCCGGGGTCGTCGTAGCCGATGCGGGCGGCGACGGCGACGACGGGGAGGTCGGTGCCGGCGAGCAGCTCCTTCGCCCGCGTGAGCCGGGCCCGCAGCACGAACTCCTTGGGACTGCAGCCGGCCGCCCGCCGGGTGGCCTCGCGCAGAGCGGCCTCCGTCATGCCCAGGGTGCGGGCGTGGGCGGCGACGGTGACCGGCAGGCAGGCGTCACGCAGCAGGGTCGCGAGGACGGGGGTTCCGGCGACGGGGTCGGGGACCGCCGCGCGCCGGGTGGCGAGGATCAGCTGGTGCATCGCCGCCGCCGCGTCGACGTCGGTCGAGGGGTCGCCGGGGCGGCAGGTGCGGGCCAGCGCACCGAAGGCCACCTCGAGCGCGGCCGCGTCGGCGACCGAGCCCACCGGCTCGTCGCGCGGGACGTGGCCGAGGTCCTGGTAGGCGCGCGCGGCCGGGCCGTCGAACAGCGCCCACCACTCGTTCCAGCCCCCGGCATCGGGGCCGTAACCGTGCTCGATGCCGGGGAGCAGCCAGAACAGCGTCGGCGCGACGAGCGCCAGCTCCCGCCCGCCCCACCGCAACCGTCCGGTGCCGCGCGACAGGAAGACGACGGCGTAGCAGTCCAGCGTGCGGGCGGGCAGCGTCGCCACGCGCCCGGTGGTGGTGCCGACGCCGAGGCAGACCAGGCCGAGCCGCCGGTGCCGCGAGTCGGGCGTGAGGTACCGCGTCCACGACGCGACCCCGGGCCGTCGGCTCATGGCCGCACATCGTAGAGCTCGGTCATGCCGACGCGTTGGTTGGCCGGCGAACCCGCCCCGCCCGGGTATCCGCGTCGACGCCGGCGCCCCGGGCCGGTCGCCCGCTCGCTCCCCTCGAGTCGATCGTGGAGCAACCGCCGAGTTGCCGGGTGATTCATCCGATTGATTCCGCGGTCACTCCGAGATCAACGGGCCGGCGGGAAAGTCCAAGGGGCCGGGCGCGTTGGTCCATGGCCGGGCGGCCCCGCCGCGGCGACAGTGGTCGCATGCTGACCTCGAACGGCTACGTGCTCGACGAGTCCGCCCGGCGGCTGGGCGAGCTGGACCCCGTCCCCGGCCACGAGCGCCACGACCGCGACGCGCTGTGGCAGCGGTTGCGCCGCGACGGCTACCTGTGGCTGCGCGGCGCGCTGGACCCCGGCGTCGTCAACGGCTTCCGCGCCTACTACCACGCCGCGCTGGCGCCCTCGGGCGTATGGGAGGGAGAGGAGGACCGCGCCGAGTACCGCCGGCTGCTGTTCCACGAGGTCGTCCCCGGCCCGCGGTACGAGGCGTTCTGCAGCCAGCCCGCCGTCCGCGACTGGTACGCCTGGTTCCTCGGCGGCGAGACGTTCCTGCACCGGCGCAAGCTGATCCGCCACGTGCGGCCGGGGGAGTCCGGAATCGGCACGGCCACCCAGGCACACTACGACCTGGTGTACCTGCGCGAGGGGACCGACCGGGTGCTGTCGTCGTGGATCCCGCTGGGCGACTGCCCGGTCTCGCGCGGCGGCCTCGCCTACCTCGAGGGCAGCCACCACCGCGTCCTCGCGCAGGAGCGGGCCGGGACGCTGCCGCACCCGGCGGCGTCGATCACCGCGGACCTGCCGGCGCTGGCCGACGAGCACGACGCGCGCTGGCTGGTCGCGGGCTACGCGGCCGGCGACATGGTGGTGCACTCGGCCTACACGGTGCACGCGTCGCTGGACAACGTCGA
Organism: Jiangella ureilytica; assembly: GCF_004348545.1. Taxonomy (GTDB): domain Bacteria; phylum Actinomycetota; class Actinomycetes; order Jiangellales; family Jiangellaceae; genus Jiangella; species Jiangella ureilytica. The sequence continues at coordinate 13,934 of NZ_SMKL01000003.1, read as the reverse complement.
CGACGACTACCGGCTCTCGACCGACATCCGGTACCAGCGGGCCGGCGAGCCGATCGACTGGCGCTGGCAGCAGCATTGGCATCTCGAGGACGGCCTCTGACCTCCGGCCCGTGAGACCGGCCGGGGGCCGTGCACACGACGGCGCCCCTGCCGCACCGGGCCGATGCGACAGGGGCGCGCGCGCCTCCGCGGAGCTCTCGTGACGGGATCAGCGCAGCGACGGCTGCCCGGGCTCGTCCTCCTCCTCGGAGGACAGGTCCAGAACGGAGATGCCGGTGGCCGCGTTGGCGCCGCGGCCGATGGCCTCGTAGACGTCCGGCCGGGACGCCTTGAGGAACCGGGCCCACACGACGCCGATGAGGGCGGCGATGAGGAACAGGCCGGGCAGGATCCACCGCTCGGGCGCGTCCGACGCGACACCGATGAGGATGTCGTAGTTCGAGATCGCCAGGATCACCACGATGACCAGCAGGGTCGTCGCCAGCGTCGGCGCGATGACCCGCCGCCAGGCGTTCTCACCGGACGGGTGCCGCCAGAAGAACGCGAGCACGGCCACCGAGGTGAGGGCGACCAGGGTCAGGACGCCGAACCCACCCGTGGTGCCGAGATAGAAGAACAGCTGCACCAGCGGGTCGAGGTCGAACAGCACGTAGACCAGGATGACGATCAGGCCGATGACGCTCTGCACGATCGACGCGGCGACCGGGGCGCCCGACGACGGCGACGTGCGGCCGAGCGCACTGGGCAGCACCCGCTCGCGGCCGAGCGCGAAGACGTAGCGGGCGACGGTGTTGTGGAAGGAGATCATCGCGGCGAGCACCGAGGTGATGAAGAGCGCCGAGCCGATGTCCACCCAGGTGGTGCCCAGGAACTCGCCGGCCAGCACGAAGATGGTCTGGTCGGCGTTCTCCTGGGAGAACGCGACGATGTTGTCCGGGCCGGTCGCCACCGTCATCGCCCACGACGCCAGCACGTACACCGCGGCGACGACCACGATCGAGATGTACGTGGCCAGCGCGATGGTCCGCTTCGGGTCGCGCGACTCCTCCGAGTACACGACCGACGCCTCGAACCCGACGAAGCCGAGGACCGCGAGCACCAGGATCGCGCCGGCGCCGGACTCGAACAGGTTCCCGACCTGCAGCGCGTCGAAGGAGACGTCGCCGTCCGAGGGGTTCCCGAGGCTGGCGATCGAGTAGATGATGATGATCGCCATCTCCGCGAGCAGCAGCACCGCGAGCACCGTGCCGTTGATGTCGATGCGCAGCACGCCGAGGAAGCCGACGATCGCCCACGCGATCAGCGCGATCACCCACCACTCGAGCGAGATGCCGAACCAGGCGTCCAGCTGCGGCGCGGCCGCGACGCCGATGATGCCGTAGAGGCCGACCTGCAGCAGGTTGTACGCGAGCAGCGCCATGTAGGCCGCGGCGACGCCGGCCGGCCGGCCGAGGCCGTGGGTGACGTAGGTGTAGAACGCGCCGGCGTTGGTGATGTGCCGCGACATCGCGACGTAGCCGATGCTGAACAGCGCCAGCAGCGCGGCGATGGCGGCGAACGCGATGGGCAGGCCGATGATGCCGGTGACGGCGAAGCCGGTGGTGACGACGCCGGCGACGACGGTCAGCGGCGTCGCGGCGCTGAGGACGAAGAAGACGACGGCAGGGACGCCGAGCCTGTTGCTGGCGAGCGTCCGCGACACGCGGTCGGCGCCCAGGCGGCTCGAATGGGACACGGGGGACTCTCCTTGAGGGGTACGCGGATCTCCGTCGATGGGGGTCGAGGTCGCGCCGGAGGTCTCGCTATCGGGGGCTGAGGGTGGCATCACCCACAGCTGCTTCGGTATGGGCCAGGACCTCACGCATCGACATGGGCATCGATCCCACCGCGGCGGCGATGTGGCGGAGCGTGACGGCGTCGCCGTCCCACCACACGCCCTTGGTGAAGCCGGTCACGGCGACCAGCCCGGCCAGCATGGCGTCGTGGAAGTCGAGCGGATCGCCGCGGTTCACCAGTCCGTACAGCCGGTCGCTCGGCCAGGCAGCGACCTTCGGGTCGACCGGCAGGTACCGGACCGAGGTGCCGAACAGCTTGCGGCTCTTGACGGGTTCGATCTCACCCTCGCGGGTCAGCCGGACCGCGACCCGTTCGAGCGCGCTCTGCCCGAGGAACGACAGCCACGTGCGCAACGACCGGTTCTGCTGATCGGCCGTGAGCTGCCGGACGATCCTGTATCCGAGATCATCGGCCGGTGGCTGTGCGCCGGTCAATGACAGCGTCCCCGACGCCACGTGCAGGTTGTTGTTGAGGATCAGCTCGCCCAGCAGCGCGCCGGCCAGGCCCAGCCCGGCGGCACGACTGTGCAGCCGCAGCTTGCCGCTGCCGACGTCGTGGACGATGTGGAAGAAATCATTGGCCAGCAGCACTCCGCCTGCACCTCCACCCCGGGTGCGAGAGCCGGGATGAGACGGGACGGCCGGGGCCATACGGGACATGGACAGGCGCGCTCCCACCCCTGAGGCGCGCGGTTCTGACCGGTTGCGGTGCTCGCGATTCCGCGTTCCGATTCACGCCCGGTAGTTTGTCGGCCTTTGTCCGCCAAGACAAGAGGCAATTTCAGGGGTAATGCGTGGAGGGTCCGACACGCCTTACCTTGTGGCGTTGCGTGTGCAATGTCTTGACGACATCGGCGCCGGGCGGCGAGTGTATGGGGTTGTGACGGTCACGCCGGTTCAGACGCACCCCCTCCAGCGCCTCTCCGCGGACGAGATCCGCGCCGCACGCGCGCTGATCGACGACCACGGCCTGGTCTCGGCCACGACGAAGTTCGCGCTGCTCGGCCTGGAAGAACCGGACAAGATGACGGTCCTCGGGCACCGCCCCGGCGACCCCGTCGACCGCCGCGTCCGCGCGGTCCTGCTCGACCTCGCGACGGGCGTCACGCGCATCGTCCTCGCGTCGCTGAGCCGGCGCACGGTCGACTCCGTCGAAGAGGTCGACCCCGTCACCGACGGCCAGCCGGCGATCCTGCTGGAAGAGCTGATGACGGTCGACGAGATCGTGAAAGCCGACCCCGGCTGGTGCGAGGCGATGCGGCGCCGCGGCATCACCGACCTCGATCTCGTTCGCCCGTGCCCGCTCGCGGCCGGCAACTTCGGCATCCCCGGCGAGCGGGGCCGCCGGGCGCTGCACGTGCTGTCGTTCCTGCAGCACCGGCCCGAGGACCACGCGTGGGCGCACCCGATCGACGGCGTCGTCGCCTACGTCGACCTCATCGAGAAGAAGGTCATCGAGCTCATCGACGACGCCGTCCTCCCGATCCCCGAGGAGGAGGCCAACCACGACGACCCGGCGTACACCGGTCCGCCGCGCACCACGCTGAAGCCGATCGAGATCACCCAGCCCGAGGGGCCGAGTTTCACCGTCGAGGACGACGTCGTCTCCTGGGAGAACTGGACCTTCCGCGTCGGCTTCGACCCGCGCGAGGGCCTGGTGCTGCACCAGCTCTCGTGGCGCGACGGCGACCGCCTGCGGCCCGTGGTCTACCGGGCCTCGCTGGCCGAGATGGTCGTCCCGTACGCCGACCCCAGCCCGGTGCGGTTCTGGCAGAGCTACTTCGACGTCGGCGAGTACCTGCTCGGCCAGCAGGTCAACTCGCTCGAGCTGGGCTGCGACTGCCTCGGTGAGATCCACTACTTCGATGCCGTCCTGGCCGACGGCGACGGCGAGCCGCGCGACGTCCGCAACGCCGTCTGCCTGCACGAGGAGGACTTCGGCGTGCTCTGGAAGCACACCGACATCTTCACCGAGTCGGCCGAGACGCGGCGGCAGCGCCGGCTGGTCATCTCGTTCTTCGTCACCGTCGGCAACTACGACTACGGCTTCTACTGGTACCTGTACCTCGACGGCACCATCCAGTTCGAGGTCAAGGCCACCGGTGTCGTGGCGACGTCGTCCTACAAGCCCGACAGCGCCTACGCCTCGGAGGTGGCGCCCGGGCTCGGTGCGCCGTACCACCAGCACCTCTACTGCGTGCGCCTGGACATGATGGTCGACGGCCTCGACAACGCCGTCGACGAGATGGAGATCCAGCAGCTGCCCATCGGCCCGGCCAACCCCAACGGCAACGCGTTCACCCGTAGGACCACGCGGCTGCGCTCCGAGGCCGAGGCGGTCCGGACGGCGGACCCGATGGCCGGGCGCACCTGGCTGATCTCCAGCTCCGACGCCACCAACCGGCTCGGCCGGCCGGTCGCCTACGAGCTGCGCCCCGAGGGCCGGCCGCTGCTGCTGGCCGACCCCGCGTCGGCGACGGCGAACCGGGCCGCGTTCGCCACGAAGTCGCTCTGGGTCACCCGCTACGACCCCGCCGAGCGCTTCCCCGCCGGCGACCTCATCAACCAGCACCCGGGCGGCGCGGGCCTGCCGGCGTTCGTCGCGGCCGACCGCGCCATCGAGGACCAGGACATCGTCCTGTGGCACACCTTCGGCGCCGTGCACTACCCGCGGCCTGAGGACTGGCCGGTCATGCCGGTCGAGTACTGCGGCTTCACGCTCCGCCCGGTCGGCTTCTTCGACCGCAACCCGACCCTGGACGTGCCCAGTGGCACGACCGACCACTGCGGGCACCACGGCGGTCAGGGCGGCCACGAGCAGCACCATCACGGCTGAGCCGTTCGACGACCGTCCATCGAAGGACGAACGCCGGGGGTGGAGCTTCCGACATCTGTCGGGTGCCATGTCACCGTGCAGCCGGTAGCGTCGCTGAGCACCATTCTCATCACGGGTCGGCGGCTGTCGCCGCCCCGCGATGAGGCACGTGCACGGTGAGACGGAGACCGTATGAAGAAGATCGTCGCCGCGCTTGCGCCGGCGGCACTGGCGGCAGGCCTGTTAACGGTGCCCATGGCGGGCGTCCCGTCGGCGAACGAGGCCCTGCCCCAGTGGCCGGAGGTGGGCAGCGCGCGGGTCGTCCCGCTCCAGGAGACGGGCTCGCCGAACGAGCGTCTCAACCTGATCGTCATCTGCGACGGCTACCAGGCCGACGAGATGGACAGGTGCGAGGAGGACGTCGACCGCAACCAGGCCATCCAGTGGGGTGTCGAGCCCTTCCGCACCTACCGCGACTACATCAACGTCTACCTGCTGCAGATCGTGTCGGCCGACTCCGGCGTACGGCGCGACCCGGAGGAGGACGCGCCCAACGAGGTCAAGGACGCCAAGAACACGCCCATGCGGCTGTGGTACTCCGACGGCCTGACGAATCCGCTGGCCCGCGGCATCACGTACGGCAGCGCGCTGCAGTCCGGCGGCTGTCCGGGCCACCCGTCGGGCAACGCGAACCCGGCCTACCCGTTGGCGCCGGGCATCCTGGGCGACCTGCGCTGCAACGGCAACCAGCAGCGGGCGATGTACCTGAACTCGTACGTCGCGCCGGTCTTGGGCCTGGCGCCGGGCGTGTTCCGGCCCACCGGCGGCTCGACCTCGGGTCCGCAGAACGTGCAGACGCTGGCCATCTCGAACACGTTCACCTACGGCGGCATCGGCGGCCGCGACGCGACGGCGTCCGGCGGCAGCCCGCAGTCGCCGCTGATCTCGCTGCACGAGCTGGGCCACTCGCTGGGCACGCTCGCCGATGAGTACCCGTACTCCGACCGGCCGAACCCGGGCCCGCCGCACGGTCCGAACGAGCCGAGCTCGTTCCACCACACCCGGCAGACGTCGGAGCAGATGATCGCCAATCAGCACAAGTGGTGGCGCTGGCTCGGCGAGGAGAGCCTGTCCGGCGGCATCATCCGCGGCGCCGACCCCGACGGCCACGAGAGCGGCACCTACAACGGCTCCAACGTCTGGCGGCCGAGCTCGCACTCGATGATGCGCTGGATCGGCTTCTACTTCGACCAGGTCGGCCTCGAGCACATGGTCGCCCGGGTCACGGGCCAGCGCGACAAGGGCCAGATGAGCCTGCTCTCCACGCCCGCCGGCACCGTCGCCCGCGACGGCGTCCTCTGGCTGCAGACCACACACCCGCGCTTCCACGACCTGCAGGTGACGTGGCGCAGCGGCGGCCCGGCCGGCCCGGTCATCGCGACCGGCACCCGCACCCTCGACCTCGGTGCGCTGGACCTCGCGCCCGGCACCACCGTCCACGTCGAGGTGCGCGACCCCGTCGGACCCGACGGCATCGACTGGGTCCGCAATCCGTCGACGAACAACACCGCGACCGACTCCGGCTACAACGGCCCGCGGTTCGTCCAGACCCGCTCGTGGACCGTCGGCGACACCCAGGCCGCACCCGACACGGTCGCGCCGGAGATCATCGGGTCGACCCCGGACGTCCGCCCGGTCGCCGGTGACGAGGTCGTCTTCGTCGAGACCACGCACGCGGCCGACCGCGTGTTCGACGTGGCGTGGACGCTGAACGGCGCCGCCGTGGCCGAGACCGGCGACGGCCGGGTGCTCGACCTCGGTGCGCTGAACCTGCCGGCCGGCACGCACGAGCTGACGGCGACGGTCACCGACCCCGCCACGCCGGGGGCCTCGGACTCCGTCACGTGGACCGTCGACAACGCATTGCCGACGGCCCCGCGGACGCTGTCCGAGCCGCTGACGACGATGACGTCGGACGACGGCCACGGCATCTACTTCGACGGCTGGGACATGCTGCTCACGCCGCAGGACGACCGCACCGGCTACGAGGGCGAGCCGTACGTCGTCGGTGAGCTGCGGCTCAACGGCGACGGCTGGTTCAACTACTTCGGATTCCCGGAGAAGCCGATGCCGGTCTCGCCGTTCGAGTTCCGCCACTCCGGCCAGGTCGTCAAGGCGCTGACCTACGGCAACCTCGGCACGGGCGGCCTGTCGAAGGCCGGGTTCGAGCAGAACTACGGCCCCGACGACCCGAACGGCCCGTTCGTGCCGGGCTACGGCACGCACACCGTCGAGCACCGCGCCGTCGACCCTGCCGGCAACATCGGCACGGCGGACTCGTACTCGGCGACGGTGCTTCCGGGTGCGGAGCTCGCGTGCACGCAGACGATCACCGGTCCGCGGGCCGGCTCGCTGCTGGTCACCAGCGGGGTGACCTGCCTCGATGGCGCGACCGTGGCCGGCACGGTGACCGTCCGCAACGGCGCCTCGCTGGTCGTGAAGGACAGCACCGTCGCCGGCAGCCTGCTGGCCGACGGCGCCGGCGAGATCCAGGTGCTCGGCTCGACGGTGGCCGGCCAGGTGCGCATCGCCGGCACGGTGACCGGCGTCACCGCCGCCGGGTCCTCGTTCCGCGGCTCGGTCGCCCTGACCGGCAACGGACGGGTCCCGGGCAACGCCTCGGAGGAGCGGTACACGCTGTACGGCGAGGAGTACGGGCCGATCCTGGCCGGCAACTCGTTCGCCGGCCGGCTCAGCTGCTCCGGCAGCAGCGCCCCCGTCCGCGACTTCGGTGCGGACAACGACATCCGCGGCGTCGCGACCGGGGAGTGCTCGGCGCTCTGAGCGGTGACCGGCAGGGAGTGCTGAGGGGCCCGGGTCGCGCATGGCGACCCGGGCCCCGTCCTACCTGGTCACAACGGTCTGGTACGGTCCGGCGGGCGGGCGTACGGTGACGGCATGCCGAGTGCGGTCGCCAACGGCGTCGATCTGTACTACGAGGCACACGGGCACGGCCCGGTCATCCTCGGCATCCACGGCAGCCCGAGTTCGGCTGTGCTCTGGGAGCCCGCCGCCGTCCGCCTCGGCGCGCTCGGCACCTGTGTCGTCTACGACCGCCGCGGTTATGGCCGCAGCAGCGCGCCGGAGCCGTTCGAGGCCACTGACCTCGACGACCAGGTGGCCGACGCCGCCGCGCTGCTGGACCGCCTGGGCGCGGAGTCGGCGGTCGTGGTGGGCCGCAGCACCGGCGGGCTGATCGCCCTGGAGCTGGCGCATTCGCGGCCGCAGCGGGTCGACGGCCTCGTGCTGCTCGAACCGGCCCTCTTCACCGTCGACGGCGACACCCGCGCGTGGGCCGCGGAGCTGCGCGCCAAGGTCCTCGCCGCCTCCGGGGACGACCCCGCCCAGGCCGCCGAGGCCGTCGTCCGCGTGGTCCTCGGCGACGAGACCTGGGATCGGCTGGATGCCGGCGTCCGCGACCTGCTGCGCGCCGGCGGCCGGGCCGTGCTGGCCGAGATCCGCGGCCGCGGGCTCGACCTCAGCGCGGCGCCGCTCGAGCTGCCCTCGGACGACCTCGCCGCCATCGACGTGCCGACGCTGCTCGTGTCGGCGTCAGACTCGCCCGCACCCCTGCGGCGTGTCATCCCGCGGCTGGCCGGCGGGTTGCCGCGCGCCTCGGCCGCCGTCGTCTCGGGCGGCCACCTCATCGATCCCGCCCACCCCGTCGTCCTCGAGTTCGTCCGCCGCATCACCCTGGCCTGAGCCCACCGGCACGCGGCTACGCTGCCCGCGTGGGGTTCACGCGTGCGGAGCTCGAGGCGTTCCGAGACGGCACGCTGCCGGATCTCGTCGGGCCGGACCTGCGGCTGCTGTTCGCCGGCATCAATCCCGGCCTCATGACGGTGGCGGTGCAGACGCACTTCGGCCGGCCCGGCAACCGGTTCTACCCGGCGCTGTACCGGGCCGGCATCGTCGACCGGGTCATCGACGTCACCGGCGGCACGTCGCCCGAGGACGACGCCTACCTGACCGGCCGCGGCATCGGCATCACCAACCTGGTGGCCCGCGGCACCGCGCGGGCCGACGAGCTGACGGTGGACGAGCTGCGGGCGGGATCCGTCGCGTTGGCGGAGCGCGTGGCCCGGCTGGCACCGCGGGTGGTCGCCGTCCTGGGCATCTCCGCCTACCGGACCGCGTTCGGCCGCCCGAAGGCCGTGGCCGGCCGGCAGCCGGACGAGCTCGGCGGCGCCGAGCTGTGGGTGCTGCCGAACCCCAGCGGCCTGAACGCCCACGAGACCGCGGACAGCCTGGCGACGGCGTACCGAGCGGCCGCCGTCGCCGCCGGGTTGGAGCTCGCCCCTCGCCCGTGAGATGGGGGTTGAGGAGCAAAGCGCTGTTTGACTACTGTCGCCGGATGAGTCGTCAGAGCCAGCTCCGGGGCGTCGTGTACGTCTGCCTCGCCGCGGTGTTCTTCTCCGTGAACGCGTCCATGTCGAAGGTCGCGCTCGAGTCCGGGGTGGAACCGTCGGTGCTCGCGGCGCTGCGCTCGACCGGCGCCGCCCTGATCCTGCTGGTGGCGGTCCTCGTGCTGGCGCCCGGCCGGCTGCGGATCGGCCTGCGGGAGCTGCCGTTCCTGATCGCGCTGGGCGTGGCGGGCGGCGCGCTGGTGCAGTGGCTCTACTTCACGGCGATCGACCGGCTGCCGGTGGGCATCGCGCTGCTGCTCGAGTTCACCGCGCCGGCCATGGTGGCGCTGTTCAGCTGGGCCGTGCTGCGGCAGCGGATCCGCCGCCAGACCTGGCTCGGCATCGGCGTCGCGCTCATCGGGCTGGCGCTGGTCGCGCAGGTCTGGACCGACATGGGGCTCGACGCGGTCGGCGTGCTGGCCGCCTTCGGCGCGGCGGCGTGTCTGGCCAGCTACTATCTCATCGGCTCGCGGATGTCCGGCCACCGCGACTCGCTCTCGCTGACGTTCTGGATGTTCGCGTTCGCGGCGCTGTTCTGGGCGGTAGTGCAGCCGTGGTGGACGGTCGACCTCGCGCCGCTGGGCCGCGAGACGTCGCTGCTCGGCGCGTTCGACGGCTGGAGCGTGCCGGCGTGGTCGACGGTGCTGTGGATCATCCTGTTCGGGACGATCGTGGCGTACGGGCTGAACCTGGCCGCGCTGCGGCACATCTCGCCGACGGCCTGCGGCGTCATCGGCATGTCCGAGCCGGTCGGCTCCGCGGTGGTCGCGTGGGCCTGGCTGGGGCAGAACCTCACCGCCGCGCAGATGGCGGGCGGGCTGATCGTGCTGGCCGGGATCGCCGTCGCCGAGGTCGGCGGGACGGCGCCGCCGTCTGATCCGGAGCCTGGGGCCGTCCCGCTCTCACCCGAGGCCGCCGCCGCGCCCCACTGAGCGGCTGCACTTCAGTGATCATCCGCGATCGACCCCGTCATGGTGTGGTGGATCGCCGATGATCATGGTGCGGTGGGAGCTCAGAGGCTCTCGAAGGCGGGCTCGAACTCGGCGGCGGGGTCGGTGAGCGCCTCGAAGTAGGCCGACCAGTGCAGCAGCGCGCTCACGGCGACCGCGTTGCAGCCGGGCCAGTCCATCGTCACCAGGCGGGTGCCGAACCGGGTGTCGAGGCCCCAGGTCGACAGTGAGCCCTGCTCGTCCTGGCCGGCGACGATGGCGTTGGCGGCCGCCACCGCGCGATCCACGTAGCGGTCGTCGCCGGTGGAGCGGTGCAGGGTGAGCAGCGACACCAGCCAGTGTCCCGTGTGCACCTCCATGGGCCAGTAGCAGCGGTACTGCTCGAGCACCGTCGGCGTCGGGCAGCGCGGCGGGACCGGGGACTCCTCGGGCGCCCAGACGACGAACTGGTCCTCGATGTAGGCGTTGAGCTCGGCGGCCAGCTCCGCCCGCGCGGGCACGGAGCATCGGCCCGACAACAGGTAGCGGATGGTCTCGTTGGTGTCCCAATGCTGCAGGTTGCTCCACGGCGGCGTCTCGGGGATGTCCTCGTACATGCCCTCCCAGCGGCCGTCGGTCACCGGGCCGGCCAGCAGCCAGGCCTCGCCCTTGGCCGCGGCGTCCGCGCGCGCCGCCCGCTGCTGCGCCGTGCCGGGCGCGTCGGGTACCTCGCCGAGCAGGGTGAGCAGCCAGATCGGGGTCACGACGGCGGAGGTGTAGCCGATGCTGGGCTCGCCTGTGCGCGGATCGACGCGGAACGGCCAGGAGCCGTCCGGGTTCTGCAGGTCGACCATGACGTCGCCGATGCGGGCCGCCCGCTCGAGGTAGCGCGCCTCACCGGTGCGCGAGAACAGCCGCAGCATCACCTCGCCGACGCGCGCGGCCCGGAAGACGGTGATGTGATCGCCCTCGACCCAGCCGCCGAACCCGCCCTCGAGCACCGTCGACGGCGACAGGCCGCCCAGCCGCCACTCGTCCGGAAGATGGTGCTCCAGCAGCCATCGCCCGTACGCGAGCGCCTGCCGTTCCGCCTCGGCCGCCTGCGGGTGGTCCGGGAAGCGGTCGGCGTAGGTGAGGTAGGCGTGGATGTAGCTGGCGTGGTGCTGGGCCGGGAACGCCAGCCGGCCGCGCAGCCCCGTCACGCTGTCCTCGAACGAGCTCCAGGCGCTGCGCGGGTAGCCGTCCTCGTAGCCGGCGACCTCGTCGCGGGCGGGCCGCAACAGGTAGCCGACTGCGCGGTGGACGGCGCCGGCCCAGTCCGCGGGGGCGGGCCGGACGCCGTCGAACCCGGGGACCTTCCAGAATTGACGGTGCTTGCGGACGGCGACCTCGTGGTCGCCGTCGAAGCCGCGGACCAGCACGTCGACCGGGCCGAGCGGGAGCAGCGGCCAGGCCTCGGCCAGGTCGGCTGCCTCGGCCGGGAAGGAGCCGGTCCAGACGACCCGCTCGCGATCGGCGACGGCGACCTCGAACCGGGTGGCCGCCGGCACCGGCGCCCACCGCAGCACCGGCGGGCCGACGAACCGGGGCGAGAACGCCGCCGGGCCCTCGAACCGGATCACGCGCGACTGGTCGACCCAGTCACTCATGCGCCACCTCCCAAGGAATTCAGAACCAGGTCTCGACGACGCCGGTGACGACGCCGTCCGGGCCGGCGAGCGGGATCCGCCGCCACTTGTCGAAGGTGGTGCACGGGTGCGAGATGCCCAGCTGGACGCGGTCGCCGACGGCGATCGGGCTGCCGGGCGCGACGGCGAGGAAGGCGTGCTGGTCGTTGAGCGCGGTGACCTCGGCACCGTCCAGCGGCTGCGCCGTCGTCGCGCCGCGCGGCCGGACGGCGAGGGGGATCGGCAGCCCCTGGTCGAACGAGGCGTCGCGGCGGCCGACGTCGAGGAAGGCGCGGTCCGGCTCCGGCCGCGACACGACGGTGCCCCAGACGGTGAGCGCGGCCCGCAACCGCACGGGCGCGTCCGGCCCGTCGAGCGGCGAGTTGCGGTGGAACATGCCGGAGTCGTGCGTGACGTAGCAGCCGCTGCGGATGATCACCCGCCCGCCGCCGCCCAGCACGTCCGCCACGACGTCGTAGAACATGCTGCCGCCCGCGGACAGCACGATGCCGCCGTCGTCGCCGGGCACGTCGTCGCGCAGGTCGTCGCCGGCCGCCCGCAGCGATTCCAGGTAGGCGCGGACGGCGGCCAGCGACGGCGGCGTCCGATCGCCGGCCACCGAGCCCTCGTAGCCCGCGACCCCGGTCAGCCGCACGTTCGGCGCGCGTCCGGCGGCGGCCCGGACGGCGTCACGATCGGCCTTCGTGCGGGTGCCGGTGCGCCCGCCCGGCGTGCCGACCTCGAGCAGCACGTCGACGACGGCGCCCGCGGGGGCCGCGGCCGCCTGCAGGATCTCGACGCCGGCGGGGGAGTCGACCCACACGCGGAATCCGAAGCCGTCGTCGGCCGCCAGCTCGCCGGCGATCCAGGCCGCCTCGGCGGGCTGCGCCAGCTCGTTGGCCAGCTGCACCGCCGGCACGCCGTGCGCGCGCATGACCCGCACCTGGGCGGGCGTCGCCGCGGTGATGCCGGTGGCGCCGGCCGCCAGCTGGCGCTGGAACAGCGCCGGCGCCATGGTCGTCTTGCCGTGCGGCTGCAGCTCCACGCCGTGGTCGCGGCACCAGGCCGCCATGGTGGCGAGGTTGTGCTCCAGCGCGGCGTCGTCGAGAACGGCGAACGGGGTGGGCAGCTCGTGGATGGACCGGCCCGCAGTCGGATGCGTCACGGGCGTCACGGTACCGGGAAGGCGCCCCGCAGGTTGACCGAGGAGTAGGCGATGTGCCTGGTCAGCGGGTCGGTCGCCAGGGCGGCGTCGGTGACCGGCAGGTGCGCGTGGGTCTCGTTGTACAGCCGCACGAACGACTCGGCGAAGTTCACGCCGGCGGCCCGGCCGGCCTCGCCGTTGTACGACTCGACCAGCTTGCGGGCGAACACGCCGTGGTAGCCCTGGCTGACGAACTGGTCCATCGCCGCCAGCTTCGTCCCGACCACGTCGGTGATGTCGACGTAGCAGTCGTTGCGCAGCCCGTTCAGGCTCAGCGCGTCGAGGGTGTAGACCGGCAGCCCGGTGAGGAACACCTGCCGCACCGGCACCTCGTCGCGCCCGTCGAGGTTGCGCAGGTACAGCCCGGCCCGTGACAGCGCGGCCAGCGCCATGCCGGTGGCGACGTAGTGCGGGTCGAAGTACGCCGGGTTGCGCGGGTGATCGGCGATGACGATCTCGGGCTGCTCGATCGCGATCTGCTCGGCGATCTGCTCGACCATGTCCTCCTGGACCGTCGCGTAGGTGTCCTCGTGGTCCAGCGTGATGATCTTGCTGATGCCGATGATGTCGGCGGCGCGGTCGAGTTCGTTCTTCTTGTTCGCGACGATGTCGTCCAGGCCCGCGGCCGCGATGTCGCCGTCCGGGTTCTCCTTGCGCCACTCCTCGGCGTACTTGTTCGCGTGGATCCGCCCGCCGTGGCTCAGGATCAGCGCGACCACCTCGTCGCCGCGCGCCGCGTGCAGCGCCAGCGTGCCGCCGCAGTTCGTGATCGTGTCGGCCGGGTGGGCGTAGATCGTCATGATCTTCATGGAGGTCTCCGGAGTCCGAGGTGCGTCAGCGCCTGGCAGGAGCACACACGGAACCTCGTTCCATGTCAAGCGACCTGGCCGGCTCCCTCCACCCTTCCCTTCGGGTTGATCTTGGAGAAGTGCGGAGTTCCGGCCCGGAATGTCCGAATGAGTCCGCGGTTACTCCAAGATCAACTCGGCGGGCGGGCGGGCGGCCGGCGGCGCGGGAC
>NZ_SMKL01000039.1 GCF_004348545.1 Jiangella ureilytica | reverse complement strand
CCCCTGCCCAGAGCCCCGCGACCCCGGCAGCTCCCGGCGCCCCCGCGCCGCGCGCGGGCTGGTCGACGCCGCCGCTCGCCGGGCACCAGGCCGGCCAGCAGGCCGCCGGCCCGCACGCGACCACCCAGCTGCCCACCGACGCGGGCGCCGCGGCCGGCTCGCCGCCGCCGCACCTGCCGCCGACCGAGTACGGGCGCGCCCCCGAGCCGAAGCGCCGCCGGGCCCCGCTGGTCCTCGCCGGTGTCCTGCTCGGCGCGGTCGTCGGCGGCGCCGCCGGTGCGGGCGTCGTCGCGGTCGTGAACGACGACGACGGCGACGGCTCCAGCCCGGTGTCGCGCAGCGACCTCAGCAACTCCGGCAGCGACGGCACCAGCCAGCAGGCGGCCGACGTGACGGGCGTGCAGGCGGTCGCCGCCGAGGTGACCCCCAGCGTCGTGTCCATCGCCGTGCAGAGCCAGTTCGGCCAGGCCGGCGGCACCGGCGTCATCATCTCGTCCGACGGCGAGATCATCACGAACAACCACGTGGTCGAGGGCGTCGGCCAAGGCGGCACCGTCCAGGTGACGTTCTCCGACGGCACCACCGCCGACGCCGAGGTCGTCGGCACCGATCCGCTCACCGACCTCGCGGTCATCAAGGCCCAGGACGTGTCCGGCCTGCAGCCGGCCGAGCTCGGCAACTCCGGCGACCTCGCCGTCGGCCAGCAGGTCGTCGCCATCGGCTCGCCGCTCGGCCTCGACGGGACCGTCACCAGCGGCATCGTCTCCGCGCTGAACCGGCCCATGGCCGCCAGCAGCGAGGGCCAGCCGCAGAACGGCGTCAACTCCGTCATCGACGCCATCCAGACCGACGCCCCCATCAACCCCGGCAACTCGGGCGGGCCGCTGGTCAACATGGACGGCCAGGTGGTCGGCATCAACAGCGCCATCCTCACCACCGGCAGCGGCAACGGCTCCATCGGGCTGGGCTTCTCCATCCCGATCGACCAGGCCAAGCCGATCGTCGAGGAGCTCCGCGCCGGCCAGGAGGCCACCCACGCCCAGATCGGCGTCGGTGTCGGCGACCCGCAGGGCGGCGACGTCCGCGGCGCCCTGATCGCGCAGGTCAACCCCGGCAGCGCGGGCGACGAGGCCGGCCTGCAGGAAGGCGACATCGTCACCCACGTCGGCGACCGTGTGATCACCGACGCCACGTCCCTGATCGCGGCCGTCCGGTCGCACCGTCCCGGCGACGAGATCGAACTCACCTACGTGCGCGACGGCCAGGAGAACACCGCCACGGTGACCCTGGGCAGCGACGCACAGACCAGCTGAGCCACGCCGTCGTCCGGGAAAGGACGCCCCCAGAGCCTGGTGCGTGCTCTGGGGGCGTTCCCGCGTCGGCAGCCGCGGAGGTCACCGTCGGTGCGAACGCGACGCTGTCGGCCCCCGCCCGTAGGGTGCGACTCCCACCCGGACGGGCGGGGACCGAACCCGGTCGCCGTTGTCAGTGGGGACGGGCAGACTGGGATCGTGGAGCTGAAGGACGTCGCCGACACCTCGGCCGCCGTCGCCGGGGTGTCCGGCCGGCTGGCGAAGACCGACCTGCTCGCCGGCTGCCTGCGCCGGGCCGACCCCGCCGAGGCCGAGGTCGTGGCCAGCTACCTCGCCGGCGAGCTGCGCCAGCGCCGCACCGGGCTGGGCTACGCGTCCCTGCGAGACGTGCCGCCGCCCGCCGGCACGCCGTCGCTGCAGGTGCTCGACGTCGACATCGCGTTCGGCGAGATCGCCGAGTTGTCCGGCAAGGGGTCCACGGCGGCGCGGCGCGAGCGGTTCCGCGCACTGATGGCCCGGGCCACGCCGTCCGAGCAGCGGCTGCTGGCCGGGCTGGTCTCCGGCGAGCTGCGCCAAGGCGCCCTCGACGGCGTCCTCACCGAGGCCGTCGCCCGCG
Source organism: Jiangella ureilytica (assembly GCF_004348545.1). Taxonomy (GTDB): domain Bacteria; phylum Actinomycetota; class Actinomycetes; order Jiangellales; family Jiangellaceae; genus Jiangella; species Jiangella ureilytica. The sequence continues at coordinate 57,129 of NZ_SMKL01000039.1, read as the reverse complement.
CGTCCGAGGTTCCGGCGGCCGACGTCCGCCGCGCGGTCACCGTCGCCGGCGCCCTGGTGCCCGTCGCCGCCGCCGTGCTGGCCAACGGGGCCGAAGGGCTGACCCGGTTCCGGCTCACCGTCGGCTCGCCGCTGCGGCCCATGCTGGCCTCCCCCGCTCCCGACATCGCCGAGGCGCTCGAGCGCACCGGCGAGGCCGCCGTCGAGTGGAAGCTCGACGGCGTCCGGGTCCAGATCCACCGCGACGGCTCCGACGTCGCCGTGTTCACCCGCACGCTCGACGACATCACCGGCAACGTCCCCGAGCTCGTCGAGGCCGTGCTGGCGCTTCCGGTGCGGTCGGTGGTGCTCGACGGCGAGACCATCGCGCTCGACCCGTCCGGGCGGCCGCTGCCGTTCCAGCGCACCGGCTCGCGGGTCAGCAGCCGGGTCGACGTCGCGACGGCGCGCGCCAAGGTGCCGCTGTCACTGTTCGTCTTCGACGCGCTGCACATCGACGGCGCCGACCTCATCGGCCTGCCCGGCACCGAGCGCTGGGCCGCCATGTCCGCCGTCGTGCCGGCGCCGGCCCGGGTGCCGCGGCTGGTGACGTCGTCGGCCGACGACGCGCAGGCGTTCTTCGACGACGCCGTCGCCCAGGGCCACGAGGGCGTCATCGTCAAGGGCCTCGACGTTCCCTACGAGGCCGGCCGGCGCGGCTCGGGCTGGCTCAAGGTGAAGCCCCGGCACACCCTCGACCTCGCCATCCTGGCGGCCGAGTGGGGCCACGGGCGGCGGCAGGGCTGGCTGTCCAACCTGCACCTCGGCGCGCTCGACCCCGCGGGCACCTACGGCCCGGCCGGCGGCTGGGTCATGCTGGGCAAGACGTTCAAGGGCCTCACCGACACGATGCTGACCTGGCAGACGGCCGAGCTGAAGTCGCTGGCCGACGGGCCTACGGACGAATGGGTCGTGCGGGTGCGGCCGGAGCTGCTGGTCGAGATCGCCTTCGACGGCGTCCAGACCTCACCCCGCTACCCGGCCGGCGTCGCACTGCGGTTCGCCCGCGTGCTGCGCCACCGTCCCGACAAACCCGCCGCCGAGGCCGACACCATCGACTCCGTCCTGGCCATCCGCGGCCCGGTCGCTCACGAGGACGGCTCGTAGCGGGCCACGAGCGCGGCGGCGCGGGCGTGGAGGGCGGCGCGCAGCCAGGGCGGATCCAGGGCCTCCGCGTGCGCGGCGAGCTGCCACAGCGCCCACTCGGCGTGCCGCGCGTCCTGGAAGGCCACCTGCAGCCGCAGCCGGCCGTCCGCCTCGGCCTCCTCGGCGAGCAGGGCCAGCGCGGTGCCCACCAGCTCCTCGCGCCGCGCCGGATGCAGCAGCACGACCACCGTCACCTGGTCGCCGCCGGTCCGGAACCGCGTGCTGCGCTCCTGCCAGGCGCGGTCGAGGTCGACCCGGTCCGGGCGCTCCGCGAGCTCGGCGAGCTCCTCCGCGGCCAGCACCCGCGACAGCCGATAGGTGCGGTCCGAGCCCGACCTCGTGGCCAGCAGGTAGCCCTGGTCGCGTACGGTGACCAGGCCGATCGGGTCGACCGTGCGCCACCTCGGCTCTTGGCCCGCGGCCGCGTAGTGGATGCGCAGCTTGTGCCCGGCGAACACCGCGCGCCGCACCTCGGCCACGATGGTGTCGGGCACCTCGTCGGGCACCAGCCGGCGTGACAGCAGGTCGGTCTCCGGGTCGATGAGCAGCCGCTGGGTCGCGCCGGCCGCGACGTCGCGATGGCTCTCGGGCAGCGCGTCGACCACCTTGAGCATGGCCGAGGCGAGCGCCGAGCCGAGGCCGAACGCCTGCGCGCCGCGCCGCGACCCGGCGACCAGCAGGGCGAGCGCCTCGTCGTGGTTCAGTCCGGTCAGCTCGGTCTGGAAGCCGGGCAGCAGGGCGAACCCGCCGAGCCGGCCGCGTTCGGCGTAGACCGGCACTCCGGCCGCCGACAGCGCCTCGATGTCGCGCAGCACGGTGCGCGTCGACACCTCGAGCTCGCGGGCCAGCTCCGTCGCCGACAGCCGGCCGCGACGGCGCAGCAGCAGCACCAGCGAGACGAGCCGGTCGGCGCGCATGGGAGAAGTCTACGGAATACACGACACAGGGTGTCGTGTATCGCTGGCAGGCTGATGGACATGACGAACGTGGTGGCCAACGAGCCGAACGACCTGGGAAGACTCTTCATCGAACGCGGCAACGCCGGCGACGTCGACGGGCTGGTGTCGCTGTACGAGCCCGACGCAGTGCTGGCGTTCCCGCCGGGCAGCCTCGCCACCGGTCACGCCGAGATCCGCACGGTGTACGAGCAGTTCGTGGCGGCCGCGCCGGTGCTCACACCGGGCCGGCAGCACCCGGCGCTGGTGAGCGGCGACCTCGCCCTGACGGTGGTCACGCTCACCACCGGTGAGCTGACCGTCGAGATCGCGCGCCGCCAGCCGGACGGATCATGGCTTTGGGTCCTGGACCAGCCGTTCCTCGTCCCGTAGCGGAGCGACGGGTGGACGTGCGGATCGTGACGATCGGGGTCTACGGCTTCACGGCCGAGTCCTTCCTCGAAACGCTCGCCGGCACGGGCGTGGGGTTGCTGCTCGACCTCCGCCAGCGCCGCGGCGTCCGAGGCCCCGAGTACGCCTGGGCGAACTCCGCGCGGCTGCAGCAGGCGCTGGCCGCGGCGGGCATCGGCTACCGGCACGTGCCGGGGCTGGCGCCGACCACCGAGCTGCGTCAGCTCCAGTACCGCGAGGACGACCGCGAAGGCGTGGGCAGGCGCAGCCGCGTCAGGCTCGCGTCCGAGTACGCCGGGCGCTACACCCGCGAGATCCTGGACCCGTTCGATCTCGGCGCGCTCGTGGCGGAGCTTCCGGGCGAGGCGACGACGGCCCTCTTCTGCGTCGAGCGCGACCCGGAGGCGTGCCACCGCTCGCTGGTGGCCGGGCGCCTGCACGCCGAGCACGGCGTCGCGGTCAGGGACCTCCGCCCGGACTGACGCCCCGGCGGGGCGGTGCCGAGACGACCTCAGCGACCGCCGCTGATGCCGCGGTGCGCCTGCGCCAGCCGCTCCATGCCGTCGGCCAGGACCTCGACCCCGGTGTGGTCGGACGAGCGCAGTAGCAGGCCGGCGGCCTCCCACAGGGCCGTCTGGACGGCGCTGGCGGTCTGGTCGTCGGCCGTGGCGGTGGCGGCGGTCTCGAGGCCGGTGGTGGCGTCGACCAGCCGGGACCAGGAGGTCGGGGCGTAGCGGCCGGTGACGACGCGGACCCGCTCGCCCTCTTTGAGGACGGCGTCGCGCTCGCGGTCGAAGAGGTACTGGCCGAGGGCGGCGCCGCCGACCGCGCCGCCGACCAGGCCGACGAGTGCGCCCACGACGGCACCGACGACACCGAGGCCGAGCATCAGCGCCAGCACGACCAGCAGCACCGCGCCGATGACGGCGCCGGCGATGGCGGGCACGAGCTGGTGGCGGCGCAGCCCGACACCGACCACCTGGAACAGCGGTGCCGGCTGGCCGAGCACCTCGGCCACGCGGTCACGCAGCGGCTGGTCGTTCACTCCCGGGCGCAGCACGGCGAAGGTCTCGGGGACCGCCTGCCCGGACGTCGCGGCGTGCGCGGGCCGGCCCGACGTCCAGCGGACGGCGCCCCACGGCCGCTTCTCGACGATGTTGGGCAGCCACGAACCGCGCTTGGCCTTGAGGCGGTCGACGATCTCTTGCTGCTGGTCCCACGCCTGCGACCACTCCCACTCCTTCATCGCGCTCAGCGGGTGCGGTCGGCTCATCTCGATCTTCTCTCCATCGTGATCACCAGGGTGGATTCTGCGCCCGTCCCCCGAACGAGACTGTTCGAAGCCTACCCAACCCATGACCAAGATCACGGGGTCCATTCGGACATAAATGCCTGATCTTGCCCCCTCCAGCTCGCGGGCGAGCATCCGGCATGGTACGCCCGGCCGGATCCGCCCGAGCAGCGGCGGCTACCGTGGTGGTGTGTACCGGTTCCTGCTGACGCCCCGCTGGCTCCTGCTGCACGCCGTGGCGGCGGCGGCGGTGGCCGGCTGCCTGGTGCTCGGCTGGTGGCAGGCCGGTGTGTACCAGGACAGCCACGGCCGGCACGAGCTGCGCGACCGCGAGCCGGTCGCCGTCACCGAGCTGGCCTCCCCCGGCGCCGAGCTGGGCGACGCCGCCGACCGGCAGGCCGTCGCGACCGGCGAGTACCTCGCCGGCCAGCAGCAGATCGTCCCCGGGCGGGTGCACGACGGCACGCTCGGCTCGTTCGTCGTCACTCCCCTGCAGACCGATGACGGCCTGGTCGTGCCGGTGCTGCGCGGCTGGGTGGACGACCCCGGCGAGCCCGGCACGGCCGTCCCGCCGGGCGAGGTCACGGTCACCGGGTTCCTGCTGCCGCCCGAGACGCCCGGCCACGCCACCGTCCGCACCGGGCAGGAGCTCGAGGACGGCCGCATGGCCTACATCGCGCCGGACCAGCTGGCGCAGCGGGCCGGAGTCGGCGAGGCCGAGGCGCTGCAGGGCTACCTGCTGCTCGAGGACGAGTCGCCGGCGCCGGCCACCGCGCCCGCGGTGCTCGACGTCGACGCCGTCGCCCCGATCCGCGACGTGAGCCCCTGGCAGAACCTCTCCTACTGGGCCCAGTGGTGGGTCTTCGCGCTGGCCGCGGTGATCTTCTGGGCGTCCATCGTCCGCTCCGGCATCCGCACCCGGCGCGATCAGGGCGACAGCGACGAGCCGAGCGACGACGGCGTCAGCGCACCCGCTGCGTCTCACGCGCCTTCCTGACCACGAACCGCTCGGCGACGAACGACGCGAACGGCACCGTCCCGGCCAGGGCGATGAGGACCGCCCAGCTCGCCTTCCAGCCGCGCTGGTGTACCAGCAGCCCGGTGGCCACGAGGTAGATCACGTACAGCCAGCCGTGGATCGGCGAGACCGTGCGGCTCATGGTCGCGTCGCCGGGCGGGCCGTAGCGGACGAAGATCGCCACGCAGAGCACCAGCAGGACCACACCGGTGACGTAGGCCATGACGCGGTAGAAGGGCAGGGCATCTCGACGCACCACCCGAGCCTAACCGCCGACGTCAGAACCCCAGCAGGCGGTACGCCTCGATCACGCCGGTCTTGCCCTTGACCTCCAGGCCCTCGACCCGCTCCGTCCGCGCGGCGGGCAGCTGCCGGGCGGTCTCGGCGCCGATGAGCACGCCGCCGACGGGTGCCGCGCTCTCGAGCCGGGCGGCGAGGTTGACGGTGTCGCCGATGACGGTGAACGTGCGGCCGCCGGCGGTGCCGAGGAGGCCGACGGCGACCTCGCCGGTGTTGACGCCGGCGCGGAACCGGGGCCAGCCGGGGTGGCGAGCCGCCACCGTCGCCGTCGCCTCCTGGATCGCCAGCGCCGCCCGGGCCGCCCGCTCCGCGTGGTCGGGCTGGTCGCCGTCGCGGTTGAAGGTCACCATGATCGCGTCGCCGACGAGACGGTCGACGGTGCCGCCGTGCTGCTCGACGACGGGCGGGATGGCGATGGTGAAGTACTCGTTGAGCATCTCGGTGACGTCCTGCGGGCGGGTCCGCTCCGAGAACGACGTGAACCCCTGCAGGTCGGCGAAGAGGACGCTGATCTCGCGGGTCCCCTTCGCGGTCTCGCCGAGGTACAGGCCGGCGAACCGCTCCTCGTACCACTGCCGGTGCGCGCTGCCGGCGACCAGCGCGAACGCCGCCAGCATCAGCAGGTGCCACTCCCACCAGCTGGCGTGCCAGTTGCGGCCCAGCGCCACCGCCACCGACGCCTCGGCCAGCAGCACGAACGCCGCCGCCATGGCCATCAGCAGGGTCACCGAGCCGGGATGGCTGGGCAGCCGCAGGTACTGGACGACGGCGAACAGGTACAGCAGCAGGGCCGCGACGGCGAGCCAGACCAGCGGGCCGGACGCCCGTTCCGGCGGCGCGGGGTCGTCCAGCGGCGCCAGGCCGCCGACGGAAGCCGCGCCCCACAGCACCAGAACGGCGATCAGGACGCCGCGGATGGTCGCCGACCGGCGCATCACGCTCTGCGCGCGGCTGCCGGTCAGGTCGGTCGCCGACGCCGCCGCGATCACCGCCGCCACCAGCAGCCCCACCGGCGTGGCCAGCGCGAACCCGGCGTTGGACCCCTCGAGCAGCACCCCGGGCGTCGCCAGCGCGTGCAGCCCGAGGAACCCGGCCGCCGCCAGGAACGCCAGTGAGACCAGGAAGACGCGCGCGTCGTTGCGGCGGCGCGCGGCCGTCCCCGTCGCGTAGGCCAGCGCCGTGCTCAGCGCCGCCGCGCTCAGGACCAGCCAGAAGTGCGCCGGGTGGTGCTGCCACGTCACGTCCCACGCCGGTATCGCGAGCAGCACGACGAGGCCGGCGACCGGGATCGCGAGCAGCAGCGCCGTGGTCGCGAGGCGCGGGCGCGAGGCGACGGCGTGCGCGGGCGGGTCCGCGGGCGTCCCGGTCACGGCTGGTCCGGCTCCGCGACGGCCGGTGCGGCCGCGCCGCCGGCCGGAGCGGCCGGGGCCCCGGCCGGCGGCGCGGCGGCGAGCCACTGGTGCACCTGCTGGATGACCACCGAGCCCTCGCCGACAGCGGACGCGACCCGCTTGACCGAGCGGCGGCGGACGTCGCCGACGGCGAACACGCCCGGCACGCAGGTCTCGAGCATCAGCGGCTGGCGTTCCAGCGGCCAGCGCCGGGCGGCGTGGCTCTCCATGACGTCGGGGCCGGTGAACAGGTAGCCCCACTGGTCGTGCTCGATCCGCTCCGGCAGCCAGCCGGTGTGCGGCTCGGCGCCGATGAGCAGGAACAGCCCGGTCGCCGGTTCCGTGCGGGTCTCGCCCGTGTCGCGGTCGCGCAGCTCGACCCAGGCCAGCCGGCCGGAGCCGCCGCCGTCGACCACCTCCGTGCGCAGCCGCACCCGCACGCCGGCCGCGTCGAGGGAGTCGATGAGGTACTGCGACATGCTGTCGGCCAGCGAGGCGGCGCGGACCAGCAGCGTGACCTCGCTCGCGTACCTGGCCAGGTGGATGGCGGCCTGCCCGGCCGAGTTGCCGCCGCCGACGACGAACACCGGCTCGCCCGACAGCGCCCGCGCCTCGGACACCGACGCGCCGTAGAACACGCCGGCGCCCTCGAACGCCTCGAGCGACGGCACGCCGATGCGCCGGTAGCTGACGCCGGTGGCCAGCACGACGGCGCGGGCCCGGGCCTGCTGTCCGTCGGCCGCCGTCAGCACGTGCCAGCCATTCTCGGGCTTGAGGTCGACCAGCTCGCGCATCAGCAGGAACGTCGTGCCGAACACCCAGGCCTGCTGGTAGGCGCGCTGGGCCAGCTCGGCTCCGCTGATGCCGCGGGCGAAGCCGAGGTAGTTGCGGATCAGCGAGCTCGAGCCGGCCTGGCCGCCGATGGACTCGCGCTCGACCACGAGCGTCCGCAGCCCCTCCGACGATGCGTAGACGGCGGCCGCGAGCCCGGCCGGCCCCGCGCCGACGACGATGAGATCGAAGTCGGTCTCCGTGCCCAGCGTGGTGTTCACGCCGTAGGCGTCGGCGAGCTGGGTGTTCGTCGGGTCGACGAGCACCCGGCCGTCGTGCAGCAGGACGACCGGCACTGAGATGTCCTCGAGACCGGCCGCAGCGAGCGCCGTCCGGCCCTCGCTGGTCTCGGAGGCGGTGAACTGGTGCTGCACGCCGTTGCGGACCAGCAGGCTGCGCAGCTCGTGGGCGCGCGGCGACCAGCGCTGCGCGATGACCGTCACCTCGCGCGGCGCCGCCGACACCGACCGTTCCCATTCGAGCAGGAACTCGGTGACGGTGCGGTGGAAGTACTCGTCCGGCGAGCGCCACGGCCGCAGCGCGTAGTAGTCGATCTTGCCGAGCGCGATCAGCCGGTGGATGGAGTCGGCGGTCTCGCGGTCGGCCCACGCGCCCCAGTCGACGACGAGGGCCCGTTTGGCCTCTGGGTACAGCTCCTTGACCTGGCCGAAGACCGCGTCCTCGGGGTCGGCCGCAGCGCCGGGTGCGCGGTCGCACAGGACGAGCGCGACCTGAAGCCCGCGGTCGTGCAGCGACTCCAGCGTCGACAGCCCGGCCGTGCCGGTCCGCTCGTCGACGACGTCGTAGTCGCCGCCGTAGCGCCGTCGCAGCTGATCGGCGATGCGGTCCTGGCCGGTCGCATGGTGCTCGTGCTCGATGACCATCAGGACCGGCCGCCGCTGGTCCGGCCGCTCGGACGATGCCACGCAGACACCTCCCCCCAAGGTAGCGGCCGGCCGTGCCCATGGCCGGCCGCATGCTGGCGAGTCTACGGCCCGGGCGAGAGAATGGGCAGGTGGCGCCGGTCCGAGTCCGCGAGACGATCGTCATCCCCGACGACGAGCTGTCCTGGCGGTTCTCACGCTCCAGCGGGCCCGGTGGACAGGGCGTCAACACCACCGACTCGCGGGTCGAGCTCTCCTTCTCCGTCGCCGACTCTCGGGTGCTCAGCCCGACTGCGCGGTCGCGGATCATGGAGCGACTGGCGCACCGGCTGGTCGGCGGCGTCGTGACGGTGGTCGCGTCGGAGCACCGGTCGCAGCTGCGCAACCGCGAGGCCGCCCAGGACCGGCTGGCCGCCCTGCTGGACGACGCGCTGCGCCCGCCCCCGCAGCCGCGCCGCCCCACCAAGCCGTCGCGTCGGGCCCGCGCCCGCCGGGTCGAGGCGAAGCGCCGCACCGGCGAGACCAAACGCCTGCGCCGCCGTCCCGACGAATGAGCGGATCCGGATGCCGGCTACGCGCTGAGGCTGGGCTTGATCGCGACCAGCCGGCCGAGCAGGCCGTTGACGAACGTCGGCGACTGGTCGGTCGAGAGGTCGCGGGCCAGCGAGACCGCCTCGTCGAGCGCCACCGGGTCGGGGACGTCGTCGCGGTAGAGGACCTCGTAGACGCCGATGCGCAGCAGGTTGCGGTCGACCGCCGGCATGCGCTCGAGCGTCCAGCCTTCGGCGTAGGTCGAGATGAGCTCGTCGATGCGCTCGCGGTGCGCGATGACGCCCTCGACCAGCTGGACGGTGTACTCGTTCAGCGGCTGCTCGGCCGTCGCCATGCGGTGCGACAGCGTGGCGCCCAGGGTGAGCCCGCGCATCTCGGACTCGTACAGGATGTCGAGCGCGCGCTTGCGGGCACGGCTCCGTGCTGGCATTCCCGGCGCCCGTCAGCCCGCGCGGCCGAGGTACGAGCCGTCGCGGGTGTCGACCTTGACCTTCTCGCCGCTGGTGATGAAGAGCGGCACCTGGATCTCGTAGCCGGTCTCGAGCCGGGCCGGCTTGTTGCCGCCGGTGGAGCGGTCGCCCTGCAGGCCCGGCTCGGTGTACTCGACGGTCAGCACGACCGACGCCGGGAGCTCGACGAACAGCGGAGTGCCGTCGTGCAGGCCGACGTTGGCGTCCTGGTTCTCGAGCATGAAGTTCTCGGCACCGCCGACGACGCCGGACGAGACGTGGATCTGCTCGTAGGACTGGGTGTCCATGAACACGAAGTCGTCGGCGTCGCGGTAGAGGTAGGTCATCTCGCGGCGGTCGACGTTGGCGGTCTCGACCTTCACGCCCGCGTTGAACGTCTTGTCGACGACCTTGCCCGACAGGACGTTCTTCAGCTTGGTCCGGACGAACGCGCCGCCCTTGCCGGGCTTGACGTGCTGGAACTCCACCACGCTCCACAGCTGCCCGTCGATGTTCAGCACGATGCCGTTCTTGAGGTCGTTGGTCGTCGCCACGTCGTTCGATGCCTTCTCGTCGTCGTCAGGTCCGGTTCCGGACGCCCGTACCGCGGTCGCGCTACGCGTCCAGGACCAGCAGGTCCTTGGTGGTGGGTGTGAGCAGGTCGGGACCACCGGAAGCGCGAACCGCCAGCGTGTCCTCGATCCGGACGCCGCCGCGGCCGGGCAGGTAGATCCCGGGCTCGACGGTCACAGCCATGCGATCGGCCAGTGTACCCGTCGCGGAGTACCCGAGCGTCGGCGCCTCGTGGACCTCGAGGCCCACGCCGTGCCCGGTGCCGTGGCCGAAGTTCTCCTTGTATCCGGCGTCGTCGATGATCCGGCGGCTCGCCTTGTCGACGGCGATACACTCGTCGCCGACGGCGATGGCCTCGCGCCCGGCCCGCTGGGCGTCGGCGACGAGCTGGTAGATCTCGCGCTGCCAGTCCTGCGGCTGCGCGCCGACGACGCAGGTGCGGGTGCAGTCGGCGTTGTAGCCCTGGTGGACGGCCCCGAAGTCGATCTTCAGCAGGTCGCCGCGCTCGACCACCCGCTCGGTGGGCCGGTGGTGCGGGATGGCGCTGTTCGGGCCGGTGGCCACGATGGTCTCGAAGGCGATGCCGTCGGCGCCGTGGCCGAACATGCGCCACTCGAGGTCGCGGGCGATCTGCTTCTCCGTGCGGCCCAGGAACCCGCCGGCCGCGTAGAGGTCCTCGAGCGCACGGCAGGAGATGGCGCACGCCTCGGCCAGCAGCGCGAGCTCGTTTTCGTCCTTGACGGCGCGCAGCGTCTCGACCGCGCGACCCAGGTGGACGTGCTCGACGGCGGCCGGCCCCTCGTCGAGCACGGAGCGCACCGACTCCCAGAGCTCGAGGGTGACGGCGTGCTCCTCGACTGCGAGCCGTAGACTTCCCGCGGCCTTCGCCGCACGAGCGGCGAGGGCCGTCGCGACACTGCGTTCCACCAGCAACTCGACGTCTTCTGCCGCGGCCTTCGCGGCAGTAGAATAACGACTATCCGTCGCCAGCACGGCCGAGCCGTCCGACGTCAGGAGCAAAGCGGCGTTACTGCTGTCCAGGCCGGTGAGATAACGGACGTTGACCAGGCTTGTGACTAGTGCGGCATCGACTTTGTCATCAACCAGCCTCGTGGCTAGTGCTGCCCGCCGCCTCGCGTGGTTCTCCGCCATCGGTCCTGCCTCTCCATCCCCGGTGAACTGCAACGACATCATATGGTTTCAATAATTGAGACGGGTGCTTCGCAGTTGATCACCGCTCGACTACGCTCATGATCATGCTCATTCTCGGCCTGGTCGTCATCGTCATTCTGGCCCTCGTCATGAGCTTCTTGGTCATTCGCCGTGGGCCCGAGACCACCACCACGCGCATGTTCTCCTCTACGTTGACCCCGCCCCCCGGGGTACGGCTCGCCCGCGAGTTGCAAAGCGAGGTTCGCGACATCGCGTCTCGGGGCAATACCGACCAAGCCGTGAAAGTGCTGCAGAAGCGGGCAAGCCTTCCTACACCGCAGGCTACCGCCATCGTGTACGCGCTACAGGCGGGGCAGGTGTTTCCGGAGCCCGAGCCGCCCAGCACCGCCGCCCCCGCGTCGCCCGCACGCCGCCGCGGCACGGTCGACGCCGAGCTGCTGGCGACGCTGCGCCGGCTGGTCAGCCAGGACCGCCTGCGCCGCACGGCCGCGATCCGGCTGCTCAAGGAGCGCACCGGCATGAACACCCGCGACGCGAGGCGGTTCCTCGACGCCCTCTGAATCCACACCTTGATATCACCGGGCACGACGGTGATAGCATGCCGTCATGCGCCAGTTGCTGCTGCGGATCCCCGACGATCTCCACCGGCGGCTGACCGCGCGTGCGCAACGCGAGGGCGTGTCCATCAACGCGCTGGCCAACAAGGTGCTCTCCGCCGCCGCGCCGCCGCCTCCCCCGTCCGACGACGACGTCGACGTGCGCCGGCTCGAACTGCGCGAGAAGGCCCGCGACATCGGCATCCTCGTCGAGAGCCCGGCCCCGTCCGTCCCGCCCGCCCAGTTCACCAAGGCGCTCAAGGCCACCGAGGGCATCGGCCCCGTGCTCGACGAGCTCTGGTCCGACGGGCGCTGAGCATGCTCACCTACGTCGACTCGTCGGTGCTGGTGCACTCCTACCTCGCCGACGAGCCGAAGCATGCCGTCGCCCGCGGGCTCATCGAGGGCCGCACGGTCCTGCTCACGTCCACGCTGGCACTGCTCGAGACGTCGTCGGCGCTGGTCCGGGCCGCCCGCACCCGCCGCATCGGCGACGTCGACACGCTGCTGGCCAAGCTCTACGAAGAGGTCTCCCCCACGGGGCCGGTCACGCTGGTCCGGGCCGACATGCTCGACACCGAGAACACCGCGCGCGTCCTGGTCCGCCGGTTCGGCATCCGCGCACTCGACGCGCTGCACCTGGCCATCGCCGACCTCGCCGCCCGGCCGCTGGCCCGGTCCGGCGAGCGGGTCGGCTTCGCCTCGCACGACCCCGCCCAGCGCGCCGCCGCGGCCGATCTGGGGTTCGTCGCGGTCTGACCCGATACCGTCCGGCCGTGGACTTCTGGCTGATCGTCGTCATCGTCTTCGCGGCCGCCCTGGTCATCGGCTTCGGCTTCGTCATCCTGCGCTGGCGCGCCGACGCCGTCCGCGGCCCGTCGGCCTCGGCTACCTCCCCGGCGACGACGGCGACGACGACGGCGGCCGCGGCTCCCGCGCGCCTGGACCGTGAGACCCTCGATGCCGCCGTCGGGAAGCTGCTCGCCGAGGGCCAGGTGGTTCCGGCGGTCAAGCTGATCCGCGAGAACACCGGCCTGGGCCTGCGGCAGGCCATGCAGTACCCCCGGCGGCTCAGCGACGGCGCCGACGCCGCCAACGCCGCGCCCGCCGAGACCGGCCGGTCGTCCATCTCGTCCGAGGCGATGGCGCACCTCCAGCAGCTCGTCGCCGAGGGCAGGAGGATCCAGGCGATCGAGCTGCTGCTCGATACCGCGCCGGAGCTGGACCTCGAGAGGGCGAAGGAGATCGTCGACCGGATGTGAGGGTCAGACGAGGCCGGCGACGGCGCGCAGGGCGAGGTCGTACGATCCGAGCCCGAAGCCGGCGACGGTGCCGGTGGCGACCGCCGCCACGACGCTGGTGTGCCGGAACTCCTCGCGCGCCGCGGGGTTGGAGATGTGCACCTCGATCAGCGGCGCCCGCAACTGGGCGCAGGCGTCGCGCAGTGCGTACGAGTAGTGCGTGAACGCGGCCGGGTTGAGCACGACCGGCGTGCCGGCGTCGGCGGCCTCGTGCAGCCAGTGCACCAGTTCGGCCTCGTCGTCGGTCTGCCGCACGTCGGCGTCGAGGCCGAGGTCGGCGGCGGTCTTGCGGCAGCGCTCCACCAGCCCGGCGAAGGTCGTGCTGCCGTAGACGTCCGGCTCGCGCGACCCCAGCCGGCCGAGGTTGGGACCGTTGAGCACAAGCACCCGCGTCGTCACGCCCGTGACTCTATCGGTCGCCGTCAGAGGATCTCGTTGCCGGCCGCGCGGTAGAGGGCATACCAGGTCTCGCGGGACAGCTCGAGGTGCGCGGCCTTGGCGATCTCTTCGACACGAGCGGGCTTGGTGGTCCCGATGACGGGCTGCATACGGGCCGGATGGCGCAGGATCCAGGCGATCGCGACGGCCGCCGGAGTGGCACCCAGCTGCGCCGCGACCTCATCGAGGGCGTCGTTGAGCTCCCGGAACGCCGGGTTGCCGAGGAACGTACCGGCGATCTGGCCGTGCTGCAGCACCGACCACGGCTGGATGGTGATGCCGTGCAACCGGCAGTACTCCAGCACCCCGCCCTCGCGCACCACGGCGCCGTCGAACCCCGTGTTGACGTTGAGCCCGGCGTCGATCATCGGGGTGTGGGCGAGGCTGAACTGCAGCTGGTCGGCGACGATCGGCTGGCGTATGTGCGCGCGGAGCAGCTCGAGCTGGGCAGGGTTCTGGTTGCTGACGCCGACATGGCGCACCTTGCCCGCCGTCACCAGCTCGTCCAGGGCCGCGGCGACGTCCTCGGGCTCCATCAGCGTGTCGGGCCGGTGCAGGAGCAGCAGGTCGACGTAGTCCGTGTTCAGTCGGCGCAGCGACCCCTCGACGGAGGTGCGGATGTGCTCGGCGGAGAAGTCGTAGTATCCGGACCTGATGCCACACTTCGTCTGGACGACGATGTCCTCGCGCCTGACGGACGTCCGGCCGAGGGCGGCGCCGAACACCTCCTCGCAGCGGCCGCCACCGTAGATGTCGGCGTGGTCGAACACCGTGATCCCGGCGTCGGCGGCGGCCCCGATCAGCCCCGCGACCTCGTCCTCGGACAGCTGGTCGATGCGCATGCACCCGAGCGTGATGACCGAGCCCCGCAGGCCCGACCCGCCGATATCGATGTACTCCACCGGGTGAGCCTAACCGGCACTCCCGGGCCGCGTGACGTTGTCGGTGGGCGGTGCCACGATGGGCGGCATGAGCGATGAACCGCAGACCAGCTCGATGATGAGCGACGGGTCGGGCACCACCGCGTGGGCCGACGCCGTGGCGGCGCTGGCCGCCGCCGACACGTACTGGCTGTCGACGGTGCGGCCCGACGGGCGGCCGCACGTCGTGCCGATCCTGGGCGTCGTGGTCGACGGCGGGTTCCACTTCGCCGCCTGGCCCGGCAGCGTCGCCGGACGCAACCTCGCCGCCGACCCGCGCTGCGTGGTCGCCGTCAATGCCGCCGGCCTCGACCTCGCCGTCGAGGGCCGGGCGGTGCCGGTGCGCGACGAATCCGTGCTGCAGGCGGCGGCCGCCCGGTATCTCGACCAGTACGACTGGCCGGTCGAGATCCGCGACGGCGTCTTCCACGCCGAGGGCGCGCCGACGGCCGGGCCGGGCCCGTTCGCCGTCTACGCGCTGACGCCGTCGAAGGGGTTCGGCTACGGGTCGACCGAGGGCGACGACTACAACCCCACCCGGTGGCGCTTCGGCTGAGTGCCGCGCTACCGCGCCACCTCGGTGAACGCCGCGGTCAGCAGCTGCGGGTCGGGCGCCTCGAGGATGCCTGGCTTGCCCAGCGCGTCGAGCACGACGAACCGCAGCCGGTTGCCGCGGCTCTTCTTGTCGATGCGCATGGTGTCGAGCAGACGGGGCCAGGCCTGGCCGTCGTACGAGGTCGGCAGGCCGAGCATCTCGAGGATGCGGCGGTGCCGGTCGGCGGTGTCGTCGTCGAGCCGTCCGGCCAGGCGGCCCAGCTCCGCCGCGAACACCATGCCGACGGCGACGGCGGCGCCGTGGCGCCATCTGTAGCGCTCGAGCTTCTCGATGGCGTGGCCCAGCGTGTGGCCGTAGTTCAGGATCTCGCGCAGTCCGGACTCGCGCAGGTCGGCGCCCACCACGTCGGCCTTGACCTGCACCGACCGCATCACGAGCTCGCGCACGTAGGGGCCGTCGGGCCGGGCGGCGCCGGCGGGGTCGGCCTCGACGATGTCGAGGATGGTGGGGTCGGCGATGAAGCCGGCCTTGATCACCTCGGCGAGTCCGGCGACGTACTCGTTGGCCGGCAGCGACGACAGCGCGGCGAGGTCGCAGAGCACGCCGGCCGGCGGATGGAACGCGCCGACCAGGTTCTTGCCCTCGCCGGTGTTGATGCCGGTCTTGCCGCCCACCGCGGCGTCGACCATGCCGAGCACCGTCGTCGGGACCGGGACCCACGTCACGCCGCGCAGCCAGGACGCCGCGACGAACCCGGCGAGGTCGGTGGTCGCTCCCCCGCCGATGCCGACGACGGCGTCGGAGCGGGTCATGCCGATGCGGCCGAGCACCGACCAGCAGTAGGCCGCGACCTCGGCGGTCTTCGCGTCCTCGGCGTCGGGGACCTCGACGGCGTGTGCCTCGAAGCCCTGCGCCACGAGGTCGTCGCGGACGGCGTCGGCGGTGGTCCGCAGCGCGCCGGGGTGGATGACGGCGATGCGCTGGACGCCGTCGCCGAGCAGGCCCGGCAGCTCGCCCAGGAGCCCATGGCCGATGACGACGTCGTACGGGTGCTCGCCGCCGACGTGGACGCGGTCGACCGGGGTGCCGGTGTCAGCGGACATGCTTGGCGACCTCGTCGGCGATGTCCTCGGGAGTGCGCCCGCCGGTGTCGACGGTGACCGTGGCGGCCTCGAGGTAGACGGGCCGGCGCTCGTCGAGCAGCCGCTTGAGCTGGGCCCGCGGGCTCTCGATCAGCAGCGGGCGGTCGCGGTTGAGGCCGACCCGCGCGACGGCGTCGGCCAGGCCGACGTCGAGGAAGACGACCAGGTGCCCGGCCAGCCGCGCGCGGTTCTCGGGCGCGACGACCGCGCCGCCCCCGAGCGCGAGGACGCCGTCGTGCTCGTCGAGGGCGGCCACGACGGCGGCCCGTTCCAGCGCGCGGAACGCCGGTTCGCCGTCCTCGACGAAGATGTCGGTGATCGGCTTGCCGGCCGTGCGCTCGATGTCGGCGTCGGTGTCGCGGAACGTGGTGCGCAGCCGCTGCGCGACCAGTGTGCCGACGGTGGTCTTGCCGGCGCCGGGAGGGCCGACGATGACGACGCGCGGAGCCATCAGCCGATCACCAGCCGCGGCGGGATGGCCTCGAGGTAGGTCCGCAGGTTGCGGGCGGTCTCGGCGACGGAGTCGCCGCCGAACTTCTCGAGCGCGAGCTCGGCCACGACCAGGGCGACCATGGCCTCGGCGACCACGCCGGCGGCCGGGACCGCGCACACGTCGGAGCGCTGGTGGTGCGCCTTCGTGACCTCACCGGTGGCGGTGTCGACGGTGCGCAGCGCCCGCGGGATGGTGGAGATGGGCTTC
Source organism: Jiangella ureilytica (assembly GCF_004348545.1). Taxonomy (GTDB): domain Bacteria; phylum Actinomycetota; class Actinomycetes; order Jiangellales; family Jiangellaceae; genus Jiangella; species Jiangella ureilytica. The sequence goes on along the minus strand of NZ_SMKL01000039.1, from coordinate 40,484 downwards.
ATGGCGGCCCGGACCCGCAGCGTCTCGCCGGTGGACATGCCGCCCTCGATGCCGCCGGAGTGACCAGACGTGCGCCGCACGCCCCCGCCGTCGGCCGGCACGATCTCGTCCTGCGCCTTCGAGCCGCGGGTGCGGGCGAGCTCGAAGCCGTCGCCGACCTCGACGCCCTTGATGGCCTGGATGCCCATGAGCGCCCCGGCCAGCCGGGCGTCGAGCTTGCGGTCGCCGTGGACGTAGCTGCCCACGCCGGGCGGCATGCCGGTGACGACGACCTCGACGACGCCGCCGAGGGTGTCGCCCTCGTCGTGCGCGGCGTCGACCTCGGCGACCATGAGCTTGCTGGTGTCGGCGTCGAAGCAGCGCAGCGGATCGTCGTCCAGTCGCTGCACGTCGTCGGGGCCGGGCAGCGGCGAGCCGGCCGGCACCGCCACCGTCCCCAGCTCGACCGTGTGGCTGACCAGCCGGATGCCGTAGGCCTGCCGCAGGAACGCCGACGCGACGGCGCCGAGCGCGACCCGGGCCGCGGTCTCGCGGGCGCTGGCCCGCTCGAGTACCGGGCGGGCTTCGTCGAACCCGTACTTCTGCATGCCCGCGAGGTCGGCGTGGCCGGGGCGCGGGCGGGTGAGCGGGGCATTACGAGCACTGTGGGCGATGTCCGCTTCGTCGACTGGATCCGCTGACATCACCTGCTCCCACTTGGGCCACTCGGTGTTGCCCACCTGGATGGCGACGGGGCTGCCGAGGGTGCGACCGTGGCGCAGCCCGCCGACGACGGTGACCGCGTCGGCCTCGAACTTCATGCGGGCGCCGCGGCCGTAGCCGAGCCGCCGCCGCGCCAGCGCCGCGTCGATGTCCGCGGTCGTGACCTCGACCCCGGCCGGAAGTCCCTCGAGGACCGCGACCAGGGCCGGCCCGTGCGACTCCCCCGCTGTCAGCCATCTGAGCATGCTCGAATTCTCCCACGCCCGGCATCCGCACCCCGACCGGCGTCCACGGGTCGGTGCCGGGCTCCCGGTTGCCGCAGCCGCACATTCTGTCTAGTCTGTCTAGATGGAATCTAGATGGCCGGTTCAGGACGCCAAGCAGCGGTTGAGCGAACTGCTGCGCAGGGCCGTCGACGAAGGGCCGCAGATCGTGACCAAGCACGGAGAGGAGCTGGCCGTCGTGATCGACATCGTGCACTACCGCGAGCTCCTGGGCGTCGAGCTCCCGGCCGACTTCAAGCTCGCACTCACCCACGGCGCCGGGTCGGACGAGTTCTCCGACATCCTCGACGAGATCGTGGCCGAACGCGAGCACGATCTCCCCCGCGACATCGACCTCGTGGACCACGGGTGACCTACCTGCTCGACACCAACGTCATCTCCGAGCTCCGCCGCCCGCGCCCCCACCCGGGGGTGCTCGAGTGGTGGAACGAGGTCCCGGCCGGTCGCCTCTACGTCAGCAGCCTGACCATCGGCGAGCTGCGCCGGGGTGTCGGTCGGTTGCAGGCGCGGAACGATCACGCCCAGGCCCAACGACTGGCCGACTGGCTCGACGGCCTGGCCCAGCAGTTCGCCGATCGCGTTCTCCCCGTCGACACCGTCATCGCCGAGATCTGGGGCCGACTCCCGCAGCACCGGCCGATCCCCGCGGTGGACGGTCTGATCGCGGCCACCGCGCTGCGCCACGACCTCACGGTGGTCACCCGCAACGTGCGCGACTTCTCAGCGACGGGAGTGACCGTCGTCGACCCGTTCGCGAGCTGATCCGGCACTACCGCGGTATTGCCCGTGCTCGCCGTCCCGCCGCTGGTCTAGGCTCGGCAGGGTGCCGCACGAGATCGATCCCGCCTTCATCGCCCTGCCGATGCGCTCGCTGGCCGACGCCGCGTTGCAGCGAGCCCGCGACCTCGGCGTCGAGCACGCCGACTTCCGGCTCGAGCGCATCCGCTCCCAAGACCTCTCCTTCCGCGACGGCAAGCTCGAGGGCAGCCGCGACGGCGAGGACGTGGGGTTCGCGGTCCGCGTCCTGCACGAGGGCACGTGGGGGTTCGCCGCCACCGTCGACCTCACCACGGACGACGCCGCGAAGACGGCCGAGAAGGCCGTCGACCTCGCGAAGGTCTCCCGGCGGCTGAGCCCGGCCCGCACCGAGCTGGCCGACGAGCCCGTCCACCCCGACGTCACCTGGGTGTCGGCCTATGACGTGAACCCGTTCGACGTCCCCGACACCGAGAAGATCGACCGCATGGTCGGCCACTCCGTCCGCGTCCTCGCGCAACCCGACGTCGACCACGTCACCGCCCAGCTGCAGCAGGTGCAGGAGAACAAGTTCTACGCCGACACCCACGGCACCGTCACCACGCAGCAGCGGGTCCGGCTGCACCCGGTCTTCGAGGCGGTCAAGGTCGACCCCGCCAGCGGCCGGTTCGAGACCATGCGCACGCTCGCCGCCCCCGCCGGGCGCGGCTGGGAGTACGCCACCGGCGCCGACGGCGTCGTCGATTGGGGCGCGGCGCTCGACGAGCTCGGACCGCTGCTGGCCGAGAAGTTCGCCGCGCCCAGCGTCCGGGCCGGCCGCTACGACGTCGTCATCGACCCGACGAACCTGTGGCTGACCATCCACGAGTCCATCGGGCACGCCACGGAGCTCGACCGCGCGCTCGGCTACGAGGCCAACTACGCCGGCACGTCGTTCGCCACGCTCGACCAGCTCTGGACGCTGCGCTACGGCTCCCCCGTCATGCACGTCACCGGCGACCGCACCACGCCGCACGGCCTGTCGACCATCGGCTACGACGACGAGGGCGTCGAAGCGCAGCGCTGGGACATCGTCAGCGGCGGCACGCTCGTCGGCTACCAGCTCGACCGCGCCATGGCCGCCGCCAACGCCAGTGCGCTCGGCACCAGCCGCTCCAACGGCTGCGCGTTCGCCGACTCCCCCGGCCACGTCCCGGTGCAGCGCATGGCCAACGTCTCGCTGCAGCCGGCCGACGGCGGCCCGTCCACCGACGAGCTGATCTCGCAGGTCGACGACGGCATCTACGTCGTCGGCGACAAATCGTGGTCCATCGACATGCAGCGCTACAACTTCCAGTTCACCGGCCAGCGGTTCTACCGCATCCGCGGCGGCGAGCTCGACGGCCAGCTGCGCGACGTCGCCTACCAGGCCACCACCACCGACTTCTGGGGCTCCATGGCCGCCGTGGGCGGGCCGCCGACCTACGTGCTGGGCGGGGCGTTCAACTGCGGCAAGGCCCAGCCGGGCCAGATCGCCCCGGTCTCGCACGGCGCGCCGTCCGCCCTGTTCCGCGACATCCGCATCCTCAACACCGCAGAGGAGGGTGGCCAGTGACGGGCACCGTGACGCCGCAAGAGATCGTCGAGCGCTGCCTCGAGCTGTCCAAGGCCAGCGGCACGCTGGTGCTGGTCGACGAGACCTCGACGGCCAACCTGCGCTGGGCCACCAACGCCCTCACCACCAACGGCGTCACCCGCGACCGGTCGGTGACGGTGGTGGCGGCGGTCGACGGCGGCACCGGCACGGCGTCGGGCGTGGTCGCCCGCAGCGCCGTCACCCCCGAGGGCCTCGAGCCGCTGGTCCGCGCCGCCGAGCAGGCCGCCCGCGACAACGGCCCGGCCGAGGACGCCCAGCCTCTCATCAGCGACGACGGCGGCAGCGGCGGTTCCGCCGCGGGCTGGGCCGCCCCGCCCGGCGAGACCTCCCCGGAGATGTTCGGCACCATCGCCCCGGCCCTCGGCGACGCGTTCAGCCGCGCCGACGACGAGCAGCGGCTGCTCTACGGCTACCTCGAGCACGGCGTCCGCACGACGTATCTCGGGTCCTCGACGGGGTTGCGCGCCCGGCACGAGCAGCCCACCGGCCACATCGGCATCACCGGCAAGTCCGCCGACAAGGCGCGCTCGGCCTGGGTCGGGCAGTCCTCGCGCGACCTCACCGACGTCGACGTCGCGGCGCTCGACGCCGAGCTGACCAAGCGGCTGGGCTGGGCGCAGCGCACGGTCGAGCTGCCGGCCGGCCGTTACGACACCGTCCTGCCGCCCACCGCCGTCGCCGACCTCATGATCTACGCCTACTGGACCATGAGCGCGCGCGACGCCCAGGACGGCCGCTCGGTCTACTCGAAGCCCGGCGGTGGCACGCGCGTCGGCGACCGGCTCTCGAGGCACCCGGTGTCGCTCTGGTCCGACCCCGCGGCGCCCGGCCTCGAGTGCGCGCCGGTGGTGCTCGCGCACGCCTCGTCGTCGGAGTCGAGCGTCTTCGACAACGGCCTGCCCATCCGGCGCACGTCGTGGATCGAGGACGGCAGGCTGCGGGCGCTGCTGCAGACCCGTCATTCGGCCGGCCTCACTGGGCTTCCGACCACCCCGGCGGTCGACAACCTCGGCCTCACCGTCGACGGCGCCACCGGCGGCGTCGAGGACGTCGCGGCGGGGATCGAGCGCGGCCTGCTGCTCACCTGCCTCTGGTACATCCGCGCCGTCGACCCGCAGACGCTGCTGCTCACCGGCCTCACCCGCGACGGCGTCTACCTCGTCGAGAACGGCGAGGTCAACGGCGCGGTGAACAACTACCGGTTCAACGAGAGCCCGGTCGCGCTGCTCGACCGCTTCACCGCCGCCGGCGCGACGGTGCCGACCTTCAGCCGCGAGTGGGGCGACTACTTCCCGCGCACGGCGATGCCGGCCCTGCGCGTCCCCGACTTCAACATGTCGTCGGTCTCGCGGGCCTCATAGGCTGCCGGCACGTCGCGTCACTCTCGTGAGGCTCGGCCCGCGGTGGTCCGGCGTGGAATCACCCGCGCCAGGTGATCTGGTGATGGCCGCTGTCGCCGCATGCTCGGTGGCGCGATGCGCGCCACGAGCGGGGGCCGATGACGATGACGGCGAGCGAGAACTCCCCGGCGGCAGCCGCGCGCATCGACGTGCCGGATCGCCAGGACCAGGGTTGGCTGCGCGAGCATGTCGAATTGCTCGCCGCTCTGCTGCTGTCACTCGCGGTGATCCTCACCGCGTGGGCAGCGTTCCAGAGTACGAAATGGAGCGGGGTCCAGGCGGAGAGCTACAGCAGGCGTCGGCGGCCAGGGTCGAGTCGACCAGAGCGTCGACCGAGGCCGGACAGCTCACCGTCATCGACGTCACGACCTTCACCTCCTGGGTCGCCGCCCTGTCCGCCGAACGTCGGGCCGGAGTAGCCGCGGGTCTCGCCCCCGACGGCAGTTACACCCCGCAGGCCGGCACAGAGTCGGGGTTTCTCTACGAGCGCTTCCGCGACGAGTTCCGGCCCGCGGTCGAGGCATGGCTGGCGACCCAGCCGCTCACCGACCCGGCGGCACCCAGGACGCCGTTCGGCATGCCCGAGTACCAGCTCGACTCCCGCGACCGCTCAGCCGCGCTGGAGCGGGACGCCGAGACGTTCGCCGCGCAGGCCCGCGACGCGAACCAACGCGGTGACAACTACGTCCTCATGACCATCGTCTTCGCGGTGGTCTTGTTCTTCGCCGGCGTCAGCTCCAACCTCGACACCGCCAGAGCACGGGTGGCCCTGGTCGGTGCTGCCGCCGTCGTCCTGGTGGCCGCCGCCGCCGTGGTCGCGACCTTCCCCATCGAGCTCTAGCGGCGTGACAGCGTGTGGCGGGTGGTTCGGTGGCGTCATAGCGCCACCGAACCACCCGCCATGCCCAACGGGGCACCGTTACGGGCGGCCGCCGGTGACGGTGATGGTCTCGTCGGTGGTCGAGACCTTGCCGTACGGGTCGGTGCTGCGGACGACGACGGTGTGCTCGCCGTGGCGCAGGCCGCGCGGCAGCTCGTAGGACCACAGGTGCGACGACGGCTCGGGGGCCGCCGGGCGCAGGCTGCCGGTCAGCGTCGAGCGCAGGACCGAGATGTACGGGTCGTTCTGCGGCGTGAGGTGCGTCATCGGGCGGAACGGGCCGCCGTCGACGCTGACCTCCACGGTGTGCCGCTCGCCGCCGTCGAAGACGTTGGCCGTCACCGTCGGGCGCTGGACGCCGGATCCCGTCCAGTCGCGCGCGGCGAACCGCACGGCGCCCGGCGCGAAGCCGTCGACCCCGCTGACGCCGCCGGGGATGCGGACCTCGTCGCCCCAGCCGCCGTCGAAGGTGAGCCGGATCTGGTATTCCTCCGGCAGGCTCGCCGGCTTGAACTGCGCCGAGTACTCGTTGCCGTCGAAGAACAGCTCGTAGTGGCCGTTCGGGTTGCCGTCGGACATGTCCGCCGCCTGGATCCCGCGCGCGTCACGCGGGCCGGTGTTCCAGCCGCTGCCGCGGACCTCGGCGAGGACCTGGTGGTGGAAGTCCTTGGGGCCGTACCAGCCGTGCTCCTCGCCCATGTACATCTGCCAGCTGTTGCTGGTGTCGTGGCCGGAGATCGTGTAGACGTGCTCGCGGTCCTCGAGGATCTGGAACAGCTCGGGCAGGTTGGTGGTGTTCACGCCGGTCGACGCGGTGGCGTCGGTGGCGAGCGGGATGTGCGTGCCGATGACGATCAGCTTGTCGGCCGGCACGTGGCGCAGGTCGTTCTCCAGCCACTGCAACTGCTCGTCGTTCAGGTAGCCGATGTAGCCGTGGCCCGGGCCCTGATGCCGCACGTTGTCCATGAGCACGAAGTGGACCTGGCCGTAGTCGAACGAGTAGTCCGCCGGCCCGAACGTCTCCTTGTAGGTGTCCGTGGCGTTTGCGTCGGTCGGCGCGTCGTAGTCCTGGTCGTGGTTGCCGGGCGTGTTCCACCACGGGATGCCGATCTGCGACACCGCCTGGTTGTGCGGTGCGAACAGGTCCAGCGGGTCGTTGACGATGTCGCCGACGGTGAGGCCGAACCGGGCGTCGGTGTTGCCGATGATGCCGGCGATGACGTCGATCGCCATCGTGTCGATCTGCCCGACGTTCGACGTCTGCGGGTCGGCGAAGGCCAGCGCCGAGAACGTCTTGTCGATCGAGTCGTCCTGGTACATCGGGAAGTCGACGGAGTCCGGCAGCGGGCCGGTCGGCTCGACGCCGCCGTAGCGCAGCTCGTACGGGCTGCCGTTCGGGTAGTGCTTGTAGTAGAACTGCGGCAGCTGCACGTCGTTGACGGGGACCATCCAGCCGGCCGGCTTGCTGATGAAGATGACGGTCTGGTCGTCGACCTGCAGGCTGTAGCGGCCCTGCGCGTCGGTGCGGACGACGTCGCGGCCGTTCGACACCGGCACGTCCCGCACGCCGGCCTCGCCGCTGTCGCGTGTGCCGTTGCGGTTCGCGTCGTCGTAGACGATGCCAGTGGCGGTCTCGGTCTCCGGCGCTACCTCGGCGCCGGCCAGGCCGAAGCCCGTCGCGCCGAGGCCGGTCACCGTCGCCGCGATGCCGGCGCCGACCATCCAGCCAGTTCGTCTCGCCATGAAAATCCTCCGGTCGTGTGGGGGGCACGGAGTTGCGAGACTTCACCCTGTCGACGCCACGCCAACGCGAGGTGACGAACCCACGCACAACGGCAGAAGAGTTAGGTCACCAGCACGACGCCGAACCCGGCGACCGCGAGCGCGACCAGCACGACCGTGCTGACCAGCGACGCGAGGCACAGGTAGCCGGTGAACTGCAGCGACACCGGCAGGAACGGCGCCACCCGGGGCAGATCGGAGAACCGGTCGAACAGCTCGCGGGTCAGCTGGACACCGGCCCACACGCCACGGGCCGCCCGTCCCGCGCCGCGCAGTCCCGGCCCGGCGCCACGCACCCGCTGCAGCGCGTCGCCCGCCTTCGCCCATGCGCCGGCAACGTCGTAGGCCTGGGCGAGCTCGGCGGCCAGCTCGTCGACCGGGTCGATGGCGCGCAGCAGCCGGCGCCGCCGCCACAGCACCCACAGTCCGGGCCACGCCCCGAGCAACGCCAGGACCAGGAAGAACACTCCGCTCCTGCCGCCCACGGCCAGCCCTTCGAGGGCGAGCATCAGCGCCGGGGTCAGCGGCAGCAGCCCGACGACGAACAGCGGGATCCGCACCCGGCGCACCAGCACCGCGAGCGCGGCGGCGAGGTCGCGGACGACCCGCGCCCGCGTCTCGCCCGCCGACGCGGCCGCCGCCTCCGCCGTCCGGCGCCAGCGGTCGAACCGGCTCTCCCCCGGGGTGTCCGCGGCGCTCATGCCGGCCGGTACGGGAGGACGACGATGCGCTCGGCGTCGCGTTCGAGCAGCTGCGGCTCCAGGCCGGACAGCGCCGCGATCTCGTCGAGCGACGCGTACCCGCCGCGCAGGTCGCGCGCGACGACGAACGCCTCGGCGGTCGCGGGATCCCAGCGCAGGGCGGCGGCGAGGCCCCCGGCACTGGTGTTGTTGAGGTCGACCAGGTCACCGTCGTCGACGATGTCGGGCAGGTCCGGCCGGCCGAGGTTCAGCTCCATCGCCATCGCGGGGTCGCGGGCGATCAGGTCGCGCGCCTGCCGCCGTCGTTCCCGGTCGGCCAGCACCTCGCGCACGGCCGGGTGCTCGTCGAGATGGGCGACGGCGGCAGCCGCGGCCGGGTAGGGCGGCAGCTCGACGACCTCTTCGCGACGGCGGCGGAAGACCACCGGGCGCGCCTTCAGCGCGGCGACGATGCCGCCCACCAGTGCGCCGATGATCACCAGGCCGCCGGCCGCCCCGCCGCCGTCGTCGCGGCTCATCAGGACGATCACGCCGGCGCTGCCGAGCAGCAGGACCAGGCCGGTGATGAACCAGCCGGCGCTGCGTGTGCGCCACCACGCCTGACCGGCCGGGAGCCAGGCCAGGACGGTGACGCTGAGCAGCGGGATCAGCACCCACAGCGTCTGCCCGATCCCGCGCGCCAGCCGCTCCCCGACCGAGTCCTGCCCCGTCATGGCGGTAAGAGTGCCACAAGCCCGTCAGGCGCGGGGAACGACGAACTCGTAGCCGGCGTCGATGAGGGTCTCGATGATCTCGGGGAGCGCCTCGATGGTCCCGGACCGGTCGCCGCCGCCGTCGTGCAGGAGGATGATCGCGCCCGGGTGGACGTGCTCGGCGACGTAGTCGTGGATGGCGCGGGCGCCGGGTTTGCGCCAGTCGCCCGGGTCGACGCTCCAGCCGAGGGGCACCTGGTCGAGTTCGGCGGCGATCTCGTTGACGTTGGCGGCGAAGTTGCCGCCGGGCGCGCGGTAGAACGGCACCTCGACGCCGGGGACGGCGGCCTCGATGGCGTCGAGGGTTCCGGCGATCTCGTCCTCGATGACATCGGCGGGCTTGTCCGGCAGGGAGGTGTCGTGGGTGATGGTGTGGTCGCAGAGCCGGTGGCCGTCGTCGGCGATCTGGCGGACGAGGTCCGGGTAGAGCCGCGCCATCTCGCCGACCAGGCAGAACGTGGCTGTGACGTCGTGATCGCGGAGGATCTCGAGCACGGCCGGCGTCTGGTCTGGGTGCGGGCCGTCGTCGAAGGTGAGGGCGACGGTGTCGCCCTCGCGGCCGGTGAGGCGGCGGGTGCCGGCGTCGTCGACGTCGGCGACCGGGGCCGAGCCGTCGGCGGTGGCGGGATTCAGCGCGAGCAGCCGCTGCGGTGCCGCCTTGACCTGTGCCGGCGCGGTCTCGACCGCGGCCGACGTTCCGCCGCCCTGCGGGTCGCTCCGCGCGGCGCCGACGATGACGCCCACGACGAGGCACAGGATCAGGGCAGCCCGGAGCTCTCGGGACACCGGCACCACCTCGCCTCACTCGGGACGAATCAACCCCAACCCGGCCAGGTGCGACGCTACCGGCGCAGCGGCGCAGACCTCGTGAGGCGCGCCGATTGCGCTTTCCACCCAACCACCGCACCCTGCGGTTCTCCGCAGGGCAGCTCGGCGGTGTCCTTCATCGCGCGGCCGCATCCCGATCCCGTACGGTCGTGGCGTGAACATCCGCCTCTCCCCGGAGACCGAGCTCACCGGCCTGGCCGGCTGGGCCGTCGACCTCATGGACACCATGGGCGCCGTCGGCGCCGGCATCGCCATCTTCCTCGAGAACCTGTTCCCGCCACTGCCCAGCGAGGTGATCCTGCCGCTGGCCGGGTTCACCGCCAGCCGGGGCGACATGAACCTGGCGGCGGCGATCATCTGGACGACGGTGGGATCCGTGGTCGGCGCGCTGGTCTGGTACGCCGTGGGCGCGGCGGTGGGGCGCGACCGCACCCGGGCCATCCTGGCGAGGCTGCCGCTGGTCAAGATGTCCGACGTCGACAAGGCCGAGGGGTGGTTCGCCAAGCACGGCGTCAAGACCATCTTCTTCGGGCGGATGATCCCGATCTTCCGCAGCTTCATCTCCATCCCGGCCGGCGTGGAGCGTATGTCGCTGACGGTGTTCCTGCTGTTCACGGCGCTGGGCAGCGCCATCTGGAACACCGTGTTCATCCTGCTCGGCTACCAGCTGGGGCAGAACTGGGACGCCGTCGAGCGCTACGTGGGGCTGCTGCAGTACGCCGTCATCGGGGCGGTCGTCCTGGCGGTGGTCGCGTTCGTGGTGCTGCGGGTGCGGCAGAACCGCCGCGACCGCGAGCGGGCCCGGCACCGCGTCCGCCGTCACGACCCGAGGTAGCGCAGCACCGCCAGCACCCGGCGGCTGTAGGCTCCGTCGGCGGTGAGGCCGAGCTTGTCGAAGATCGCGTTGGCGTGCTTCTCGACGGCGCTGCGCGACACGTGCAGCCCGGCCGCGATGCCGGCGTTCGTGTGGCCCTGGGCCATCAACTCGAGCACGTCGCGCTCGCGCGGGGTCAGCCGGCGCAGCGGATCGCCGTGGCTGGTCCGGGCGATCAGCTGCCGGACCACCTCGGCGTCGAACGCCGCTCCCCCGCCGGCCACCCGGTCCAGCGCGTCCAGGAAGTCGCCGACGTGCGCGACCCGGTCCTTGAGCAGGTACCCGACGCCGTCGGTGTGCGTCTCGAACAGCTCCGCGGCGTAGCGCTTCTCGACGTACTGCGACAGCACCAGGATGCCGACCGCGGGCCATCGCGACCGGATCTCCAGCGCCGCCCGCAGCCCCTCGTCGGTGTGCGACGGCGGCATCCGCACGTCCGCGACGACGACGTCGGGCCGATCGGCGTCGACGGCGGCCAGCAGCGTCTCGGCGTCGCCGACCGCGGCGACGACCTCGTGGCCCCCGTCCTGCAGCAGCTTGGCCAGGCCCTCGCGCAGCAGCACGGAGTCCTCGGCCAGGATCACGCGCACCAGATCACCCGCATGGCAGCTCGGCTTCGACGACGGTGCCGCCGCCGGCCGGGCTGTGGACGGTGAACCGGCCGTCCAGCGCGGCGACCCGGCGGCGCAGCCCGGCCAGCCCGCCCCCGAGCGCGTCCGCACCACCCGGGCCGTCGTCGCCCACCCGCGCCCGCAGCAGGTCGCCCGCCCGCCAGACCTCGATGCGCACCGACGACGGCGACGCGTGCTTGACGGCGTTGGTGGCGGTTTCGGCGACGACGAAGTAGACGGCGGTCGCGACCGGCCCGGGCGGCGGCCGGGCGACGTCGTACCAGAGGGTCGCGCCGGCGCCCTCGGCGACCGCCGTCAGCGCCTCCTCGAGCCCGAGCGTGTCCAGCGCCGCCGGGTAGACCCGCCAGGCGACGGCGCGCAGGTCGGCCAGCACGCGCTGCGACTCCTCGTGGGGCGGCGCGGAGCAGCTCGTCGGCGGCCGGGCGGTCGCGGTCGGCGGCGCGCAGCCGCCGCCGTTCCCAGCCGACCAGCCGGGCGGCCGGCGCCGCCGACGCCGCGAGCATCCGGTCGCGAGCCGCCGGCGCCGCCGCGACCGGCAGCAGAGCCAGGGCGGTGCCCGCCAGGAACGCCAGCGACACGAACGCCGACGCGGCGCCGAGGCAGAGCCCGGCGGTCCGTTCCCAGCCGACGGCGGTGGCCCGGCGCAGCCGGGATCGCACCCCAGCCGGCGGCAGTGCGACCGCCGTCGCGGTCAGACCAGCTCCTGCGGCTTCTCGCCCGGTGAGCCCTCCGGGTCGGCCGACGACTCCGTCGCACCGGCCTGCTCGGCCGAGCGGCGCTTGTTGCGTGCGCCGATGCGGTGCCGGATCAGCTCGACGAGGCCGGTGATGGCCAGCGCGATGCCGAGGCCGACGCCCAGGCCGAGCAGCGGGTTGTCTTCGAACGCGTGCCCGCCGACGTAGCCGATGAGCCCGGAGTAGGTGCCCCACGACAGCGCCGCGATGGCGTCGAAGAAGGAGAACTTCCGCAGCGGGTACTCGACCGTGCCCGCGGTGAGCGTGACCGCCGTGCGGCCGCCGGGGATGTAGCGCGCGACGACGATGATGACGCCGCCGCGATCCTCGAGCATGCGCCCGGCCCAGGCGAACATCGCGCCGGACCTCTTGCGGCCCTCGATGCGGTGGCGCACCCTGGTGCCGGCGGTGCGGCCGATGAAGTACGAGATGTGGTCGCCGACGAACGCGCCGGCAGACGCGGCCAGGATGACGAAGAGCAGGTTCGGCACGCCGTCGGCGGCCGCGAACACGCCGGCGGTGATGACCAGCGTCTCGCTGGGCACCGCCGGGAAGAACCCGTCGATGGCCGAGATGGCGAACAGCACCACGTAGACCCAGGGCGACCCCATGACATCGCGGGCAGCCTCGATGATCGCGTCGTTCATGGTCCCCCGTGTTCTCCGTTCGCCGAGCGGTCACCTCCGACCCTACGCGGCGCGGCGGCGCGGCACATGCGACCTCAGGCGGAGCCGCACCCCCGACTTTCGTCGGGGTCTCCCCCAGGAGTCAGTCCTCGAACGCCTCCGGCGACGGGCACGAGCAGACCAGGTGGCGATCGCCGTAGGCCCCGTCGATGCGGCCCACCGGCGGCCAGTACTTGTCCTCGCGGGCCGACGGCGACGGGTACACCGCGGTCTCGCGCTCGTACGGGTGCGCCCACTCGGCGACCACCGATGCGGCCGTGTGCGGCGCGTTGACCAGCGGGTTGTCGTCGGCGGGCCACTCGCCGGCGGCGACGCGGTCGGCCTCGGCCCGGATCGCGATCATGGCGTCGCAGAACCGGTCCAGCTCGGTCTTGTCCTCGGACTCCGTCGGCTCGATCATCAGCGTGCCGGCGACCGGGAACGACATCGTCGGCGCGTGGAAGCCGTAGTCGATGAGCCGCTTGGCGACGTCGTCGACGGTGATGCCGGTCGCCTTGGTGAGCGGGCGCAGGTCGACGATGCACTCGTGCGCCACCAGCCCGCCGCGGCCGGTGTAGAGCACCGGGAAGTGGTCGCGCAGCCGCACGGCCATGTAGTTCGCGTTCAGGACGGCCGTCTGGGTGGCCAGCTTGAGCCCGGCCGGCCCCATCATCCGGATGTAGGCCCATGGGATGGGCAGGATCGACGCTGACCCGAACGGCGCCGCCGCGATCGGCCCGACGCCGGTGGCCGGGCCGGCCTCGGGCAGCAGCGGGTGGTTCGGCAGGAACGGCGTCAGGTGCGACCGCACGCCGATGGGCCCGACGCCGGGACCGCCGCCGCCGTGCGGGATGCAGAACGTCTTGTGCAGGTTGAGGTGGCTGACGTCGGCGCCGAACTCGCCCGGCTTGGCCAGCCCGACCAGGGCGTTGAGGTTGGCGCCGTCGACGTACACCTGGCCGCCGGCGGCGTGCACCAGCGAGGCGATCTCGGTGATGCCCTCTTCGTACACCCCGTGCGTGGACGGGTAGGTGACCATGATCGCGGCGAGCCGGTCGCCGTGCTCGTCAATCTTCGCCCGCAGGTCGTCGAGGTCGACGGTGCCGTCGCCGGCCGCCGCGACCACCACGACCCGCATGCCGGCCATGACCGCCGAGGCCGCGTTGGTGCCGTGCGCGCTGGACGGGATGAGGCAGACGTCGCGCTGCTCGTCGCCGCCTGCGCGGTGGAAGGCGCGGATGGCCAGCAGCCCGGCCAGTTCGCCCTGCGACCCGGCGTTGGGCTGGATCGAGACGGCGTCGTACCCCGTCACCGTCGCCAGCCACCCCTCGAGCTGGCGGATCAGGGCGAGGTAGCCGTCGGCCTGCTCGACCGGCACGAACGGGTGGATGCCGGCGAACCCGGGCCAGGTGATCGGCTCCATCTCGGTCGCGGCGTTGAGCTTCATGGTGCACGAGCCGAGCGGGATCATGCCGCGGTCGAGCGCGTAGTCCTTGTCGGCGAGCTTGCGCAGGTAGCGCAGCATCGACGTCTCGGAGCGGTGCGTGTTGAAGACCGGGTGGGTGAGGTACGGGCTGTGCCGGCGCAGCTGCTCGGGGATCGCGACGGCGGCCGTCGTCGCGGTCGCCGACAGCCCGAACGCACGCAGCACCCGTTCGATGTCGGCGTCGGTGGTGACCTCGTCGCAGGCGATGCGGACCTCGTCGACGCCGGCCGGGCCGAGGTTGACCCCCAGCTCGGCGGCGTCGGCGACGACGGCGGAGGCGCGCCCCGGCACCCGGGCCAGGACGGTGTCGAAGAACGCGTCGTGGACGACCTCGACGCCGCCGGCCCGCAGCGCCGCGGCGAGGCCCGTCGCGTGGCCGTGCACCCGCTCGGCGATCTCGCGCAGCCCCTCGGGGCCGTGCCAGACGGCGTACATCGACGCGACGACGGCGAGCAGCACCTGCGCGGTGCAGATGTTCGAGGTCGCCTTCTCGCGGCGGATGTGCTGCTCGCGGGTCTGCAGCGCGAGCCGGTACGCCTGCGCGCCGTGGGTGTCCTTCGAGACGCCGACCAGCCGGCCGGGCAGGCCACGCTCCAGCCCGGCGCGCACGGCCATGTACCCGGCGTGCGGGCCGCCGTACCCGAGCGGCACGCCGAAGCGCTGCGACGACCCGACGACGACGTCGGCGCCCACCTCTCCCGGCGGCGTGAGCAGCGTCAACGCGAGCAGGTCGGAGGCGACGGTGACCAGCGCGCCCCGCTCGTGCGCGGCCGTCACCACCGGGGTGAGGTCGCGGATCCGGCCGGACGCGCCGGGATACTGCACGACCAGGCCGAAGAGGTCGCCGTCCGGCAGGCCCCCGTCGAGATCGGCGACCACGACGTCGATGCCCAGCGGCTCGGCCCGGGTCCGGATGACGGCGATGGTCTGCGGCAGGCAGTCGGCGTCGACGACGACGGTGTTGCTGGTCGTGCTGGCCGATTCGCCGCCTCGACTGAGCAGCGTGTCTCGGCGAGGCACCGACCGGCGCATCAGCGTCATGGCCTCGGCGGCCGCGGTGGCCTCGTCGAGCAGGCTGGCGTTGGCCGTGGGCAGCCCGGCGAGGTCGGACACCATGGTCTGGAAGTTCAGCAGCGCCTCGAGCCGCCCCTGCGAGATCTCCGGCTGGTACGGCGTGTAGGCGGTGTACCAGGCCGGGCTCTCGAGCACGCGGCGCACGACCACCGGCGGCGTGACGGTGTCGTGGTAGCCCAAGCCGATCATCTGCGCGTGCCGCCGGTTGCGCCGCGACAGTGCCCGCAGCTCGTCGAGCGCCTCGGTCTCGGTGCTGGCCGGCGGCAGGTCGAGCGCGCCGAGATTGCGGATGGCGTCGGGTACGGCGGCCTCGACCAGCGCGTCGAGCGACTCGTACCCGACGGCGTCGAGCATCTTCGCGATCTCTTCGTCGCGCGGCCCGATGTGCCGGGAGACGAAGGGTGCCTCGCTGGCTACGTGCGACAGCGGCTGGGACAGGGACATCGGCGGAGCTCCTCGGACGCGGTAGGTGCGAGTCGGCTCCCCCTCTGTCGTCGCCGGTGTGACGGCTTCAGAGTGGCCTCGCCCGACCGGTCCTTGCTGCCTGAGAGGTTGACGGGGATGTTGCCCCTTCGGCGTCTCGCACCCCGGGTGGTGCGAGAACTCTCCCGGCCGGAGTCGACGGCTCGCCGTCAGCATAGCTCGCCCTTCCGCGCCCTGCGATGCGGACGCGCGGACCAGTGGCCGGTGCGGGACGGGCTCATCGCGATGGTCGCGCTCCCATCGCGCCCTGCCCTGGTCGTCCGGGTGCCGGCGGCGGAAGCTGAACGGCGGGATCAGCTCTGGCGGCACGACCGGGACGCGCCGGCTGAGGGTGCCGTCCCACCAGTCCTCGGCCCGCTTGACCTCCCACACCGGCAGATGGGCCGGATAGCGCCGACGGCCTCGGTTCAGGCGGACCACCAGCGGCGCCTCCAGGATCAGCTCGTCGCCGTCGTCGATCAGCGCCGGCCGCAACAGGCAGGCGTCGAGACACGTGATCACCATGCGCCACGACGGGACGGTTCGACCCGCCTCAGCCCGCACGATCGCCGACAGCGACACGCCCGACCGCTCCGCGAGCTCGCGTTGGCTCAGGCCCGCGTAGGCCCTCGCCGTGCGCAGGACACAGGTGACTGCGGTGAACTCGAGCCGATAGTCCCGCGAGGCGGCTTCGTGGCCCCATGCGGGTATCGGCATCCGCGGCTTCGGTATCCAGTCCTCGTCGTGCTCGCCGTCCATGTGATCATCCGAACACGTCCCGTTCGGTCGCGGCGGGTCCGAAGGTCCGTTGTGGGGACAACCCGGCCGATTCCTTCGCCCTGTGGACAACCGGGTCCCGCCGCCGCCGCCGAGCCGGGCCTCGGGAAGTTCCCTCCGGGCCGCTAGAGCTGTGCGGTCGGAACGGACCGCAAAGCGCCAAGGCGCGCATGGAGGTCTGCCGTCACAACCGACCGCAGAGCGCCAACGCGCGTTAGAGGTCTGCCGTCACAACCGACCGCACACCTCCAACCCGCGCATGGAGGTCTGCCGTCACAACCGACCGCAGAGCGCCAACGCGCGTTAGAGGTCTGCTGTCGGTACCAACCGCAGACCTCTAGCAGCGCGCGTCAGTCCGTCAGAGGCGGGTCGACCTGGGCGAATGGCACTTGAGGCGAGCCGGTACGCGGCAGGAACCGCGCCGCCCGATGGTCGGGCAGGCTCCAGTGGCGAGGCGGCGCCGCGACGGTGCCGCTCAGCCGAGATCGGAGACGTCGGGTGGGGGCGTGCCGTCCTCGCCGAAGGGGGTGCCGCCGAGGACCTCGCGATGGTGCGGCTCCTGCCAGCCGGAAAGGTCCGGGCCGGCGGGGACGATGCGCGACGGGTTCAGCTGGTCGAGCACCTGGTAGTAGTGCCGCTTGATGTGGTCGAAGTTCACCGTGCCCGCGAAGCCGGGGGTCTGGTACAGGTCCCGCGCGTAGGCCCACAGCACCGGCAGCTCGGCGAGCTTGTGCCGGTTGCACTTGAAGTGGCCGTGGTAGACGGGGTCGAAGCGGACCAGCGTCGTGAACAGCCGCACGTCGGCCTCGGTGAGGTGGTCGCCGACCAGGTAGCGGCGGGTCGCGAGCCGCTCGGACAGCCAGTCCAGCCGGGCGAAGAGCGCGTCGTGCGCCCGCTCGTACGCCTCCTGCGACGACGCGAACCCGGCCTTGTAGACGCCGTTGTTGACGTCCATGAAGATCAGCTCGTTCAGCTCGTCGATCTCGTCACGCCACTCCAGGGGGTACAGGTCGGGGGCGCCCGGACGGTGGTGCTCCCGCCACTCGGTGCTGAGGTCCAGCGTGAGCTGCGGGTAGTCGTTGGTGACCAAGCGGCCCGACGGCACGTCGACGATCGCCGGCACGGAGACGCCGCCGTCGTAGGACGGGTCCGCCGCGGCGTAGGCCTCGGCGAGGTAGTGGATGCCGAGGACGGGGTCGCGGCCGTCCGGGTCGAGCGTGAACCGCCAGCTGCGCTCGTCCTGGATGGGGTCGGCGATGCCCATCGAGATGGCGCCCTCCAGACCCAGCAGCCGCCGGACCAGGACGGCGCGGCTGGCCCACGGGCAGGCCAGGCTGACGACGAGACGGTACCGGCCCGGCTCGACCGGCCAGCCCGAGGCGCCGCCGGCCGTGATGCGGTCGTCGAAGCGGTTCCCGGAGCGGACGAACTCGCCGGAGTCGTTCGTGGTCAGCTTCGTCATGCAGGAGGACTACCCACCCGCAGGGCGGGGAACGCGCGAGAACGCGCCGGAAACGCGAAACGCCCGCCCCGTGCGGGGCGGGCGTCCGCGAGACGCGAGGGGCGGACCCGGGCGGTTACGCTCCGACCGCGCGGGCGCGACGGCGGGCGGCCAGCTGGTCGCCGGGGTGCTCGGCCGGGGGCTCGCCGGGCTTCTCGGCCGGCAGCTCGACGAGGGTGGCCTCGATCTCGCGCCACACCCGGCCGACGGCGATGCCGAAGACGCCCTGGCCGCCCTGGACGAGGTCGACGACCTCGTCGGCGGAGGTGCACTCGTAGACGCTGGCGCCGTCGCTCATGAGCGTGATGCCGGCGAGGTCCTCGACGCCGCGGTCGCGCAGGTGCGTCACCGCGGTGCGGATCTGCTGCAGCGAGACGCCGGTGTCGAGCAGCCGCTTGACGATCTTGAGGACCAGGATGTCGCGGAAGGAGTAGAGCCGCTGGCTGCCGGACCCGGCGGCGCTGCGGATGCTCGGCTCGACCAGGCCGGTGCGGGCCCAGTAGTCGAGCTGGCGGTAGGTGATGCCGGCCGCGCTGCAGGCCGTGGGCCCGCGGTAGCCGACGTCTTCGGGGACCGGACCGACCATGCCCTCGAACAGCAGGCCCTGCCGGGTGGCGGCGCGACCGGCCGCGGCGGTCCGACCGGCGTCACCCGCCGTGCCGGTACCGGATGTGCTGTCTGCGCTCACGCCGACCCCTTCGTGGTCCCAAGCCGATTGCGACATCGTGTTACACGAGTGACGTTAGGCCCGGGCCCTGCGCCGGTCAATGCAACACGCGGCAAGTCTCAAGCTTCACTTCAGCTGTAGACACGAATCACATCAGTCACACGAGTCACACGGCCACCTAGCCGCTGAAGTCCTCCGGAGTCACCTCGTCGAGGAACTGGCGGAACCGGGCGACCTCGTCCTCCTGCTCCTCGGAGTCGGGATCGGACATCAGCACGCCGACCTCGTCGAGCAGCGGCTCGGACGCGTAGATGGGCGACCCGGTGCGCAGCGCCAGCGCGATGGAGTCGGACGGCCGCGAGCTCACCTCGAGCCCGCCGGAGAACACCAGCTCGGCGTAGTACGTGTTGTCGCGCACCTCGGTGATGCGGACCTGCTCGAGCGTGACGCCGACGGCGTCGAGCACGTCTCTGAACAGATCGTGGGTCATGGGCCGCGGCGGGACCACGCCCTGCTGGGCGAACGCGATGGCCGTCGCCTCCACCGCGCCGATCCAGATCGGCAGGAAGCGGTCACCGCCCACCTCACGCAGAAGGACGATGGGCTGGTTGGAGGGCATCTCCACTCGGACGCCCACGACGTCTAGCTCGCGCACACCGTCAACACTACCCCCGCATCGGGCCGGGCTCAGCGGGAGAACTGTTCAGCGAGACGCACCCGCGCGCCTCAGTGGGACGTGCCCGCGCGCCTCAGCGCGACAGCCGGCGGATTCCGGCGTCGACGAGCGCCGCGTGCAGCCGGACGGTGAGCCGGGCGACGTCGGCGGCGGCCTCTTCGGCGCGGCCGCGGGAATCGGCGCTGCGCTGCCGGAACATCGGCGCGACGACCTGTTCGACCAGCCCGACCTGGCGTTCGGCGGCGCTGCGGACGGCGCGCAGATGCCGTGGCTGCAGACCGTACTGCGCCAGCTCACCGACCGTGCGGGCGACCAGCAGGGCGTCGGCGTCGTACGCGCCCCCGCGGCGCGGCGTCACCAGCCCGTAGGACTCCAGCTCGGCCAGCAGGTCGTCGCCGATGCCGGCCGCCTCGAGCAGCGAGGCCCGCGGCAGCAGCACCTCGTCGGTGCCCCCGGCCGCGGCGGTGTACGGCGTGACCGTGCTGCCGCCCTCGGTGACCAGCTCCATGCCCCTGTCGAGCTGCGCCAGCTGCTCCTTGATGACCCGCAGCGGCAGGTAGTGGTCGCGCTGGACGGTGAGCACGTAGCGCAGCCGGGCGACGTCGTCAGGGGTGAAGCGGCGGTAGCCCGACGGCGAGCGCTGCGGCTCGACCAGGCCTTCGGTCTCGAGGAACCGGATCTTCGAGATGCTCACCTCGGCGAAGTCGGGCCGCAGCTGAGCGAGCACCTCGCCGATGCTCATCGTCTGGCCGGCCGGCGCGGCGTCGCGCCGCGCCGGCCCGGAGGCACGCGCCGAGTTCCCCTCGGCGGGGCTCACCTCGGCCCGCCTCCGAACCCGTGCTGGCTGGAGTAGTAGACGAGCCGGTACTTGCCGATCTGGACCTCGTCGCCGTTGCTGAGCGCCACCTCGTCGATGCGGTCGCGGTTGACGTAGGTGCCGTTGAGGCTGCCGACGTCGGACACCACGAAGCCGCCGGGCATGCGCCGGAACTCCGCGTGCCGCCGCGAGACCGTGACGTCGTCGAGGAAGATGTCGGAGTCGGGGTGCCGCCCGGCGCTCACCACGTCGGTGTCGAGCAGGAAGCGGCTGCCCGCGTTGGGGCCGCGCAGCACCACGAGCAGGGCGCT
This sequence comes from Jiangella ureilytica, assembly GCF_004348545.1. Lineage (GTDB taxonomy): Bacteria > Actinomycetota > Actinomycetes > Jiangellales > Jiangellaceae > Jiangella > Jiangella ureilytica. The sequence continues at coordinate 20,087 of NZ_SMKL01000039.1, read as the reverse complement.
GCCCTCGGGCAGGGCGTCGACGGCGGCCTGGTCGGCCGCCGCGAGGTCACCGGTGTCGTCCCGCTCGACCTGTGCGGTCTCCTCGCGCACCATCGCCATGGTGCTCGTGGCGTCACCCCCCGTCTCGGCCGGCTGCATGGGCCGGACCAGCGGGGTTCCGCAATTGGAGCAGAACTTCGCGTCGGACGGGTTTTGGTGCCCGCACTGGGTGCAGAACGGCATCGGCTTGGCCTCCCGCCGCGGGTCTCCCCACGACTTCGACTCGTCGGCGCTACGAGTGTCTCACTGACTCTCGACCAGCGCCTGAGGGTTTACGGATGTTGGCAACCTAGATCCGGCTCCCGCCAGGGGTCAACCGAGGATTCGACCCTATCTGCGGGGGCGGACCGAGCAGCCGCCTACCCCTCGACTTGCGAGCGGTACTCGTCGGCGGAGAGCAGCTGGTCGACGGCCCCGGTGTCGGCCGGGACGATCTCGATCATCCAGCCGGCGCCGTACGGGTCGGAGTTGACCTGCTCGGGCGCGGCGTCGAGCTCCTCGTTGCGGGCGACGACGGTGCCGGTGACCGGCGCGAACAGCTCGCTGACGCTCTTGGTGGACTCGAGCTCACCGCAGACGCCGCCGGCCGTGACCTCGTCGCCGACGGCCGGCAGCTGCACGTAGACGATGTCGCCGAGCTGTTCCTGGGCGAAGTGCGTGATGCCGATGCGGACGCTGCCGTCGGCCTCGCCGGGGCTGCGGACCCACTCGTGTTCCGCGGTGTACCTCAGGTCGTCGGGATACAACGGATCTGCCTCCTCAGCGGCACGGACGGCCGGTCGGCGGGGTGCGGCGGGCTGGTGGTGCCGGCCGGGCTCATTCGTCCTCGTCCTCCGGCGCCGGGCGAGCGTACTGAGGCGCCCGCGGCTCGTGCAACACGTCGACGGTGAGCTCGTCGTACTCGTCGACGGTGGCCTCGGCGCCGTTCTGCTCGATGCGGTCGACGACGCCGTCGGGGAACGTCATGGAGCCACTCAGCTCACTGGGCTCACCGATGGCGACCACCTCGTAGGGCGGCTCCACGACCTCGCCGCCGACCTCGAGGACGTCGAGCTCGGGGTTGACGAACGACGTCTCGGCGACCACCCGGACCGCGGAGTCGTTGCCCTGGCCGCGAATCTGGATCGCCTCGGCGCCGGCCACCCGCAGCTCGTTGACGGCGCGCAACATGACGATGGAGTTGACCTTGTGGTCGGGATCGCTGACGGTCAGGATGATGCCCGGCCCGGTGGCCGGGATGGTGCCGGCCAGCACGCCGGTGGTGCGGGCCCGCTCCTGGGCCTGCTCGAGCGCCGCCTGCTCGGTGTCGGCGCCGCTGATGAGGTCGCGGCGGTCGGCCTCGAGCTCGCCCACGTGGTCGTCGAGGCGGTCGGCCTGCCGGCGCAGCCCGTCGAGGATCTGCACGAGGTCGTCGCGCCGGGCATTGGCGAGCGTGTCGTCGTCGTCGGCGCGCACCTGGAGGGCGGCGCCGAACCCGAGCAGCGCGACCAGGACGGCCACGAGGAGCTGGCCGCCGTCGGGCTTCTGGGTGACGGCGTTCCAGAGCCGGCGGGTGCCCGACGGCGCGGCCGGCGTGAACTGGCTGCCACCGCCGCTGGGCACGAACCGCTGCGCCGGCGCCGGCTCGGCCGTGTCGCCGTCGTCCACGCGAGCGCCGTCGCCGTCACGGGCCTCCGGCTCGGGAGCATCGTCGTCCTGCCGGTCGCCGACGGGCTCCGGGTCGCCCTCCGGTTCGACGGCGTCGGAGCCGCCCGGAGCGTCGACCGGCTCGACGGGGGCGGCGGCGTCGGTCTCCGGTTCCGCCGCGGCGTGGCGGTGCGCGTGCCGGGGCGGGATCGCCGAGCCGCTGCCGGTGTCGGGCAGGCCGGTGGGGCCGCCGGACCCCGGCGGGGAGTCGACGCCGTCGCGAGGGGCGTCGGTGCGGTCGGTGGCGCCGTTGGGCTCAGGCATGGAAGATGTGCCGCCTGATCGTCGCGACGTTGGTGAAGATGCGGATGCCGAGCACGACGATCACCGCCGTCGACAGCTGTGAGCCGACGCCGAGCTGGTCGCCGAGGAACACGATGAACGCGGCGATGAGCACGTTGGCGATGAACGAGACGACGAAGACCTTGTCGTTGAAGATGCCCTCCATGACCGCCCGGATGCCTCCGAACACCGCGTCGAGCGCGGCGACGATGGCGATCGGGAGGTACGGCTGCAGCTCCAGTGGCACCGTCACGTCGAAGTAGAGACCGGCCAGGATGCCGATGACGAGCCCCGCGAGTGGGATCACGACGCGCCCTCCCCCGGGGTCGCATAGGAGAGCGGCGTATTGCCGGCGGGCAGGGTCAGCGAGTCGTGCGAGCTGACCTTGTAGTAGATGCCGTTCTTGCCGGCGATGCTGCTCAGCCACCGGCCGCCGGCGCTGTGGGCGAAGTCGTTGGCCAGCGACCGGGAGTCGCCGAGCGCCGAGACCTCGTAGGGCGCGTTCATGGGCCGGTAGTTGATCTGGATGATGTCCTGGGCCTGGCGGATGGCGGTGAGCGGCGTGATGCGCTGGCCGTTGATGCTGACGGCCTCGGCTCCGGCGGCCCACAGCCCGTTGACCACCTGTTGCAGGTCGACGTCGAGGACGCGGTCGGTCCCGTCCTCGGCGTTCTGCTCCTCGGCGTCGTCGACCGTGACCACCACGCCTGGCCCCGTGACGGCGACCGCACCCGTCGTCGCCTGCAAGCTCTCGACTTCCTCCCGCGTCTGCTGCCCGGTCGCGGAGTTCTGCAGGAGAGAGTCCTCGAGCTCGCTGATCTCGGACTCCAGGGCGGTGACGTCGTCCTGGAGCCGGCTGACACGCGCGTCCTCGTTGTGGATCTGCTCGATGAGCCCCTGCCGCTCCGAGGAGACCACACTAGCGGTGTTGCGCACCTCGACCACCGCCATGGTCAGCAACAGTCCGAGTGCGACCAGCCCGAGGGCCAGGGCGGGCGAGCGCCAGGTGCGCTCGGACGTCGGCTTCTCGCCCGCGGCGCGGCGCCGGGCGGCGGCGTCCTCGTACCCCGGCTCGAGCGGCTTGGCGAAGAGGTCGTTGAGCAGCGACATCGACTCGTCCGGCCGCCGGAGCGGACGGACGCGAGGAGCCTGCCCTGTCGCCACGCCCCCCATGCTCGCACGCGTCCCGGATCGTTCCACGCCGACATCCGTGCCAGGTGGTCAGGAATTCCGTGCGGGGCCGGGCTCGGCGAGCACCTTGCGGGTCTGCTCGGTGTAGAGCACCGCCGCCCACCAGTACAGCGCGACGCCCCAGATGACGAACGCCCAGCCGAACACCCGCGCCAGCATGGGGACGGTGCCGTCGCCGTCGCCCCACAGCAGCAGGGGGAACGCGTACAGCAGGCAGGCCGTCGCGGACTTGCCGAGGAAGTGGACCGGCAGCCCGGTGATGCCGCGGCGGACACGCAACAGCGCCACGATGCCCGTCATGTACACGTCGCGCGCGACGAGCAGGACGGCGAACCAGAGCGGGATGACCTCGCGCACCGTCAGCGCGATGATGGTCGTGAAGATGTAGAGGCGGTCGGCCAGCGGATCGAGCAGCTGGCCCACGCGGCTGATCTGGTTCCAGCGGCGGGCGAGGTAGCCGTCGAGGTAGTCGGTGAACCCCGACACCGCGAGCAGGATGATCGCCAGGGTGTCGGCCTCTTCGACCAGCACGAGCCAGAGGAACACGGGAACGCCGAGCAGCCGCAGGAACGACAGCACGTTCGGGATCGTGAACACCCGGTCGGTCTGTACCTCGGTCTCCTGCGCCTTCACAGCCCGTCCTTCCCCGATCGCCCCGTGGCCGGCAGCCGACCCAAGAGTACGCGTCACAATCGGGCCCGGTCGTGCGTCTTGATGGTGTGGCGGCCAGCGGAGGGCACGGAAAAATGCGATGCGCGACGGCGTCCGCGGCGGTCATCCTTGCCGTCATGGGGGTCGGCGGGTGCGCGCGTGATAGCTATCACATCCGCAATGGTTGCAGCTGCGTTAGTATTTTCGGGTGCCCGCGTCCGAGGACGAGCTCGTCCGTTCCCTCGAGGCCTTCCTTCGTCAGGTCGCCTGCTCCAAGGCCGACTCCGACCTGCGGTCCATGGTCGAGCTGGATCTCTCCATCTCGCAGTTCCGCTGCCTCATCACCCTCGGCCAGCACGACACGGCGCTGCCCATCAACGAACTCGCCGACCTGCTCGACCTCACGCTGGCCACGGCCGGCCGCAACGTCGACCGGCTCCTCGCGCACGGCCTGGTCGAGCGGCGTGAGGACCCACAGGACCGCCGCGTCCGGCTCGTCTCCCTGTCAGAGGCGGGACGGACGATCATGACCGAGATCGACACGCACCGCCGCAACGCCCTGGTGGGGTTCGCCCGCTCCCTCGATCCCTCGGACCGGGACCGGCTCCTCGCCGCGCTCGCTCCGATCGTCGAACCATCCGCACCGACTCGCCTGGAGGAACAACTCTCATGAGTGCACCGGCCGGACCCCCCGACACCGGGTCCGACGACAAGCTCGACCGCGGCGTCCTGAAGGTCGCCGGTGTGGTGGTGCTCGGCGCCATCATGTCGATCCTGGACATCACGGTCGTCAGCATCGCGCTGCCGACCTTCCAGTCCGAGTTCAACGCCACCTACGCCACTGTCGCGTGGACCATGACGGCGTACACGCTCGCGCTGGCCGCGGTCATCCCCATCAGCGGCTGGGCGGCGGACCGGTTCGGCACGAAGCGGCTCTATCTGACCTCGCTGGTCCTGTTCACGCTCGGCTCGGTGCTGTGCGCCATGGCCTGGGACATCGGCCCGCTCATCGGCGCCCGGGTGCTGCAGGGTCTGGGCGGCGGCATGCTGATGCCGCTGGGCATGACCATCATGACCCGCGCCGCCGGCCCCGACCGCGTCGGCCGCGTCATGGCGGTGCTGGGTGTCCCGATGCTGCTCGGCCCGATCGGCGGCCCGATCCTGGGCGGCTGGCTGATCGACGTCGCGTCCTGGCACTGGATCTTCCTCATCAACCTGCCCATCGGCATCGTCGGCATCATCGCGGCGTGGCGGGTGCTGCCGAAGGACACCGAGCAGCCGTCCGAGACCTTCGACTTCGTCGGCATGGCGCTGCTCTCCCCCGGCCTCGCGGCGTTCCTGTACGGCGTGTCGTCGATCCCGGAGCACGGCACGGTCAACAACGCCGAGGTGCTGGTCCCGGCGGTCCTGGGCCTGGCGCTGGTCGTGGCGTTCGTCTTCCACGCGCTGCGCAAGAGCCACCCGCTGATCGACCTGCGGCTGTTCCTCAACCGGCACCTCACCATCGCCGTCGTCACGATGTCGCTGTTCATCGTCGCGTTCATGGGCGCCGGCCTGCTGTTCCCCGGCTACTTCGTGCAGGTCCGCGGCGAGAGCACGCTGATGGCCGGCCTGCTGATTGCGCCGCAGGGTCTCGGCGCCATGGTGACGATGCCGATCGCGGGCCGGATCACCGACAAGGCGGGCCCCGGCAAGCTGGTGCTCGGCGGCATCGTGCTCATCGCCATCGGCATGGGGACCTTCACCCAGCTCGAGGCCGACACGTCCTACCCGCTCCTGCTGGGCTCGCTGTTCGTCATGGGCCTCGGCATGGGCATGACGATGATGCCGATCATGACCGCCGCGCTGGCCAGCCTCACGCACGGCGAGGTGGCCCGCGGGTCGACGCTGATGAACATCATCCAGCAGACGGGCGGCTCCATCGGCACCGCCGTCATGTCGGTCATCCTGACCAACAACATCATCAACAACGAGTCGGCGACCGCGTTCTACGGCGCCGTCCAGGCCGACGCCGTCGAGCAGCTGCCCCCAGAGGTCGCGGCGGCCGGCCAGTCGGCTCTGGCGGGCGCGTTCGGCAACACCTACCTGGTGGCGATCGTGCTCGTGGTGCTCTGCCTCATCCCGGCGTTCTTCCTGCCGCGGAGCAGGCAGGAGCTGCGCACCGATCCCCGCGAAGAGGGCGAGGACGAGGGCGACGCGAGCCAGGCGCCTCCGGTCGTGCTGCACTGACCCGGTTCTCCCGGGTTCGACGGGGAGGGCCCCGGTCGGCGAGTCGCCGACCGGGGCTCCCCACTCTCCGCGTCCGCCACCCTGATCAGTGGCGGACGCGGTAGCGGAGGTGGGTGACGCGGGAGCCCTCCACGACCTCGGGGTCGTCGAGCATCACCTGCGAGTCGAGGTTGTCGAAGTAGCGGATCCCCCGCCCCAGCAGCACCGGCACCAGGTCGATGCGGACCTCGTCCAGCCAGCCGGCGTTGAGGCACTGCTGGGCGAGGCCGGGCCCGGCCACGCCGATGTCGCCGTCGTCGCCGGCCACCTCGCGGGCCATGGCCATCGCCGTCGGCAGGTCGCCGACGAAGGTGAAGGGGGCGTCGGGGAACGGCGGCCAGTCATCCGGCGGCGGGCGGTGGGTGACGACGAAGGTGGGCGCGTCGTTCGGCGGGCGGCCACCCCAGCCGCGGGCGTAGTCGAACAGCGCCCGGCCGGTGACGAACGCGCCCTCGGACGTCGCCGTGCGGTTCCAGTAGTCGGCGCTGGCCTGCGTCATGTGGAAGGTGATCGGGTACCCCGGCGGCCGCACCTCGACGTCACCGTTGCCGTACCAGTCAAACAGCGGCCCGACGCTGCCGTCGGGCGCCGCGACGAAGCCGTCCAGTGAGGTCGAGAAGCTCGACAGCACCGTTCCCATCGGGTCACGTCCTTCCGGTGCTCAATGTTCACGCGGCCTTCCCGTCACCGCGCAGCGGAGCGGGTCTAGTGTCGTCGTCGCACGGATCGCGTCCGCGGATCCGGCGGTTCGACGAGGAGGTCGACCCCCCATGAGCACGCGACTCAACCCCTACATCGGGTTCCGCGACACCGCTCGGCAGGCGCTGGAGTTCTACCAGACCGTCTTCGGCGGCGACCTGCAGCTGAGCACGTTCGCCGACTTCGGCGCCAGTGAGGACCCGGCCGAGGCCGGCAAGATCATGCACGGCCAACTCACAGCCGAGAACGACCTGGTCCTCATGGCCGCCGACACCCCGAACAGCATGGAGCTCACCCCCGGCGGCAGCATCTCCATCTCGCTGAGCGGCTCCGACGAGGCCGAGCTGCGCGGGTACTGGGACAAGCTCGCCGGCAGCGGCCAGGCCACCATGCCGCTCGAGAAGGCACCCTGGGGCGACACCTTCGGCATGTGCGTCGACGGCTTCGGCATCACCTGGATGGTCAACATCCTGGGCGCCCCGCAGCAGTGATCCCGAGCTCGGCGCGGTAGACGCCGGCCAGCCGGCGCGGCCACGCCGAGAACGTCACCAACGTGTCGTCGCCGTGGGTCAGCTGGTCGACGGCGCCGACGGGGAGCAGCTCGCGCAACCTCGGGTCGGCGATGGCGGCCCTGGTCGCCGCGGCGTAGGCGCCGGCGTTGCTGACGAGATACGGGCGGACGGCGCCGCCGACTCCGACATCGAACGGTCCGACCGACGGCGTGACGGTGTCGCTGACGGCGGCCGCGTCGTGCCGTCGCCCCAGCTCGGCCAGGGCGGCGACGACGGAGTCACCGTCGGCGCCGCTCTCCCCCGAGAGGGCGCGATCGAGGAGCGGACCGACGACGGTGGCGACCTCGAGCCGCGCGAACGCACTGCCGAACCACTTGTCGTAGGGCCGGTAGCGCCGCTCCAGCAGGAACGCCAGCTCCATGACCAGCCGGACCAGCCGTGCGGTCAGCAGCGCCGCACCGCGCCGGTCGCCCACCTCGCGGCAGCGCGCCCGCAACGGCTCGGCGTTGCCGATCAGATGCCACTGAGTGGCGACCATCCACCGCCAGACGTCGTCCGGGTACCACGCGAGAGCTTTCCGGGCCGCCGTCAGCTCGCCCTAGTCATCGCGGAACACCCGGCCGGCCGTGACGTGCAGCAGCCGCTGCTGCGGCAGCGCCAGCCAGTCGGCCCCGTCGAGCCGGTCGGCGGTGCCGGGGCCGACGCCGTCGGCGACCTCCACTCCGAGCGCCGCGGACAGCCACGCGCCCGCCGTCGTGACCTCGACGTGGTGCGCCGGCTCCCCCGCGGCCAGCGAGAACCACACCGTCGGCACGCCCCGGAACCGCGCGGGCAAGCCGGCCGCGACCCGCTCGCGGACCGGCTCGATCTGGTCCGCGTCGACGAAGAGCTGCGCCCGCGGTCCCCACTCGTGGTCGGTGGAGCGCGCGGTGTCGAAGCCGAGCACCTCGGACCCCTCGCCGAGCAGCGCGGCGGCGTGCGGCACGCCGACCAGCGGTTCCAGCACTTCGCGGTAGAACGCCTCGGCGAGGTCCAGCCCGGGCACGAACGTCAACGGTCCTCCAGAGCCTCGTGGTCGGGCGTCCCGCCCTACCGACCGCACGCGTGCCCGGAACTCATCGTGGCACACCGGCGCATACCGGCACCGGACGGCGGGTAAGCGCTTCACCGGCTCGCCTGTCCCCCGAGGAGGCGTCATGGATGAGCGCACGTCCGTCATCGACCGGCTCCGTTCCACGCACCTGCCGCCGCCGGGGGTCGAGCCGCTGCCCGAGCCGCCGTCGTCGACCGCCCGCATCGTCGGGCCGGGCATCGTCGCGGCCGGTGTCGGTCTCGCGTCGGGCGAGTTCATCCTCTACCCGTACATCGCCAGCCAGGTCGGCCTGGTCTTCGTGTGGGCCGCGCTGGTCGGGCTGGTCACGCAGTACTTCCTCAACATGGAGATCGAGCGGTACACGCTCGCGACCGGCGAGACGGCGCTGACGGGGTTCAGCCGGTTCTGGCGGCACTGGGGCCTGGTGTTCGCGATCCTCACGTACTTCGCGAACCTGTGGCCCGGCTGGGCGACCAGCTCGGCGACGCTGGTCACGTACCTCTGGGGCGGGAACGCGACCTGGATCGCCGTCGGCATGCTGGTGTCGATCGGCCTGATCCTGTCGCTGGCGCCGGTCGTCTACGTCGCGCTCGAGCGGATCCAGATGGTCAAGGTCGCGGCCGTCCTGCTGCTCATCGTGGTCGGCGGGGTGTTCGCGGTCACGGCCGACGCCTGGCGCGACACCGCCGACATCGTCGCATCGCCCCAGCTGCCGTACGAGGAGCTCGGGTTCGCGGTCCTGCTGGGCGCGCTCGCGTTCGCCGGCGCGGGCGGCGGGCAGAACCTGTGCCAGAGCAACTGGATCCGCGACAAGGGCTTCGGCATGGGCTCCTACGTGCCGCGCATCGAGAGCCCGGTGACCGGCGAGCCCGAGGCCGCCCCCGGCGCCGGGTACGTCTTCGAGCCGACGGCGGACAACCTCGACCGCTGGCGGCGCTGGTGGCGCTTCGCCAACATCGAGCAGCTGACGACGTTCGTGCTCATCACGTTCGTGTCGATCACGTTCATGTCGCTGCTGTCGTACTCGACGGTGTTCGGCCTGCCCGATCTGCCCGACGACATCGGCTTCCTGCAGGTGCAGGGCGAGGAGCTCAAGGACGCCGTCGGCGACTGGTTCGGCGCGTTCTTCTGGTTCATCGGCGCGCTGTCGCTGTTCGCGGCGGCGCTGGGGATCGTCGACTACACGAGCCGGCTGGCCGCCGACGTGCTGAGGACGTCGTACCTGCCGCGGGCCAAGGAGAGCCACCTGTACTTCGGGCTGGTGTGGGGCCTGGTCGTGATCGGGATCGTCGTCCTGGGCGTCGGGTTCGACCAGCCGCTGGTGCTGGTGGTGATCGCCGCGTGCGTCGGCGGTTTCATGATGTTCCTCTACAGCGGCCTGCTGATCCTGCTGAACAAGCGGTCCCTGGCGCCGGCCATCCAGCCGTCGAAGGGCCGCGTCGCCGCACTGGTGTGGGCGTGCCTGCTGTTCGGCGTGCTGTCGGCGCTCACGATCTGGCAGCAAGGTGGCGAGCTGTTCGGGTGAGCTGGGGTCATACTGTGCTGACGAGCCGCTGGAGGTCACATGGGCGAGGACGTGGGCCGGCAGGAGTTCACCCGGGCGGATCGGACGAAGTACCGGACCAAGGTGCGCCGGTGCCTCGACGCGTTCGAGCGCATGCTGCGCGAGGCGCAGTTCGAGTTCGACCGCCCGATGACGGGCCTCGAGATCGAGCTCAACCTCGTCGACGGCGACAACGACCCCGCCCTGCGCAACGCCGAGGCGCTGGCCGCCATCGCCGACCCGGCCTTCCAGACCGAGCTGGGGCAGTGGAACCTCGAGATCAACCTCGCCCCGCGTGAGCTCGACGGCGCCGGCGTGTCGGCGTTCGAGGAGGACGTGCGCGCCAGCCTGAACGCCGCGGAACGGAAGGCGAGCGCCGTCGGCGCCCATCTCGCGATGATCGGCATCCTGCCGACGCTCCGGCTGGAGCACATGAGCGGGCACGCGCTGTCGGTGAACCCGCGCTACGAGCTGCTCAACGACCAGATCCTGGCCGCCCGCGGCGAGGACCTGCACCTGGCCATCACCGGCACCGAGCGGCTGCGGGTCTCGTGCGACACCATCGTCCCCGAGGCCGCCTGCACGAGCACCCAGTTCCACCTGCAGGTCAGCCCCGAGCAGTTCCCCGCCATGTGGAACGCCGCCCAGGCCATCGCCGGCGTGCAGATCGCCGTCGGCGCGAACTCGCCGTTCCTGCTCGGCAAGCAGCTGTGGGCCGAGACCCGCATCGCGCTGTTCGAGCAGGCCACCGACACCCGCAGCGAGGAGCTGAAGGCGCAGGGCGTGCGGCCGCGGGTCTGGTTCGGCGAGCGGTGGATCACCTCGATCTTCGACCTGTTCGAGGAGAACGTGCGGTACTTCCCCGCACTGCTGCCGATCGTGTCCGACGAGGACCCCGTCGAGGTGCTCGACCAGGGCGACACCCCGGAACTGGCCGAGCTGCGCCTGCACAACGGCACCATCTACCGCTGGAACCGCCCGGTCTACGACGTCGTCCGCGGCCGGGCCCACCTGCGGGTCGAGAACCGCGTCCTGCCGGCCGGTCCCACCGTCGCCGACACCCTGGCCAACGGCGCGTTCTACTACGGGCTGGTGCGCACGCTGGCCGAGGAGGACCGGCCGGTCTGGACGCAGATGTCGTTCAGCGCGGCCGAGGAGAACTTCCACGCCTGCGCCCGCGACGGCATGGACGCCCAGGTGTACTGGCCGGGGCTGGGGCACGTGCCGGTGGCCGAGCTGGTCCTGCGCCGGCTGCTGCCGCTGGCCTACGAGGGCCTGCGCCGCTGGAACGTCGACACCGCGGAGCAGGAGCGCCTGCTCGGCATCATCGAGCAGCGCTGCACCCGGCGGCAGACGGGGTCGGACTGGCAGGTGGCGGCGTTCCGGAAGCGGTTCGACGGCACGGCCATGGAACGCGGCGAGGCGCTGCGCGGCATGCTCGGCTCCTACGTCGAGCACATGCACACCAACGAGCCCGTCCACACCTGGGCGGTGGACTGAGCCGTGCGATCACGGCGGGCGGACCGGGCCGCGGACTGACGGGGTCAGCCCGCGGCCCGGTGCGGGCTCAGCTGCGGCCCACGTCGGAGCGGCCCGCGGCCAGCAGGATCGCCGTCCGCTCCCGGGCGTCGAGCACGCCGGCCGTCACCAGCTCGCGCGTCACCTCGTCGACGTGGCGGACGAAGAGGCCACGCGACGACCACTCCCCCTCGTCGTCGATGAGGTCGTCGACGGTGCAACCGTCGCCGGTGTCGCGGTTCGGCACGCCGCTGTCGACGGTGCCGAGGACCACGGTCGGGCTCGGGTCCGGCGACGGGCAGGCGCTCACCGGCGTGGTCCGCAGGCCGACCAGGACCGGATCGTGGTCACTGGCGCGGTACGGGTTCACGCCGTAGAACGCCAGAGGGCGACGGCGAGGACCTCGGCGGGGACGGCGGCCAGCGCGCCCAGGCCGGCCAGCGCGAGCACCATCGGCCAGCGCCCGTGCACCCGCGGCTCGGCGGCGCGGGCGAGCAGCCGCTCGACCCGGGCGGCGACGTCGGTCCCGGCGACGGCCAGTGCCGACGGCGGCGCCGCCGTCGTCGCGAGTTTGACCAGTGCCGTCGCCGTCGTGAAGGGAGAGGTGCGCCGGGCGGCGGCGTCGTCGGCGTGCATCTCGGCCAGCATCCGCAGGGCACGGTGAGCGACCCGGGCGGCCGGCACCCAGGGCGCGGCGGCGGCGAACGTGCCGGTCACCGTCAGCAGGCGGTCGTGGCGGGCGCGCAGGTGGGCCCGTTCGTGCTCGAGGACGGCGGCGAGCTCGGGCCGGCTCAGCGCGTCGCGGGCGGCGGTCGTCAGGACGACGGCGCCGTGCCGGCCGGGGACGGCGTACGCGGCGGGCTGGGCGGCGTCGACCACGAGGACGCCGGTGTGCGCCGTCGGCCGGGCCACCAGCGAGAGGTCGCGCAGGTGCGTGCGCCGGGCGACCGTCGCGCGGCGCACCGTCGTCGCGACGGCGGCCGCTCCCGCCAGCACCAGCACGATCTCGGCGACGGCGATCGCTGTGTCCAGCGCGGCTCCGCCCACGTGCTCCGGGCCGGGGCCATCGGACAGCAGGTGCAGTGACATCGAGAGCCCGGCCGCCAGCAGCGCGCCCGCCGTCGCCGGGAAGAGCAGCAGCCAGGCCGCGATGCCCGCCCGCGGGAACCGGTACGGCCACCGCGCTGCGGCCAGCGGACCGGGCAGCAGCCACGCCCCCGACACTCCGGCGGCGGCCACCGCGAGCGCCGTCACCGCCGGCCGCGTCCCTGGTGCTGCTCCAGCGCCTCGACCAGCCGGCGGACGTCGGCCTCTTCGAGGCGGTCGGCGAAGCGGATGAGCACCGCGGCCGGGTCGGGGCTGTCCGACAGCGCGGACTCGACGAGGTCGGCGGCGAACTCGTCGCGCGACGTGCGCGGACGGTACCGGTGCGCCCGGCCTTCGAGCTCGCGGGCCAGCACGTCCTTGCGGAAGAGGTTGTCCATGACGGTGAGCACGGTGGTGTAGGCGACGGCGCGCGACGACGCCAGGGCCTCGGCGACCTGCCGGACCGTCAGCGGCGCGGGCGACGCCCACATGACGTCCATGACGGCCGCTTCGAGCGATCCCAGGCGGCTTCTGGCCATCGGCGCTCCTCCCCGCTCGTCCCGTCTCCGACCAGTGAGCATAGGCCCCGCGGTTTAACCAGGTGAGGTCTGTCAGTGCCGCGTGTTAGAACTTCCGACGATGACACTGGCGCGCACCGAGTTCTCCGTCGCCGGCCAGCCGGAGTACGACCGGCGCGGGCCGGTGCGATGGATCCTGTCCCACCAGTTGCGCCACCCATGGCACCTCGCCGGCTTCCTGATCGGCTCGGTCGTCATGGTCGTGCTCAACTCGATGGTCCCGGGGCAGGTCGGCGACGCCTTCGACACCGTCCTCGACTCCACCGCCGACCGCCGGGCCGAGCTGACCACCATCGTGGTGATCCTGCTGGTCGTGGTGCTCGCGCGGTCGGTGCTCGACTTCGTCGCCCGGCTGTGCACCGAGGTGCTGGCCAAGCGCATCGAGCGCGACGCCCGCGACGAGCTGTACGTCAGCCTGCTCGGCAAGAGCCAGACGTTCCACAATCGGCAGCGCGTCGGCGACCTCATGGCCCGCGGCGCGGGCGACGTCCGCCAGCTCGGCACCATGTTCAGCCCGGGCATCGACCTGCTGGTCGACTCCCTCACCCAGGGCATCGTGCCCATCGTCTTCATCGCGTTCCTCGACCCGCGGCTGCTGGTCGCGCCGCTGATCTTCGCCGTCGCGTTCGTCTGGTCCATCCGCCGCTTCATGCGCCAGCTCTCGCCGGTGTCCACGCGGCTGCGTGAGAACTACGGCACGCTCAACGCCGGGCTCAACGAGACCATCCGCGGCATCGAGGTGGTCAAGGCCACCGGCCAGGAGGAGCAAGAGCTCGGCAAGTTCGGCCGCAACGCTCGCCGCTACCGCGACGCCTACGTCGAGCAGGGCCTCATCCAGGCCCGCTACCTGCCGACGCTGCTGCTGGCGGTGGCGACGGCGGGCGGCCTGCTGCACGGGCTCTGGCTGCTCGACGCCGGCGAGCTGAGCGTCGGCGGGCTCATCACCTACATCGGGCTGCTCGGCCTGCTCGGGTTCCCGGCGTTCATCTCGATCTTCTCGTTCTCGCTGGTCCAGAACGGCCTCGCCAGCGCCGAGCGGCTGCTCACGCTCATGCGCGAAGAGACCGAGCTCGACCACAACGAGGCCGGCCACGTCGCGCCCATGCGCGGCGCCGTCGAGTTCCAGGACGTCACGTTCAGCTACGGCGGCCAGCCGGTCCTCGAGAACCTCTCGTTCCGCATCGAGCCCGGCCAGACGGTCGCCGTCGTCGGCGAGACCGGCGCGGGCAAGACCACGCTCACGAAGCTGGTCAACCGCATCTACGACGTCGGCTCCGGGCGCATCCTGGTCGACGGCGTCGACGTGCGCCAGTGGAACCTCGACTCCCTGCGCTCGCAGATCTCCACCATCGAGCAGGACATCGTGCTGTTCAGCCGGCCGGTGCACGAGAACATCGCGTTCAGCCTCGGCCAGCAGGCCTCTCGCGACGACGTCGTCCGGGCGGCCACCGATGCCCAGGCGCACGAGTTCGTCACGGCCCTCGACGACGGCTACGACACCGTCATCGGCGAGCGCGGCGTCACGCTGTCCGGCGGGCAGCGCCAGCGCCTCGCCATCGCCCGCGCGCTGCTCACCGACCCCGCCATCCTCGTGCTCGACGACTCCACCAGCGCCATCGACAGCGCCACCGAGGACGAGATCCAGCGGGCCATCCAGCGCGTCCTCGAGGGCCGCACCACGCTGCTCATCACCCACCGGCTGTCGCAGATCCGCTGGGCCGACAAGGTGCTGCTGCTGCAGCGCGGCCGGCTGGTCGACGAGGGCTCGCACGACGAGCTGCTCGGCCGCTGCGCGCTCTACCGGCGCATCTTCGCCCACTACGACGAGGTGAGCGGCTGATGGCCTTCATCATGGACGGCCTCGACGCCGAGGCGTACGACCGCACCTACGACGACCGCGAGCTGCTGGCGCGCATCCTGCGCTACTTCCGGCCCAAGGCGCGCGTCATGGGGTTCGTCGCGGCGGCCATCGTGGCACAGTCGCTCATGCAGGCGGCGTTCCCCATCGTGGTCAGCGAGGGCCTCGACCGCATCGTCGACGACCGCACCACCGGCCTGGTCGTCGCGCTCGTGTCGGCGGTGCTGGTCACCGGCGTGCTCGGCTGGGTGTTCAACTTCATCCAGCGCTGGTACACCGCGACGGTGGTCGGCGACGTCGTGCTGGAGCTGCGCGGGGACGCCTTCGACGCCGTCCTCGACCGCGACATGTCCTTCTACGACGAGCACTCCTCCGGCAAGGTGGTCAGCCGGGTCACGTCCGACACCGAGGACTTCGCCACCGTCGTCACCCTGACGCTCAACCTCATCAGCCAGGTGCTGCTGGTCGGGCTCATCACCGTCCTGCTCTTCACCCGCAACCTCGGGCTGGCGCTGCTGGTCATGGCCGTCGTGCCGATCATCGTGGCCATGGCGCTGGGGTTCCGGCGCATCGCCCGCGAGACCACCCGGCACCAGCAGCGGTCGCAGGCGTTGGTCAACGCGACGCTGCAAGAGACCATGGGCGGCATCTCCGTGGCGAAGAACTTCCGCCAGGAGCAGACCGTCTATGACGAGTTCCGGCCCATCAACGGGCAGAACTACCGGGTCACGCTCAAGCAGGGCTTCGTGTTCGGGGCGATCTTCCCGGCGCTGTTCGCGGTGGCCGGGCTGGCCACCGTCATGCTGGTGCACGTCGGCGGCGGGCGGGTGCTCGACGGCGACATCACCGCCGGCGACTGGTACCTGTTCCTGCAGAGCGTCGCGCTGTTCTGGCTGCCGCTGACCTCCATCGCGTCGTTCTGGTCGCAGTTCCAGCAGGGGCTGTCGGCATCCGAGCGGGTGTTCGCGCTCATCGACGCCGAGCCGGCGGTGGTGCAGCGCGACCCGCGGCCGGTCGGCCGGCTCAGCGGGCGCATCGAGTTCCGCTCGGTCACGTTCGGGTACTCGCCGCAGCACCCGGTGCTCGACGGGTTCGACCTCACCATCGAGGCCGGCGAGACCGTCGCGCTGGTCGGGCACACCGGCGCGGGCAAGTCGACCATCGGCCGGCTGCTGGTGCGCTTCTACGAGTTCCAAGGCGGCCACATCCTGGTCGACGGCACCGACATCCGCGCCGTCGAGCTCACCGGCTACCGCCACCAGCTCGGCGTCGTGCCGCAGTCGCCGTTCCTGTTCTCCGGGACGGTGGCCGACAACATCCGCTACCCGCGCCCCGGCGCCACGGACGACGAGGTGGGCGCGGCCGCCCGGTCGGTGGCCGGGGGCGACTGGCTCGACGCCCTGCCCGACGGCCTGGCCACCGAGGTGGGCGAGCACGGCTCGGCGCTGTCCATGGGCCAGCGGCAGCTGGTGGCGCTGGCCCGGCTGCTGCTGCAGGACCCGTCCATCGTCATCCTCGACGAGGCCACCGCCAGCGTCGACCCGCTCACCGAGGCGCAGATCTCCGAGGGGCTCGACGTCGCGCTGGCCGGGCGCACGTCCATCGTCATCGCGCACCGGCTGTCGACCATCGAGCACGCCGACCGCATCATCGTCATGCGCGACGGCGGCATCGTCGAAGAGGGCACGCACGAGTCGCTGCTGCTGGCCGGCGGCGCCTACTGCGACGTCTACAACACCTACTTCCGGCACCAGTCCCCCGACTACCGCCCCGGCACCGGCTTCGTCGGCGTCGAGGTCAGCTGACCACCACGGCCGGGTGCCGCGGGTCGTCGGCGCGGACCACCAGGTCGGCAGCGGTCTCGGGGTCCACCTCGGCGGTGTAGCGCTCGTAGGCCGGCAGCATCCAGGCCTCTTCCGGAGGCGTGAGCCGGCGCAGCGTCGCCGGGCGCAGCGCCAGGTGCACCGTCAGGTCGAGGTCCAGCCACGCCCCCAGCGTGAGCGCCCCGTCCAGCACCACCACCAGTCCGGGCGGCGCGTCGACGTACGGCGCGCGGGTCGAGCGGTCGGTCACCGGGTCGCGCAGGCTCGGCAGGTAGCGGCCGGTGCCGCCGGGCCCGACGGCGGTGAGCACCTCGCGGTTGAGCGCACCGGCGTCGATCCACGCGTCCAGCAGCGAGTCCGGGTCCTCCGCGCCCCGCTCCAGCCGGAGCGACCGCGGCCGCAGGAAGTCGGCCACGCGGATCCGGGCGACCGGGCGTCCCGCCGTCCGCAGCGGTTCGACCAGCGCGTCGGCCAGCCGGTCCGGGCGGGTCGCGGGATGCCCGTCGACGAGGAGCCGGACGGCGCCGCCGCCGTCGCCGTCGCCGTCGTCGCTCCCCCGATGCGCGAGGACGAGGTCGACGATGCGGGCCACCAGCACGTCCTCGGTCACCGGCTCCACCCGCACACCGACCATGCTGTCACTGTCATCTTCGTGCCCTACTGTGACCTCAGACGTCGGGCAGCGGGAGGCTCTCATGCAGGTCGGCGGGTCCACGATCCTCCTCACGGGTGCGACGTCCGGCATCGGCCGGGCGACGGCGCTGTCGATCGCGGCCGCGGGACCGCAGCGGCTGGTCGTGCACGGGCCGCAGGACGAGTCCGAGGTCGCCGGACTGGTCGGCGAGCTGTCGGAGCGGACCGACGTCGTCTACCTGCGGGCCGACTACGACGACCTGGCCGACGTCGCGCGGCTGGCCGACGACGCCCGCGCGGCCTGCCCCGGCGGCATCGACGTGCTGATCAACAACGCCGCCCGGCCCGGGCCGCCGGCACGCACCCTCACCGGCGACGGCCACGAGGCGACACTGCAGGTCAACTACCTGGCGCCGGTCGTACTGACGACGCTGCTGCTCGACACCGTCGGCGCGGGCCGGCCGGGGCGCATCGTCAACGTCGCGTCGGCCACGCACTACTCGGCGAGCCTGCGGCTCGACGACCTCACCTGGGCCGGCAACGGCTACTCCCCCGCGGCCGCGTACGCACGGTCGAAGCTGGCGCTCGTCACGTGGACCTGCCGGCTCGCCACCCATCGTCCGCGCGACACCGTCGACATCGTCAGCATCCACCCGGGCGTCATCGCGACCGGCCTGCTGCACGCCATGTTCTCCGCCGGCGGCGACTCCCCCGAGCACGCCGCCGCGAACCTGCTCGACGTCGTGCGGCGCGACCACGACAACGGCACTTACTACGACGAGCGGCGCCCGGCCACCCCGAACCCCGTCGCGCTCGACCCCGTTACCGAGGAGCTGCTCGAGGAGCTCACCCAGCAGGCGCTGGCACCCGTTCTGCCCGCCGCGACCGCCTGACCCGGCGCGCGCCGAGCAGCCGGTGCGGGTCGAGCACGAACAGCACCTTGCCCGCGTGGTCGCCGTACCGGAACAACAGGTACGCCACACAGGCGGCGACGTAGCCGGCGCCGAGCGCGCACCACACCAGGCCCTCGGCCAGGAACACGCTCGCCCAGGCCAGCTGGTAGGCGACGCAGAACAGCTCGGCCGCCACGTACGGCCAGTGCACCTTGACGCCGTAGCGCCGCGGCCGAGTCGCGCCGGCGCCGGCGCCGGCCGCGGACGCGGCGTCGCCCGCCTTGGGGGTGCGCTCGAACTCGCTGTGCATCGGCCCGAACAACCCCTCGGTGAACGCGCTGAACTGGTGCGGGAGCATGCCGGTGTTGACGACGAGGTACGGCAGGATCCGCGCGAACCGGCGCCGGAACGACGACGGCGTCAGGCCTTCGGTGTACGTGTGGCGGGTCTCGGCCGAGGCCAGTGCGGTGACGAGTGACATCCACAGCAGGCTCGGGAGCACGTACAGTGCCACGCCGGCAGCGGTGCCCAGCGCGCCGAACCAGAGCCCGCTGTGGATCAGCGCCGGCAGCACGGTGATCCACAGGCCCCACAGCGGCCACTGCCAGCTGGTGCACATGTGGTAGACGAGATGGAGCCGGCGGCCCGGCGAGCAGCGGTGCCGGAACAGCAGCGTCGCCAGGTGCATCCGCTGCACCTGCACCCAGCCCTGCGTCCAGCGCTTCTGCTGCGCCTTGTAGGCGGTGTAGGTGGCGGGCAGCTCGGCCGGCGCGACGATCTCCTTGACGAAGGTCGTGCGGTAGCCGGCGAACAGGTGCCGGAAGCTCAGCTCGCAGTCCTCGACCAGGCTGGCCGCCCGCCACCCGCCCGCCGCCTCGACCGCCGCGGCGCGCCACACGCCCGCGGTGCCGGTGAAGTTGACGAACCGCCAGCGCGCCGAGCGCCACGACATCTGCAGCGTGTGGTGGTCGTCGACCCACAGCGACTGCGCTCTGGTCAGCGCCGACTCGTCGTGGTTGAGGTGCCCCCACTGCGCCTGGACCAGCGCCAGCCCGTGGTCCGGGACGCCGCCGGGGCCATAGAAGTGCGGGATGGCCCGGAGCAGGTAGTCGCGCGGCGGCACGAAGTCGGCGTCGAAGATCGCGATGAACTCGGCGTCGGTGCGCTTGCGGCCCTCCTCGAGCGCGCCGGCCTTGTACCCGTGCCGGTGCTCGCGACGCAGCACCTGCACGTTCACGCCGGTGCCGGCCCGGATCCGCGCCACGACGGCGTCGACCAGCGCGCGCGTGTCGCCGTCGGTGGAGTCGTCGAGCACCTGCACCGTGAGCCGGTCGCGAGGCCAGCGCAGCGCGCACGCCGCCTCGATGACCCGTGCGGCGACGGCGTGCTCGTTGAACATCGGCAACTGCACGCACACCGACGGGTAGCGGAACGGCAGCCGGCCGGGCCGCTCCGGCCGTCGGCCGCGCCAGAAGTAGCCGAGCCGCTCGATCACCCCGCCGCTCAGGAACGCGACGATGACCAGCATCGGCAGGTGCAGCGTCACCGTCAGCACCCACCACGCCGCCGTGCCCGCTGCCGGCCCCTGCACGCCGTTGCCCGCGACGACGACGAACAGCGCGACCGCGGCGGCGGCGACGCCGACGTTCGGCAGCCACCACGGGAAGCGGACTCCGTGCCGGACGCGCCGTGGCACCCGCTCGTGCCGCGGCGGGGGCGGAGGTGGAGGTGGAG
>NZ_SMKL01000038.1 GCF_004348545.1 Jiangella ureilytica | reverse complement strand
TCAACGAGATGGTCCACAACGACGAAGCCGACACATACCACGCACCAAGCGGCGAACAGCGGTTCCGCTCCTGCAGCCGCGACCACCATCACCACCTGATCTGCAGGAAATGCGGCAAGGCCACCGAGATCCAGGCGCCGCTCGAGGACTGGGTCGAGTCGGTGGCCGCGCAGCACGGCTACACCCAGGTCCGCCACGTGGTCGACCTGTTCGGCGTGTGCCCGGACTGCGCCACCCAGTAGAGCGACGGCCTCGGGATCACACCGGAGCCCTGGGCCGGATGAGCGCGACCGAGCGGTCGACCGGCTCCAGGCGCAGGGTCGGCGGAAGGTCGGCGGCGATGTCGTCGGCACCGACGATGCGCCACGAACCCGAGAACCGCTCGTCCCTGATCCTGGTTTCACCGTGCCACACCTCATATCGGCTGGTGTACGCCTCCGCTGCCGCACGCCCGGCCGAGAGGTGGAGCGCACGGTACTCGTAGTCACCCAGCCGACGGACCTCGACGATGTCCTCGTCGGCAGCGCCGGGGTCGGGCGCCTGTTGTGTGGTGACGAGGCCGACGCCGCCGGGGTTCAGGTGCGATCCGAGCCAGGCGAGAAGATCCCGCCGCGCGACGCGCTCCAGGTGGCCGAGCATGTGTGCGCACACGAATCCGTCGACCGTGTCCGGCAGGAGGTGGAGGTCGCCCGGCGCCGATCCTGCGACGACGGTGACCCGTGAGGCGAGGTCGGTGTCGTCGGCCATCCGGGCGGTCAGGACGGCGCGCATCACCAGTGCCGGTTCGAGTGCCACGATGCGTGCGGGCATCTCCCGCGCGATCGTGCGGGTCCCCATGCCGGTGCCCGCGCCGACCTCGACCACGACGGCGTCGCCGCCGAGATGGGCGAAGGCGTCACGCACGTACGGACCAAGCCGCTGCCACGGCTCGTCCATGAAGAGGTCGTGGAACTCCGCCAGCCGTTCATAGCCTGCGTCGTCGATGCTCATCGGTGCTCCTGTCATGGGGCCGCTACGCCGGCACCGTGGTCGGCTGTTGCTCGGTCTTGCGCCGGCGCTTGGCGACCAGTCCGTGCCGCGGCGCGAGGACGTAGGCGGAGAAGAAGGCGGCCGTCAGGGCCAGGACGATGGTGCCGCCGACCGGAAGGTCATAGCTCCATGACAGGTACAACCCCACCGTGGCGGACACCCCGCCGATCAGCGGGGCGAGCAGCATCATGATGCCCAGCCGGTCGGTGAGCAGTCGGGCCGTCGCGGCGGGGGTGACGAGGAGGGCGAGCACCAGGATGTTGCCGATGGTCTGGACGGAGATGACGATCGCGACGGTCACGAGGACGTAGAGCGCGATGTCGAGCCGGAAGACCCGCAGGCCGACCGCGCGGGCCAGCTCGCGATCGAGGCTGACAGTGACGAACTGCTGGTGCAGGAGCAGCACCGCGCCCAGCACGACGACACCAGTGAGCGCGACGGTGTAGAGGTCCTCGTCGGGAACCCCGGTGATCGACCCGAACAGGAACTGCTGCAGCGACCCCGCATAGCCGGGCGCCTGCGAGATGATGACGATGCCCAGCGCGAACGAGGCCACGTAGAAGACCCCGATGACGGAGTCCTCCTTGACCCGGCGATTCTGCGCGAACACCGCCACCAGGATGGCGGTGACCACCCCGGCGACGGCGCCGCCGACGACGAGGCTGCCCTGCAGCACGAACGCGACCGCCAGGCCGGGAAAGACGGCGTGCGCGACGGCGTCACCGATGAACGCCATCCCCCGCAGCACCACATAACAGCCGACGACGCCGCACACGATGCTCGACATCACCGCGATGAGCAGCGCCTTCGGCAGGAACGCGAGGTCGGGGTTGGTGAGGTCGGCGATGAACTCGGAGATCGACACGGGTCACATCACCTTCAGGATCTTCAGCAGCGGGCTGGTCTCGCTGACGCCGAACGCCCGCATCCAGGGCTCGGGGTCGAGCAGCTCGCTCGGCGGCGCGTCGGCGACGATCGTCCGGTTCAGCAGCGCGATCCGGGTGCAGGTGTCCAGCGCGCCGACGAGGTCGTGTGTCGTCATCAGCACCGCCCGGTCCTCCCGGGAGAGCTCCACGAACAGCCCGGTCAGCAGCTCCTGGGTCGGCAGGTCGAGGCCGGTGAACGGCTCGTCGAGCAGCAGCACCCGCGGCTGCAGCGCGAGCGCCCGGGCCACGAGCACCCGCTGTCGCTGGCCGCCGGAGAGCTCACCGACCGGCCGGCGCGCCAGCTCGCTCATGCCCACCCGGTCGAGGGCCTCACCGACCGCCTGCCAGTCGGCCACCCCCGGACGGCGGAAGAGACCGAGGCGGCCGCTGCGGCCCGTCATGACGGCGTTCTCGACCGAGATCGGGAAGTCCCAGGCGAACTCGTGCCGCTGCGGCACGTAGCCCACCGGTGAACGGCGGGGGCCGACCGGCCGCCCGTCGACCTCGATCCGCCCGGCGGACGTGCGGACCAGGCCCAGGATCGAGCGCAGCAGCGTGGTCTTTCCGGCCCCGTTCGGTCCGATCAGCCCGGTGAGCTCACCGGTGTCGACGGCCAGGTCGACATCGTGGAGAACGGGACGGCCGCCGAGTGCGACCGTCACGCCACGCGCCTCCAGGACGCTCATCCCTGGTCTCCGCGTAGCGACGCGGCCGCCGCGTCGCGCTGCGCCGCGGCTCGCTTCTTGGCGCTCCGGCCACGGAGCAGGACGGTGACGAGGACGATCACCAGCAGGGCGGCGATGCCGACACCGACCATGACGACTCCCCCGGCTCCGCTGGACTCCGACGCGTCGTCGGCGACGGCCGGCGTCTCGGCCGTCGCAGGCGTGGACGGGTCCGCCGTCTGCGCGTACTCGGCGGCGAGCGCCTCGTCGGTGCTGGTGGCGTCGCCGACGGCGAAGCGGATCACCTGGGTGTCCGACTCCGCCTCGCCGGACACCAGGTCGGCCGACACCTCGACCTCCACCAGGTAGACGCCGGGCTCGGAGAACACCCAGTTGGCGTGGGTGTGCGTGTTCACCTCGACCCAGAGATCCTGCGGGCCCGCCTCGCGGCTGTCCCACAACACCTCGGGCTCGCCGAGTGTGCCGCTCTGCAGGAACACCACGACGTCGCCGGGCCCCTGGACGCCGCGCAGGGTGAGCGTGACCCCGCGGTCGATCGTGTCCATGACACTGGGGTACTGGGTGTTCCACCCCACCCACACCACGCCCGGCTGCTCGGCCTGCGGCACGACGTGGACGTCGGCGCCCGGCTCAGCCGGGAGGAAGGCATAGTCCGGATTGTCGGGCACGGTGGTGAGGGAGGCGTCCGTGACCTGGAACACGGTGTTCGGCATCGCGCGCCAGACCGGCGGCTCGGCGTGGTCGTCGTGGACCAGCAGCGTCCACTGGCCGTCGACGTAGCGCGGGCCGATGTCGACGTGGCCCTCGCTGAGCACTGCTTGTTCCGTCACGATCGCCTGGTCGGGATCGATCTGCTGGTCCAGGTCGGGGTCGTCCGTGGCGACGGCGGACGCCGCGCTCAGGGACACCGTCAAGACGGTCAGAACGGCACCGGCCGCCGCGCGGGTAGCCCGGGTTCGTAGCGTCATCCGATTCTCTCCACTGGTTCGGACAGGCAGGAGCGCAGCGACTCGGCGTTGAATCGCATCATCTCCACGTAGCTGGTGACCTCGTCGTCGAACGTGTCGCCGTAGATCTCGCAGACGGCGACGCCGAGGTCCTCGGCGACCTCCGTGAGCGTCGACGACCGGGTCACCAGGTTCGGCTCGAGGAAGACCGCCGGGATGCGCAGGTTGCGGATCGTCTCGGCCAGCTTCCGCCGGTCGGCCAGGCTCGGCTCGGTGGCCGGGTTGGGCGTGACGAACCCCGAGATCTGCACGTCGTAGGCCGCACCCAGGTAGCCGAACGCGTCGTGGGTGGTGACCAGGTGCCGTCGCGACTCCGGGATCGTCGCGATCGTGCCGCGGACGTCGGCATCGAGCCGCTCGAGCTCGCCGATGTAGCGCGTGGCGTTGTCGCGGTACTCGCGGGCGCCGTCCGGGTCCACCTGGATCAGCGTGTCGCGCATCAGCTCGACGTAGGAGATCGCGTTGCCGACGTCCTGCCACAGGTGCGGGTCGATCTCGCCGTGCACGTGCCGGCCGAGGACTGCCTGGGGCAGCTGGAAGATCGGGTCCCCGGGCCGGCCGAGGAACCGGAACCCCTCGTCGGCCGGGATCTCGTGCAGCGCCTTGTTCGGCACCTCGATCACGGTCGTGGCCGGGTCGAAGACCTCGGCGTGCGCATGACCGTCACCGCCGTGCGGATCGACCAACAGGTACAGCTCACCGGTGTCGATGTCGACCGTCACGTCGGCATGACCGCCGTTCAGCACCTCCGCGCCCTCCATGCCGGGGACGGAGTGGGGGTCGACGCCGACGGCGAACGTGAAGGTCTGCTTCCCGAGGTCGACGGTGCGAGCATCCGGCTCGGGGGCCAGCGCGGCCCGCATCGTCAGCCGGTATATCCCGGGCTCGGTGAACGCCCAGCTCATGTGCGTGTGCGCGTCGGGCGGCAGGGTCGCGGTGTCGTCGCGGTATCCGTCGGAGGCGTCGAACCCGTCGGTGGAGTTCACGTAGAACTCAGGGTTGCCGAACGACTCCGTCAGGTACGCGACCAGGTCTCCGGGCCCGTCGACGCCGGTGCCGCTGACGTAGACGTCCGAGGCGCGGCTCGCGCCGTACTGCTCCCCCGTCCCGCGCACCCGCATGCCGAGCCAGATCGTGTCGAGGGCGACGTTCTCGACCAGCGGGATGATCTCGGCCGCGTACTTCACCGCCCCCTCGGCCAGGGAGATGTTCGGCACCTCGTCCGGCAGGTTGGCGTCGAGCGCCTTGATGATCGCCTGCTGCTCCAGCAGCAGGTAGTTGCTGAACGCGACGTCGGCGTAGACCACGTTGCGGATGTCGCGCAGGCTCGGCTCGTACGAGTGCGGGTCCGCCTGGTCGGGCACCAGTGAGCTGACGTTCACCCGGTCACCGCCCACGTTGCGTACCAGGTCGGCCAGCAGCCCCGTCGTGGTGACCACCTGCACCCGGTCGTCGCTCGCGCTGAGCGTCGACGGCGCCGCGCACCCGGTCAAGGCGAGCGCCGCCGCGGCGAGCGTGGCGGTGATGGCGGCCGGCCCGGCTCCGCGTCGACCGGGCCGGCCGCTACTGCGCACGTCCATCCCTAACCGCGAGCCACACGACGATCGCGCAGGTACGCCGCGGTCGCGACCGCGCCGGCCGCGACAAGCAGACCACCCAGAACCGTCAGCCCGGGCAGGCCCGACGAGCCGGTGCTCGCCAGGTCGCAGTCCTCGCCGGCAGCCAGAGTGGTCGCCGACGGCGACGGGGTCGGTGTCGCGGTGGAGGTGGGCGTTGGCGTCGGTGTCGTGTCGACCTGCGTCACCGCCGGCGCGGCACGGTTCACCGCCGGCGCGATCACGCCGCCCGTCCCGGCGGCCGAGGCGTTGCGCGCCCCACTCAGGTCCCCGACGGTGAACGAGTACTCCACCGGGCCGGTGGTGACGGCCTCGCCGCCGGCCAGCGTCCCGGCGGCCTCGAATGTCAGCGTGTAGTCGCCCTCCGCCGAGAACGCCCAGTTGGCATGCACGTGCTGGCCGACGCTCTGCTGCCGCGCCGGCAGCGACTCCTCGGAGCTGAAGATCCGGGTGACGCCGCCGAAGCCCGCGCTCTGGAACACCTCCACCGTCCCCGGCCCCTCGGCGCCCACCAGCGTGAAGTCGACGGTGTCGCCGGCGAACGCGCCGGCTGCCAGTTGCTCCGTCGACCAGCCGGCCCAGACCACGTCCGGGTTCTGCGTCTCAGGGATCAGCCACAACGGCGCGCCGGCCGCGCCGAGGAACGCATACGTGTCCCCGTCCGGCACGGTGCTCGCCGCCGCCGGACCGACGTGCACCAGCACGTCCGCCGGGTCGTAGAACGTATGGTCGTTCGCCGATCCCACCTTCGCCTCGAGCGACAGTGCCGACCCTTCCAATCGCGGCGACAGCAGATCGACGTGCTCGGTGCTGAGCACGACCGGGTCACCGGACTGGCCGCCGCCGGGGGTCTGTGACCCGCCGCCCGGCGTGTTCGACGCCCCAGGCGACGCGCTCGTACTGGGCGTGCGCGGCACACAGACCGCGCCGCTCGGCTTGGTCGTCGGCCTCGGCCCGTTGCCGGCGTCACCACCGGCATCCGAGCCGTCACCACCGGAGTCTGCGCCGCCGTCACCAGAGTCGGCACCGTCGTCGCCGCCGTTCGCGTCGCCGTCGTCCGCTCCACCGGAGTCGGTCCCGTCGTCGCCGCCGTTCGCGTCGCCGTCGTCCGCTCCACCGGTCTCAGTACCGTCGTCGCCGCCGTTCGCGTCGCCACCGCTCGCGTCACCTCCGCCGTCGGTCCCGTCCTCGTCGCCCGGATCGCCCGGGTCGCACTCCAGGTCACCGACGACCACGGCGTAGTCCACCTCCCCCGTCGCGACAGTCGTCCCATCCGGGAGGGCGCCGCTCACCTCGAAGGTGAGCGTGTACTCGCCCAGCTCGGTGAACGCCCAGTTCGCGTGCACGTGCTGGCCCACGCTCTGCCGTCGTGGCTCCAGGACGTCGGTCGAGCTGAAGATCCGTGTCGGCGCCGCACCCAGGCCGGCGGTCTGGAACACCTCGACCTCGCCCGGCCCCTCGGCGTCGATCAGCGTCATCTCGACCGCATCGCCCTGCAGCGAGCCCGGCGTGAGCTCCTCCGTGGACCAGCCCGCCCAGACGATTTCCGGGTTCTGTGTCTGCGGGATCATCCACAGCGGGTCGCCGGCCTCGCCGAGGAACGCGAAGCCCTCGCCGGCCGGAACCTCGATCGCCGCCTCCGGGTCCTTCACCTGCACCATGAGATCGGCGGGGTCATGGAACGTGTGGTCGGCCGACGTTCCGACCCGGGCGCGCAGGTCCAGTCGCGACCCCTCCAAGACCGGCGAGAGAAGATCGACGTGCTCGTCGGTCAGTACCGTCCGTGGGTCTTCACACTGGCCCGGCGGGTCCTCGCCCGGATCCTCGGTGCCGTCCTCCGCGCCCGGCTCCTCCGTCCCGTCCTCCGCGCCCGGATCCTCCGTCCCGTCCTCCGCGCCCGGATCCTCCGCGGTGACCGTCAGGGTGTGCGGGGCGGACTGCGCGACGAACCGGCCGTCGCCGGTGTAGAGCGCCGCCCGGTACTGCCGGCCGCCGTCGGCTGCGGCGGCGACGAAGGTCAGCGTGTCAGTGGTCGCGCCGCCGATCGGCTCGAAGTTTAGCGCACCCGGCGCCCGGGTGGACCACCGGTACGCGCTCAGTTCGGTCGCCGGGTCCTGGCTCACGGTCAGGGTGACCTCGTCGCCCGCCGCGACCGCGCCCGGCCCGGTGACCGTCAGGGTCGGCGTGGGCGGATCCTCACCGGGATCACCGACGGTCAGCGTGGCCGGCGCGGAGGTCGAGCTGGCATAGAACTGGGGCTCCTGCGACACGTACGTGGCCGTGATCCCATGGTCGCCGGGCGCGTCGAACGTGACGGGCAAGGTGGCGCGGCCGTCAGCCAGTGCCGCCCACCCGAGCGACGTCTCCCCGTCGTGGAACTCGACGTACCCGCCCGGTGCGGGCGGCGCGTGGTCGCCGGTGTCGGTGGCCACCGCGGCCTCGAGGACGACCTCGTCGCCGGCCGCCGCCTCCGCGGGCACCTCGAGCGTCGTCGCCGTCGTCGCGGGCTCTGGCAGCGTGCCGTTGCTCCCTCCGACGACCCACGTGTACTCGACCGGCTCCGACGTCACCGCCTGGCCGCCGACCGTCGCTCCGGCCGTGAAGGTCAGCGTGTAGACGCCTGGCTGGGTGAACGCCCAGTTCGCGTGCACGTGCGCGTTGACGGCCTGGCGCAACGTCTTGTGGTCCTCGTCGGAGCTGAAGATCCGGATGGGCTCTCCGAACGGGCCGGTCTGGAAGACCTCGACATCGCCGGGTCCGCGCGCGTCGGTCAGCATGATGTCGACCGCGTCGCCGTCGACGATCCCGGTGCCGATCTCCTCAGTGCTCCAGCCGGCCCAGAGGACGTCCGGGTTCTGGGTCTGCATGATGACCCACGCGGCGTCGGCGCCGATGAACTCCACGTACTGCTCCGGAAGTCCCTCCACGCGACCGAGGTCGGAGAGCTGGTACACCAGGTCATCCACCTCGACGTGCTCGACCGGCGGGCTGATCTTCGAGTTGACGGTCAGACGTTCGCCGTCGAACCCGACGTTGATCGCATCGACGTGCTCCGTCGTGAGCACCCTGCGCTCGTCGGCGGGCGGCGGCGGACCCGGCTCCGCGCCGGCCTGGTGTGCCGCCACCCCGGACGCGACGACGAGTGCGGCCGCGCCGGCCGCAGCCGTGATCTTCCGGGCCATGAACCGTTGCATGACGGACATCGACTCCCAAACAGGTCATGAGTGAGTTGGCGCTACTATAGATAACGATTCTCAGTTTTGTCATCCTCGGCGCGATCCTTGTGATCCGGGCGCAGCCGTTACGATAACTGTTATCGTTACCGAGCAGTGCGCCGACGTCAATTCCCCAGGAAGCAGGGGTCTCATGAAGGAGGGATCCACCCCGAGTACGGGCCGGTCGTGTTCCGCCACACCAGCGCCGGGGTGGCCTTCCTGACCCGCTCGACCATCACCTCGGACAAGACCGTCGTCTGGGAGGACGGCCGGACGTACCCCCGTCGTCGACGTCGACATCTTCTCGGCCAGCCAGTTCCGCCGCCGCTACACCACACCTCGCCGCAGTTACCCGACCGGTATGGGGCGGTCCTCGCCCTGAACAGCATCGGCCATCTCGACCCCTTGCCCGCGCCGGATTCTGGGCGATGCACGCCCAGCGCCTCGCGCCCGACGCGAGGCGCTGGTCAACCTCCAGCCCCCGCCGGAGGCCGTCGAGGTGCCCGCCACCGCTTTCGCGACCGTCACGCTCGGGCGGCTCACCTACCCAGGCTCGGGACGCGCCGAGCCCGCGGGAGCCGGCCAGGTCATGTGGTACATGACCTACCGCACGGTCGACGACGAAGGGACCGTGAGCGAGGAGCACGTCTCCTACGGTGGTGGGTGTTCTCCGAAGCCGGCCTGCAAGACGAAGTGACCGCCGCCGGCCTGCTCGCGGAGCCCGTCGGCCCTGAGGCGATGGCGATGTTCGTCCTGCGTCGAAGCGCCTGACCGGCTTTGGTTCGGCCCCGTCAGGTCACCAGCTGGACTTGGTGACGCCAGGCAGCTCGCCGCGGTGCGCCATGTCGCGCAACCGGATGCGGGACAGCCCGAACTTCCGGTAGACCGCGCGGGGCCGGCCGTCGACCTGGTCGCGGTTGCGCAGCCGGGTGGCGCTGGCGTCGCGGGGCTGACGGGTCAGCGCCCGCCGGGCGGCGGCGCGCTCGTCGTCGGTGCTGTCGGGGTCGGCGATGATGCGTTTGAGCTCGGCCCGGCGCTCGGCGTACCGGGCGACGACCTCGCGGCGGCGTTCGTTCTGGACGATCTTGCTCTTCTTCGCCACGGATCAGCGCTCCTCGCGGAAGTCGACGTGCCGGCGGACGACGGGGTCGTACTTGCGCAGCACCATGCGGTCGGGGTCGTTGCGGCGACTCTTCCGAGTCACGTAGGTGTAGCCCGTGCCCGCGGTGGAACGCAGCTTGATGATCGGCCGGATGTCGTTGCGGGCCATCTACAGCCGCTCCCCTCGGGCGATGATCTCGGCGACGACGGCCTCGATGCCGCGCTTGTCGATGGTCTTGATGCCCCGCGCGCTCACCGTGAGCGTGACGGTGCGTCCCAGCGACGGCACCCAGTAGCGCTTGCGCTGGATGTTCGGGTCGAACCGGCGCTTGGTGCGCCGATGCGAGTGTGAGATGGAGTGACCGAAGCCCGGCTGCGCTCCGGTCACCTGGCATCGTGCGGACATGCAGGGTCCCTTCTGTGGTCAGCGTCCCGACGGGTACGGCAGCAGGGCCATCTCCCGGGCGTTCTTGATCGCCTTGGCCACCGCTCGCTGCTGCTCCGGCGTCAGCCCGGTGACCCGGCGGGAGCGGATCTTGCCGCGCTCGGAGACGAACGCCTTCAACAGCTTCACGTCCTTGTAGTCGACGTAGGTGACCTCGGCGGCGAGCAGCGGTTTGGGGCGCTTGCGGCGGCCTGACGGCGGCGGCTTCCTGGTCGCCATCGCGGTCAGCCCTGCCGGGCCTTGAACCGCGGGTTCAGCTTGTTGATCACGTAGACGCGGCCACGGCGTCGGACCACCTGCGAGCCGGGCTTGTTCTTGAGCGACTTGAGCGAGTTGCGAACCTTCATCTCCTGCCTTCCGTTGGATTCGTCAGAGCGGGCTGCGGATGTCGCCCAGCCAGGCCTCGAAGCCGTCACCGGCGGCCTCCCAGTACATGCCGCGGCCGCGGGCCTCGTCGTCGGTGAGCAGGCAGCGCTCGAACGCCGCGGCGACCTCGTCGCGGCCGTCGTCCATCCCGGTCACGACGATGCGAGTGAACGGCCGGCGGCGGCCCCACGGTTCAGCCACACCGATGCTCAACTGACCACCGGCGCCGTCCCACACGCACGCGACCGTCGC
Organism: Jiangella ureilytica; assembly: GCF_004348545.1. Lineage (GTDB taxonomy): Bacteria > Actinomycetota > Actinomycetes > Jiangellales > Jiangellaceae > Jiangella > Jiangella ureilytica. The sequence goes on along the minus strand of NZ_SMKL01000038.1, from coordinate 49,295 downwards.
CCGCGTCGGCAGCCAGAAGCAGCCGCGCGACCTGCGCGGGCCGCCACCGATCGCCTCGATGTCCTCGTACAGCCGGTCCGGGTGGAACGGCCGGCCCGACCGCAGATCCAGCCTCCACACGTGCGCGCCATCGAACGCCGGCAGCGGCCCGTTCCGCACCTGGGCCGCCCAGGCCTCGGCGGCGGCGTGCTCGTGGATGCCGCCCAGCAGCCGGGCCGGCTCCAGCACGTCGCCGTCGGCGAGCACCGCCGCGCCGGGCCGGGCGAGCGCACGGACCAGCTCCAGCTCCGCGTCATCGGCGGCGCCGACGATGGTGACGGCGTCGGCGTACTCCAGCTGGGCCGCGCCGACCTCGGCCACGCCGCGGCGGTCGTCCGCGGCGGTGTGCGTGCCGCGCTCGCACAGCAGTTCGTCGCCCAGCAGGTCGTCAACCAGCCGATCGCCGTCGACGGCACACAGGACGCCGGCGATGCGCACGTGCCGCAGCCGCACGTCACCGGCGACGACGCGGCAGACCTGCTGCGCCTCGGCGCCGGCCGGCAGGTGCGCGACGATGACGCCCCACCGCCCGGCGTGCGCCAGCCGGGCCACGGTCGGCGCGACGTCCTCGCGCACGGCGCAACTGACGCACGCGTGCTCGAGGTCCACCTCCTCCTGCTCGACCACGCCGGTCACGTCGCTCACGGTTCTGAGCAGCCGACTCCGCTCGACGTCGATGCGATGGTGCACGACGACGGCGTCGGGCAGATCCCACTGCAGCGTGATGGTCGCCGACGCCATCGCGTCCGGATCGACACCGGTCACCAGGACTACGGGTGTGATGCGCATCCGCAACTCTTTCTAACGATAATCAACCTCATTAAGTGAAAATGCTAGCACCCTTGAAGACGACACCGGGCCGAACCGCGTCAGGCCTCGCGCGGCAGGGTGCGCCCGACGAGCCCATCGATGAGGGTGACTCGGCAACACTCAGCGTCGAGCGCATCGTCACCGCGGACGCTGCGCCAGTACCCCGGCATGGCGGCGTGGCTGATGTCGAACGGGCCCGCCGGGCCGGAGGCGTACCGCCTCCTGGACGACCTCGCCTCGGCACTCGTCGACGCCGGATTCGACGACGACACCGTCGCGCGCGGCACCGCTGCGATCATGAGCTGGACCTTCTCCCGGACGGCCATCGAGGACGACGCCGATGCCCGCCGGCGCGAGCCACGGCCGAGCCGGGCCAAGGCGTTCGTCGCCGGCCTGGACGACGTCGACCCCGCCGCCCATCCGGCGGCAGCGCGGGTCGGACGGACGTTCTTCACGCTGCCGATGCACGCAATCTTCGACAGCGGCCTCGACTGGATCCTCGCCGGTCTCGCGACCGAGCTCACCGCACGTCCGGCGACCTGAATCCGCCAGCCAGGGAACCGCGGGGCGGTGGTCAGGAACGTAGCCACGGGCGCATAGCTCTGCTGGGACCAGAACGGTGCCGCCAAGGCGATGTCGGAGACGTAGTGCAGCGCCATTCAGGGCGGCTGCGGCAGTGCCCGCGCCCAGGCCAGGGCCTGGGCGGTCAAGGCGGCCGACAAGGTTCCATCGGCTGCTCCACTGTCGTCGGCGGCGCCGCCCACGACGCAGTCGACGATCGCCCCGGCACTGAGCGCCGGGGGGACGCTAGAGCCGAACCGAGCGGGTAGCCGGCCTCGAGCATCACGGGGAGCCGGCGGTTGAGCCCGAGGACGACACCCTGACGTCGAATGTGACATATTGCGCGCCATGCCCGCCCGCCGCCGCGTTCGCCCGACGGGCCCGCGCCCGTGAGCCGGGTGGCGGGGCGGTTCGTGCTGCCGGCGCTGGTCGCCGCTCTGTTCGCGGCGCCGTTGTGGTTCATGCTGACCGGGTCGCTGCGCCCGGCCGGGCTGCCGCCGCCGCGGACGCTGGAGCTGTGGCCGCCGGAGGCGACGCTGGATGCGTACCGGCGGCTGCCGGAGCTGATGCCGCTGTTCCGGTACCTGGCGAACTCTGCCATGGTGGCCGCCGTCGCGGTGCCGCTGACAGTCCTCACCGCGGCCCTGACGGGGTTCGGCGTCCGGTTGCTCCCGCCGTCGGCGCGGCGGAAGGCGGTCGTCGCGCTCGTGGTGGTCCTGCTGGTGCCGGTGACCGCGGTATGGGCGACGCGGTTCGAGGTGTTCCGGCTGGCCGGCGTCACCGACACGATCGTGCCGCTGCTGGCGCCGGCCCTCCTCGCTGTCAGCCCGTTCCTGGTGCTGCTCTACGCCTGGAGCTTCGGCGGTGTCCCGGACAGTCAGCTGCAGTCGGCGCGGCTCGAGGGGGCCGGCTGGCTGACCGTCTGGCGCCGGGTGGCGCTGCCACAGGTGCGCCCGGCCACCCTCGCCGTCGCGGTGCTGGCGTTCACGTTCCACTGGGCCAACTTCATCGATCCGTTGCTCTACCTGCACAGCGGCGATCGCTACACGTTCCCGCTGGCGCTGCGCTTCCTGCTGCTGCTCAACCCCACCGACTGGCCGCTGCTGATGGCCGGCTGCGTCATCGCGACCCTGCCCTGCGTGGTCGTGTTCCTGCTCGCCCAGCGCGTGCTGCTGAGCGATGATCCCCTGGCCGCCCTACGGAGAGGACGCCCATGACCCGCACCCGCCGAACGGCCACGGCCGTCGCCTTGGCCGGGTTGGTCGCCGCCGCCTGTGGCTCGGAGCCGGGGAACGGGGACGGCCGCAGCGACGGCGCGGACCGCGAGATCACGGTGACGCTGTTCGGCGACGCCGAGGAGGTGGCCGGGTACACGTCCCTGGTGGAGGCGTTCGAGGCCTCCAGCGACGTCGGCGTCACGCTCTCCCCCGTCGCCACACAGGACGACCTCATGGCCCGGCTGACGACGGCGTTCGCGGGCGGCGCGCCACCGGACGTGTTCCTGCTGAACTTCCGCCGCTACGGCCAGTTCGCCGCCCAGGACGTCATCGAACCGGTCCAGGACTACCTCGACGACAGCGAGGTGCTCGGCGAGGACGACTTCAGCCCGCGGGCGCTCGACGCGTTCCGGTTCGACGGCGAGGAGCTCACCTGCATGCCGCAGAACCTCTCGTCGCTGGTCGTCTATTACAACCGAGACCTGTTCGAGGCGGCCGGGCTCGAACCGCCGGCCCAGGGCTGGACCTGGAACGACTTCCTCGCGGCGGCCACGGCGCTCACCGGCGGCGGCACATACGGGGCCGGCGTCGAGCCGTCGGTCATCCGGGTCGCGCCGTTCGCGTGGTCGAACGGCGGCGACGTCGTCGATGACCCCGACGAGCCGACCATCTTCACGCTCACCACAGACCCCGCCACTCGCCAGGCCGTCGACTGGTTCCTCGACCTGCAGCTCGTGCACGGCGTCGTCCCGCCCGACGCCGAGGAGCAGAGCGAGTCCAGCGAGGCCCGGTTCCTGCGGGGCACCCTCGGCATGTACCTGAACAGCCGGGTCGCGGTGCCGACGCTGCGCTCCATCGAGGGGTTCGAGTGGGACGTCGCGCCGCTGCCCGTCGCGCCCGGCGGCGAGCCGGCGTCGATCCTGCACAGCGACGCCTACTGCATGAGCGCCGGCCTGGACGACCACGCCGCGGCCTGGGATTTCATCGAGTTCGCCATGGGCGTGGAGGGCCAGACCATCCTCGCCGCGTCCGGCCGGACGGTGCCCTCGCGGCTCGACGTCGCGAGTTCCGACGTCTTCCTCGAGCCCGCCGAGCCGCCGGCGTCGTCGCAGGTGTACCTCGACATCGAGCCGTACCTGCGTGCCACCCCGCGCATCGCCACCTGGTCGCGCATCGAGGCCGAGGCGAACGACCTGCTCGCGGAGGTCTTCTACGGCCGGGTCGACCGCGAGGAGGGCCTGCGGCGGCTCGAGGACGAACTGCGCCCGCTGTTCCAGCAACCCGCAGTCGGGTCCTGACGATGACCGACGGCGGCGGACTGCGGCTCACCGGGCTGGTCAAGGCGTACGGCCCGGTGCGCGCCGTCGAGGGCGTCGACCTCGACGTCCCAGCGGGCGAGCTGGTCACCGTCGTCGGGCCGTCCGGCTCCGGGAAGTCGACGATGCTGCGGCTCATCGCCGGGCTGGAGCGGCCGGACGCCGGCATGGTCGCCGTCGGCGGGCAGGACCTGCGCGACGTCCCGCCGCACCGCCGGTCTGTCGCCATGGTCTTCCAGGACTACGCGCTGTACCCGCATCTGACCGTCCGCGAGAACATCATGTTCGGCCTGCGGGTCCGCAAGGTGCCGAAGGGCGAGGCCCGGCGCCAGGCGGGCGCGGCGGCGGAACGACTGGGCATCGCCGATCTGCTCGACCGCTACCCCGACCAGGCCTCCGGAGGTCAACGACAGCGGGTCGCGCTCGCCCGCGCGCTGGTCCGCTCGCCTGCGGTCTACCTGCTGGACGAGCCGCTGGTCAGCCTCGACGCGCAACTACGGCTCAGCACCCGCGCCGACCTGCTGGCGCTGCACCGCCAGATCGGCTCCACCACGCTGCACGTCACGCACGATCAGGCCGAGGCGATGACGATGGGCGACCGCGTCGTCGTCATGGACGCCGGGCGCATCCGCCAGGCCGGTCCGCCGCAGGAGGTGTACGACGCGCCCGCCGACACGTTCGTCGCTGGGTTCCTCGGCAGCCCGCCGATGAACCTCGTCCCCGGCGGCGGCGTCCTGGGCGGCGCCGCCGGAGGCACGGTCGGCGTCCGTCCCGAGGACCTCGCCCTCGACCCGGCCGGCCCCATCGAGGCGACCGTCGACGCCGTCGAGACCCTCGGGAGCGAGGCGGTGCTCCTGACCCGGTGTCCCGACGGTCTCCGGCTCGCGGTCCGCACGCCGCCCCGGCTGAGCCTGCGCCCGGGCGACACCGTCCGGCTGCGGTTCGACCCGGACCGGCTGCACCGCTTCGACGCCGCTGGGCGGCGCGTGTGACCCGTGCCAAGGGCGAGCGGTCGCTGTCGGGCTGGGCGTTCCTCGCGCCGTACGCCGTCGCCGTCGTGCTGCTGATCGCCGTCCCCGCCCTGCTCAACGTCGGCTACGCGTTCACCGACCACACGGGGCTGACCCGCGACCCGCAGTTCGTCGGCCTGGACAACGTGCGCCGGCTCGCCGACGACGCGTTCCTCGCGGACAGCCTCGAGGCGTCGCTGTTCCACGTCGCCCTGTCGGTGCCGCTGCGGCTGCTCGCGGCCGTCGGGCTCGGGCTGCTGCTGGCGGCTCCACGGCCGGGCGGGCGGTGGTTCCGCACCGCCGTCTACCTGCCGACCGTCGTCCCGGACGTCGCGCTGGCCGTGCTGTTCCTGTGGGTGCTCAACCCGTTGTACGGGCCGCTGAACCAGCTGCTCGGGCTGTTCGGCCATCCCGGCTACACCTGGCTCTCCGACCCCACAACGGCGCGGGTCGGGGTCGTGCTGATGCTGCTGTTCCCGATCGGCGAGGGGTTCGTGGTGGTGCTGGCGGCGCGGCGGCTGCTCGACGGACGGCTCTACGAGGCGGCCGCGCTGGAGGGCTGCGGCCCGTTCGGGCAGCTGCGGCGGATCACGCTGCCGCTGCTGGCGCCGGTGCTGGTGCTCCTGGCGGTACGCGACACGATCCTGACGTTGCAGGTGAATTTCGTGCCGGCCTACGTGCTGACCGACGGGCGGCCGGCCAATGCGACCCTCTACCTGCCGGTGTACATCTTCGACCAGGCCTTCGAGTTCTCCGGTTTCGCCTACGCCGCGCTCATCACGATCCTGCTCATGCTGATCACGGCGGCGATCATCGCCGTGCAACTGCTCGCGGTGCGGCGCTGGCGAGTGTTGCGGTGACGGCGATGTGGCAGGCTGCGGCGATGACCCCGCGCCGGACCGCAGCCGTCGCCGTCGCCGCCCTCACCGCGATCATGGCCCTGACGCTCGCCGGGTGCGGGAGCTCTGGGGACGACCCGGCCGGTCCGGGCGACCCCGGCGACGCGATGCTGGCCAACCTGCCCTCGTGCGACCGGGTGCCGCTGGACGAGGCACCCGAGACGGACGACACGGTCGACGGGCTGGTCCTGCCCGACGGCGCCCGGGTCACCTCAGTCGTCGAGCAGGGCGCGCTCGTCACCGTCGAGGGGTCGATCCGGATGACGCCTCTGGACCTGCGCGCGGACTACGAGAGCCGGTCCGACATCGAGCTGCTGCGTATCGAGGACGAGGTGTTCGAGACCGAAGTGCTGCTGCAGTCCCAGGGACGGCGGATGTACCTGCGGGCGACTGCCCTGTGCGCCGACGGCACCGCGCTCATGGCCGTGGTCGGGCCCGACTCTGAGGACGCCGGGCTGCCGGAGTTCCAGAGCGACTGACCGCGTCCTACATCTGTAGGACCCGTCACCGTCTCTCCTCGTACATCGGCCGGTGACAGCACTCACCACAATGACTATCGTTCGCACTCAAATGCCCCGAGTCACACGCCCGTGCGGAGAGGGAGCCCCGGCATGATCGCCAGACTGGCCCGCTATCGCCGAACCGTCAGGGCCGCGGCCGTTGCCGCGCCCGTCGCCGCCGTCTCGCTCGTCGCCGCCATGGTCTACGGCGACGAGCAACCGGCCACTCTGAGCACCAGCACCGCCACCGGACCCATGGAGCTGCCCGACGAGTGGATGACGGCGCAGCGGCTGAGTGATGGCAGTACCGAGCTGTCCACCGAGGTCTACACCGAGGCGCGTGCCGAGGCTCGCAACGTCGATATCCGCACCCGCAGCATGTACCGTCCCCTCGCCGAGCGGCAGTGGGAGTTCTTCGGCCCCAGCGACATCGGCGGCCGCGTCGTCGACATCGCCATCGACCCGCAGGTCGACGACCAGATCTTCATCGCAGCCGCGTCCGGTGGCCTGTGGCGCTCCAGCGACGCCGGCATGACCTACGAGGCCGTCTGGCCCGACGACTGGGTCCAAGGCATGGGCGCGGTCGCCATGACCAGCGAGGGCGTGCTCTTCGCCGGCACGGGCGAGCCGCAGCCCGGCGGCGGCTCCATCACGTTCGGCGGCGACGGCATCTACCGCTCCCTCGACCGCGGCGGCACCTGGGAGCACGTCGGCCTGGCCGACAGCCACGCCATCGCCCGGTTCGCCGTCGACCCCAGCGACGAGGACCGCATCTTCGCCGCCGCGGCCGGCAACCTGTTCGTCCCCGGCGGCGAGCGCGGCGTCTACCTCACCGAGGACGGCGGCGACACCTGGAATCGGGTGCTGGCGCCACTGAACGAGACCACCGGCGCCACCGAGGTCGTCATCGACCCCACGAACCCCGACCGCGTCTACGCGGCCATGTGGGACCACCTGCGCGAGCCGCACCAGCGCACCTACGGCGGGCCCGGCTCCAGCCTGTGGCGCTCCGACGACGGCGGCGCGACCTGGGAGCGGATGACCAACGGTCTACCCACGGACCCCGACCAGGGCCGCTGGGGACTGGCCCTCGCCCCGAGCAACCCGGACCGGCTGTACGCGTACGTCGGCACGGCGCTCGGGCCGTTCCGGGCGTTCTTCCGATCCGACGACGGCGGCGACAGTTGGCAGCAGACGCCGGTCACTGCGGCACAGGCCTCGCAGTCGACGTTCAGCTGGTGGTTCGGCAAGCTCTTCGTCGATCCTGTGAACCCGGACCACGTCTTCCTCGCCGGTGTCGACCTGCGCGAGTCGACCGACGGCGCCATGTCGTTCGGGATCTCCGAGGGTCCGCACGCCGATCAGCACAAGATGGCCTGGGACCCGAAGGTGCCGAACCGGGTCTACCTGGGCAACGACGGCGGCATGTACCGGTCCGACACGAACGGCGCCTCTGAGTCGTGGGTCAAGGCCACCTATGAGCCGTACACGCAGTTCTACTCCGTCGACGTCGCCGAGACCGACCCCCGGCTGAAGGTGGGTGGCGCCCAGGACAACGGCTGCAACCGCGGCTACAACGGCGTCGGCGGCAGTTGGGACGCGATCGGCTGCGGCGACGGACTGCAGGTGATCATCCACCCGGAGAATCCGGCCATCGTCTTCGGCTGCAGCCAGTACGGCTCGTGCTACCGGTCGGAGAACAGCGGCGGCACGCCGCGGCCGAACTTCACCAGGCTGACGACCTCGGACCGCCGCAACTGGTTCACCCCGCTGCAGTTCGACCCGAGCGACCCCAACGTCGTCTACTACGCCGGCAACCGGCTGAACCGCTCGACCGACAACGGCCGCACGTGGACAGTCATCAGCCCCGATCTCACCGACGGCGGCCCCAACGACGACGACGGCTACCCGTGGGGCACCATCACTGCCGTCGCCGCCGCCCCGACCGACGGCGACACCATCTACGTCGGCACCGACGACGGCAACCTCTGGTGGACCGACGACCTCGGCGCCACCTGGAACCAGGTCGACGAGGACCAGCTGCCCGGCACCTGGGTGACGCGCATCTCCGTCAACCCGGCCGACGAGGACATCGCCTACGCGACGTTCTCCGGGTTCCGCGCCGGCAGCGACCGCCCGCACGTCATGGTCACCGAGGACGGCGGCGCCACCTGGACCGACATCGGGCAGGGACTGCCGGACGCGCCGGTCAACTCGGTGGTCGCGACCACCGACGGCCTGCTGCTCGCCGGAACCGACGTCGGCGTGTACGTGTCGGCGTGGAACGGCGGCGAGTGGGCGGCGCTCGGCACCAACCTGCCGAACGCGCCGGTCATGTACCTGCGCTACCACGAGCCGACCCGCCAGCTCAGCGTCGCCACCTTCGGCCGCGGCATCTACCAGGTCGACGTCCCCACCTGCCGCGGCTCGTCGACCCGGCTGCCGTTGCGCGACCCCGGCGTCGGTGTTGGCGGCGTACTCGCGTCGTGCCGCCAGTGATGTAGCGCCGACGGCGTTCAGCCCCTCGCGGGAGACCGCGAGGGGCTGAACTCGTCATGCGCCGGGCGGCAGTGAGCGACCGACGAGGTCGTCGAGGAGCCGTTGCAGGTTCTCTGCGAAGTGGTCACTCGGCGGACCCCCGGCAGCTGCGAGATGACCGGCGCGGCGATCCCGCACAGCCGGGCGATCGTCACGCCCAAGGTGGCGCTCGCGGACGTCCCGGACGAGGGTTCGCTCATCGACCGGCCGGACGGCGACCGATGTAGACGCCGGCCTCGGGCGGTCCCAGGTGCTCGGCGTGCAGACCCGCCACCGAGAGCTCGTCGCGCAGCCCCGCCTCGGACAGCACCCACCACGAGTACGAGACCCGCTCCTCCGCGACGGTGACGCCGTCCTCAACCGTGCGGTAGGTCATGTGCCAGGTGACCTGATCGGCCGCCGTCGGGGCGGCGCGGCCGGAGCCGAGGTACCTGCGCCGTCCCACCACCACCGCCGATGCCGGCGTCTCCATCACCTCGACGGCCTCACTCGGTGGCTGCAGGTTCACGACGAGGGGCCCGCCCGGGGCGAGCCGCCGCGCGAGACTCGTCCAGAACACCTTGCGCGCAGTGCGATCCAGGTGGCCGATCATATTCATCGCCAGCACAGCGGCGAACGGCTCCGGTGTCCGCACCGCGTCCAGGTCACCCCCGACGACCGTCACCCGTTGCCGCAGCCGCTCGTCGGAGCCGACTCTGGCCATGAGCACGGCGCGCATCGCCGCCGAGGGCTCGACCGCAATGATGTCAGCCGTCGGCAGCGCGGCCGCGACGGCCAGGACTCCGCGGCCGGTTCCCGCACCCAGGTCCACGATCGGCCCTGAGTCAGGGTCGACGCCCTCCAGTCCCGCCGCGACCAGAGGGCCGAACATCCGCCATGGATCAGCCAACAGGACGTCGACGTACTCGGCCGAGTGCCGGTACTCGTCGCCGCCCAGGATGCCGGTCACGTCGAACGCGATCCGAAGCGCCGGCGGAACTTCTCCACCTGGCCCGCAGTGTCGAGGATCTTCGCCCGGCCGGTGTAGAACGGATGGCTCGACGACGAGATCTCCACGTCGACGACAGGGTAGATCTGCCCGTCCTCCCACTCGATCGTCGTGTCCGACGTCGCGGTCGAGCGGGTCAGGAAGGTCAGGCCCGCACTGCTGTCGCGGAAGACCACCGGGTGGTAATCGGGATGGATGTCCTTCTTCATCGCGCCTCCTCGTCGATCACCACCCTAACGGTTCATGACTTTCATTCTCAACAGTGTCCCGACGCGCGCCCGCATGCCTCGATCTCGACATCGACGCCGTCGGCCTTGTGGGTGCGCGCCATGTCGACGATCGCGGGCCGCGCCACCCGTCAACGGGAGCAGGAGGCTCGAGACCTGGACAAGGGGAAGCCCAGGCCGTTACAGTCCGATCGTCCCATCGGGCCGAAGTGTCACATTTCATACCCCCTTACTGACTTCGAGGCACGCGGCAAGGGAGAGCGCCCCGGGCCGGGTCTCGAGACCCGGAGGTGGATCGTGGCTCTCCCCGCTCTCCCCCGCCGCAGCGTGAGTATCGCCACCGCTGTGGCCGTCCCCGTAGCACTCCTCGTCGTTCCGCTAGCGATGCACGTCACGGCGAACGAGCCTGTACCGGAGCTCAACGCCGAGACGGTGCCGTCCGACGGATTCGAGCTTCCCGAGATCGTTCCCATCACGGTCGACGACCGCACGGCGCTGGACCAGCTGGTCGCCACAGGCGTCGATCTCGCCGAGAAGGTCGACGAGACCGATGACGGCCTGCGTGTGGAGGCCATCGTCACGCCGTCGGAGCAGCAGTGGCTGACCGACGCCGGGTTCGCAGTCGGCGAGCCGGTACTCACTGAGGAGGACTTCGCCGAGCTGCAGGCGGAGCGTGAGGACACCGTCGCCGAATCCGAGGTCGCCGAGGAGGCCGCACTCGACGTCGGCGACGACCTGCGCGTACAGAGAGCGGCGTGGTTCGAGAACATCGGCGAGACGTTCATCCAGGTCGAGGTCTGGTCCGAGGCCGGCTCGAGCTCGGCGAACGTCCTGCTCGAAGTGAGCCTCGACGCCGGCCCGGGCACGCCGATCGGCGCTGGAGGGACATTCAACCTCTCGCGCTTCGTCGACGCCGGCCACTACATGTACCACCGCACGAGCACGCCGATGCCGGCCGACCCGGTGCCGTCGCGGATGCGCGTGCGCAGCCTCGTCGACGGCCACGTGGTCGGCCAGGTCGAACGTCCGCTCACCGAGTTCCTCGACGGACAGTACCCGTCCGGTCGCGGCGCCCCGAGGGAGTGGGGCTACCTGGCGACCGGCTTCGTCGACCACTACGTCGACGCGACCGAGGCGACGGCGAAGATCGAGTCGCTCGCGGCGGAGTTCCCCGATCTCGCCGAGATCATCGAGCTGCCCCACCAGACGAACGGCTACCGGCGGCCGGCCCAGGCCCTGTTCGCCGAAAAGATCGTTGTCGACGCGCCGTCCGCCGCCGCGGGCGAGTACGAGGCGGTCGCCGCGAACTTCGGGCGCCACCCGGCCGTTCAGGGGATCGCGGGCGAGCTGACGCTCGCCGTCGACGGCACCGGCGACCCGGCCGATGGGTGTGAGCCGCTCGTCGGCTTCCCGGCCGGTGGCATCGCCGTGGTCGACCGCGGCACCTGCAACTACGCCGTCAAGGTCCTCAACGCTCAGGCGGCGGGCGCGGGCGCGGTCGTCGTCGTCAACAACGTTCCCGGCGATCCGGTCACGATGACGGGTTCGGCGCCGGCGAACACCATCCCGTCGGTGATGATCTCGATGGAGGCCGGCGGTGTCGTCAAGGCCGTGCTGCCCGCGTCCGGCCGGGTGCACGGCGCACCCAACGAGCACCGCGTCGGCGTCGACTCGCGCACGTGGGGGCACGAGGGCGGCAACGACCTCTCGGTCGAGCTCGCCGACCCCGGCGCCGCCGACCGGCCGCTGACGGTCGACGTCGACGGCGACGCCGTTCGCGTGCAGCTGGCCACCGATGCGGCCGGTGCGGTCAGGAGCACGGCGGCCGAGGTCGTCGCGGCCCTGAACGCTCACCCGGAGGCGAGTGAACTGGTGCGGGCGTACACCTGGCGGGGGGACGAGGGCACTGGCGTGGTCGCGCCGGCACAGCGACGGATGCTGACCGACAACCTGTCGGCGCCGGACACGGTGTCGCGCGACCCGTTCACGGTCAAGGCGATCCGGATCGGCACCGACCGCGACGGCTCGCAGACCGGCGTGCTGCTGTACTCGCAGGAGCACGCCCGAGAGTGGGTGACGCCGCTGGTCGCCCTCGAGACCGCCGAGCGGCTGCTGCGCAACTACCGGTCCAACCCGTTCATCCGGCAACTGGTCAGGAACCTCGACATCTTCATCATCCCGACGGTGAACCCGGACGGGACCCACTACTCGATCCACGACTTCACCCTGCAGCGGCGCAACATGACGAACCATTGCGCGGTCACCGGCGCGTCGGACCTGCGGGCGCGCAACGGCTGGGGCGTGGACCTGAACCGGAACTTCCGGGTCGGCAACTGGGAGCAAGGCTTCTCCGGCGCCTCCGGGTCGTGCACGAGCGACGTATACAGCGGGCCGACGCCGCTGTCCGAGCCGGAGGCGCAGAACGAGATCTGGCTGGTGGAGAACAACCCGAACATCCGGTTCGCGATGAACACCCACACCCACGGGGGCTACTTCATGTGGTCGCCGGGCGCCTACCGGCTGCCCACCCGCGACGGGCTGGAGCGGCCCAGCTACGGCGTCGAGAGCTACTTCTACGAGGCTTCCGACGTCATCCTCAACCGGATCAAGGAGCACCGCGGCACCAGCGTCTGGCCGAGCCGGGTCGGGCCGATCAGCGACGTCCTCTACTCGGCCGCCGGGAACTCCGCCGACGACCACTTCTACAACAACGGCATCTTCGCCTGGAGCTTCGAGGCTGGTTCTCCGACCTGGACCGGTAGCGGCTGGTCGGACGTCGGGTTCACACCGCCATACGAGGAGGGCCACGAAGAGGCGATGGAGTTCTCCCACGGCTGGCTCGGCATCCTCGAAGTGGCCCAGATGCACAGCCTGGACAATGTGCTGCCCAGGTCGACAATCGAACCGGGCAGGGGCAGCTACGACGCGCCGGTGGACGTCACGTTCGAGCTCAGCGAGCCGTCCGACGTCTACTACACGCTGGACGGCAGCAGGCCGACGTTCGACTCGCCGCGGATGGAGTTCACCGGCCCGCGCCAGGGTCAGGAGCCGATCACGATCGACGAGACGACGACGGTCAAGTGGTTCGCCGTCGACGCGGCCGGCAACATCCAGAACAACTATCAGCCGGGCGGAACCCGCGACAACTACCAGCGGGCCGTCATCCGAGTCACGGACTAGCCGGCGGATGCCCGGAAACGGACCAGCACAACGGCAGCGGCGGCCCCGGCGCCTCACGGCGCCGCCGCTGCCCGCTCCGGAGCGGTACGCGCCGGAGCTGCTCATGCTCGCGCTCCTCGCCGCGGTCGTCGCCCAGTCGTGGGCGGCGACCGCGCTGGACCACCCGGCCGTGCAGACCTGGGCGACGATCTTCGTGTCGATCACCGTCCAGGCCCTGCCGTTCCTGGCGCTCGGAGTGACCGTCAGCGGCGCGATCGCGGCCTTCGTGCCGTCGTCGCTGATCGCCCGGCTGCTCCCCGACCGGCCGTTGGTGGCCGTTCCGGCGGCCGGGGTGGCCGGGGCGGTGTTCCCCGGCTGCGAATGCGGGTCGGTGCCGGTGGCCGGGCGGCTGACCGCGAACGGCGCGGCGCCCGCGGCGGCGTTCGCGTTCATGCTGGCGGCGCCGGCCATCAATCCGGTCGTGCTGGTGGCAACGGCGGTCGCGTTCCCGGGCCGACCCGACATGGTAGTGGCCAGGCTGCTGGCGTCGTTCGCGACGGCCGTGGCCGTCGGCTTCCTGTGGGCGAGGTTCGGACGGCGGGAGTGGCTGCTCCAGCGGCGGCCGCATCCTGTCGCGGCCGGTTCCACGCGATGGGAGGTGTTCGCCGGAACGGCCAGGCACGACTTTCTGCACGCGGGTGGCTGGCTCGTCGTCGGCTCCCTCGCGGCCGCGACGCTTCAGGTCGTGGTCCCGCGGTCGATCATGACGTCCATCTCCGAGACGGAGTGGCTGGCGGTCGTCGTGCTCGCCACGCTGGCGGTGGTGCTCGCCATCTGCTCCGAGGCCGATGCCTTCGTCGCGGCCAGTCTCTCGCAGTTCTCGCTCACGGCGCGGCTCGTGTTCCTCGTCGTCGGGCCGGTCGTGGACATCAAGCTCATCGCGCTGCACGCCGGCATCTTCGGCCGGAGCTTCGCGATCCGATTCGCGCCCCTGACCTTCGTCACCGCCGTGGTCAGCGCCCTGGGCGTCGGGTGGTGGCTGTTGTGAGAGCGCTCGACGAGCGGGCCCAGGGCATCCTGCTGCTGGCCATCGCCGCGGTCTCCATCCGCCTCGGTCTCACCGACGCCGCGCTCGCCTTCGTCAAGCCGGGGCTGCAGCCCGCGCTTCTCGGCACCGGGATCGGCCTGGCCGTCCTCGGCGCCCATGGGCTGCGCCGCGCCTACCGGCGTCCGCCCGAGGCCGACGTGGCACATCCCGGCGCACACCACGACCACGCCCCGGGCGTGGCCTGGATGCTGGCGATACCTCTGCTGACGCTCCTGCTCGTCGCGCCCGCCCCGCTCGGCTCGTTCGCGGCGGCCCGGCAGGGAAGCACACCACCGGCGATGTCCCCGGCCGGCTTCGCCGAGCTACCCGAGCCGCGCGACGGCGCCGTCGATCTCTCGCTCCGCGACTACGTGGGGCGGGCGCTCTTCGATCCGGCGACCTCGCTGGACGGTGTGCGAGTGCGGCTGATCGGTTTCGTCACTCCGCCCGAGGACGATGCTGACGGTAGCTATCTGCTCACCCGGTTCGCCGTCAACTGCTGCGCCGCCGACGCCCTCGCATTCACCGTCGAGGTGCTCGGCGACGAGGCCCGGCCGACAGAGACCTGGCTCGAGATCGAAGGCCGGTGGCAACCGCGCGACGGGCACGAGCCGGGGACGGCGAGCGCGGAGCCGCCGTTGCTCATCGCCGACCGCATCACCCCGATCGACCAGCCCGGTGAGCCGTACGAGTACTGATGTCAGATCGCGGTGAAGGTCAGGGTGGTCTGGTACACGCCGGGGACGGTGGCCGTGGGCACCCGCAGCTCTTGGTCGGCGACCGCGGGCCGTCCCCACCACCGCGGTCTGTCTTCACGACTGGGCCGTCGCCGCGTTCACGACCGAGGGCCGTCTTCACTACCCGGAGCGGTCTTCACTACCGCGGACCGTCTTCACTACCGCGGACCGTCTTCACCACCGCGGACCGTCCCCACCACCCGGAGCCGTGTTCACTACCCGGAGCCGTCTTCACCACCGCGGACCGTCTTCACTACCCGGAGCCGTCTTCACCACCGCGGACCGTCTTCACCACCGCGGACCGTCTTCACTACCCGGAGCCGTCTTCACTGCCGGGAGCCGTCTTTCGCGGGCCTTCTGGCGGCGCCGAAGACGGTTGGCGATAGTGAAGACGGCCGGCGGCAGTGAGGTGGGCCGGGCGGCGGGCGGCTGCTATCGCGAGGAGGCACGTTCAGCGCCAGAGCGGGCAAATTCCCTCCTGACGCTGCGTCGTAGGCGGGTCACTGCCGCCCTGGCCGTAGCACTCGCCCTCGACACCCGGCGAACGCCGCATCACGAGGCGTTGCCGCTCTTCCCCCGTCCTCCGTGATAGCTGCCGGCCAGGCCGCGTGCGTGCGGGTCAAGCGGTCCTCGATGGCGCGCAGCGCCCACTCGGTCCCTCGAGGCGCGCACACGCAGCTCAGAGCATGGGCAGCAGGGGACGGGCAGCCCCGGCCAACTCGGCACGAACACGGCCTCGGACCCCGCCGAGCTGCGCCGTCCCGGTTCCGGCACCTTCGGCGCCTCAGCCCAGGAACGAGCCCGCGAAACCTCCGGCACGGGCATCGGCCAAGGACCGCCACGCGTCGTCGTCGGGCACGCCGTTGAGGGCGCGGTCGTCGAGCACGATGACCAGGTCGTCGTCTGACAACAGACGGTGGTGGCCGCTCAGGTTGCCGTACCTGCGCGCGACCTCGAGCGCCGGCGCGCCGTCGTCGAAGCCCTGCAGCACCGGGTGAGGCAGTCGAGGTGGCCGCTGCGAAAGTAGACGACGCCGTCGTCGCCCCCTCGAGAGGCGGCGGATCGCCGGCGACCACCGGCAACGCCGGGCCACCGTCGCCGGGCACGGCGACGCAGTCGGCACCCGCGTCGACCACGTTCCCGACCGCGAACCGCGCCAGGGCCGACATCGCGACCTCATGCCCCTCGAGGCCGGGGGAACCGCAGGTCGTAGGTGACGCAGTAGAGCCTTTCGGTGGAGAACCGGTGCATGGTCGAGGGTGCCGGGTCGGCAGTCGGTTCGTCGCGCCTGTTCGTCGGCGAACGCAGCACTGACCACCTGCCCGCGTTCACCGTGTTCCGAGTCTGCAACCGCGCCCGCGGGGCAGTCTTCGGGGCCGAGGCGAAGCGCCTGCCGGTTGCGCTTCACCCCTACGACCTCCGCCATGCGGCCGTCTCCACCTGGCTCAACGCCGGCGTCACACCGACCCGGGTGGCGGAGTGGGCCGGCCACTCGGTCGACGTCCTGCTCGAGATCCACGCCACATGCGTCGACTGCGACGCGGACCGGCATCGTCAGCGGGTCGAGGAGGCGCTGGGCCGGCCACGGAGGGCCCCAGAACTTGGCCACGTCCTTCCCAGGAACGACCGTGGAGAGCCGCCTACAGCCGGGGAGGGCTGGACAGACGAAAGCGCCCCTCACCTGGCGTTTCCGCAGGTGAGAGGCGCTTCTTTGTAGCCCCGACGGGATTCGAACCCGCGCTACCGCCTTGAGAGGGCGGCGTGCTAGGCCGCTACACAACGGGGCCGTTGCGACCGAGGTCGCGAGGTGAAACTGTACCCGAGCCTCGCTCCGACTCCAAACCGGCTGGAGATCGTCGCCGGGGCGTGCCGGGCGCTGGGGTACCAGGACTCGAACCTAGACTAACTGAACCAGAATCAGTCGTGCTGCCAATTACACCATACCCCACTGGATCGGGCGGGTTTCCCGCTCGACCGCCCGGTAAGGATAGCGGTCGGAGGCGGTCCGATCCAAACCGGCAGGACGGCTGCCGGCGACCGTGATTCAGGCCACTCGGGCCAGCGCAGCGTCGAGGCGCGCCAGGGTCCGTTCGCGGCCCAGCAGCTCGAGCGACTCGAACAACGGCGGCGACACGCGGCGCCCCGTCACGGCCACCCGGACCGGCCCGAAGGCGTGCTTGGGCTTCAGTCCGAGCTCGTCGATCAGCGCTGCCCGCAGGCCCGCCTCGATGGTCTCCGTCGTCCATTTCTCGTCCTCGGCCAGCCGGGCGCGAGCGGCGACGAGCACGGGCCGCGCGTCCGCCGTCAGCACCTTGGCGACGGCGTCCTCGTCGAACGCGACCGGGCCCGGCGCAAAGAGGAAGCCGAGCATGCCGACCGCTTCGTCGAGCACCGTCATCCGCTCCTGGACGAGCGGCGTCGCCGCGCGCAGCAGGTCGAGCGACTCCGTCGGCACGACGGAGGGCAGTACGCCCGAGGCCTGCAGATACGGGACCATGCGCATGGCGAGGTCGTCCGGCGACAACCGCCGCAGCCACACACCGTTGATGGCCTCGGCCTTCTTGAGGTCGAACCGCGCCGACGCCGAGTTGACCCGCGTGACGTCGAAGGCGGCGGCCATCTCCTGCATGGAGAAGACCTCGCGGTCCTCGCCGATGGACCAGCCGAGCAGCGCCAGGTAGTTGAGCAGGCCCTCGGGCAGGAAGCCGCGGTCGCGGTAGAGCTGCAGCGACGACTGCGGGTCGCGCTTGGACAGCTTGCGGTTGCCCTCGCCGGTGACCAGCGGCAGGTGCCCGAACCGCGGCAGCGGGCCGGACGCGACGCCGATCTCGCGCAGGACCTGGTGCAGCACGAGCTGCCGCGGCGTCGACGACAGCAGGTCCTCGCCGCGCAGCACGTGGGTGATCCCCATGAGGGCGTCGTCGACGGGGTTGACCAGCGGGTAGAGGGGCTGGCCGTTGGCCCGGACGATGACGTAGTCGCCCAGGTTGAACCGGTCGACGGTGATCTCGCCGCGGATGAGGTCGACGAAGGTGATGTCCTGGTCGGGCATCCGCAGCCGCAGCACCGGCTGCCGCCCCTCGTCCTGGTACGCCGCGATCTGCTCGTCCGTCAGCGTCCTGCAGGTGCCGTCGTACCCGCTCGGCCGGCCGGCGGCCCGGGCGGCCTCGCGCCGCTGGTCGAGCTCCTCGGGCGTGCAGTAGCAGTAGTAGGCGTGCCGGGTCTCGAGCAACTGCGCCGCGACGGAGGTGTAGGTGTCGTGCCGCAGCGACTGCCGGTACGGCGCGTACGGGCCGCCGATGTCGGGGCCCTCGTCCCAGGTCAGTCCGAGCCAGCGCAGCGCCTCGAGCATCGCCTCGTAGGACTCCTCGCTGTCGCGGGCGGCGTCGGTGTCCTCGATGCGGAACACGAACGTGCCGCCGAAGTGGCGCGCGAACGCGGAGTTGTAGAGGGCGGTGCGGATCACCCCCACGTGCGGGTTGCCCGTCGGCGACGGGGAGTAGCGCACGCGGACGTCGGTGGGGGCGACGTCACCGAGCACGAGAGCGTCCGACGAGCCGGCGCCGTCAGTCACAGCAGATCACCTTGAGTTCTCGATCACGAACGAGCAGCAGGACGGGATGCACCGCAGGGTACCGTCACTCCGCGGCGACGACCGGGTTCGACAGGACCCCGATCCCCTCGACGGTGACGGTGACGTGGTCGCCCGCCGTCATGGGACCGACGCCCGACGGCGTGCCGGTGAGGATTACGTCGCCGGGCAGCAGCGTGAAGGCCGCGCTCACGTACTCGATCAGCGTCGCCACGTCGAAGACCATCTGCGACGTGCGGCCGTTCTGCCTCTCCTCGCCGCCGACCCGGCAGCGCACCGCCAGGTCGCTCGGGTCGAGGTCGGTCTCGATCCACGGCCCCAGCGGGCAGAACGTGTCGAAGCCCTTGGCCCGGGCCCACTGGTGGTCCTTCTTCTGCAGGTCGCGCGCGGTGACGTCGTTGCCGCACGTGTAGCCGAAGATCACCTCGGACACGCGGTCGCGCGGCACCGACTTCGCGATGCGCCCGATGACGACGGCGAGCTCGGCCTCGTAGTGCACCTCGCTGGTCTGCGGCGGCAGCACGATGGGCTCGTCGGGCCCGATGACCGACGTGTTCGGCTTGAGGAAGAGCAGCGGCTCCTCGGGCAGCGGGTTGTCGAGCTCGGCCGCGTGGTCGGCGTAGTTGCGGCCGACGCCGATGACCTTGCTGCGCGGGATGACGGGCGCCAGCAGCCGCACGTCGGCGAGCGCCAGCTTCTCCCCCGTCAGCTGCGGCGACCGGTAGAGCGGGTCGCCCTCGAGAACCGCGATGACGGTCTCGCCGCTGTCGTCCTGTCCCACCGCGCCGAAGCGCGGGTCGTCCCCCGTCGTGAACCTCGCGATGCGCACGGTGGTGAGCGTATCTCGCCCCGGAACCGGCCGTGTTCCGGCCGCGGACCACCATCCGGGACACTAGCCATGAACCGGGCGTCACACCTAGGGTCATGATGCATGACCGACGCCTCGACGACGCGGCACGCCGGCGGTGAAGCCCCGGTGACGAGGGACGTCGGCGAGCTCATGGCCCGCTACGACGAGGAGTTGCCCGCTCGGCGGCTTTCGGGCCGCGTCGCGCCGGCGGTCGGCGTGTGGTGCTTCGGCGTCGCGCTGTTCGTGCTGCACCAGGCGTTCTGGCCGCTGAGCCAGGGCAACCAGTACTACCTCATGCTGTTCCTGGCGTTCGTGCTGCCACTGATCTTCATCTGCTACCGCCCGGTGACGCGACGGGCGCGGGAGGATCTCGCCACGCCGTTGGAACAGCGGACGGACAACCCGGGCCCGCTCGACTGGGCGCCGGCCGCCGTCGCGCTGGTCGCGTGCCTCTACCCGGTCCTGCCGCTGACGCTCGGAGACTCCGGCGGCGGGTTCGACGCGTTCCTCGACCGGCAGGGGTCGCTGACCGGCCTCGACGTGCTCATGGGCGCGATCGTGCTGGTGCTGGTCATCGAGGCGACCCGGCGGACGACGGGGTGGGTGCTGCCGATCGTCTGCGTGGCGTTCCTGGCGTACGCGTACTACGGCGGCTTCCTGCCCGCCGACCTTCCGGGGAGCCACGCCGGCATCGACTTCGACCAGATCGTCAACGCGCTCTACAACGACCCGAGCGGCTTCTACGGCGTCCCGCTCGACGTCTGCGCGACGTACATCGTGCTGTTCACGATCTACGGCGCCGTCCTGGACCGCACCGGCGCCGGGCAGTTCTTCATCGACCTCAGCTTCGCGGTCTTCCGCCGCTCGCGCACGGCGCCGGGACGGACGGTGGCGCTGTCGGGCTTCCTGCTGGGGACGGTCTCGGGGTCGGGTACGGCGACGGCGGTCGGCCTCGGCGCGGTGACGTGGCCGGTGCTGAAGAAGGCCGGCTACCCGCGCGAGAACGCCGCCGGCATGCTGGCGGCGTCGGGCATCGGCGCGATCCTGTCGCCGCCCACGCTGGGCGCGGCGGCGTTCATCATCGCCGAGTACCTCGGCCGGTCCTACCTCGAGGTGCTGGTCTGGGCGCTGGTGCCGACACTGCTCTACTACCTGGGCATCTTCCTGGCGATCGAGATCGACGCCCGCAAGGCCGGCGTCGAGGCCGTCGACGTCGAGCGGAAGAACCCGTGGCGGCTGCTGGCGCGGTCGGGGTACCACTTCCTGTCGCTGGGCATCATCGTGCTCTTCCTGGCCGTCGGGCTGACGCCGTTCCGTGCCGTCGTCTACGCGACCGCCGTCGCCGTCGGGTTCGGGGTGATCGACGCCGTGGTCCGCCGGCGCGGGAGCGACTGGGGCGGCGTCGCCGTCGACACCGCGCGCGTCGTCTACCTCTCACTGTCCGACGGCATCCGCTCGGTCCTGCCCGTGGCCGCGGTGTGCGCCGCCGCCGGGATCATCGTCTCGACCATCACGAAGACCGGCCTCGGCCAGGTGCTGTCCGACCTGCTCGTCGACGCCGGGTCGGCGCTGACCGACGACCCCACCGTCGTGCTGATCCTCAGCACCGTCCTCGCCGCCGTGGCGATCCTCGTCCTGGGGCTGGCGGTGCCGGTGACCGCGTCGTTCATCATCAGCTGGGTCGTCATCGGCCCGGCGCTGTTCGACCTCGACGTCGCCGCGCCGGCCGTCGCGATGTTCATCTTCTACTTCTCCGTGCTGTCCGAGGTGTCGCCGCCGACGGCGCTCGCCGCGGTCGCGTCGGCGGCCATCACCGGCGGCCGGGTCATCGCGTCGATCTGGCAGGCCTGCAAGTACGCGCTGCCGGCGTTCCTGGTGCCGCTGGCGTTCGTGCTGACGGACAACGGCTCGGCGCTGCTGCTGGAACGCCCGGCCGGCGACGTCGCCTGGACCGTCGCGGTGTCCGCGGTCGCCGTCGCCGCCCTGGCCGCGGCGGCGGGCGGCTGGCTGCTGCGGCCGGCCGGGCCGGTCGAGCGCGCGCTGTGCTTCGTCGCCGCCTGCCTCCTGCTCTACCTGCAGCCGGTGTCGATCGCCGTGGGCACCGCGGTGCTCGCCGCCGCCGTCGTCGTCAACCTGGTCGTCCCCCGCAAGCCGCGGCCGGAACCGTCATCCCCCGATCGAGAGGAAGTCCCGACATGAGAGCTCGCGTCGTCACCCGGCTGGTCGTGGGACTGCTCGCGACCGGCCTGACGGTGTCCGCCTGCGGCGGCCGCCAGACCACCTCACCCAGCGACGACGGCGACGGCGGCGACGCGGCCGCGTGCGAGGCCGGGTCGGGCCGCATGACCATCGCGACCGGCAACTCGACCGGCGTGTACTACGTGCTCGGCGGCGGGCTGGCGCAACTGATCGGCGACGAGACCGACATCACCGCCACGGCCGCCGAGACGGGCGCGTCGGTGCAGAACGTCCAGCAGCTCGTCGCGGGCGACTACGACCTCGCCTTCTCACTGGCCGACACCGCCGCCGACGCGACCGAGGGCACCGGCTCGTTCGACTCGCCGCAGCCGGTGGCGGCGCTGGGACGGATCTACCCCAACTACACCCAGGTCGTCGTCCGCGCCGACGCCGGCATCGCCTCGATCGAGGACATGGCCGGCAAGACGATCTCGACCGGGTCGCCGAACTCCGGCACCGAGGTCATCGCGAACCGCCTGCTCGAGGCCGCCGGCCTGGACCCGGCGAGCGACGTGCGGGCGCAGCGCCTGGACCTCACGAAGACGGTCGACGGCATGAAGGACGGCTCGATCGACGGGCTGGTGTGGTCCGGCGGCCTGCCCACCGCCGCGATGACCGACCTGTTCACGTCGATGGGCGACGACATCGCCTTCGTCGACGTCACGCCGTTGCTGCCGGCGCTGCAGGAGATCAACCCCGTCTACACGGAGGGCGAGATCCCTGCCGATACGTACGGGACGGCTGCGGCGACGCCGACGGTGGTCGTGCCGAACGTCCTGCTCGTCCGCGACGACCTCGACGACGGGACCGCGTGCGCGCTGACCAAGCTGGTCTACGAGAACGTCGAGGCGCTGACGCAGGTGCACCCGGCCGCCGCCGACATCGATCTGGCGGTGGCGACGCAGATCGACCCGATCCCGCTCCACCCCGGCGCCCAACGGGCCCTCGACGAGCTGGGGTGAGTGAGCGCTGTGCTCGCGACGCCGGGGACGGCTCTGTACGGTCGAGGCGGTGAGCCCGCCGTCTGATCCGTCGGCGCGACCGGGGAGCGCTCAGCGCCGGAGCGGCGCGTGGGCGAACCCGGCCATGCCGGCGGCGAAGCCGGTGCGTGCCTCGAAGCCGAGCGCCCCGGCGGCGCGTTCGGGGGAGGCGACGACGTGGCGGACGTCGCCCAGGCGGTACTCGCCGGTCACGACGGGCGACGGCGCGTCCGGGCCGAACGCCGAGCACAGCGCCGTCGCCATCTCGAGGATCGTGTGCGGCTCGCCGCTGGCGACGTTCAGGGCACCGCTCCACCGCGTCGCCAGGGCCAGCACGTTGGCCCTGGCGACGTCGGTGACGTGGACGAAATCGCGGACCTGGCCGCCGTCCTCGAACACCCGTGGCGCGGCGCCGCCGGCCAGGGCGCTGCGGAAGATGCTGGCCACACCGGCGTAGGGGGTGTCGTGCGGCATCCGCGGCCCGTACACGTTGTGGTAGCGCAGCGCGCACACCGGTGCGCCGGTCTCGCGGCCGTACACGAAGGCCAGCTGCTCGGTGTGCAGCTTCGTCGCGGCGTAGACGTTGCGCGGATCCGGCGGGGCGTCCTCGTCCACGCGCCACCACGCCAGCGGTGCACCGCAGGCCGGGCACGGCGGCTCGAACCGTCCGGCGTCGAGATCGGCGGCCGACCGTGGCCCGGGCGCCACCACGCCGTGCGTGGAGCAGCTGTAGCGGCCTTCGCCGTAGACGACCATCGACGACGCGACCACGAGCCGGCCGGTGAAGCGCCGCCGCCAGAGCGCGCGCAGCAGCACGGCGGTGCCGAGGTCGTTGTCGGCGACGTAGTCGGCGACGTCGTCCAGGTCGACGCCGAGGCCGACCCGGGCGGCCTGGTGGCAGACGGCGTCGACGTCGCCGGCGGCGTGGGCGACGGCGTCGGCGTCGCGCAGATCGGCGACTCGCAGGTCCACGCCGTCGGGCAGGTGCGCGGGCGGCTCGGTGTGGGCGATCAGCGAGTCCAGGACGACGACCTCGGCGCCGTCCTCGATCAGCTGGTCGACGACGTGCCCGCCGATGAACCCGGCGCCACCGGTGACGAGGACCCGCATCACATCTCCTTCGATCTCACCACGGGGAGCGCAGTGCGGCCTGCAGGACGACGGCGATGGTGACCTGCAGCGCGAGCCAGCGCCGGGCGTCCTGCGGCGACGACACCAGGGCGGCGCCGGCCAGCAGGACCAGCGGCATGAACGGCTGCCAGATCCGCTCCGTCTCGGCCGACGACAGCCCGGACAGATCCGCGAGCAGCACGACCGCGAGCCCGGAGCCGACGACCTGCCACGCCCGCCGATCCCGCAGACGGGCGAGCCGGGCCAGTCCGGCCGCCGTCGCGGGGCCCACCGCCAGCGCGAACACCGCCAGATTGGCCAGCAGGAAGTACTCGTACGGCCGGACGGCGCCCACGCCGGCGTAGTACTGGACGCGCGTCGCCGCGAGGCCGTCGATCCACCAGAACCCCCAGAGCAGCGGCAGGGCGACGACGACGGCGCCGGCCGCGGCCGCCACCACGAGCGTCGCGGGACGACGCCGCCACAACGCGACGGCCGCGATCGGGACGGCGAGGAGCGCGACGCCGTAGGTGAACAGGAGCGAGAGCCCGAACACGGCGCCACCGCAGGCGGCCAGCGGCCACCGCCGGCGATCGACGCGTCCCGTGGCGAGCACGACCAGGGCGACTCCGGTCAGCGCGATCCCGCCGAACACGACGTCGGCGTTGGTGTGCCAGACGGCCGCCGGCACCAGCACGACGAACGGTGCGGCCCGGCGGGCGAACCGCTCGGACACCACGTCGCGCGCGACCACGAGTGCCGCGACCGCCGCTGCGGCGACGCCGGCCATGGCCAGCGCGGTCTCCCACCCGGGCCCGGACAGTCCCGCACGCGCGGACGCCCACAGCGTCAGCACGAGGCCCGGCGGATGCGCCTGCAGGTGGACGGGGACGGCGTCCTGGTGCTCGACGTAGCTGCGCAGGAACGCCGCCGGCCCGCCGCGATCGTCGACCAGACCGATGTGCCGGCCGTACTCGCGCCCGATGTCGGCGAACCCGCCGGCGCCGTCGACCGCGGCGAGCACGAGGCTCCACCCGATCGCCAGCGCGGCCGTCGCGACGAGCACCCGCCGCCACGGCCACCGCGCGGCGATCGACGGCAGCAGCACCACGGTCGCGGCGCCCACCAGCACCGGCGGCAGCAGTCGCCAGGTAGCGACCGGATCCCAGCGACCGTAGAACGGGATGGCATCCAGGTGCAGGTCCGGCTGGTCCGGCCGGGAGAGCCCCCAGACCCGGGCCACGATGAGGATCAGCGCCCAGGCACCCAGGGCCACGACGACGGCGCGGCGGCCCGTGGCGCGAGTGGTGGCCGGGCGTTCGCGCTCGGCGAGCGACGTCACGCCGGGAGCCGGACGGTGAACCGGCAGCCGTGCTCGTGGTTGGCGACCTCGACGGAGCCGGCGTGCGCCTCGACCAGGCCGCGCGCGATCGCCAGCCCGAGCCCGCCGCCGCCGTCGTCGCGGCCGCGGGCGGCGTCGCCGCGGAAGGCGACGTCGAAGACGCGGTCGAGGTCCGGTTCCGGTATGCCCCCGCACTCGTCGATGATCTGGAGCACGGCGCCGCTCTCGTCGTGACCCGATCGCACCACGACCCGGCCGCCGGCCGGGGTGTGCCGGATCGCGTTGTCGAGCAGGTTGTTCAGCGCGCGGGAGAACTCACGGGCCGACACCTCGGCGATCGGCAGATCGTCGAGCTCCTCGACCAGCCGCACGCCCCTGACCGAGGCGTGCGAAGCGGCGCCCGCCAGCGACTCGGCGACGGCATCGCCGATCGACACCAGCTCCGGTCCCAGCCGCACGGTGCCGCTGTTGATCCGGGACAGCTCGAACAGGTCGTCGACCAGAGCCGTCAGCCGTTCGGCGTCGCCGCGGATCTGCCGGTGGTAGCGCCTGACGGTGGCGGTGTCGTCGGCGACCTCGTCGTCGAGCGCCTCCGCCATCGCCCGGATCGTCGCGAGCGGGCTGCGCAGGTCGTGCGACACCCAGGCGATGAGCTCGCGCCGCGACGCCTCGAGCGCCCGCTCACGCCGTCGCGACTCGTCCAGCCGGGCGGACACGTCGGCGAGCTCGGCGGCCAGGGTGGCCAGCTCACCCGGCCCGGTGACGCGCCCCGGGCCGTCGCCGCCATCGACCATGGTGCGGGCCAGGTGCCCGACCTGCAAGGTCGCGGCGCCGATGTCGTCGCCGAGCTGCAGCGCCGCGCCGACCGCCATGGCCGTCGCCACCGCGACGACGATGAACAGCGCGATGAGGTCGTGAGTGGAGATGAACATCGCCAGCGCCGCGGCGACGACGCCGGCCACCGTCACCAGCAGTGACGAGACCGCGACCACGAGCGCCTGGGCGCGCACCGGCCGGCCGCGGAACCGGCGCAGCACCGTGGCGCCGGCCAGGACCGCCACCCCCGAGGCGAGCGCCGTCACCGCCACCAGGACCACGAGGTCGCGAGCCGGGATGCCGCCCGCGACGGCGATGATCCCGGCCGCGACCAGGCCGGTGGCCAGTACGGAGACGGTGGTGACCTGCCGGGTCATGGCTCGAACCGGTAGCCGACGCCGCGGACGGTGAGCAGGTGCCGCGGCGCGGACGCGTCGTCCTCGATCTTCTCCCGCAGCCGCCGCAGGTGGACGGTGACGGTGGAGGTGTCGCCGAAGCGCCAGCCCCACACCGCCTCGAGCAGTTCCTCGCGCCGGTAGGCCCGGCCCGGATTGGTCATGAAGTGCACGAGCAGATCGAACTCCTTGGTGGTGAGGGCCACGAGCTCGCCGTCGCGGCGCACCTGGTGGGCGACCAGGTCGACCTCGCAGCTCGCGCCGGTCAGCCGCCGCGCCGTTGCCGACGGGGTGACGCCGCCGGTCGCGGCCCGCCGCAGCACGGCCTTGACCCGGGCGGACAGCTCGCGGGGCGAGAACGGCTTGGTCACGTAGTCGTCGGCGCCGATCTCGAGGCCGGCGATGCGGTCGCTCTCCTCGCCGAGCGCGGTCAGCATGACGACGGGGATCGGTGCGACGAGGCGCAGCCGCCGGCACACCTCGAGACCGTCGAGTCCGGGCAGCATGAGGTCGAGCACGATGAGGTCGGGCAGGGTGTCGAGCGCCTTCGCCAGTCCGGCGGTGCCGTCGGAGGCGTAGTCGACCTCGAAGCCGTCGCGGCGCAGGTACCGGCCGACCACCTCCGACAGCGCCGGGTCGTCGTCCACCACCAGCACGCGCTGGCCCGGTCCGGGATCCATGGCTCCACCATGCCACTGCCGGTGACCGCTTCGCCCCAGGTCGCACGGGTACGGTGGCAGAGTTTCGCGCTTTGTAAGAATCATGACCGCCGGTCGTCCCTACGGTCGGAAGCGTGACATCCACCCACGTGCTCGTGGTCGTGAAGGAGCCGGTTCCCGGCCGCGTCAAGACCCGGCTCTGCCCGCCGCTGGACCCCGTCGAGGCCGCGCGGGTCGCCGAGGCGGCCCTCGCCGACACCCTGGACGCCGTCGCCCGCTGTGGTGCCGACCGGCGCGTCGTCGCCCTCGACGGCAAGCCCGGTCCCTGGCTGCCCGCCGGGTTCGAGGTCGTCCCGCAGGTCCGGGGGACGCTCGGCGCCCGGCTCGCGGCGGCCTGGCGGCGGGCCGGCGGGCCCGGCCTGCAGATCGGGATGGACACGCCGCAGGTGACGCCGTCGTTGCTGGACGATGCCCTGGGCCGGCTCGTCGGCGGCGGCCCGCGCACGGCGCTGCTCGGGCCGGCCGAGGACGGCGGCTGGTGGGCGCTCGGCCTGCGCCGGTGGTGGCGCGGCACCTTCGACGGCGTGCCCATGAGCACCGCGCACACCGGGGCGCGGCAGGCCGACCGGCTGCGCTCGCTGGGGCTGGCGGTGACCCTACTGCCCGTCCTGCGCGACATCGACACGGCGGCCGACGCGGTCGCCGTCGCGGCCGCGGCGCCGGACACGCGGACCGCCGCCGTCGTCCGGTCGCTGCTCGCCGGGGCGGCGCTGTGAACCCACCGCGCCCGCTGCGTGCCGTGGCCACGGCACGCGACGAGGCGTTGCGGCGGCCGGCGCACGACGCCCGGACCGCGGCGATCCTGGGCATCGCGCTCGGCGCCTGTTTCCTGGTGTGCTTCCTGACCGGCCTCTACTCGCATCTGCAGCAGCACCCCGTGGGCTGGCTGCCGATCCCGCCGCGGCCCGTGTCGCTGTACCGGGTCACCCAAGGGCTGCACGTCGCGACGGGCTTCGCCACCGTGCCGCTGCTGCTGGCGAAGCTGTGGTCGGTGTATCCGCGGCTGTTCCGCTGGCCGCCGGTGACCGGCGCCGCCCAGGCCGCCGAGCGGCTGATGCTGGTGCCGCTGGTGTGTGGCGCGGTGTTCCTGCTCTTCTCAGGGGTGGCGAACGTGTCGCGCTGGTACCCATGGGACTTCTTCTTCCCGGCCGCCCACTACTGGGTCGCCTGGATCACGATCGGCGCTGTGGTCGCGCACCTCGGCGCGAAGGCGGCAGTGGCCCGGGCGGCACTGCGGCGCGGCGGTGCGGGAGCGCCCGCGGTGGCGGCGGAGCCCGGTGGGCTGGGCCGGCGCGGCTTCCTCGGCGCCGTGGCCGTCGCTGCCGGGGTCGTCACGGTCACCACCGCCGGCCAGACGGTGGCCCCGCTGCGGTCGCTGACGCTGTTCGCGCAGCGCCGTCCGGACATCGGGCCGCAGGGTGTGCCGGTGAACCGCAGCGCCGTGCAGGCCGGCGTCGTCGACGCCGCGGAGGACCCGGGCTTCCGTCTGAGGGTCACCGGCGACGTCGCGCGGCCGGTCGAGCTCACCACGAGCGACCTCGACCGGATGGCCCGTCGCGAGGCCGAGCTGCCGATCGCCTGCGTCGAGGGCTGGAGCGCGTCGGCCCGGTGGCGGGGCGTATCGGTGGCCGGCCTGCTGGCCGCCGCGGGCGTCGACCCGGACGACGGCGTCACCGTTCGGGTGGAGTCGTTGCAGGCCAGGGGGCGCTACCGGACGTCGGAGCTGAACCACCTGCAGGTCCGCGACCCCGACACCCTGCTGGCCGTCGCCCTGAACGGCGAGCGGCTCGACCTCGACCACGGCTACCCGTGCCGGCTCATCGGGCCGAACCGGGCCGGCGTGCTGCAGACGAAGTGGGTGCACGAGCTGGTGGTGAGTCGCGCATGACGCAGCGGTCGCCGTCGGGGCCGTTCTTCTGGACCTGCCTGGTGGCCGGGGCGGGCATCGTCGGCTACGGCCTCGCCGGGGCCTGGGTGGACCGTGCCGACACCCGGCCGGCCGACCTCGCCGTCTGGCTGGCCGGGTCCGGCATCGTGCACGACGCGCTGCTGGCGCCGGCCGTCGTGGCCGTCGCGCTGGCGACCCGGTGGCTGCCGGACGTCGCGCGGCTGCCGGTGCGGCTCGGGCTCGCCCTGAGCGCGCTGCTGACGCTGCTGTTCTGGCCGGTCGTGCGTGGCTGGGGCCGGTCGCCGTCGGTGCCGAGCGCGCTGCCGCTGGACTACGGCCGCAACCTGCTGCTGGTGCTGGCCGGGGTCTGGCTGGCCGTCGGCGTGGTCGTCGTGGTGCGGGCGAGGAGAGCGCGATGACGGTGTTGATGCGCGGCCGCGACGGGTCGGCGCAGCCGCTCGCCGTCGCCGACTGGACCGCTCCGGCCACCGCGGCCGAGCGGACGCTGCTGGCATCGCTGCGCGGGCCGGTCCTCGACCTGGGCTGCGGTCCGGGCCGGCTCGTCGTCGCGCTGGCCGAGCTCGGCGTGCCCGCCCTCGGCGTCGACGCGTCGGTGCACGCCGTCGACCAGGCGCAGGCCCGCGGCGCCACGGCGCTACGACGATCGGTCTTCGACGCCCTGCCGGCCGAGGGGCGTTGGCAGAGCGTCCTGCTGCTCGACGGCAACGTCGGCATCGGCGGTGCACCGGCGCAGCTGCTGCGCCGGGTCGCCCGGCTGCTGGCCGGAGACGGGAGCGCCGTGGTCGAGGTCGCGCCGCCCGGCTCCGTCACCCGGTGCGGCGAGGCCCGGCTGGAACGTGGCGACGAGATCAGCGGCTGGTTCCCGTGGGCGTGGGTGTCGGCCGACGACCTGGTCCGCATCGCCGCCGCGGCCGGACTGCGGCTGGCGGGCTGGCACGTGGCGGCCGGGCGCTGGTTCGCCCGGCTGGGCCGGGTGGTGGCGTGATCGACGTCGTGCTCCCGGTGCTGGACGAGGCCGCCGCCATCCCGTGGGTGCTGGGCCGGATGCCCGCCGGCTATCGCCCGGTGGTCGTCGACAACGGATCCGCCGACGGATCCGCCGACGTGGCGGCCGGACTCGGGGCGGTCGTCGTCACCGAGCCCAGGCGCGGGTTCGGTGCCGCCTGCTTCGCCGGCCTGACGGCCGCGACGTCGGAGGTCGTGTGCTTCATGGACTGCGACGCCTCGCTCGACCCGCGGGACCTGCCGCTCGTGTCGGGTCCGATCGTCGCGGACGAGGCCGACCTGGTGCTCGGCGCCCGGCGCGGGCGGTCCATGGCGCCGCATGCTCGGCTGGCCAACCGCTACCTGGCCCGCCGGGTGGCCGCGTACACCGGCGCCCGCGTCACCGACATCGGGCCCATGCGGGCGGCCCGGCGCGACGCGCTGCTCGCCCTGGGCCTGGTGGACCGCCGGTCGGGCTGGCCGCTGGAGATGGTGCTGCGCGCCGGACGGGCCCGCTGGCGCATCGCCGAGCGGCCGGTTCCGTACCGTCCGCGCACCGGGAAGAGCAAGGTCACCGGCACGGTCGGCGGGACGGCGCGGGCGGTACTGGACATGCAGCGACGGCTCACCGAGACTCGTCGCCTGATCCGAGGGGAACAGCAATGACACCAGACGTCGGGATCTTCGGCGGCTCCGGCCTCTACACGCTCCTGGACGATGCCGAAACGGTGCAGGTCGACACCGCGTGGGGGCCGCCGTCCGCGCCGGTCACCGTCGCCGTCGTCGATGGCGTCGGCGTCGCGTTCCTGCCCCGGCACGGCCCGCACCACGAGCTGCCGCCGCACCGGGTGAACTACCGCGCCAACGTCGACGCGATGCGCCGGCTCGGGGTGCACACCCTGGTGGCGCCGTTCGCGGCCGGGTCCCTGCGTCCGGAGATCCGCCCCGGTGAGGTGGTCGTCGTCGATCAGCTCGTCGATCGGACCTGGGGCCGGGCCGACACCTTCCACGACAGCTTCGCCGATGGCCCGCAGCACATCTCGCTCGCCGACCCGTACGCGCCGCGGGTGCGACGCGCGCTGCTCGACGCCGCCCGGTCCACCGGTGTGACGGCGCACGACGGCGGCACCGTCGTGGTGATCAACGGGCCGCGCTTCTCGACCCGCGCCGAGTCGGCGTGGCACCGTCAGGCCGGCTGGCACGTCGTCAACATGACCCAGTACCCCGAGGCCGCGCTCGCCCGCGAGGCCGGACTCGACTTCGGTGGCATCGCCCTCGTCACCGACTACGACACCGGCCTCGACGGCGACCCCGACGTGGCGCCGGTCGGCCAGGAGGAGGTCCTCGAGGTGTTCCGCTCCCACGTGGACCGCATGCGCGCCCTGCTGTTCGCCGCCGTCGCCGGCCTGGCGGTGCGCTGATGGGCGCCCGCGCCGGCCTGCTCGCCGTCGTCGTCCTGCTGACCGGGTGCGGTGCGGCGGAGACGGACGAGCCGGAGGCGGCGCCGTCGCCGTCCTCGGCGGCGCCGTCGTCGCCCTCGGCGCCGCCGTCGATGCCTTCGGCGCCACCCTCGATGCCTGCGGAGCCACCGTCGCCGACGGCGTCGCCGACACCGACGCACACCGCGACGGTCGTCGTGCCTGAGGAGCTGGACTTCACCGCTCCCACCGTCGACGGCGGCACGTTCGAGGGTGCGAGCCTGGCCGGGCGGCCCGCCGTGCTCTGGTTCTGGGCGCCGTGGTGCCCGGTGTGCCGGCGCGAGGCGCCGCTCATCGCCGACCTCGCGACGCAGCACGAGGGCGACGTCGTCTTCGTCGGCGTGGCCGGGCTGTCCGGCGACCTGAACGCCATGGAGGACTTCGTCGCCGACACCGGTGTCGGCGGCATCGCGCACATCGACGACCGCGACGGCGACGTCTACAGCAGGTTCGGGGTCACCCAGCAGTACGACCTCGGACTCGTGTCGGCCGACGGGTCGGTCGAGGTGCTCCGCGGGCCGCTCGAGGCCAGCGAGATCGAGGCCGCGGTCGAGCGGCTCGTGAACACCGGACCATGAGCGGCGTGCCGATCGAGTTCGCCCTGCTGCTCGGGTCGGTGGCAGCGTTGAACCCGTGTGGGTTCGCCCTGCTGCCCACCTACCTCACCCTGCTCGTTGCCGACCGCGGGCTGCCGGGCACGTCCGCGGCGGTGCGGCGGGCCGCTCTGACGACCGCCGCGATGACGGCCGGCTTCGTCGCCGTCTTCGGGGCGTTCGGGCTGGTCGTGGTTCCGACGGCCGTGTCGGTCGAGCGGTTCCTGCCGTGGGTCACCGTCGTGATCGGCGTCGCGCTGGTGGCCCTCGGCGGGCGGCTGGTCGCCGGCCGGGAGTTGGTGCTCCGGACGCCACGGCTGCGTGGTGCGGCGCCCTCGTCGTCGGTGTGGTCGATGGCCGGCTACGGTGTCGCGTACGCCGTCGCCAGCCTGTCGTGCACCGTCGCACCGTTCCTGGCGCTGGCCACCTCGACCTTCGCGTCGTCGGGAGTGGTGGGCGGGCTGGTCGCGTTCGTCGCGTACGGCGTCGGCATGGGCCTCGTCGTCGGGATCCTGGCCACCGCTGTCGCGCTGGGCGGCGACGCGATCGTGCGGCGGGCGCGCCGGCTGCTGCCGTACGTCTCGCGGGCGAGTGGTGTGCTGCTGATCCTCGCCGGAGGCTACGTCGCCTACTACGGCGTGTACGAGCTGCGCGTGTACGCCGGCGGCGATCCCGAGGACCCGGTCATCGATGCGGCGCTCACGATCCAGGGCCAGGTCAGCGGTTTCGTCGCGGACCTCGGGCCGCGGTGGCTCGCCGTCATCGGTCTCGTCGCCGTCGTCGTCGTACTGGCAGCCGCTTCGGCGGGTCGGCTGACCCATGCGGCTCGTCGGAGCCGGCGACGGAGTGGACCCGGAGGATCCGGCCGTTGACCACGCCGGCCTTCGACCCGCACGCCGCGCCGCGTCGGAGGCGGAGCTTACGCTGGAGCGCGTGATCCTGGCGGAGGACGAGTGGCCGGCGCGGCAGTCGGCGCACCACGAGCGCGTCGACGCGCTGGTGGGCGACCACTTGGAGCGGCGCCGGGCCGGCCGGGCGCACCCCGTTCACGACTTCCTCTTCACCTACTACAGCTTCAAGCCGTCCCAGCTGCGGCGTTGGCATCCGGGCCTGGGCGTCGTGCTGGCCGGCTCGCCGCCGCACGCTGGGTGGGCCGGGTACGTCACGGAGGCCGGCGGCGTCACCGTCGGCCCCGCCGTGGTGCAGAAGCGGGCCGCCACCGTCTCGTGGGTGCGGGGGCTGCTGGCCGCGACGGCGTCGCGCCCGGCCCACACGGGCTGCTTCGGGCTGCACGAGTGGGCGATGGTCTACCGGACGACGCCCGGCGACGTCCGGCACGAGGCGTACCCGCTGCGGCTCGGCCATTCCGGAACCGATGCCGTGGTCGAGGCGCACCAGATCAGGTGCTCGCACTTCGACGCGTTCCGCTTCTTCACCGCCGCCGCGCGGCCGCGGAACGTGCTGGCGCCGACGCGCGAGCTGCAGCCCGTGCTCGAGCAGCCCGGGTGCCTGCATGCCGGGATGGACCTCTACAAGTGGGCCTACAAGCTGACGCCCCTGGTGCCGTCGGAGCTGGTGGTCGACGCGTTCGAACTGGCGGCGGAGATCCGCGAGCTCGACATGCGGGCCTCTCCGTACGACCTGGCCGATCTCGGGTTCGAGCCGGTGCGCATCGAGACCACGGAAGGCAAGCGCGAGTACGTGGAACGGCAGCGCGCCTTCGCCGGCCGCGGCGCCGTCATCCGCGAGCGGCTGCTCGCCGAGTGCGAACGGCTCGCTCACGCGGCCGTCCCCTAGGGTGTGTCTCCCAAGTCCATGGCCTACTGCGCGACGCCCAGGCGGCGCCTCGCTGCGTTCTCGTCGGTCGTCATAGAACCCCGCTATGACTCCCTCCTCGGCCTTGCGAGGCATCCGCCTGGACGCCGCTCGCTACGGCCGAGACTTGGGAGACACACCCTAGACCGCGAGCCGTCCGGGGTCGCCCGCGCCGCGTACACCTCAGGACGCGCGATGCGATCACGGGACGCGGGCGAGCCACTCCTGTGTGCCGAACTTCGACTCGACCAGGTCGGCGGCCAGCCGCAGCGTCTTGTCGTCCAGCGCGTCGTCGGTCAACCCGTAGCGCGAGCGGAACGTCGACACCATGCGGTCGATGACGTCGGCACGCGCCAGACCGGTCTGCGACCGCAGCGGATCGACCCGCTTGTTGGCGCTCTTCGTGCCCTTGCCGGACAGCTTCTCGCGGCCGATGCGCAGCACTTCCAGCATCTTCGACGCGTCGATGTCGTACGCCATGGTCACGTGGTGCAGCACGACGCCGCCGGCCAGCCGCTTCTGCGCCGCGCCCGCGATCTTGCCGGCCGGCGAGGTGATGTCGTTGATCGGCTGGTAGGTCGCCTCGATGCCGAGGTCGCGCAGCGCCGCGACCACCCACTCGTCGAGGAAGGCGTAGGAGTCGACGAACGACAGGCCGGAGACCAGCGATTCCGGCACATACAGCGAGTAGGTGATGGTGTTGCCGGGCTCGACGAACATCGCGCCGCCACCGGAGATCCGCCGCACCACGCTCACCGAGTGCCGCGCGGCCCCGTCCAGGTCGACCTCGTTGCGCAGCGACTGGAAGCTGCCGATGATCACCGCGTTCGACGCCCACTCCCAGACGCGCAGGGTCGGCGGCCGCTCCCCCGCGCCCACCTGCTCGGCCAGCACCTGGTCCAGCGCCATCTGCAGCGCCGGCTCCTGCGGCCCCTCGTGCAGGAAGTGCCAGTCGTGGTCGGTCCAGGAGGTCGCGCCGGCCAGCGCCCGGCGAACGGCCACGGCCACCGCCTCGGCGGAGAACCCGAGCATGACGACGCCGTCGCCGAGCGCGGCCGTCACCCGCGCGGCCAGCACCGCCGCCGGCGAGTCGGCCGCGAGACCCGTCAGCGCCGCGTCGATGCGCTCCAGCGCGTGGTCGGGCTCGAGGAAGAAGTCGCCGCTGATGCGGACGTGCCGCAGCACGCCGTCGGCCACCTCGAGGTCGGCCACCACCAGCTTGCCGCCCGGGACCTTGAACTCACCATGCATGCTCGATCCAACCTCCCGGTGAACGGCGGTGTTCCCCGCTACGCTCCGAGCATGCGAGGGTGGCGCACCAGTCCGACTACGGCCCGCACGTGGCATCTCGTGACCGTGCTGGTCATCGCCGCATCACTGATCACGCAGCTGGTGCTCGTGTTCCAGGGCACCAACGTGCTGGTCGAGGACGGCGAGGAGGCTCCGTCCACCGCCATGCGGGTGGCGAACTTCTTCAGCTTCTTCACCGTGCAGTCGAACATCCTGCTGGGCGTCGGCGCGGCGATCCTCGCGGCCAGGCCCGCCGCGGACGGGCGCGCGTTCCGCGTCCTGCGCATCGCCGGGCTCATCGGCATCGCCGTCACCGGCGTCGTCTACGTGACGTTGCTGCGCGACGTCGTCGATCTCGAGGGCGCGGCGGCCCTGACGAACGTCGGCTTCCACTACCTGGCGCCGCTGCTCGGCGTCATCGGCTGGCTGCTGTTCGGCCCGTGGCGGCGACTCGATGTGCGCATCGTCGTCCTCAGCCTGATCTGGCCGGTCGCCTGGCTGGTCTACACACTGATCCGCGGCGAGGCCACCGACTTCTACCCGTACCCGTTCATCGACGTGACGGAGCACGGCTACGGCCGGGTACTGCTCAACGCGGCCGGCATCACCGTCGTCTTCCTGACCGTCGGCTGGCTGTTCCTCCTCGGCGACCGTAGGCTCGGGAACCGTGCCGGATCCCACCCCGCTGACGACCTACCTCGAGCGCGCTGAGCACGATCCGGACTCCCTCTACGACGCCTTCACCACCTGGGCCGGCGAGCGCGGCTTCGATCTCTATCCCGCGCAGCAGGAGGCGCTGATCGAGCTGGTCTCCGGCTCGCACGTCATCCTCAGCACGCCCACGGGGTCGGGCAAGAGCCTCGTCGCGGTCGCCGCGCACTTCGCGGCCATGGCCGACGGACGGCGCACGTTCTACACCGCGCCGCTGAAGGCGCTGGTGTCGGAGAAGTTCTTCGCGCTCATCGAGATCTTCGGCGCGGCGAACGTCGGCATGATGACCGGCGACTCCAGCGTGAACCCGTCGGCCCCGATCATCTGCTGCACGGCCGAGATCCTGGCCAACATCGCGCTGCGCAGCGGCGCCGACGCCGACGTCGGCCAGGTCGTCATGGACGAGTTCCACTTCTACTCCGACCCGCAGCGTGGCTGGGCCTGGCAGCTGCCGCTGCTGGAGCTGACGAACGCGCAGTTCCTGCTGATGTCGGCGACCCTCGGCGACGTCGCGTTCTTCGAGAAGGACCTGCGACGGCGGACGGGTCGCGACGTCGCCGTCGTCACCTCGGTGCAGCGCCCGGTCCCGCTGACCTACCACTACTCGCGCGAGCCGATGCACGACCTGCTGGCCGAGCTGCTGTCGACGCAGCGGGCGCCGGTCTATGTCGTCCACTTCACCCAGGCGGCCGCTGTCGAACGGGCGCAGGCGCTGGTCAGCGTCAACGTCGCCAGCCGCGAGCAGCGCGACCGCATCGCCGCGGAGATCGGCGGGTTCCGGTTCAGCTCCGGGTTCGGCAAGGTGCTGTCGCGCCTGGTCCGGGCCGGCATCGGCGTGCACCACGCGGGCATGCTGCCGAAGTACCGCCGGCTGGTCGAGCGGCTCACCCAGGCCGGCCTGCTCAAGGTCGTCTGCGGCACCGACACCCTCGGCGTCGGCATCAACGTCCCCATCCGCACGGTCGTCTTCTCGGGCCTCACCAAGTACGACGGTGTCCGCATGCGGCAGCTCTCGGCCAGGGAGTTCCACCAGATCGCCGGGCGCGCCGGCCGCGCCGGCTACGACACGCTCGGCGAGGTCATCGTCCAGGCGCCCGAGCACGAGATCGAGAACCAGCGGCTGATCGCGAAGGCCGGCGACGACCCCAAGAAGCTGCGGCGCGTGGTGCGCAAGAAGGCGCCCGAGGGGTTCGTCTCGTGGGGCCAGGCGAGCATGGAGCGGCTGATCGCGGCCGAGCCCGAGCCGCTGACCTCCAGCTTCGAGATCAGCAACGCCATGGTGCTGGGCATCATCAGCCGGCCCGGCGACGCGTTCACCACCATGCGCCGGCTGCTCACCGACAACCACGAGCCGCCGTCGCGCACTCGCAAGCACGTGCACGACGCCGTCGCCATCTACCGCGCGCTGCTCGCCGCCGAGGTGGTCGAGCGGCTCGACCCGCCCGACGCCGAGGGCCGCACGGTGCGGCTCACCGTCGACCTGCAGCCGGACTTCGCGCTCAACCAGCCGCTGTCGCCGTTCGCGCTGGCCGCGTTCGACCTGCTCGACACCGAGTCGCCCACCCACGCGCTGGACCTGCTCTCCGTCGTCGAGTCCACCCTCGACGACCCGCGGCAGGTGCTGTCGGCGCAGCAGTTCAAGGCCCGCGGCGAGGCCGTCGCGGCGATGAAGGCCGAGGGCATCGAGTACGACGAGCGCATGGAGCTGCTCGAGGACGTCACCCACCCGAAGCCGCTCGAGGAGCTGCTCGACGCCGCGTTCACCATCTACCGGCAGAGCCACCCGTGGGTCGGCGACTACGAGCTGTCGCCCAAGTCCGTGGCCCGCGACCTCTACGAGCGCGCCATGAGCTTCGGCGAGTACGTCGCGTTCTACAGCCTGGCCCGCTCCGAGGGCCTGGTGCTGCGCTACCTCGCCGACGCCTACCGCGCCATGCGCCAGACGGTGCCCGAGGAGTCGCGCACCGAGGAGGTCGCCGACCTCGTCGAGTGGCTCGGCGAGCTGGTCCGCCAGGTCGACTCGTCGCTGCTGGACGAGTGGGAGGCGCTGCGCAACCCAGCGCTCCTGGACTCCGGCGACGACGGCGACAGCGGTGCGGTCCCGGTCGAGAACGCGCCCCGCCCGATCACCGAGAACCGGCGAGCGTTCCTGGTCAGCGTCCGCAACGCGCTGTTCCGCCGGGTCGAGCTGGCCGCCCGGCGGAACTGGTCCGGGCTGGCCGAGCTCGACTCCGGCGACGACTGGTCGGCGGACGACTGGGCCGACGCGCTGGAGCCGTACTTCGACGAGCACGCCGACATCGGGATCGGGCCCGACGCCCGCAGCGCGAAGATGCTCATCGTCACCGAGCACCCGGACCGCTGGGAAGTCCGGCAGATCCTCGACGACCCCGCCGGCGACCGCGACTGGGGCTTCACGGCCGTCGTCGACCTCGCCGAGTCCAACGCCGCCGGCTACCCCGTCGTCGCCGTCAGCGAGGCCGGCCGCCTCTAGGCGCGAGACGGCCGGTCGCCGCGAACCAGGTCGTCGCGTTCGGGCCGACGAAGACGACCGGGGCGATGCACGGCTCCGGCAGGTCGATCGTGTCCGCGACCCGCGAGTCCCCCCGGGTGTGCGCCGGGAACGGGTCAATGGCGGGCGGCGTCGCGGGGTGGTCACCGTCGCACGTCGGCGACCGGCGTGCGGTGCAGCGCTGCTGCGGGTTCGCCCACCGCACGCCGCGGGCGCCGAACACCGCCGGCACCCGGTTCGCCACCGTCGTCGGCAACACCGCCGAGAGCGCCTGGCCGGACACCGGCGCCGTTGATCTTGGAGAAACTGCGGAATCCATCGGACATATCGGACCCGGACTCCGCCGTCTCTCCAAGATCAACTCGGGCGGG
The DNA here is from genome assembly GCF_004348545.1 of Jiangella ureilytica. Taxonomy (GTDB): domain Bacteria; phylum Actinomycetota; class Actinomycetes; order Jiangellales; family Jiangellaceae; genus Jiangella; species Jiangella ureilytica. Next base: position 10,502 of record NZ_SMKL01000038.1, on the reverse strand, counting down.
CCCGGGCGGCTGACGCGGCCGGCACGGGCGCGACGTTGACATGTGACCATTTGGTCACCTATCGTTCGGTCATGACCGACGACCGGGTCTTCAAGGCGCTCGCGGATCCCACGCGGCGGTTCCTGCTCGACCTGCTCTTCACGCGTGACGGCCGCACGCTGACCGAGCTGGAGTCCGAGCTCGAGATGAGCCGATTCGGGGTCATGAAGCACCTGCGCGTGCTGGAAGAGGCGAACCTCGTGGTCACCCGCAGGTCGGGGCGGGAGAAGCTGCACTTCCTCAACCCGGTGCCGATCCGCGAGATCCACGACCGGTGGATCGACAAGTACACCGAGCGTCACACGACGGCGCTCCTGGAGCTCAAGGCCGAACTGGAGGACGAATCATGACCACCGCGGCGCAGACCAGCACGCAGGTGTATCGCATCTACATCAAGGCGACCCCGGAGGCGATCTGGGACGCCATCACGAAGCCGGAGTGGACGGCGCGCTACGGCTACACCGGCCTGGCCAGCTACGACCTGCGGCCGGGCGGCGCCTACACCGTCGCGCCGACGCCGGAGTTCAAGGCCGCCGCCGAGGCGCAGGGCTTCCCGTGCCCCGACGTCATCGTCGACGGCGAGGTGATCGAGGCCGAGCCGCCGCGGCGCCTGGTGACGACGTTCCGGATGCTGATGGACCCGGCCATGGCCGCCGAGGGCTTCACCCGCATCACGCACGAGATCTCGCCCGCACCGGACGGGAAGTCGTGCTCGCTGACGGTGACGCACGAGCTCGAGGGCGCGCCGCTGCTGGCCGCCCTGTCGCGCGGCGACAACGAGGCCGAGGGCGCCGGCGGCGGACACGCCTGGGTGCTCAGCGACCTCAAGAGCCTGCTCGAGACCGGCGCTCCGCTGGCCGGCTGACCGATCCCCACACCGACCTCACCAGGAGCACATCATGGACAACGTCACCTCCGCCGACGGCACCACGATCGCCTACACGACCCAGGGCGCCGGGCCCGCGCTCGTCCTCGTCACCATCGCCGGCGACGATCACCACAGTCTCGACGCGACCGCCGCGGCGCTCGCCCGCGACTTCACCGTCGTCGGCTACGACCGCCGCGGCGTCGGCCGGAGCGGCGCCGGCGAGCCGTGGGCCCTCGAACGCGAGGTCGAGGACCTCGCCGCGGTGATCCAGGCGGTCGGCGGTTCCGCCGCCCTCGCCGCCGGCTCCGGCGGGTGCGGGCTGGTCCTCGAGGCCGCGACCGCGCTCGGCGACGCCGTGAACGCGATCTACCTCTACGAGCCGCCGTTCATCGTCGACGACTCCCGCCCGCCGGTGCCCGCCGACTGGGTGGAGCAGGTGGAAGGCCTGATCGCCGCCGACCGGCGCAGCGACGCCGTCGAGCTGTTCATGACGCAGGTCGTCGGCGTCCCGGCCGAGTACATCGAGCCGATGAAGGCCGACCCGTCATGGCAGACGTCGATGAAGTACGCGCACGGACTGGGTCACGACGGGCGGATCCTCGCCGGCACCCAGGACGGGAAGCCGCTGCCGACCGACCGGTGGAGTGTCGGCCAGCCCGCGGTCGTCGCCGTGGGCGGGGACTCGGAGCCGTTCTTCCACTCCGCGGCCGCGGCCCTGGTCGCCCAGCTGCCCCGCGGGCGGTACGAGATCCTGCCCGGCCAGGACCACTCCGCGTTCTGGATGGCGCCCGATGTCGTCACGGCCTCGGTCGTCGCGGCTCTGCGCGCGACGGCGGCGAGCTGACGGAGCTGGTCGGCCCGTGATCGCTTCCATCGAGGCGATCATGGGCCGAACGGCTGATCTTGGTCGACGCGCCGGAATTCGATGCGACACGCCGGGCCGAAAGTGACAGACTTCACGTTGGCCATATTCGACGACGCACCACACGAGAAGGGAACGCGCGTGATCCGGGGGATCCTCGACCACGGCAGCAACGGCTGGCGGGTCGAACTGTACGACACCGAGCCTCTCCGCCGCACCATCATCGAGATCGACGAGCTGCCCACCTGGGCCGACGCGTCCGCCGTCCTGAACAGCGCGTTCAAGCTGGTCAGCTGATCGCCGTCCCTCCCCGGCGCAGCAGTCCGTAAGTGACGGCGTCGACCAGCGCCTCCCACGAGGCCTCGATGATGTTGGCCCCGACACCCACGGTCTCCCAGGACGTCTTCCCGTCCGTCATCTCCACGAGCACGCGCGTCACCGCGTCCGTGCCGTGGGCGGCGTCCAGGATCCGCACCCGGAAGTCGATGAGCTCGAGCTTGTCGATCTCGGGGTAGAGCGCGCCGATCGCGGTGCGCAGGGCGTGGTCGAGCGCGTTGACCGGACCGTTCCCCTCACCGGTCACGACGACGCGCTCGCCCCCCGCCCGCAGCTTCACCGTCGCCTCGCTGGTCGCGTCGCCGCCCGGCCGCGACTCGGTGATGACCCGCCACGACTCCACGTCGAAGTAGCTGACGCGACGGCCCTCGGCCTCTTCGCGCAGCAGCAGCTCGAACGAGGCGTCGGCCGCCTCGAACGTGTAGCCCGCGGCCTCGAGGTCCTTCACCCGCTGGGTGACCCGGGTGACCAGCTCGCGGTCGCCGGAGACGTCGTAGCCCAGCTCGCGGCTCTTCAGCTCGATGCTGGCGCGCCCGGCCATGTCCGACACCAGCAGCCGCATGTCGTTGCCGACGCGGGCGGGGTCGGTGTGCTGGTAGAGGTCGGGGTCGACCTTGATGGCGCTGGCGTGCAGGCCGGCCTTGTGGGCGAAGGCGCTGGCACCGACGTAGGGCTGGCGCGAGTAGGGCACGATGTTGGTCAGCTCGGAGACGGCGTGCGCGATGCGGGTCGACTCCTGCAGCGCCCCCGCGGGCAGCACGGTCAGGCCGCGCTTGAGCTCGAGGTTCGCGACGACCGTCAGGATGTCGGCGTTGCCGGTCCGCTCCCCCGTGCCGTTGACGGTGCCCTGCACGTGCGTGGCCCCGGCGTCGACGGCGGCGATGGAGTTCGCGACGGCGCACCCGGTGTCGTTGTGCGCGTGCATGCCCAGGCGGGCGCCGGTCCGTTCGAGCACGGTGGCGACGGTCGCGCGGACGTCGTCGGGCAGCATGCCGCCGTTGGTGTCGCAGAGGACGACGACGTCGGCGCCGGCCTCCGTCGCCGTGTGCACCACCCGCAGTGCGTACGCGGGATCGGTGCGGAAGCCGTCGAAGAAGTGCTCGGCGTCGACGAAGACCCGCCGGCCCTCGCCGGTCAGGAAGCCGACGGTGTCGGCGATCATCGCCAGGTTCTCGTCCTGCGTGGTGCGCAGCGCCCGCTCGACATGCCCGACGTGGCTCTTCGCGACCAGCGTGACGACCGGCGTCTCGGCGTCGAGCAGCGCCCGCACCTGCGGGTCCTCGGCCGCCGTCGTCCCCGCCTTGCGAGTGGCGCCGAACGCCGCGAGTGTCGCCGTCTCGAGGTTCAGCTCCGTGCGGGCACGGCGGAAGAACTCGGTGTCCTTGGGGACCGCGCCCGGCCAGCCGCCCTCGATGAACCCGACTCCCAGCTCGTCCAGGTGGCCCGCGATGGCCAGCTTGTCCTGCACCGAGAGCGACAACCCCTCCTGCTGGGCTCCGTCGCGGAGCGAGGTGTCGTAGACGTGGAACTGCTCGAGGTCGGTCACTGCTCTGTCCTCACGGGGTCGGCGAGCGCGGGTCGGGCGGACAAACAAAAAGACCCCTCGCGGATGCGAGAGGTCTGCGCGCCTGGCGTGGTGCTGGGTGCCGGCGCGCTCACGTAATAATCAGGCAGAAAGTCATCGCCCAGCAGTATGGCACAGTTCACCCGAGCCGTGGAGGCGGGATCCATGACGATGGTCGTCCGGCCGGTCGCGGAGGCCGACCGCGACCTCGTCGCAGGCCTCATCACCTCGGCCTGGGGCACCACGGTCATGGCCGCGCACGGTGAGCTCTACGACGCCGCCGACCAGCCCGGACTCCTCGCTCTGGCCGACGGCGACCCGGCCGGCGTCCTGACCTACCGCCGCGACGGCGACGCCTGGGAGATCACGACGCTGCAGGCGCTGCGGCCGGGCGTCGGAGCCGGGACGGCGCTGCTCGACGCCATCGCCGTGGCCGCGTCCGGCGCCGGCGCCCGCCGCATCTGGCTCATCACCACCAACGACAACACGCACGCCCTGCGGTTCTACCAGCGTCGCGGCTACGACCTCGTCGCCGTTCACCGCGACGCCGTCACCCGGGCCCGGCAGGCGCTGAAGCCGGAGATCCCGCTCGAGGACGACGGCATCCCGATCCGGCACGAGCTGGAGCTCGAGCTGCTGCTCCGATGATCGCTGGCAACCCGGCCGCAGTGGGGGTCGCGCGGTGAACCGGCCCTCGCCCGATCGAGCCCGGTGCTCAGCGCCCACGCTGAGGAGGACTGACGGCGTCCGCGTGCGCCCCGCGCGGGCGGTGAGCGGACGCCGTCACGTCAGCCGAGCGGTCAGACGACGCGGTGCATCCAGCCGTGGGGGTCGTCGGCGCGGCCGTACTGGACGTCGAGCAGGGCCGAGCGGATCTCCGTCGTCACCGGGCCGGGCTCGGTGCCGTGCGACAGTTCGCCGCCCTCCCAGGCCAGCCGGCCCAGCGGGGTGATGGCGGCGGCCGTGCCGCAGGCGAACACCTCGGTGATGTCGCCCGAGGCGACGCCGTCGCGCCAGTCGTCGATGGAGATGCGGCGCTCGTCGACCTTGTAGCCGCGGTCGGCGGCCAGGGCGATGATGGAGTCGCGGGTGATGCCCTCGAGGATGGTGCCGGTGAGCTCCGGCGTGACGATGGAGCCGTCGGCGTGCACGAAGTAGAGGTTCATGCCGCCGAGCTCTTCGACCCACTTGCTCTCGACCGCGTCGAGGAAGCACACCTGCGAGCAGCCGTGCTCGAGCGCCTCTTGCTGCGCGATGAGGCTGGCGGCGTAGTTGCCCGCGCACTTGGCCGCGCCGGTGCCGCCGGGGGCGGCGCGGGTGTACTCCGACGACAGCCAGATGTCGACCGGCTTCACGCCCGAGGCGAAGTACGCTCCGGCCGGCGACGCGATGACGCAGAACGTGACCTGCTTGGCCGGCCGCACCCCGAGGAACGCCTCGGAGGCGAACATGAACGGGCGCAGGTAGAGGCTGGTCTCGCCGCCCGACGGCACCCAGTCGGCGTCGGCACTGACCAGGAGGTCGACGGCCTGGACGAACGAGCCTGCGGGCAGCTGCGGCAGGGCCATGCGGTGCGCGCTGCGGGCCATGCGCTCGGCGTTGGCCGACGGGCGGAAGGTCCAGACGGAGCCGTCGGCGTGCCGGTAGGCCTTGAGCCCTTCGAAGATGGCCTGGGCGTAGTGGAAGACCGCCGTGGCGGGGTCGAGGGCGAGCGGCGCGTACGGGCGCAGGCCGGCGTCGTGCCAGCCGTCGGGCGTCCACGTGGCCGTGACCATGTGATCGGTGAAGTTCGTGCCGAACCCGGGATTCGCCAGGATCTCCGACCGGCGCTCGGGGGCTACGGGGTTCGACGTGAGGGTCGTCGAGAACTCCAGAGCCGGTGCGGTCGGTGTCATGGCGGTGCTCCTACATCGCAGAGATTACTAGGACGTCCAACCAACGCTACCGATCATCGCGTTCTGCGTAAACGGTGCGTGGCCAACGACCCTCGGCGATCATCACCTCGCGCAGCACGTCGGGCCGATCGGTGATGATCCCGTCCACACCCGCGCTGATCAGCCGGTGCATCACGACAGGGTCGTCGACCGTCCATACGATGAGGCGCAACCCCAGGTCATGGGCGCCTTCGACCAGACGGTCGATGAATATCGGGAGTCTACCCCAGCGCAACGGCACGTGCACGAAGCCGCCGTTGGCCACCCGGCGCGGCGGCGCGACCCGCCCGTGCGAGCAGGCCAGCCACGACACCAGCGACCGCCAGCCCAGCGCGCACGCCAACCCGGGTCCGAGGTCGGCCCGCAGCGACGACAGCCAGCCGTCCCACGCACCGGCGAGACAGACCCGCTCAACGGCGTTCGTGGCGCGCAGCACGCGGGCCAGCGGCTCCAGCGACTCCTCGTCCTTGACGTCGATGACGAACTTCGCGTCCGGGAACGCCATGAGGACGTCGTCCAGCCGGGCCACCGGGCCGGAACCGAACACGGACAGCCGGCTCACCTGGTCCCACGAACGGCGCTTGACCAGGCCCCGTCCGTCGGTGACCCGGTTCAGTTTGGCGTCGTGGAAGGCGAGAGGGACGCCGTCGGAGGTGATGCGGACATCGGTCTCGAGATACCGCAGCCCGAGGGCGTAGGACCGCTCGAAAGCGGCCAGGGTGTTCTCGGCAGCCAGCCCCGCCCCGCCCCGGTGGGCGATGGCCAGCACGTGGGGCTCCACTCCGTAACGAGTCAGGCTCACGACCCTTACGGTGACAGCCCCCAACGCGAAGATCGAGGGTGAAGTGCCTGATCACAGCAGGGTTCACAGAAGGTTCATCGGCACGGCAACCACGGGTGGCCTCGCGGTCGGCGTGGGCCCGCGGGAGGGGGCGCGGGCCCACGCCGACTGGCTCGCGAGGGCCTAGTCCAGACCGGCTGCCACAGCCGCCATCCGGCCGCCGACGATCGGCAGCTCGATGACGCTGCGCTCGGGCAGCACCGAGATGGTGGCGCGGTTCGGGTCGGCCTGGCTGCCGTAGTCGCGGTAGCTGCCGACGACGATGACGCCGATGCGGTGGCCCTCGGGGAACACGTAGTCCTCGGGCAGCAGCGGGAACTGCACGTCGTACGGCTTGCCGGGGATCAGCGCCGTCGGCGTGCTGTAGTCGTACAGGTTGACGCCGTCGACGATGCCCTTGGTGACGACCTCGCGCTGGGTGAGCGCGACCCGCTTGAGCACCTCCTTGTAGCAGGCATCCTCGGCGTAGCCGCCCCACGTGGCCGGCTCGCCCCAGCAGTCCTCGACGGTGCCGGTGAGGACGCCGTCGCCCTGGCGCTGGACCCGGGTGGCCGGCCCGTAGTCGACCAGGATGACGCCGAAGTTCGTGTCCGTGGTGCTCACCGTCGCGCCCAGCTTGAGCTCCGGCGTGCCGGAGATGTGCAGCGGCGCCTCCAGCGGGTCGGACAGGTACACCAGCCGGTTCGGCGTGACCGTCTCCTCGTTGGAGACCATGGCCGTCTCCCGCTGCAGCGGGTCGTCGACGAAGCTCAGGGTCGGGTCCGACGGGCGGTTCGGCGTCACCGACAGGCCGCCGGCGGCGCCGGCGTTCGGCTCCAGCCAGAGGCGCGTGGGCCGCGAGCCCGGGACGGGCCAGTCGTTCGCCGTCTCCCACACGTCCGGTGCCCGCTCGACGTCGACGATCGGCTCGTCCATGATCCCGTTCTGGACGTCGTACAGCCAGAAGTCGAACCACTTGTGGATCTCGTCGACCCACGCCTCGCGGCGGAAGTCGAACGGGTCGATGTGGCCGGTCTGGGTCAGCCAGAGCTTGCGCGGGACGTCGTGCTCCGCCAGGCCGTACCAGAGCTTGCTGAAGTGGTCCGGCCGGACGTTCTCGTCGTTGAGTCCGTGGACGAGGAAGACGCTGGCCTCGATCTTGTCCATGTCGCGGGTGAAGTCGCGGACGTGCCAGAACGGCGTGTAGTCGCCGGTCTCGTCGCCGTCGTTGTCCGACAGCCAGTCGCGCACCTCCTGGCAGTGCTCGCGCCGCTCCGGGTTGGTGACGAGGTTGGCGAGGTAGGCGAGGTAGTTGTTGCCGCGCTGGACGACGCCGTTGCTGCGGGTGTAGTCGTAGTAGCTGGCGATCGCGCTGATCGGGACGATCGTGGTCAGCCCGTCGACGCCCGACACCGCCGTGCCGTTGGCCAGCGTGCCGTCGTAGGACTTGCCGATGAGGCCGGTCTTGCCGTTGTGCCAGTCCACCACGACCGGGTCGCCGTTCTGGTCGACGCCGTCCGCCCGGCCGTTCAGCCAGTCGATGACGACCTTCGGCGACAGGTTGTCCGACGCCTCGTGAACCGTCGGGCAGCCGGTGGCGTTGTTCGTGCCGATCATGTCCATGAGGATCACGGCGTAGCCGCGGGGCACGAAGTAGTTGTCGTAGAACAGCGGCCAGCGGTCCAGCAGGCCGTCGCCGTCGAGGTCCACCTTGAGCTCGGACTCGTTGCCCCGGCCCAGCGTCGAGTAGTACGGGCTCGGGTCCATGATGACCGGGACCTTCAGGCCCTGGTCGCTGGCGGCCGGCCGCATGATGTCGACGGTGACGATGTCGAGCACGCCGTTCGAGTCGGAGTCGAACGGCGACGTGATGAAGACGCGCTCCCGGATCGCGTCGTCGTAGCCGAAGACCGGCTGGGTCACGCCGTCCTCGACCACGATGCTTGGCTCGTCGTCGGCGGCGCTCGCGCCGGCACTGGTGGCGACCGCTGCGGTCGCCATGAGCGCCAGGGCGACGGGTACCGCGAGCAACCTGCGGGCTCTGACCACGTCTGTCTCCCATGTCTGGAGGAGTCCGATTAGTGCTATGTCACATACAAGTGGGTGTGACAAGGGGTGTCAAGGTCGGACTTTTGGCGACATGAGGCGACGAAATACGCTGGTGATGCCGGTGTCACGGCATGCGAACGAGCCGGCGGGCCGTCCGGCCCGCCGGCTTCGTGCTGACGCGCGGTGTCAGGCGGTGACGCGGGCGGCGAGTGCGTCGCCGACCTCGGAGGTGCGGCGCTTCGCCGTCCCGCGCTCCCCCAGGTCGGCCGAGACGGCGTCGACGATCCGCGCGGACTCCGCCGTCAGCCCGAGGTGCTCGAGCAGCATTCCGACCGACAGCACCGTCGCCGTCGGGTCGGCGATCCCCTGGCCCGCGATGTCCGGCGCCGAGCCGTGCACGGGCTCGAACATCGACGGCGCGGTGCGGTCGGGGTTGACGTTGCCGCTGGCCGCGAGGCCGATGCCGCCGGTGATCGCGGCCGCGAGGTCGGTCAGGATGTCGCCGAACAGGTTGTCGGTGACGATGACGTCGAACCGTGCCGGGTCGGTGACGAAGAAGATCGTCGCGGCGTCGACGTGCAGGTAGTCGACGGCGACGTCGGGGAACTCCTGGCCGACGCGCTCGACCGTCCGCCGCCACAGGTGGCCGGCGTGCACGAGGACGTTGTGCTTGTGGACGTAGGTGAGCTCCTTGCGCGGCCGGGCCTGCGCGCGGGCGAACGCGTCGCGCACCACCCGCTCGACCCCGAAGGCGGTGTTGACGCTGACCTCGTTGGCGATCTCGTGCGGCGTGCCGACCCGCAGTGCGCCGCCGTTGCCGACGTACGGCCCCTCGGTCCCCTCACGCACGACGACGAAGTCGACCTCGCCGGGGTTCGCGAGCGGTGTGCTGACGCCGGGGAAGAGCCGCGACGGGCGCAGGTTCACGTAGTGGTCGAGCTCGAAGCGCAGCTTCAGCAGCAGCCCGCGCTCGAGCACACCGCTCGGCACTCCCGGGTCGCCGACGGCGCCGAGCAGAATGGCGTCGTGGCCGCGCAGCTCTGCGAGCACGGAGTCGGGCAGCGTCTCGCCGGTGGCGTGCCAGCGCTTGGCGCCCAGATCGTAGGTCGTGGTGCCGACCTTCACGTCGGCGCCGGCGAGCACGGCGTCGAGCACCTTCAGCCCCTCGGCGACGACCTCCGTACCGATCCCGTCGCCCGGGATGACTGCCAGATTGAGACTGCGCGACATGGCCCACACCGTACGACCGTCGTCCACATGATGGCACCCACGTCCCGCCATTCGGACGCGGGTGGCGTTCGCCGAGGTCAGCCCGTGGCTACGGCAAGGTCCCGTCGGCCGTACTCGCCGCCGTTGTCGCGGCGGTCGATGGCCTCCTGCACCGCGTGCCGGGTCTCCTGAGCCTGCTGCTGTTCTTCCGTCATGGCGGACTCCATTGATTTACTCGGTCGTCCTAGCATATGGAGCGCCGTGATCTCCGTCTCGCTTCATGGCAAGGAATCTCGCGAAGTGAGACGAGCAGAGTTGCCCGGGGTCCGTTGGGGAGCCGAGGTTGGCTGGGGTGATGGGGTGGGCTCCCCGTCCCCCTTGCTGCCCATTCTCTTAACCCCGGGCACCCGCCTCAAGTCCGCGCGCTCTGTGCTTGCGCGCCGCCGGGGTCGGGGCGCTTGGACTTGACCCGGGCACCCGGGGCCTAAGAACGGGCAGCTATCAGGGGGACGGGGAGACCCTGGGCACGCCTCACCGCTTCGCGTGCCCGTTTCGCCCGGTTGGCCCGGTTCGCCGGACTGTGCACCGCGATGATCATCGGCGATCCGCTACATCACCAGGCGTTCTGCCACATCACGAGGCATGCATGCCTGGTGAAGCGGCAGAGAACCTCGTGATGGCCCCGCGAAACGCGCCAAATCCCACCACGTGGACACCAGCAGCCTGCCAGGACCCCGCGCCCGTCGCCAGACTCCCCCCGTCCCCCTGATAGCTGCCCGTTCTTAGGCCGCGAAGCCGCGGGTCAAGCGGACCCCCAAGGG
>NZ_SMKL01000037.1 GCF_004348545.1 Jiangella ureilytica | reverse complement strand
ACCCTGATGGGTGGGCTGGCCCACCCATCAGGGTGGGTCGCCCGCCCACCGGGTGGGCCACCCCGCCCGGTTGGGAGGGAACCCACCTTACGGGCGCGCGCCGACAGAGTCGGGCGCTGCTCAACGAGCCGGAGCCGCGTACGGGGACCTCGACTCGCCGAGGACGGGCCTTGACACGCAGAGGCGCTCCACGAACACGACTCCGGGCGCGTTTGGTCTCTTCGACGAGGCAAGCCACGGTGTCACCGATCCGGGCACGCGAACGGGCCCGGCACCCCGCGTGGGGGTACCGGGCCCGTCGTGTGCCAGTGGGTCAGTGACTCACTTGACGGAGACGGTGGCGCCGGCGGCCTCGAGGGCCTCCTTGGCCTTGTCCGCGGCCTCCTTGTTGACCTTCTCGAGCAGCGGCTTCGGCGCGGCCTCGACCAGGTCCTTGGCCTCCTTCAGGCCGAGGGAGGTCAGGGCGCGGACCTCCTTGATGACCTGGATCTTCTTGTCACCGGCGGCCTCGAGGACGACGTCGAACTCGTCCTTCTCCTCCTCGGCGGGCGCGGCACCACCGGGGGCAGCAGCGCCCGGAGCGGCGGCGACGGCGACCGGGGCGGCCGCGGTGACCTCGAAGGTCTCCTCGAACTTCTTCACGAACTCGGAGAGCTCGATGAGGGTCATCTCCTTGAACGCGTCGAGGAGCTCCTCGGTGTTGAGCTTCGCCATGGTGGCGGTTCCTTTCTGTGGTCGGCTGAATGCCGGGTTGTCGTACGGGCTCGGGGTCGAGTCACGACCCCCGGGCGTTCAGCCCTCGTTCTGCTCCGTCGCCTCGGCCGCGTCAGCGGTCTCGGCGGCGGGTGCCTCGTCGGCGGGTGCCTCGTCGGCCGGTGCCTCGGCGGCGGGTGCGTCGTCGGCAGCCACCTCGGCGGCCGGCGTCTCGGCCTCGACCTTCTGCCGCAGCGCCTCGACGACGCGAGCGGTCTGCGCCAGCGGGGCGGCGAACAGCGACACCGCGTTCTGCAGCGACGCCTTCATCGCACCGGCCAGCTTGGCCAGCAGGACCTCGCGCGACTCGAGGTCGGCGAGCTTGGTGATCTCCTCGCCCGTGAGCGGGGCGCCGTCGAGCAGGCCGCCCTTCACCACGAGGACGGGGTTGGCCTTGGCGAAGTCACGCAGGCCCTTCGCGGCCTCGACCGGGTCGCCCTTGACGAAGGCGATGGCCGACGGGCCGGAGAGGTAGTCGTCGAGCCCCGAGACCCCGGCCTCGCGCGCCGCGATCTTGGTCAGCGTGTTCTTCACCACGGCGTAGGACGCGTTCCCACCGAGCGACCGACGCAGTTCCGTCAGCTGCTTGACGGTGAGGCCGCGGTACTCGGTCAGCACGACCGCGTTGCTGCTGCGGAACTCGTCCGCGAGCTCTGCGACCGCGGCTGCCTTGTCAGGCCTCGCCATGGGGCTCCTTCTTCCGGAGGTGATGCCGGAGGGCCCGCAGACATGAAAAACGCCCCGGCGCAGGCACGGGGCGAGGGAAGCCGGCGGCAGCTGCCGACGGCGGAACCTTCGTCTCTCACCTGCGCGGGCCGCCCACATCTCTGCGGGGCCTTCGTCACGATCGGCGGGCGATCGTGAGACCGGCGGTCTTTGGCAACGTCCATGGTACGGGGTCGGGCACCCGCCACCAAATCGGATCGTGCTCGGCGCCCGTGCTCAGCCGAAGGGGCCGGTCTTCTGATCCTGGAACGAGTGCACCATGTCGCGCAGCTCCTGGGTGCGCCCGGCCGGCCAGTCATCGGGCGGCGCCACGGCGAGCCAGGCGTCGACGAGCTCGCCGCCGTAGTTGTGCCCGTGCCCGACCGGCACCGTCGCCGACAGCGCCATGTCGGCCGTGACCTGCCAGAACGTGACGAACGGATACCAGTCGAGGGTGGGCAGGACGTCGGGACCATGCTCCTCGTCGATCCACTCGGGCCGCTCGAGCAACAGGTCCCACGACCACAGCGTGACGGGGTCGGAGGCGTGCTGCAGGAACAGCACCGGCGGCCCGTGCTCCTCGGGAGGTCGGGTCGTGCAAGGATCACGAACTCCCTCCAGCTGGACTCCGCCCTGTGCCGAGGGCTCAGGGAGACCTTCGGCCCCCCATCGCCGCACGGTCTTGCACGCCCCTCCCGGGCCGAACTCGAGGTCCAGCGGCTCCTGCCAGCCGCCCCAGAACCGCACCTCGCGGCCGCCGTCGTACACCGGGAGCCTCGACGGCGTGCCCGGGTCGCGTGCCGCGGTGAGCTCGGTGCGCAGCGAGTGCCGGCTCGGCGAGCCGACCCACAGCGCGCCGTCGACCTTCGAACGCAGGTCGTCCAGCGAGTCGAAGGCGGCCGCGCTGCCCATGGCGCCGAGGCTCTCGCCGTAGACGATGAGCTTCGGGCGCTGCGACGGCGGACGCTCCCGCCAGGCGTCGTGCACGGCGTCGAACAACGCCCGCCCGGCCAGCCGCACCTGCTCCTGGTCGGCGACGAAGGAGATCCAGCTGGGCAGGTACGAGTACTGCAGCGCGACGATCGCGGAGTCGCCGTTGTAGAGGTACTCGAGCGCGTCGGCCGCGGCGCCGTCGACCCAGCCGGTCCCCGTCGTCGTCACGACCACCAGCACGGCGCGGTCGAAGCCGCCGGCCCGCTCCAGCTCGCGGACGGCGAGCGAGGCGAGCCCCGCCGGGGTCTCGGCGGAGTCCATGCCGACGTAGGCGCGGACCGGATCCAGCGCCGGCTCGCCGCTGAACGCCGTCAGCTCGTCGACGGTCGGCCCCGACGACACGAACTCGCGGCCCTTGCGGCCCAGCGAGTCCCAGGTGACCAGCGAGCCCGGGCCGCCCGAGTGGGTCGCCGACGACGGCGCGTTGTTGCCGGCCTCGGTCTCCATGTTGACGGCGGCGAACGCGTCGTTGGCGACACCCAGCAGCGACGGGTACAGCAGGCCGGTCCACGACCAGAACGCCAGCCCGCCCACGCTCAGCACCGACGCGACCAGCGCGACCACCGGCGGCACCCAGCGGGCGAAGAACCGCCGCAGCCGCCGCGACGCGCCGCGCAGCAGCCGGGCCAGCGCCAGGAACACGACGAAGATCGCGCCGGCGACCAGCAGGATCAGCAGGTAGTGGTTGGGCCCTGGGCTCTCGACGTCCATCAGCGTGCGCAGCTCGGTCTGCCAGGCCGCGTTCGACGCCAGGTACCACGCGACCGCAGCTGCCGCCGTCACCCCGAGGCCCCACCAGGCGACCAGCCGGGTGCGCCGCGGCGGCGTGAGCCACCGCGGCCGCGCGCGGCGCAGCACCAGCCGCACCAGCCAGGCCAGCAGCACACCGAGCGCGTAGCCGATGGTGGCCGTCAACCCGCTCACCATCGCCTGGTAGATCCAGGTGCGCGGCAGCAGCGTCGGCGTCAGCGACCAACAGAAGAAGCAGGCCGCGCCGATCAGCCCGCCGTAGTCGGGGCGCAGCCAGCCGACGAAGCGGCCCAGCACGGGGAGCTCCCGGATCCGGGCGGCGAAACGCGACCGCCGCGAGCCATCGGTATGGATCGCGGCGGTCGCGGGTCGGTGAGTCGTCAGCGAACGGCTCACCGGGCGGAGCTCATGCCTCGGTGGCCTCCGCCACCCGCACCTTGCTGGGGTCGAGCGGGATGCTCGGGCCCATGGTGGTGGCGAGCGTCGCCTTGCGGATGTAGCGGCCCTTCGACGCCGACGGCTTCAGCCGGTTGATCTCATCGAGGGCGGCGGCGTAGTTCTCGGCCAGCGCCTGCTCGGTGAACGACGTCTTGCCGATGATGAAGTGGAGGTTCGCGTGCCGGTCGACCCGGAACTCGATCTTGCCGCCCTTGATGTCGGAGACGGCCTTCTCGACGTCCATGGTGACGGTGCCGGTCTTGGGGTTCGGCATCAGGCCGCGCGGGCCGAGGACCCGTCCCAGCCGGCCGACCTTGCCCATGAGGTCGGGCGTCGCGACGACGGCGTCGAAGTCGAGCCTGCCGCCCTGCACCTCTTCGACCAGCTCGTCGCCGCCGACGATGTCGGCGCCCGCCGCCCTGGCCTCCTCGGCCTTCGGGCCGACGGCGAAGACCAGGACCCGTGCGGTCTTGCCGGTGCCGTGCGGGAGGTTGACGGTGCCGCGGACCATCTGGTCGGCCTTGCGGGGGTCGACGCCCAGCCGCAGGGCCACCTCGACGGTGGCGTCGTACTTGGTGCTCGACGTCTCGCGGGCGAGCTTGACGGCCTCGACCGGGTTGTACAGGCGATCGCGGTCGATCTTCTCCGCCGCGGCGCGGTAGGACTTGCTGCGCTTCATGTCATCTCCTCGTGTTTCCTGGAGTCGTGGTGCGGGCCCAGCGCTGGGACCCTCCCACTGGCCGGCCGGTGACCCGGCCGGCGGTTCAGTCGGCGACCGTGACGCCCATCTGACGGGCGGTGCCCGCGATGATCTTCTCGGCGGCCTCGATGTCGTTGGCGTTGAGGTCGGGCATCTTCTGCTCGGCGATGCTGCGCAGCTGCTCGCGGCTGATCGACGCGACCTTCGTCTTGTGCGGCTCGCCCGACCCCTTGTCGATGCCGGCGGCCTTGAGGATCAGGCGGGCGGCGGGCGGGGTCTTGGTGACGAAGGTGAAGGAACGGTCCTCGTAGACCGTGATCTCCACCGGGATCACGTTGCCGCGCTGCGACTCGGTGGCAGCGTTGTACGCCTTGCAGAACTCCATGATGTTCACGCCGTGCTGGCCCAGCGCGGGGCCGACCGGCGGTGCGGGGGTCGCCTGGCCGGCCTGGATCTGGAGCTTGATCAGGCCTGCGACCTTCTTCTTCGCTGGCATTCCTCGGGTCCTTGTCGTGATGGTGATGCTGTCCCGCGCGCACCGGACGGCGCGCGCGGGGATCCGTCAGAGCTTCTGGATCTGGTTGAACGAGAGCTCGACGGGAGTCTCGCGGCCGAAGATCTCGACGAGTCCCTTGATCTTCTGGGAGTCGGCGTTGATCTCGTTGATGGTCGCGTGCAGGGTGGCGAACGGTCCGTCGACGACCATGACGGAGTCACCGACCTCGAAGTCGACGACCTCGACCTGCTTCTTCTCCTCCGCCGGCTTGGCCTGCTCGGCCACCTGCGGAGCGAGCCAGCGCTCGACCTCGTCGAGGTCCAGCGGGATGGGCTGGTGCGCGTGGCCGACGAACCCCGTGACAGCCGGGGTGTTGCGGACCGCGGACCACGACTCGTCGGTCATGTCCATGCGCACCAGCACGTAGCCGGGGAAGCGGTTGCGCTTCACCATGCGGCGCTGGCCGTTCTTGATCTCGGCGACCTCTTCGGTGGGGACCTCGATCTCGAAGATGAAGTCCTCCATGTTGAGGCTGCCGATGCGGTTCTCGAGGTTGGCCCGGACCCGGTTCTCCATGCCGGAGTAGGTCTGGACGACGAACCACTCACCCGGCTTCGCGCGCAGTGCCCGGCGGAACTCCGCCAGCGGGTCGGACTCCTCGGACTCGACGCTGCCGGCGGCCTCGTCCGTGGCGGACTCCGCCTCGGTGGGCTCCGCCTCGGTGGCAGCCTCAGCCGGACCGGGCTCGCCCGCGGGCGACTCCTCGGTCTCGACGTCCTCGATGGTCGACTCCTGCTCGGACACGGTGTGCGCTTCTTCCTCCTGGATGCGGCTGACCACGGACCGGCTCAGCCGAAGATCTCGAACATCGCCCAGCCCAGCCCGAGATCGAGCAGCGAGACGAAGGTGATCATGATCGTCACGAAGACGAGCACGACCGCCGTGTACGTCAGCAGCTGCTTGCGGGTCGGGTAGACGACCTTCCGCAGCTCGGCCACGACCTGGCGGGTCCAGAGCGACAGTCGGGCGAACGGCCCGCGGCGCCGGGGCGAACGCGGACGCTCGGGTGTAGCGGTCTTGCCGCTGGTCTCCGTCACGTGCTACCTCGCTGAGTCTGGAACAACGTCAGGCCGCTGGGTGTGCGACCTCGCAGGGCAGGAGGGACTTGAACCCCCAACCGCCGGTTTTGGAGACCGGTGCTCTACCAATTGAGCTACTGCCCTTCGAGCGGACGTGGTGATCCCCTGCCAAAGTTGTGTGGGCACGCTTCGGCCGGGGGTCGGACGACCACCCAAGAGTGAGAGTGTACGGGGTGAGGCCCGTCTCGGTCGAACTCGCTGCGGAGAAGGTCATTCGCCGCTCGGATCGGTGGCGCTCCCGCCCGGCGATCTCTAGTGTCGATGGTACGTGTGCTGGCGACCCGACGGAGATCGACATGAGCGCCACGGTGCCGGGGAACGACGGCGTCGGCATCCTGCGCCCGCCGGGCGAGATCCTGGCCGCGGTGCGCCTCATGTACCTGGGCGCGGCGCTGACGGCGCTGATGGGCGTGCTGCGGGCGCTCGACCCCGATGCCTTCGAGGAGGCGCTGGCCGACTCCGCGGGCGGCGAGGCGTCCGGCGCCAGTATGCGCGGCACGTACCTGTTCTTCCTGCTCGTCGTGGCCGGCCTGTGGCTGCTGGTGGCCCGCGGCTGCCGGCGAGGGAGCCGCCGCTGGCGGGTCACCGCGACGGTGCTGGCGGCGCTCTACGTGACGGCGACCCTGGCGACGCTCGTCAGCGCGCCCCGCTTCGACGCCTACAACGTCGTGAGCGCGGCCGTCGCGGTGGTGGCCGTCGCCGTCGCCTGGCTGCTGTACCGCCCCGAGGCACGGCGTTGGTTCGCCTCGCCGGAGCCTCCGACCAGCTAGGGTGCCTTGCCTACAGGTACCACTCGAGACGATGGAGATTCGACCATGAGCGGCACCACCCCTCCGCCGGGCTCCGGTCCGGGCGACCAAGAGAACCCCTATGCGCAGTCAGGTCAGGGCCGGCCGCCGGAGCAGCCGTGGCAGTCCGCGCCGCCGCCCTCGGGCCCGCCCGCGTGGACCGGCCCCGTCGACGGCGGCTCGGCATGGGGCGACCCCGCCGTGCCGGCCGAGCCGCCGCCTTCGATCAGCCGCGCGGTCATCCTCATGTACGTGGGGGCAGCCATCTCGGCCGTCACCGCGCTGATCCCGCTGCTGTTCCGCGGCTCGATCCGCGATGCGATCGAGGAGTCCGACACCAGCCTCACCGCCGACGAGGTCGACGCCGCGGTCAACGTCACCGTCGGCGTCGGCCTGGTCGTGGGCCTCATCGGCGTGGCGCTCTGGCTGTGGATGGCGTCGGCGAACAAGGCCGGCAAGTCCTGGGCCCGGGTCGTCGCGACCGTGCTCGGTGGTCTCAACATCCTGTTCACGGTCCTCTCGCTGAGCACTGGGGGCGGCGGCATCGCGCTGATCGTCAACCTGATCTCGATCGGTTTGGCCGGGTACATCCTCTATCTGCTCTACCGGCCGGAGTCGAGCCAGTACTACGCGGCCCGGAGCGGCAAGCAGCGCTGAACGCCGTCCGGCTGAAACGCGCAACCCCTTGGCGTGGCGCGGCGGGATGATGCCAGGATGGACCGCATGATCTCGCCTGCGCCCGCCGGCGCCACCGCCCGCGTCTCTGCCCGCATCGCCGCCATCGCCGAGTCGGCCACGCTCGCGGTCGATGCGAAGGCGAAGGCGCTCAAGGCGGCCGGGCGGCCGGTCATCGGCTTCGGGGCCGGCGAGCCCGACTTCCCGACGCCCGACTACATCGTCGAGGCCGCCGTCGAGGCCTGCCGCGACCCCCGCAACCACCGCTACACCCCCGCCGGCGGCCTGCCGGAGCTGAAGGAGGCCGTCGCCGCGAAGACGGCACGCGACTCCGGCTACCAGGTCGAGGCCGGCCAGGTGCTCATCACCAACGGTGGCAAGCAGGCCGTCTACCAGACCTTCGCCGCCCTGCTCGACGCGGGCGACGAGGTGCTCATGCCGACGCCCTACTGGACCACGTACCCCGAGTCCATCGCGCTGGCCGGCGGCGTCCCCGTCGAGGTCCTGGCCGACGAGACCACCGGCTACCGCGTCAGCGTCGAGCAGCTCGAGGCCGCTCGCACCGCGCGTACCAAGGTGCTGCTGTTCGTGTCGCCGTCGAACCCCACCGGTGCCGTGTACCCGCCCGAGACGGTCCGCGAGATCGGCCGCTGGGCACACTCGCACGGGCTCTGGGTCGTCACCGACGAGATCTACGAGCACCTCGTCTACGGCGACGCGACGTTCTCGTCCATCGTCACCGAGGTGCCCGAGCTGGCCGACACCTGCGTCGTCGTCAACGGTGTGGCGAAGACCTACGCCATGACGGGCTGGCGGGTCGGCTGGATGATCGGCCCCAAGGACGTCATCAAGGCCGCCGCCAACCTGCAGTCGCACGCCACGTCCAACGTCGCCAACGTGTCGCAGCGGGCCGCGCTGGCCGCCGTCGCCGGCGACCTGTCCGCCGTCGCCGACATGCGGGCGGCGTTCGACCGGCGCCGTCGCACCATCGTCGCCATGCTCAACGAGATCGACGGCGTCTACTGCCCGGAGCCCGAGGGCGCGTTCTACGCGTACCCGTCGGTCAAGGACGTGCTCGGCCGGACCATCGCCGGGCGCACGCCGAAGACAAGCGCCGAGCTCGCCGAGCTGATCCTCGAGGAGGCCGAGGTCGCGGTGGTCCCGGGCGAGGCGTTCGGACCCAGCGGCTACCTGCGGCTGTCCTACGCGCTGGGCGACGACGACCTCGCCGAGGGCGTCGGCCGGATCCAGCGGCTGCTCGGCTGAGCCGCGTCGCGTGACCGAACCGGCTCCTCGCGACCTGCGGGCCCTGCCCAAAGCGCACCTGCACCTGCACTTCACCGGGTCGATGCGGCACTCGACGCTGCTCGACCTGGCCGACGAGCACGGCGTGCGGCTGCCCGACTCGCTGCGCGAGGACTGGCCGCCGCTGCTGTCGGCCGCCGACGAGAAGGGCTGGTTCCGGTTCCAGCGCCTCTACGACGTCGCGCGCTCGGTGCTGATGACGGAGGCCGACGTGCGCCGCCTGGTGCTCGAGGCCGCGCAGGACGAGGCGGCCGAGGGCTCGCACTGGCTCGAGATCCAGGTCGACCCGTCCGGGTACGGGGGCCGGTTCGGCGGCATCACGGCGTTCACCGACCTCGTGCTCGACGCCGTCCGCGCGGCGTCGGACTCGACGGGGGTCGGGATCGCCGTCGTCATCGCGGCGAACCGGACCCGGCATCCGCTCGACGCCCGCACGCTGGCCCGGCTGGCCGTGCAGTACGCCGGGCGCGGCGTGGTCGGCTTCGGACTGTCCAACGACGAGCGCCGCGGCGTCATCGCCGAGTTCGCCCCCGCCTTCGCCATCGCCGCCCGGGCCGACCTGCTGGCCGTGCCGCACGGCGGCGAGCTGCGCGGACCCGACAGCGCCCGCGCCTGCCTCGACGACCTCGGCGCGGTCCGCCTGGGCCACGGCATCCGGTCGACGGAGGACCCGGCGCTGCTGGAGCGCATCGTGGAGTCGCAGATCACCCTGGAGGTCTGCCCCGCCTCGAACGTCGCGCTCGGGGTGTACTCGGCGCCCGAGGACGTGCCGCTGCGGACCCTGGCCGACGCCGGCGCCCGGGTGGCGCTCGGGGCCGACGACCCGCTGCTGTTCGGCTCGCGGCTGCTCGACCAGTACGAGACCGCCCGGCACGTGCACGGGTTGAGCGACGCGGAGCTGGCCGCACTGGCCCGCGGTTCCATCGAGGGCTCGGCCGCCCCGTCCGACGTCCGCAAGGAGTTGTTGGAGGGCGTCGACGCCTGGTTGGCCGGGGTGTGAGGTGGGCCGGGGGTGAGGTGGGCCGGTGGTTTGAGGTTGGCTCCCCGTCCCCCTGCTGCCCATTCTCTTAACCCCGGCCACCCGCCTCAAGCCGGCGCTCTCTGTGGTCACCTCGCCGCTGTGCTCGGGGGGCTTCGGCTTGACCCGGGCACCCGCGGCCTAAGAACGGGCAGCTATCAGGGGGACGGGGAGACCCTGGGCACGCCTCGCCGCTTCGCGTGCCCGTTTCGCCCCGGTTCGCCGGACTCTGCACCGCGATGATCATCGGCGATCCGCTACATCACCAGGCGTTCTGCCACATCACCAGGCATGCAGGCCTGGTGAAGCGGCAGAGAACCTCGTGACGGCCCCGCCAACGCCGCCAAATCCCGCCATGCGGACGCACGCGGGCCCGCTAGGACCCGTGCCCGTCGCCAGACTCCCCCCGTCCCCCTGATAGCTGCCCGTTCTTAGGCCCCGGACGGGCGGGTCAAGCGGACCCCCAGGGCGCGCAGCGCCCACCGGTCCGCTTGAGGCGGCCGTTCGGGGCTAAGAGAATGGGCAGCAGGGGGACGGGGGAAACCCCACCATCCCAGCCGACCTCAAACAGCGGCAACGGCCGGCAGGGCCAGCTCGTCGAGGATCCCCGACGACGCGCCGGAGCGCAGGTACCACTCGTAGCCGTACGCCTCGTCGAAGCCGGCGTGGCCGAGGGAGTCGGGGCTGACCTGGCTGGCGTGCACGCCGATGGCGGCCCGCTTGACCGCCAGCTCCGACGCCGTCGCGCCGATGCGCAGTGCGACGTCGTCCGCGGGCACGCCGAACGGCAACCCGGTCGCCTCGGCGGCGGCGTGGATGAGGTGCGAGCGGGTGCGGCGGTCGTGCAGGTGGTCGCGGTCGACGGTGGACTCGTAGGACACCACGCCGGTCAGCCGGGCCGCCGCCGCGCCGATGCGGTGCGCCGCCAGATGGTCCGGGTGGCCGTAGATGCCGCGGCCGTCGTCGTGGACGATCGCCTCGGCGGACTCCTCGTCGACCAGGGTGGCGATGCGGCGCGCGACGCGCGAGGGGTCGGCGGCGGCCAGCGCGTCGGGGTGGACGTTGTCCGCGGCGCCGGGCAGCCCGGAGTCGCGTGCGCCCAGCAGCACCAGCCGCGACACGCCGAGCAGCGCCGCCGCGCTCTCCAGCTCGGCGACCCGGCGCTGCGCCATGGTCTCGCCGGGCGCGAGCGGCACGTGTACCTCGCCCAGCTCGCCGAGCGTGGCCGTGACCAGCACGACCCGCGCGCCGGCGTCGGCCAGGCGGCGCAGCGTCACGCCGGTGAAGATGGCCTCGTCGTCAGGGTGCGCGTGGAGGACGAGTACGGTGCGCCCACTGAGGGCCGAGTGGTTCGAGAACATGCCTGCCTGCTGTCGGACGAGGGCGGCCGGCGCCGAGCCGGTCCCGCCGGAGGGTCGGGGTCGCGGGAGAGGTCAGCGACAGCGACAACAGCAGGGCATGCCGGCGACCGCCGCGAGGGCGGTGCGGAGCGGCATGCTGATCACGAGCGGAGAGTCTGCCACATCCCCGCTCGCCCGTACACCGGTTTTCGCTCAGGCGTCGACCAGCTCGTCGGTGCGAGCGGCCCGCCGGTCGTACTCGTCGCGTGCCGCGGCGATCTCCTGCCGGTGCTCCTCGGTCCAGGTGACCAGCGCCTCGATGGTGTCGTGCAGCGTGGCGCCGAGGGGCGTCAGCTCGTAGTCGACGCGGGGCGGCACGACGGGGTGGACGGTGCGGCGCACGAGGCCGTCGCGCTCGAGCTGGCGCAAGGTGACCGTGAGCATGCGCTGGCTGATGCCGTCGATCTCGCGTCGCAGCTCCGTGAACCGCAGGCTCCGGAGGTCGAGCAGGGCGATGACCAGCAGCGACCACTTGTCGGCGACGCGGTCGAGGATCTGCCGGACCTCGCAGTCCTCGCGCGGGTCCCACTTCTGGCAGTACGCGGGGTCGGTTACCGGCGTGTGCCCGGGTGACTTCGAAGTGCCTTCTTCCATGGTCAGCAATGGTGCCGGAAGATGCGATCAGGCACAAGAAGTAACTGACCCTCAGTTCGATAACCAATCAAGGAGTCCACCCGTGGCACCGTCCGACCGGCTCACCTCCCGAGGCTGGGCCATCCTCCTCGTGCTGAGCAGCGCGATCTTCCTCGAGGGGATCGACATCTCGATGATGGGCGTCGCCCTGCCGTCGATCCGCGACGACCTCGGCATGTCCACATCGTCCCTGCAGTGGGTGGTGAGTGCCTACGTCCTCGGCTACGGCGGGTTCGTGCTGCTCGGCGGCCGTGCGGCCGACCTGCTGGGCCGGCGGCGGATGTTCGTGCTCTGGCTCACCGTGTTCCTGCTCTTCTCCGGCCTCGGCGGACTGGCCACCGACGGCTGGATGCTGATCGTCGCGCGGTTCGTCACTGGTGTGGCGGCGGCGTTCATGACGCCGGCCGGCCTGTCCATCATCACGACGACGTTCCCCGAAGGCCCGCAGCGCAACCAGGCCCTGCTGGTCTACGCCGGCATCGCGGCCGGCGGCTTCTCGCTCGGCATGGTCACCGGCGGACTGCTGACGGCGATCGACTGGCGCTGGGTGTTCTTCGCCCCGGTCATCATGGCGGCGTTCATCCTGGCGGCGGCGGTCCGGCTGATCCCGCACGACACCCCGGCCGCGCGCACCCGCGGCGGCTACGACGTCGGCGGCACGCTGAGCCTCACCGGCGCGATGCTGCTGCTCGTCTACACCGTCGTCATGCTGCCGGAGGTGAGCATCGGCTCGACGGCGACGACGGCGGCAGCGGGGGTCGCGCTGCTGGTGGCGTTCGTGGCGATCGAGCGCCGGACCCGAAGGCCGCTGCTGCGGCTGGGCCTGCTGCGCTCCGCGCCGCTGGTGCGGGCGAACCTGGGCGCGATGATGCTGGTCGGCGGGTTCTTCGGCTTCCAGTTCATCGCCGTGCTGTACCTGCAGGAGTTCCGCGGCTGGTCGGAGACGGAGACCGGGCTGGCCCTGATGATCCTCGGCCTGGACGCCATCCTGGCGCCGACGCTGACGCCGATCCTGGTTCGCCGGTTCGGGAACCCGACGGTGATCGTCGTCGGGCTGGTGCTCGCCGCCGTCGCGTACGCGCTGTTCCTGCGGGTCGGCGCCGACTGGACGTACGCGGCCATGCTGCCGGCGTTCCTGACACTCAGCGTCGCGTTCGCGCTGGCGTACGGGCCGCTCACCATCGCCGCCACCGACGGCGTCGCGGAGGAGGAGCAGGGCCTCGCCAGCGGCGTGCTGACGACGTCGTTCCAGTTCGGCGGCGCCCTCGGGCTGGCCGTCGTGACGGCGGCCGTCGTGGCCGGGAGCGGCCCGGCCGGCGCCGACCTCGACACGTTCCGGACCGCGCTGCTGGTCCCGCTCGCCGCCGCTCTGATCGGCGTGGTCGTCACGGGCTCGGGCCTGCGCCGCCGGGCCCGGGTCCCTGCCGAGCAGGAGGTCGCCGTGTGAGCGCGAGCGTCGCGGACGGCGAGGAGCGCGAGGATCGCGCCTAGAAGGTGCAGCCGACGAGCGTGGGCTCCGGCGCCAGCTCGACGCCGAAGGCGGAGCGCACGCCGTCGCGCACCTCGCGGGCGAGGCCGAGCAGGTCGGCGGTGCTGGCCTCGCCCCGGTTGGTCAGAGCCAGCGTGTGCTTGGTCGACAGCGAGACGCCGGACCGGCCGCCGGTGTGGCCGCGTCCGAACCCGGCGTGCTCGATCAGCCAGGCCGCGCTGGCCTTGACCAGACCATCGCCGGCGGGCCAGCGGGGCGCGTCGCCGGGCAGTGCGGCGGCCTGCGCCTCGGTGAGCACCGGATTGGTGAAGAACGACCCCGCGCTCCAGGTGTCGTGGTCAGCGGCGTCGAGCACCATGCCCTTGCCGGCGCGCAGCGCGAGCACGGCCTCGCGCACCGAGCCGAGCGGTGCCCGCCCGCCCACCTCGATCCCGAGCCGGCGGGCCAGCTCGGCGTACGCCACCGGCATCGCGAGGCTTCCCTCGCGCAGCTGGTAGCTGACGGTCAGGATGATGTAGCGGTCGGTGCCCTTGAACCGGCTGTCGCGGTAGGCGAAGCGGCAGTCGGCGTTGGCGAAGGTGCGGACGCGGCGGTCCTGGCGGTCGTACGTGCGCACCTGCCAGACCGTCTGCCGCACCTCCTGTCCGTATGCGCCCACGTTCTGCATGGGGGTGGCGCCGACCAGGCCGGGGATGCCGGACAGCGCCTCGATGCCCGGCCACTCGTTCGCGACGGTGTAGGCGACGAGGTCGTCCCACGACTCGCCGGCGGCCGCCGTCAGCAGCACGCCGCCGCAGGCGGCCAGGGCGTCGCTGTCGCAGGAGGCACTGTCGTCGACGGTGACGCCGCGGGTGGCGACCCGCACCACCGTCCCGTCGAACCCGGAGTCGCCGATGACGAGGTTCGAGCCGCCGCCGACCAGCAGCACCGGCTCGCCGCGCTCGTCGCAGTCGCGGACCAGGCCGATCAGTTCGTCCTCGGTGGCCGCCTCGACGACGCGCTTCGCCGGGCCGCCGAGCCGCAGCGTGGTGAGGCCGGCGAGGGGGACGTCGAAGGTCTCGCGCACCGTCCGGACCCCCGCGTTCACGGCTGCGACGGCCGGTCGGCCGGGAGCCGGCACAGCGCCCGGGCCTGCGTCAGCACCTTCTGGTCGCCGACCTTGACGGTGAGCTCGAGGGCCACCAGGCCGTCGTCGCGGACCTGAGTGACGGAGGCGGCCACGCGGACGGCGACGCCGATGTCGTCGTCGGGGACCACCACCGGGCGGGCGAAGCGGGCGCCGTACTCGACGACGGCGGCGGGGTCGCCCAGCCAGTCGGTGAGGAGGCGGCCGGCCAGCCCCATGGTCAGCATGCCGTGGGCGATGACGTTGGGCAGCCCCACGGACGTGGCGACGCGCTCGTTCCAGTGGATCGGGTTGAAGTCGCCCGAGGCCCCGGCGTACCGGATGAGGTTCTCGCGGGTGATCCAGTACGTGTGGTCGGCGACGACGTCACCGACGGCCAGCTGCTCGGTGACCCGCTCAGTCACTCGCGTCTCCCCCGTCGAAGTCCTCGGGCCGCACCAGCAGCGTGGCCTCGGAGAGGCAGAAGTCGGTGCCGTCCTGCTCGTCGCGGACCTCGGTGCGGATCTTGAGCAGGTCGTTGCCGGCGACGGCACGAACCCCGTCGAGGCGGGTGGTCGCCTCGACCCGGGTGCCCACCGGCAGCGACCGCGAGTAGGTGAAGCGCTGGTCGACATGCACGACCCGGGCGAACTCGATGCCCAGGTCCTTCATCAGCAGGTCGAAACCGTTCATCACGATGATCATCATGAAGGTGGGCGGCGCGACGACGTCGCCGTGCCCGTAGCCGCGAGCCGCTGCGGTGTCGACGTACGCCGGGTTCGCGTCGCCGATGGCCTCCGCAAACTCGCGGATCTTCTCCCGGCTCACTTCGTAGTACTGGGGAGGGTAGACCCGTCCGGCGACCGAGGGATCAATGGGCATGCGCTGACGTTACCGTCACCAGGGCCGGGCTCCGACGGAGACCCTGGCCACGAGCCTGCGCGAACGCGTCAGCGGGTCTCGCGGTGGACGGTGTGCGTGCGGCAGCGCGGGCAGAACTTCTTCAAGTCGAGCCGGTCGGGGTCGTTGCGCCGGTTCTTCTTGGTGATGTAGTTGCGCTCCTTGCACTCCGTGCAGGCCATGGTGATCTTGGGACGGATGTCAGCGCTCTTGGCGGCCACGGGTGCCTCTTTCGGGACGTCTGGATCGTCGGAACCGTGCAAGGGTACCCGACCTGGTCACGACTCATCCAATCGAGCCGAGCGGGCCGGCCGGGGTGGTGGTAGCGGGGGCGGGACTCGAACCCGCGACACAACGATTATGAGCCGTTTGCTCTAACCACCTGAGCTACCCCGCCGAGGGGAGTCGGCGCCGCACAGACTGCGGCGCATCCTCACCAGAGCCCCAATACGGAATCGAACCGTAGACCTTCTCCTTACCATGGAGACGCTCTGCCGACTGAGCTATTGGGGCGTGCGCCAGACGAGGGTATACGACCTCGGGCCGTGGTGCGAAATCGGCCGTCGGCGTGGAGTTGACGTCCCGAACCGGCCGGTACCGGGACGTGCGCTCACAGACCTCGAGAGGCGTGGCAGGTGCAGGATTCGAACCTGCGTAGGCTGTGCCGGCTGATTTACAGTCAGCTCCCTTTGGCCGCTCGGGCAACCTGCCGCGGTTCCGGGCCTTCGGCTCGGACCGGTGAGAGAATACATCAGTGCGCAGGGCGCCGGACAATCGGTTCGGGCCCGAGACATCCCGAAGGAGCCGACGTGGCAAGCGAGTCCTCGTTCGACGTGGTGAGCAAGGTCGACCGGCAGGAGGTGGACAACGCGCTGAACCAGGCGTCCAAGGAGATCTCCCAGCGTTTCGACTTCCGTGGCACCGGCGCCTCGATCCGCTGGCTGGGCGAGCTCGGCATCGAGATGGAGGCCTCGGCCGAAGACCGCGTCAACGCCGTGCTCGACGTCTTCAAGGACAAGCTCGTCAAGCGCAAGGTCTCGCTCAAGGCGCTCGACGCCGGCGAGCCGCGCGCCTCCGGCACTGTGTACAAGATCACGGCGACGCTCCAGGACGGCCTCGACCAGGACCAGGCGAAGAAGATCACGAAGGCCATCCGCGACGAGGCGCCCAAGGGCGTGAAGACGCAGGTGCAGGGCGACGAGGTCCGGGTGTCGTCGAAGAGCAAGGACGACCTGCAGGCGGTCATGACGCTGCTGCGCGAGCAGGACTTCGACTTCGCGGTGCAGTTCATCAACTACCGCTGAGCCCGAGTTCGCGGGGACTTCGGCCGTGCGCCGAGCTGCGTTCACGACGACGTCGCGTCGTCGTCGCGGGACGCCGTTGTGATCTGCTGATGAGAACCCCACTCGCGCGTTCCGTCGCGGCCGCCGTCGCCGCGACCCTGCTGCTCCCGGCAGCCGCGGCCGCCGGAGAAGACCACGACCGCGGGCACTCCTCGCGCGGCCAGGTCACCCACCCCGTCCTCGAGGGCCGGGCCACGCTGTCCGCGGACTACCTGGCCGAGGGCCCGCCGTCGGGCGCCCTGGCGTCGCCGGCCAACGGCCGCCGGGGCCCGTGGGAAGGGCAGGTCATCCCCGGCTTCTCGGCCATGGCCGACAACGGCGACGGCACCTTCTGGGCGCAGCCCGACAACGGCTTCGGCTCGAAGGGCAACTCGGCGGACTTCCTGCTGCGCAACTACCTGGTCCGGCCGCAGTGGAACACCGGCGACGGCGGCTCGGGCGAGATCGAGGTGCTGCGGTACGTCTCGTACAACGACCGCAACGACGTCCTCGACTTCCCGATCGTCAACGAGGCCACCACGGACCGGCTGCTGACCGGCGCCGACTTCGACATCGAATCGGTCGTCCGCGCCAAGGACGGCACGTTCTGGGTGGGCGAGGAGTTCGGCCCGTTCATCCTGCACTTCGACCGCGACGGCACGCTGCTCGAGCCGCCGGTCGCGCTGCCGCGCGGGCTGAAGTCGCCGCAGAGCCCGTACCTGCAGCCGGGCGAGACCCCGCAGGTGCGCTCCAGCCGCGGCTTCGAGGCCATGGCCGCGTCGCCCGACGGCCGCTACCTCTACCCGATCGTCGAGGGCGCGTACGCCGACGACCCCGACCAGCGCCGCCGCGAGATCCACGAGTTCGACACCCGCCACGACCGCTACACCGGGCGCACCTGGAGCTACCAGACCGACCAGGTGGCCAACGTCATCGGTGACGCCTTCACCGTCGGCCGGGGGAAGTTCTGGATCATCGAGCGCGACGACTTCGAGGGCGACCAGTCGGTCACCAAGCGCATCTACGAGATCGACCTGCACCGCCGCGACCGCGACGGCTATGTCGGCAAGACGCTGATCCTCGACGCGCTGCGCATCGACAACCCCGAGGGCATCGACGCCGGCGAGGGCTACGGCCTCGGCGAGACGTTCGCACTGCCGGTGCAGTCGTTCGAGACGGTGCTGCGGCTGAAGGACGGCCGCATGCTCATCGGCAACGACAACAACTACCCGGGCAACGACGCGCGCAACACCGGCACGCCGGACGACACCGAGATGGCGATCGTCGACCTGCGTCGCGTGCGGCCGAGCGACGACGGCGTCACCGTCGTCGGGCATCGGGGCGCCTCGGGCTACCGGCCGGAGCACACGCTGGCCGCGTACGAGACCGCGATCCTGCAATGCGCGGACTTCATCGAGCCCGACCTCGTCTCGACCAAGGACGGCGTGCTGGTCGCCCGGCACGAGAACGAGATCGGCGGCACCACGGACGTCTCGACCCGGCCCGAGTTCACCGGCCGCCGCACCACCAAGGTCATCGACGGCGTCAGCATCACCGGCTGGTTCACCGAGGACTTCACGCTGGCCGAGCTGCGCACGCTGCGGGCGAAGGAGCGCATCCCCGCCGTCCGCCCGCAGAACACCGCGTTCGACGGCCTCTACCTGATCCCGACGCTCGACGAGGTGCTCGACCTCGCCCGCAACTCACGCACCTGCGATGGGCAGCCGGTCGGCGTCTACCCGGAGACCAAGCACCCGACCTACTTCGACTCCATCGGGCTCTCGCTCGAGGAGCCCCTGGTCCGCACGCTGAAGGCCAACGGCATGAACGACGAGAACGCCCCGGTCATCCTCCAGTCGTTCGAGACCGGCAACCTCAAGGAGCTGGACCGGATGACCGGCGTCCGGATCGCCCAGCTGATCAGCTCCAGCGGCGCGCCGTACGACCTGGTCGCCGCCGGTGATCCGCGCACGTACGCCGACCTCGCGACCGCGAACGGCCTGCGCGCCATCGCCCGCTACGCCGACGGCGTGGGCCTGGAGAAGAACGTCATGATCCCGCGGACGGCCGCCGGCACACTCGGGCAGCCGACCCCGGTGATCCGCGACGCCCACCGTGCGGGTCTCGAGGTGCACGGGTGGACGTTCCGCCGCGAGAACCAGTTCCTGCCCGCGGAGTTCCGCTCGTCGGCCGACCCGAGCGGCATCGGTGACGTGGAGGGCGAGATCCGGGTGTTCCTCGAGGCCGGCATGGACGGCTTCTTCACCGACAATCCCGACCACGGCGACGCCGCCGTCGAGGAGTTCGAGGACTGACGGCTGGCGCAGACCGGGCGCCCGGTCCGTGCACCCGCACGGGCCGGGCGCTCGCCGTTTCGTCCGCTTGGCAACGCGGCGTGGGCGGCGTTAAAGTGTGGAGTGCCGAGGGCAGTAGCCCGAGGAAGTGGGCCCCGCAGTCGTCCGGACGGTCGGTGAGCGGGGCATCGCGCTGTCTAGGGCCGGATCACCGTGCTGTAGGCCGACACCCGGTCTCGCCAACGCCCGCCCTTCGTGTAGCACCAGGCGACGGCGTCGGCCACGCACAGCAGCAGGTCCTCGTGGGCACGCAGGTGCCGGTACTCCAGGTCGCAGGCGTGCTTGCGGGTCAGCTCGAACAGCGCTCGCCGGTCGGCATCGACCAGCGGATCGCTGCGCTCGAGCACGAGCCGTGTCACGCCGAGCGTTGCGAGATCGGGCACCATGCGCTCCAGGCACACGCTTCGGGCGTCGCGCCCGTTCTCGGCCAGGTAGACACGGACGGTGAGGTCCAGCGCCTCCAGCCCGGTGAGGATCTGCGCCCGGCGGGCGTCGCTCTCCTTCTTGAAATGGATGCGCTCCTGGCCGGGCCTGAGCAGCCGGCGCACGGCCGCCCGAGCCCCGTTCACATCGTTCGCGGGGACTACCGCAGCCGCCACGATGTAGTCGCCGGCGAACGACTCGTCGACGAACGCATGCAGCGTCACTTGCCCGACCTCCTCTGCCGGGCCGGGCCTGTGGTCGACGGTCAAGAGTGCACTGCGATCCGATCGACGGACAAACGACCTGGACGCCGCCGGATCGTGCGTCAGCGGCGGTAGCCGGCCCGTTGTTCCAGGCGGGCCACACGCTCGGCCATGGGCGGGTGCGAGGCGAACAGCTTGGCGATGCCGGTCTGCTGCAGCGGGCTGGCGATCATCAGGTGGCTGGTGGCGACGATGTCGCGCTCCGGCGGCAGCACCAGCCGGCGGGTGCTGGCGTCGAGCTTGCGCAGGGCGGCGGCCAGCCCGAGCGGATCGCCGGTGATGCGGCTGGCCTCGGCGTCGGCCTCGTACTCGCGGTCCTCGCTGACGGTGGCACGCACGACGGCGGCGGCCACCGGGCCGAGCACCGTCAGCAGCGCCCGCCCGACGGGACCGGCCTGGTCGCGGTCGCGGCGGCCGAAGAGCCGCAGTCCGGCCGCCACCATGACGACGCTGGCGACGGCGCCCGCCGTGGACGAGACGACGGTGTCGCCGCGGCGGATGTGGGCGAGCTCGTGGCCGACGACGGCGCGCAGCTCGCGCTCGTCGAGCAGCTCGAGGACGCCCTCGGTGCAGCAGATGGCGGCGTGGCCGGGGTCGCGGCCGGTGGCGAACGCGTTCACGGCGCGTGTCGGGCTGACGTAGAGGCGCGGCATCGGGACTCGGGCGGGCGCCGTCAGCTCGCGCACCACTCGGTGCAGGACCGGCTGCTCGGCCTCGCTGACGGGGTAGGCACGCATGGCCCGCAGCGCGATGGCGTCGGAGCGCACGACGATGTAGCAGTCGAGTGCGACGACGACCACCGCGGCCACGGCGAGGCCCGCCGCGCCGAACCACGAGCCGACCAGCAGGCCCAGCGTCGACAGCCCGGCCAGCAGCACCACGGCCTTCACACGATTGCGTTGCACGTCCACCTCTCGGGGCACCCGGTCCGCCGATCACGGCGCCCTGCGGGTCAACGCACGGTGGGCCTGCGGGGTTCCACCCGGACGGCCCGGCCGCCCGGCCGGTCCCCGCGGTCTCAGCAGCAGCGCTGCTGCGGCGTCCGGTCGCGGTCGTCCTGCCGGCGACGCTCGAACTCGCGCCGCGAGAGCACCCGCGCCGCGGCGTCGTGCCGGCGACAGTGCTCGACGTAGCGATCGTAGGCGGTCTCGCCGCTGACCTCGCGCAGATACCACCAGACACCCGCCACGGCGCGTCCGACCACGCCCCGGACGGCGCTCACCGGAGGCTCCCGCCGTCGCCGTCAGCGCCTGGACGCGCGTGCCGGCCGCCGCCACCGTCGCCGCCGGGACGGCTCGCCGCCGCCATGAGCTCGCGCTCCCGGCGGGTCGGGATGAGACCGGACGGCGCGACGAGCGTCGACTCGACGTACGGCGCCTCGGTGCTGGTGGCCTTCGACGGGTCGCGCAGCGCCCGGACGCACACCCGCGCGGCGTCGGCGATGATGATCACGACCAGCAGCGCGAAGAACGCCGCCAGGATGCCGTCGACGGTGGAGTTCGTCACCACCTGCTCCATGTCGTCGAGCGAGCGCGCCGGCGGCAGCACCTCGCCGTCGGCCAGCGCCTCGGAGAACCGCTCGCGCTGGGCGAAGAAGCCGAGCCCGGGGTCGTCGGAGAACACCTTCTGCCAGCTCGCCGTCAGCGTGACGGCAGCGTCCCACAGCAGCGGGATGCCGGTGACCCAGGCCCACTTCAGCCGGCCGGTCTTGATGAGGATCGTGGTCACCACCGTCAGCGCGATGGCCGCGAGCAGCTGGTTGGCGATGCCGAACAGCGGGAACAGCTGGTTGATGCCGCCGAGCGGGTCCGTGACGCCGGCCCAGAGGAAGTAGCCCCAGGCCGCCACGACGACGGCGCTGGTGAGCCAGAGGCCCGGCTTCCACGACACGTCGCGCATCGGCTTCCACACGTTGCCGAGGGTGTCCTGCAGCATGAACCGCCCGACCCGGGTGCCGGCGTCGACCGTCGTCAGGATGAACAGCGCCTCGAACATGATCGCGAAGTGGTACCAGAACGCCTGCGCGCCGACGCCGAACCCGTCGGTGAAGATCTGCGACATGCCGACGGCGAGCGTGGGCGCGCCGCCGGTCCGTGCCACCAGCGTCGACTCCTCGACGGAGGCCGCCGCCGCGGCGAGCTGGTCCGGTGAGATGGCGAAGCCCAGCCCGGCCACGGCCTCGGACGCCGACTCCAGCGAGTCTCCGAGGAAGCCGGCTGGGGCGTTCATCGCGTAGTAGAGGCCGGGGTCGATGACCGACGCGGCGATCAGGGCGCTGATGGCGACGAACGACTCCATGAGCATGCCGCCGTAGCCGATCATCCGGACCTGCGACTCCTTCTCGATCAGCTTCGGCGTGGTGCCGGAGGCGATCAGCGCATGGAAGCCGGAGAGCGCGCCGCAGGCGATGGTGATGAACACGAACGGGAACAGCGAACCGGCGAAGACCGGCCCGTCGCCCGTCGACGCGAACTCGGTGATCGCCTCGTTCTGCAGCGTCGGCCGGGCCAGCAGCAGGCCGACCGCCAGCAGCACGATGGTGCCGATCTTCATGAACGTCGACAGGTAGTCGCGCGGCGCGAGCAGCATCCACACCGGCAGCACGGACGCCACGAAGCCGTAGACGACCAGCGCCACCACGAGCGCCTCGGGTGACAGCGTGAACGCGTCGGCCCAGCTGGAGTCCTGGACCCAGCCCCCGCCGACGATGGCCAGCAGCAGGAGCGCCACGCCGATCAGGCTGGTCTCGATGACCTGGCCCGGCCGCAGCGTGCGCAGGTAGAAGCCCATGAACAGCGCGATCGGGATCGTCATCGCGATCGAGAAGGTGCCCCAGGCGGAGTCGGCCAGCGCGTTCACGACCACCAGCGCCAGCACGGCCAGCAGGATGATCATGATGGTGAACACGCCGATCAGCGCCGCGACGCCACCGACGACACCGATCTCCTCGCGCGCCATCTGGCCGAGGCTCTTGCCGTTGCGGCGCATCGAGAAGAACAGCACGACCATGTCCTGGACGGCGCCGGCGAAGATCACCCCCACCACGATCCAGAGCGTGCCGGGCAGGTAGCCCATCTGCGCCGCGAGGACGGGGCCGACCAGCGGGCCGGCGCCGGCGATGGCGGCGAAGTGGTGCCCGAACAGCACCCGGCGGTCGGTCGGCTGGTAGTCGGTGTCGTTGCGCAGGGTCTCGGCCGGGGTGGCGCGGGTGTCGTCGACCTTCAGGACCCGGCGGACGATGAACCGGGCGTAGAAGCGGTAGGCGATGGCGTACGACCCCAGTGCGGCCGCCAGCAGCCACAGGGCGGAGATCTCCTCGCCCCGGACCAGCGCGACGACGCCCCAGGACACCGCTCCCACGACGGCGACCAGCGTCCAGACGACGATCGACCTGAGCGGAGGCCGTCCGCGGGACGGTGCGGGCTCGGTGCGGACGGTGTCGACCATGACGACCTCCGAACTGATCGAGACCAGCTGCGTGACCGTAGAGATTACGCGTAGATGTCCCAACGGTCGAGAGTGGTCGGGCGCGAGAGATCTCTCACGCTTCGGACGGCAAGACGGCTCCTGTGGAAAGTCGCCGTAGCATGGATGGTCGGGATTCGAGTCGGGACACCCCGGCCATCGCGGAAGTACCCCGGCCAGACCAGGACAATCCGGCCGACACACAGGTCGTAAGGAGGCGTCGACACACGGTGACGGTGAAGCACGTACGCGAGCTCGACCGTGTGGTGATCCGATTCGCTGGCGACTCCGGTGACGGGATGCAGCTGACCGGCGACAGATTCACTGCCGAGACCGCCTCCTTCGGCAACGACCTCTCGACGTTGCCCAACTTCCCGGCCGAGATCCGGGCGCCCGCCGGCACCATGCCCGGCGTCTCCAGCTTCCAGCTGCACTTCGCCAACTACGACATCCTGACGCCGGGCGACGCACCCGACGTGCTGGTGGCCATGAACCCGGCCGCGCTCAAGGCGAACCTGCCCGACGTGCCCAAAGGCGCCACCATCATCGTCGACACCGGCGACTTCACGCCTCGCGCGCTGAAGAAGGTCGGCTGGGACACCAACCCGCTCGAGGACACCACGCTCAGCGCCTACAAGGTGCACGCGCTCGACCTCTCCGGCATCACCATGGAGGCGCTGGCGCCGTTCGACCTCTCGCGCAAGGACGCGTCGCGGTCGAAGAACATGTTCGCCCTCGGGCTGCTGTCGTGGATGTACGGACGCTCCATCGACGGCACCGTGACGTTCCTGCGCGAGAAGTTCGCCTCGCGCGAGACCATCCGCGACGCCAACATCGCCGCGCTCAAGGCCGGCTGGAACTACGGCGAGACCACCGAGGACTTCGCGGTCTCGTACCAGGTGAAGCCCGCCGCCATGCCGGCCGGTACGTACCGGAACATCACCGGCAACCTCGCGCTCTCCTACGGCCTCATCGCGGCCGCGCGCCAGTCCGGGCTGCCGCTGTTCCTGGGCTCCTACCCCATCACCCCGGCGTCGGACATCCTGCACGAGCTGTCGCGGCACAAGCGGTTCGGCGTGCGCACGTTCCAGGCCGAGGACGAGGTCGCGGCCATCGGCGCCGCGCTCGGGGCATCGTTCGGCGGCGCGCTCGGTGTCACCACCACCTCCGGCCCCGGCGTCGCGCTCAAGGGCGAGACGGTCGGCCTCGCGGTGTCGCTCGAGCTGCCGCTGGTCATCGTCGACGTCCAGCGCGGCGGGCCGTCCACCGGCCTGCCCACGAAGACCGAACAGGCCGACCTGCTGCAGGTGCTCTACGGCCGCAACGGCGAGTCCCCGGTCCCGGTGGTCGCCGCGTCGTCGCCGTCTGACTGCTTCCACGCCGCCATCGAGGCCGTGCGCATCGCCGTCACCTACCGCACCCCGGTCTTCCTGCTGTCCGACGGCTACCTCGCCAACGGCTCCGAGCCCTGGCGCGTGCCCGACGCCGAGTCGCTGCCGGTCATCCACCCGAACTTCGCCACCGAGCTCAATCACGACGACGATGGCGAGCGCGACTTCTGGCCGTACCTGCGCGACCCCGAGACGCTGGCCCGGCCGTGGGCCGTGCCCGGCACGCCCGGCCTCGAGCACCGCATCGGCGGCATCGAGAAGCTCGACGGCCCGGGCACCATCTCGTACGACCCCAACAACCACGAGCGCATGGTGCGGCTGCGCCAGGCCAAAGTTGATGGAGTGGCCGGCATCGGCGATCTGGAGGTCGAGGACCCCAGCGGCGCGGCCCGCCTGTTGGTCGTCGGCTGGGGGTCCACGTACGGCCCCATCGGCGCGGCCGTGCGGCGGGCGCGCAAGGCCGGCCACAATGTCGCCCAGGCGCACCTGCGTCATCTCAACCCGATGCCCGCCAACACCGGCGACGTGCTGCGCTCCTACGACCGCGTGCTCGTGCCGGAGATGAACCTCGGGCAGCTCGCCCTGCTGCTGCGCGGCACGTACCTCGTCGACGTCGTCGGGTACAACCGCGTGCGGGGGTTGCCGTTCAAGGCCGAGGAGCTGGCCGACGTGATCATGGAGGAGGTGGGTGCGCTGTGACCGCACCCGTCGAACTGGGCCGGCCCGGCCTCACCGGGGTTCCGACCACCGACGCCAAGCAGACCAAGAAGGAGTTCACCAGCGACCAGGAGGTCCGCTGGTGCCCCGGCTGCGGCGACTACGCCGTGCTCGCGGCCGTCCAGGGCTTCCTGCCCGACCTGGGGCTGGCCCGCGAGAACATCGTCTTCGTCTCCGGCATCGGCTGCTCCTCGCGCTTCCCGTACTACATGAACACCTACGGGATGCACTCGATCCACGGCCGCGCGCCGGCCATCGCCACCGGCTTGGCCGCGTCGCGCCCCGACCTCTCGGTGTGGGTCATCACCGGCGACGGCGACGCGCTGTCGATCGGCGGCAACCACCTGATCCACGCGCTGCGCCGCAACGTCAACCTGACGATCCTGCTGTTCAACAACCGCATCTACGGGCTGACCAAGGGCCAGTACTCGCCCACCAGCGAGCAGGGCAAGATCACCAAGTCCACACCCATGGGCTCGCTCGAGGCGCCGTTCAACCCGGTCTCGCTGGCCCTGGGCGCCGAGGCCACGTTCGTCGCGCGCACCATCGACTCCGACCGCCAGCACCTCACGTCGGTGCTGTCGGCCGCGGCGGCGCACCGCGGCACGTCGCTGGTCGAGATCTACCAGAACTGCAACATCTTCAACGACGGCGCGTTCGAGATCCTCAAGAACCGCGACAGCCGCGACGAGGTCCTCATCCGGCTCGAGCACGGCGAGCCGGTCCGGTTCGGCGCCGACGGCCGGCACGGCGTCCGGCGCAACCCGGCCACGGGCTCGCTCGAGGTGTGCGCGGGCGACGACCCCGGCATCCTGGTGCACGACGCCACGGCCGACGACCCCACTCAGGCGTTCGCGCTGTCGCGGCTGGCCGACCCCGGCACGCTGGCGCGCAGCCCCATCGGCGTCTTCCGCCGGGTCGAGCGGCCGGCCTACGGCGACCTCATGAGCGCCCAGCTCGACGAGGCCGCCCAGACGCAGGGCGAGGGCGACCTGCAGGCGCTGCTGCGCGGCAACGACTCGTGGACGGTCGGCTGACGCCGTTCGGCGCCGACGCCGTCTCGCGTCATGAGCTAATCGCGCGGTGGTTGCTGGCAAGCCGTAGCATGCCCTGGTGAGCGGCTCCCGGTCCGGCGTCCTGTACGGCGTCGGTGCGTATGCGTTGTGGGGCATCTTCCCGCTCTACATCAAGCTGCTGGACGAGACCGGCGCCATCGAGATCCTGGCGCATCGGGTGGTCTGGTCGCTGGTGCTGGTGCTCGGGCTGCTCGCCGTGGTGCGCCACGTCGGCCGCCTGCGGACCCTGGGCCGGCGGGCATACGGCCTGCTGACGCTGGCGGCGCTGCTCATCTGCGTCAACTGGGGCGTCTACATCTGGGCGGTCAACAACGACCACATCGTCGAGACCGCACTCGGCTACTTCATCAACCCGCTGGTGACGGTGCTGCTCGGCGTCCTGGTCTTCGGCGAGCGGCTGCGGTGGCTGCAGTGGTCGGCGCTCGGGCTGGCCCTGGTCGCCGTCGTCGTCCTCACCGTCGACTACGGCCGCCCGCCGTGGATCGCGCTGACGCTCGCGTTCTCGTTCGGCGCCTACGGCCTGGTCAAGAAGAAGGCCAACGTCGACGCCGTCGAGAGCCTCGCCGTCGAGACCGCAGTCCTGTTCGTGCCCTGCCTGGCCTATCTGCTGGTGCTGGGCGCGACCGATGCCGGCGACTTCGTGTCGGCCGGCTGGGGCACGACCCTGCTGCTGGCCGGATGCGGCATCGTGACGGCCGTGCCGCTGCTCTGCTTCGGTGCGGCGGCGGTCCGGGTGCCGCTGACGACACTCGGCACGCTGCAGTACCTGACGCCCACGCTGCAGTTCCTGCTCGGCGTGCTGGTCTACCGCGAGACCGTGCCGCCGGTGCGCTGGGTCGGGTTCGCGCTGATCTGGCTGGCCCTCGTCGTGCTGACGGCCGAGGTGCTGGTACGCCGCCGGCGCGAGCGCCGTGCCGCGCTGGACCGGCTGGTCCTCGACCCCGCCGCCACCGCCGCGCGCTGAGCTCCGCCCGTCCCTGCTCCGGGCCGATCGGGCATCCTTGATCATCAAGGAAACGGGTCGCTACCACAGCTGTGTGTTCCGGAGACAGTCGCTACCACAGCCCGAAACCTTGATGATCATGGAGATCGGCGAGGGTCAGGTGTCTGCCGGGGCTGGTCGGGGGCGACGAAGGTGCCCTTGCCGTGGACGGTGAGGATGCGGCCGCGCTCGCGCAGCTCGACCATGGCTCGCCGGACCGTGAGGTAGGCGACGCCGTACTCGACGGCGAGGTCGCGTTCGGGAGCGAGCCGGGCGCCGGGCTTGAGCTCGCCGGCGTCGATGCGGGCCGTGATGTGGTCGGCGATGGCGACGTACAGGAGCTCGTGCCCCTGCGGCCGGAACTCCGCGACCTCACCCATGCGTCCACGATAGAAGCTCTACTGACCTGCACAAAGACGCTGAGCTATACAAAGGTCTACAGTGCCACGTAAAGTCATCACATGCAGGAGGAGACCTTGACCGGCTGGCTGCTCTGGAGCCGGCCGCCCGCACGGCTGCTGGACGAGATCGTCGTCACGGATCAGGACGGCGTCACCGTCGCCAACCGCCCACTGCCCTACGGCACCGTCGGCACGCGTGGCTGGGACGTCACGCTGCGCGACCTCGGGTTCGAACGGCTCGGCGGCTGGATGCCGGCGACCGACGGCTACCTGTGCCGCATCCGGCGGACCCCGCCGCCACCGGCCGCCGTCCTGGCCCGGACGGCGTGAAGGCTCAGGACATCCGCGTGACGACGGAGTCGCAGAGCGCGTGCAGGGCGACGCGGGCCGGCAGGTCCGGCAGCGCGTCCAGGGTGGCGCGGGCGTCGTCGGCCCAGCGGCGGACGTCGGAGGAGGCCTCGGCCATGGCCGGGTGAGCGCGCAGCAGCTCGAGCGCCTCGGCGTGGTCGGAGTCGTCGGCCACCGGGCCCGAGAGCAGCGACAGCAGCCGCTCGTCGCCCGGCCGGGCGGCTCGGCGGGCATACAGCACCGGCAGCGTGGCCACGCCCTCGCGCAGGTCGGTGCCGGGCGTCTTGCCCGACAGCCGCTCGGAGCCCACGATGTCGAGGAGGTCGTCAGCCAGCTGGAAGGCCATGCCGATGCGCTCGCCGAACTGGCCGAGCACCTCGACCTGCGACGGGTCGACGCCGGCGTGCAGCGAGCCGAGGCGTGTCGACGCCGCGATGAGCGAGGCCGTCTTGTCCGAGAGCACCGACAGGTAGTGCGCGACGGGGTCCTCGCCGTCGCGCGGGCCGAGCGTCTCGTGCAGCTGGCCGTGCACCAGCCGCTGGAAGGTGCGCGCCTGGATGCGCACCGACTCGGGCCCGAGGTCGGCCAGCAGGTCCGAGGCGCAGGCGAAGAGGTAGTCGCCGGTGAGGATGGCGACGCTGTTGCCCCAGCGCGCGTTGGCGCTGACCGCGCCCCGCCGCAGCTGCGCCTCGTCCATGACGTCGTCGTGGTAGAGCGTGCCGACGTGGGTGAGCTCGACGACGACGGCGGCCGGCACGACCTTGGGGGCGTCGATGTCGCCGAAGCCGGCCGCCAGCAGCGTGAGCATGGGCCGGAACCGCTTGCCGCCGGCCTGGGCCAGGTGTCGCGAGCTCTCACTGAGCATGGCGTCGTCGGTCTTCACCGCCGCCAGCAACCGCGCCTCGACGTCGTCGAGGCCCGCGCTGATGGCCGCCTCGAGTGCCGCGTCGACGGACGGAATGCCCAGACCGCTGCTCACACCCGGCCCCTCCCCAGTCAGCCGGGCACGTTCACCCAGCAGGAGCATCCACTCTAACGAACGAACAACGACGCCTGCTGCGCCAGGTCCAGCAGCGGACCGGGCACGATGCCCAGCAGCAGTGTGGCCGCGGCGCCCAGGGTGATGCCGACCGCCGTCCACAGGCTCGGCACGGCCACCGTCGGGCCCTCCGGCGCGGGGTCGCTGAAGAACATCAGCACGATGACCCGCACGTAGAAGAACGCCGCGATGGC
Organism: Jiangella ureilytica; assembly: GCF_004348545.1. Taxonomy (GTDB): domain Bacteria; phylum Actinomycetota; class Actinomycetes; order Jiangellales; family Jiangellaceae; genus Jiangella; species Jiangella ureilytica. The sequence continues at coordinate 33,448 of NZ_SMKL01000037.1, read as the reverse complement.
GCTGGCGATGACGCCGACCACGACCAGCGGGGCGGCGCCGCCGTCGATGGCCGCCGTGAACACCGACAGCTTGCCGACGAAGCCGCTGGTGAGCGGGATGCCGGCGAACGCGAGCAGGAACAGCGCGAACGTCGCCGCCAGCACCGGCGAGCGCCGCCCGAGCCCGGCCCACTTGGCCAGGTGCGTGGCCTCGCCGCCGGAGTCGCGGACCAGCGTGACGACGGCGAACGCGCCGAGCGTCGCGATGCCGTAGGTGGCGAGGTAGAACAGGATCGCCGCGGTGGCGGTCTGGTCGGCCGCCACCATGGCCGTCAGCACGAAGCCGGCGTGCGCGATGGACGAGTAGGCGAGCATCCGCTTGATGTCGGTCTGCGTCAGGGCGACGACGGCGCCGACCAGCATGGTGGCGATGGCGACGGCCCACAGCATGGGCTGCCAGTCGGTGCGCATGCCGCCGAACGCGACGTAGAACAGCCGCACCATGGCGCCGAACGCGGCCAGCTTGGTGCAGGCGGCCATGAACCCGGTGACGGGCGTCGGCGCGCCCTGATAGACGTCGGGCGTCCACGAGTGGAACGGCACCGCGCCGACCTTGAACAGCAGGCCCACCGCCATCAGCCCGACACCGGCCAGCAGGATGCCGTCCTGGCCGATGTTCGCCGTCAGCGCCTCGGAGATCTCGCCGAAGCGCAGCGTGCCGGCGTAGCCGTAGACGAACGCCATGCCGAACAGGAAGATCGCCGACGAGAACGCGCCCAGCAGGAAGTACTTGAGCGCGGCCTCCTGCGAGAGCAGCCGGCGCCGGCGGGCCATGCCGCACAGCAGGTACAGCGGCAGCGACATGACCTCCAGCGCGATGAACAGCATCAGCAGGTCGTTGGCGGCCGGGAAGAGCAGCATGCCGCCGACGGCGAACAGCGCCAGCGGGTAGACCTCGGTCTGCAGCATCCGCTCGCGGACGAGGATCCGCTCCTCCTCGCTGCCCGGCAGCGTCGAGGCGGCGGGGGCGAACGCGTCGCCGCCGGCCTCGAGCCGCCGCTCGGCGAAGAACGCCACGCTGATGATCGCCAGCACCAGGATGGTGCCTTGCAGGAACAGTGCGGGACCGTCGACGGCGACGGCGCCGACCGCGGCGACCATGCCGGTGCCGGCCAGCAGGATGACCTGGACCAGCGCGGCCACCAGGGCCAGCAGCGCCACCGCCACCTGGACCGGGTGCCGGACCTTCCGCGGGACGAACGCCTCGATCAGCACGCCGATGACGGCGGCGCCGAAGATCGTGATGAGCGGCGCGAGCTCGGCGTACTCGATGGTCGGGGCGTTCACCGGCCAGTCCCTTCCTCGACGTGTTCAGCGACGGGAGCCAGCGGCTCGGGTTCTTCGACGCCGACTTCGACGAGCGTCGGCCCGACGGCCTCGTCGATGGCGTCGGTCAGCGGCTTCGGGAAGAAGCCGACGACCACCAGCAGCGCGATCAGCGGGGCGACGACGGCGACCTCGCGGGTGCGCAGGTCGGGCATGCCTTCAACTGCTGGTCGGACGGGTCCTGTCATCGTTCGCTGGTAGAGCCACAGGATGTAGAGCGCCGACAGCACGATGCCCAGCGTCGCCACGATGGCGGCCGGCCGGTAGCGCAGGAACGTCCCGGAGATGACCAGGAACTCGGACAGGAACGTCGACAGCGGCGGCAGCGCCAGCCCGGAGAGGCCGGCGAACAGGAACACGCCGGCCAGCTTCGGCGCCGGCTTCTGCACGCCGCCGAAGTCGTCGACCTGCCGCGAGCCGCGCCGGCTGACGAGGAAGCCGACGACCACGAACAGCGCGATGGTCGACAGCCCGTGGTTCACCATGTAGAACGTCGCGCCGGTGGCGGCCTGGCCGGTCAGCGCGAAGATGCCCAGCACGATGAAGCCGAAGTGCGAGATCGACGTGTAGCCGATGAGCCGCTTCATATCGGTCTGGCCGATGGCCAGCAGCGCGCCGTAGATGATGCTGACGACCGCGAGCACGACGATGACCGGCGCGGCGTCGCGCGACGCGTCCGGGAACAGCGGCAGGACCAGCGCGATCATGCCGTAGGTGCCGACCTTGTCGGCCACGCCGGAGAGGAACGCCGCGTTCGCCGGCGTCGCCTCGGCCGCCGCGTCGGGCAGCCAGGTGTGGAACGGCCAGAGCGGCGCCTTGATGGCGAACGCGAGCATGAAGCCGAGGAACAGCCACCACTGGGTGGTGGTGTCGATGTCGAGCGCGACGAGGTCGGGCAGGAAGAACGACGGGTCGCCCGCGTCGATCGACTGCACGTACAGCCCGATGACCGCGGCCAGCATGGCCAGCCCGCCGACCAGGTTGTAGAGCAGGAACTTCACGGCCGCGTAGCGGCGCTGCGGGCCGCCGTACATGCCGATCATGAAGTACAGCGGGATCAGCATGGCTTCGAACACGACGTAGAACAGCAGCACGTCCTGCGCGAGGAAGGCCGTGAGCGTCAGCGCCTCGACCGCCAGCAGCAGCGCGAAGAACGCCTTCGGGTCGCGCTTCTCGTCCTCGGCCTCGTGCCACATGGCCAGCGCGACGATCGGCGTCGCCAGCACCGTCAGCGCGACCAGCGCGAGGCTGATGCCGTTGACGTCCAGCGCCCACGAGGCCCCGAACTCGGGGATCCACTCGTAGGTCTCCGCCTCGACGCCCATGTCGACGTCGAAGAGGAACTGGATGCTGATCAGCGCGCCGATGACGAGCGTCACCAGGGCGGCGCCCGTCGCGACCTGCTTGGCGAGCGTGCCCCGCCCGGACGGCACCAGGGCGGTCAGCACCGCCCCCAGCGCCGGCAGCGCGATGAGCGTGGTCAACCAGGGAAAGGTCACGGCAGCCTCACTACCAGCATGGCCAGCACGACGACGCCGACGCCGCCGAGCATCGTCACGGCATAGGAACGGACGAAACCGGTCTGCAGGCGCCTCAGCCGGGACGACAGGCCGCCGAAGGCGGTGGCCGTGCCGACCACGGCGCCGTCGACGCCCCGGTTCTCGAAGTAGACCAGCGAGCGGGTCAGGTACTGCCCCGGCCGCATGAAGACCGCCTCGTTGAACGCGTCGCCGTACAGGTCGTTGCGGGCGGCGACGGTGAGCGGGCTGCCGGCCGGCACGTCCTCGCGGACGGCGCGGCGGCCGTACATGAGCCACGCGACGGCGACGCCGGCGACGACGGTGGCGAGCGTGATGGTGATGAGCAGCCAGAGCGGCATCGGCAGCTCGTGGTGCTCCTCGCCGGTGACCGGCGCGAGCCAGTCGACGATGCCGGCGCCGAAGTACAGCAGCGCGAACCCGCCGACCACCGACAGGAAGGCCAGCGCCCACAGCGGCGCGGTCATGACCGACGGCGACTCGTGCGGCGGCTCGCTCTGCTTCCAGCGGCGGTTGCCGAAGAACGTCATCAGCATGAGGCGGGTCATGTAGAACGCGGTGATGCCGGCGCCGAGCAGCGTGGCCAGGCCGGTGATCCAGTTGTCCGCGAACGCCGCCTCGATGATCTTGTCCTTGGAGAAGTACCCGGCGAACGGCGGGATGCCGATGATGGCCAGGTAGCCCATGGCGAAGGTGATGAACGTGACCGGCATGGCGATGCGCAGCCCGCCGTAGCGGCGCATGTTCACCTCGTCGTGCATGCCGTGCATCACCGAGCCGGCGCCGAGGAACATGTTGGCCTTGAAGAAGCCGTGCGTCAGCAGGTGGAAGATCGCGAATGCGTACCCGGCCGGGCCGAGGCCGGCCGCCAGCGTCATGTAGCCGATCTGGCTCATGGTCGAGCCGGCCAGCGCCTTCTTGATGTCGTCCTTGGCGCAACCGATGATCGCACCCATCAGCAGCGTGATGGCGCCGACGATGACGACGGCGGTGCGCGCGTCGGGCGCGAGGTCGTAGATCGCGGCGGACCGGACGATCAGGTAGACGCCGGCGGTGACCATGGTCGCCGCGTGGATGAGCGCCGACACCGGGGTCGGGCCCTCCATGGCGTCCAGCAGCCAGGACTGCAGCGGGAACTGCGCGGACTTGCCGCAGGCGCCGAGCAGCAGGAACAGGCCGATGGCGGTGACCCAGCCGGTCGAGGCGCCCTCGGCCGAGGCGAACACCACGTCGAACGCCGTCGAGCCGAAGACCAGGACCATCGACGACATCGCGAGCACCATGCCCATGTCGCCGACGCGGTTGACGACGAACGCCTTCTTGGCCGCCACGGCCGCCGAGTTCTTGTGCTGCCAGAACCCGATGAGCAGGTACGACGCCAGGCCGACGCCCTCCCAGCCGATGAACAGCACCAGGTAGTCCGCGGCCAGCACCAGCAGCAGCATCGCCGCGACGAACAGGTTCAGGTAGCCGAAGAACCGGCGGCGCCGCTCGTCGTGCTCCATGTAGCCGATCGAGTAGACGTGGATCAGCGACCCGACACCGGTGATCAGCAGCACGAACGAGATGGACAGCTGGTCCAGCAGCAGGCTCACGTCGACGGTGTAGCCGCCGGCGTTGACGTACTCCCAGAGCTGCGACGTGAACGCGCGGCCGTCGGAGGGCTCGCCGAGCATGGCGGCGAAGAGCACCACGCCCATGACGAACGAGGCGATGGACGCCCCGCAGCCGATGAGGTGGCCGACCTTGTCGGTGCGCCGCCCGCCGAGCAGCAGGATCGCGGCGCCCAGCAGCGGGAACGCGATGAGCAGCCAGGTGAGGTCGAAGACGCCGGTGGCCTCGGCGACCGCCTGGCCGCCGCCGTGCCCGCCCTCGGTGGCGACAGCCGTCGCCAGCGCGCTGAGTGTGGAAGTCACTGGTTCCTCACGCCCGTCAGAGCTTCAGCAGGCTGGCGTCGTCGACCGACGCGGACCTGCGAGTTCGGAAGATCGTCACGATGATGGCCAGCCCGACGACGACCTCGGCCGCGGCCACGACCATGACGAAGAACGCGACGATCTGGCCGTCGAGGTTGCCGTGCATCCGGGCGAAGGTGACGAACGCGAGGTTGGCCGCGTTGAGCATGAGCTCCACGGACATGAACGCCACCAGCGCGTTGCGCCGGACCAGCACGCCGGCCGCGCCGATCGAGAAGAGGATGACCGACAGCACCAGGTAGTTGGTCGGGTTCATGCGCGCTCACCTCCGGTGGTGTCGTCGTCACCGGCGGCCGGCTCGTCGGCGTCGCTCGCCAACCGACCTTCTCCCTCGACGGAGGAGCGTGTCTCGGTCGCACCTGCCTCGATGTCGGCCGGAGTCGGGCGGTGCCTGAACTCCTCGGTCGAGCGGGCCGCGCCGCGCGCCACCAGCACCCGGTTGATCGACGCCTCGCTCGGGGTGCCGTCGGGCAGCAGGGCCGGGGTGTCGACGGCGTTGTGCCGCGCGTAGACGCCCGGGACCGGCAGTCCGGCCGCATCGCCGGGTGCGCCCTCGGAGAACCGCTTGATGGACAGTTCCTTCTGCGTCGGCCGGTTGAAGATCCGCTCGCGGTGGGTCAGCGTCATGGCGCCGACGGCGGCGGTGATCAGCAGCGCGGCCACCACCTCGAAGGCCCAGACGTAGGTGCCGAAGATCAGGTCGGCGATGGCCGCGACGTTGCCGTCGGGCGTCGCCTGCGTGAGCCCGGCCGGCTCCTCGGGCAGGGTGGCCCGCACCGTCACCGCCGTCAGCAGGACGATGACACCGAGCACGGCGAGCGTCGCCGCTGCCCGCTGGTTGCGGATCGTCTCGACCCGCGAGTCCGACGAGTCGACGCCGACCAGCATGATCACGAAGAGGAACAGCATCATGATGGCGCCGGTGTAGACGACGATCTGCACGACGCCGAGGAACGCCGCCTCCTGGGCGATGTAGAACAGCGCCAGCGAGATCATCGTGACGGCCAGGCTCAGGGCGCCGTGGACGGCCTTGCGCGAGAGCACCAGGCCGAGCGCGCCCAGCACGGCGATCGGCGCCATGATCCAGAACAGGGCTGCCTCGCCCATCACGCCCCCTCGCCGGTGGAGCGGCCGATGCCCGCGCCGAGGTAGTAGTCGCGCTCGTCGTCGCCGAGCCGCATGGGGTGCGGCGGCTCCTCCATGCCGGGCAGCAGCGGCGCGAGCAGGTCCTTCTTCTCGTAGATGAGGCTCTCGCGCGTGTGGTCGGCCAGCTCGTACTCGTTGGTCATCGTGAGCGCCCGCGTGGGGCACGCCTCGATGCACAGCCCGCAGAGGATGCAGCGCAGGTAGTTGATCTGATAGACGCGGCCGTACCGCTCACCGGGCGAGAAGCGCTCGTCGTCGGTGTTGGAGGCGCCCTCGACGTAGATGGCGTCGGCGGGGCACGCCCAGGCGCACAGCTCGCACCCGACGCACTTCTCGAGGCCGTCGGGGTGCCGGTTGAGCTGGTGCCGCCCGTGGAACCGCGGCGCCACCGGGTGCGGCTGCTCCGGGTACTGCTCGGTGACCGGCTTGCGGAACACGTTGCGGAACGTGACCCCGAAGCCTGCCACCGGGTCGAGGAACTTAGGCACGACTGCTCTCCTCGGTACGGTCATCGGTCTGGGTGGTGGCCGCGGGGATGCGGGCCGCCACGAACTCCTGGCCCGGCATCGGCGGCACCGGGTGGCCGCCCGCGAACGCGTCGAACTCGCGCTCCTCGGGCTCCGGCTCGGCCGGCGTCTTCTTCTCCGGGATCAGCAGGCTGCCGATCAGCAGCACCGCGACGACGATGCCGCCGTACAGGAGGATCTGGTTGCGCTCGAGGCCCTCGTTGAACGCCAGTCGCATGCCGGCCACCGCGACGATCCAGACCAGCGAGATCGGCAGCAGCACCTTCCAGCAGAAGTGCATGAACTGGTCGTAGCGCAGCCGCGGCAGCGTGCCGCGCAGCCAGATGAAGATGAAGATCAGCAGGACGACCTTGCCGAGGAACCACAGCAGCGGCCACCAGCCGGTGTTGAACATGCCGTCGTTGATGGCGGAGATGGGCCATGGCGCGCGCCAGCCGCCCAGGAACAGCGTGGTGGCGATGGCCGAGACGTTGACCATGTTGAAGTACTCGGCCTGGAAGAACATGGCGTACTTGAACGACGAGTACTCCGTGCCCCAGCCGGCCACCAGCTCGCCCTCGGCCTCGGGGAGGTCGAACGGCGCCCGGTTGGTCTCGCCGACCATCGAGATGAGGTAGATGAGGAACGACGGCAGCAGGATGATGCCGTACCAGAGCCGCTCCTGCTCCGCGACGATGCCCGAGGTCGACATGGTGCCGGCGAACAGGAACACCCCGACGAACGACAGCCCCATGACCAGCTCGTACGAGATGACCTGGGCGGTCGAGCGCAGGCCGCCGAGCAGCGGGTAGGTCGAGCCGCTGGACCAGCCGGCCAGCATCAGGCCGTAGACGCCGACCGAGGCGATGGCCAGGGTGAACAGCACGGCGACCGGGAGGTCGGTGAGCTGCAGCCGGGTCTCGGTGCCGAAGATCGAGACCTCGGGGCCCATGGGGATGACCGCGAGGATGAGGAACGACGGCACCAGCGCGACGATGGGCGCGAGGACGTAGACGACCTTGTCGGCCGCCTTCGGGATGATGTCCTCCTTGAACATCAGCTTGGTGCCGTCGGCCAGACTCTGCAGCCAGCCCTTGGGGCCGGTGCGGTTCGGGCCGAGGCGGTGCTGCATGCGCGCCACGACCTTGCGCTCGAAGACGATGTTGAACAGCGTCAGCAGGATCAGCAGCACGAAGATCGCCACGACCTTGATGGCGATGATCCACCACGGGTCGCTGCCGAAGCCGGCGATCTCGTTCGCGTTGGTGTCTGCGGACAAGCCGATCATGCGGGGGCACCTCCACCTGCGAGCTCGACCACGGAACCGGCGCCGGCGCCCAGCGACCGCTGCAGCGTCGTGCCGTTCGAGTTCTCCGGCAGCCAGACCACGCGGTCGGGCATGTCCGTCACCCGCACCGGGACGCTGACCTGGCCGGCCGTCGTCCGGACGGTGAGCCAGTCGCCGTCGGCGACGCCCACCTCCGCGGCGGTGCCGGCCGAGATGCGCGCCTCGGCCTTCTTCGCCGTCGCCGCGAGGTGCGGCTCGCCGTCCTGCAGCCGGCCGCCGTCGAGCATGAGCTTCCAGGTGGCCAGCACCGCCTCGCGCTCGCCGGGTCGCGGCGGGCCGGCGGGCGGGGTGTCGGTGGACTCGGGCCGTGCGCCGTCCCAGGCGCCGAGCTCGGCGATCTCGGCGCGGGCGTCGTCGACGTCGCGTACGCCCAGCCGGATGCCCAGCTCGCGTGCGATGGCGTCGAGCACGGCGGCGTCGCTGAGCGACGGCGTCTGCGCGAGCACCGCGGGGAACGGCCGGGCTCGGCCCTCCCAGTTGAGGAACGTGCCGGCCTTCTCGACCGGCGGCGCGACCGGCAGCACGATGTCGGCGAGCTCGGTGACCTCGCTGTGGCGGACCTCGAGGCTGACGACGAAGCCGGCGGACTCGAGCGCGCGCTTCGCGGCGGCCGGGTCCGGCAGGTCGGCCAGCTCGACGCCGGCCACCAGTGCGCCGGCCAGCACGCCGCTGGTCAGCGCGGCCAGGATGCCGGTGGTGTCGCGCCCGGGCAGCGACGGGAGCGTGTCGACGGACCAGGCGGCGGCGACGTCGACCCGGGCCTCCGGGTCCGACACCGGCCGGCCGCCGGGCAGCAGGGTCGGCAGAGCGCCGGCCTCGAGCGCACCGCGCTCGCCGGCCCGGCGCGGCACCCAGGCCAGCCGGGCGCCGGTGACGGTGGCGACGCGGGTAGCGGCGGACAGCGCGCCCGGGATGGTCGCCAGCCGCGAGCCGATGAGGATGACGGCGCCCTTCTTGCGCAGCGCCTCGCCCAGGTAGGCGACGCGGTCGTCGCCCAGCGTGATGGCGTTGAGGATCTCCGGCTCGGTGCCCGGCGCGGCCGGCAGCAGCGTGCCGCCGGTCTTCGTCAGGCCCCGGGTGGCGAACGGCGCGACGGCGTGCACCTGCGTGCCGTTCTTGCGGTTGGCCTTGCGCAGCCGCAGGAACAGCGCGCCGGCCTCTTCCTCGGGCTCCAGCCCGATGAGCAGCACCGCGGGCGCGTTCTCGACGTCGGTGAACGTGACACCCAGGCCCGAACCGGCCACCGACCCCAGGAACCCGGCCTCCTCGGCCGAGTGCGGCCGCGCGCGGAAGTCGATGTCGTTGGTGTCCAGCGCCACCCGCGCGAACTTCGCGTAGGCGTAAGCGTCCTCGAGCGTCAGCCGGCCGCCGGTGAGGACGCCGACGCCGCCGGCGTCGCGCGAGCGGGCCAGGCCCTGCGATGCCAGCGTCAGCGCCTCGGGCCACGACGCCGCGACCAGCTCGCCGGTCTCCTCGTCGCGGACCAGCGGGTGCGTGATGCGGTCGTCGAGCGTGGACCAGCGGAACGCGAAGCGGTCCTTGTCGGTGATCCACTCCTCGTTGACTTCGGGGTCGTCGCCGGCCAGCCGGCGCATGACCGTGTCGCGGCGGTGGTCGACGCGGATCGCGCTGCCGCACGCGTCGTGCTCGGCGACCGACGGGACCGACACCAGATCGAACGGGCGGGACCGGAACCGGTACGCCGCGCTGGTCAGCGCGCCGACCGGGCAGATCTGAATGGTGTTGCCGGAGAAGTAGCTCTCGAACGGCTCCTTCTCGTAGATGCCGACCTGCTGCAGCGAGCCGCGTTCGAGCAGCTCGATGAACGGGTCGCCGGCGATCTCCTTGGAGAACCGGGTGCACCGGGCGCACAAGACGCACCGCTCGCGGTCGAGCAGGACCTGCGCGGAGATGTTGATCGGCTTCGGGAAGGTCCGCTTCTTGCCCTCGTAGCGGGAGTCGCCGCGGCCGTTGCTCATCGCCTGGTTCTGCAGCGGGCACTCGCCGCCCTTGTCGCAGACGGGGCAGTCGAGCGGGTGGTTGATCAGCAGGAACTCCATGATCCCCTGCTGCGCCTTGTCGGCGACCGGCGAGGAGAACTGGGTGTTGATCACCATGCCCGGGGCGACCGTGAGCGTGCAGGACGCCTGCGGCTTGGGCATGCCGCGGCCGTTGCCCATGTCGGGCACCTCGACCATGCACTGGCGGCAGGCGCCGACGGGCTCGAGCAGCGGGTGGTCGCAGAACCGCGGGATCTGGATGCCGATGAGCTCGGCGGCGCGGATGACCAGCGTGCCCTCGGGAACGCTCACCTCGAAGCCGTCGATGGTGACCGTCACCAGGTTCGGCTGCGGCTCCACGGCGTCGGACGTGGAGTTGGTCGTCACGGTCATCAGGCCTTGGCCCCCAGTTCCTGCGCGAAGAGCGTCGAGGCGGCCGGGTCGAACGGGCAGCCGCCGTGCTCGAAGTGGGCGATGTACTCGTCGCGGAAATGCTGGATGGACGAGACCACCGGCGCCACCCCGCCGTCGGCGAGTGCACAGAACGAGCGGCCAGCGATGTTATCGCTCATGTCCAGCAGCTTGTCCAGGTCGGCTTCGGTGCCGTCGCCCTTCTCGAGGCGCTCGAGGATCTGCACCATCCACCAGAAGCCCTCGCGGCAGGGCGTGCACTTGCCGCAGGACTCGTGCTTGTAGAACTCGATCCACCGCTCGGTGGCGCGCACGACGCACGTGGTGTCGTCGAAGATCTGCAGCGCGCGGGTGCCGAGCAGCGAGCCCACGCCGGCCATGCCCTCGAAGTCGAGCGGGACGTCGATGTGCTCGGCCGTCAGCATGGGCGTCGACGAGCCGCCGGGCGTCCAGAACTTCAGCTCGTGACCGGCCCGGATGCCGCCGGCCATGTCGAGCAGCTCGCGCAGCGTGATGCCCAGCGGCGCCTCGTACTGGCCCGGCTTCGTGACATGGCCCGAGAGCGAGAAGATGCCGTAGCCGGGCGACTTCTCGTTGCCCATGCCGCGGAACCACTCCGCGCCACCGGCCACGATGGACGGAACCGAGGCGATGGTCTCGACGTTGTTGATGACAGTGGGCGACGCGTACAGGCCGGCGACCGCCGGGAAGGGGGGCTTGAGCCGGGGCTGGCCCCGCCGGCCCTCCAGCGAGTCCAGCAGCGCGGTCTCCTCGCCGCAGATGTACGCGCCGGCGCCGGCGTGCACCACCACGTCGAGGTCGAACCCGGAGCCCAGGATGTTCTGGCCCAGGTAGCCGGCCTCGTACGCCTCGGCGACGGCGTTCAGCACGCGGCGGAACACGTGCAGCACCTCGCCGCGCACGTAGATGAACGCGTGCTTGGCGCCGATGGCGTACGCGGTGATGATGACGCCCTCGACCAGCACGTGCGGGTCGGCCATCATCAGCGGGATGTCCTTGCACGTGCCCGGCTCGGACTCGTCGGCGTTCACCACCAGATACACCGGTTTGGGCGAGGCAGGGTCTTGAGCCGGGATGAAGCTCCACTTCATGCCCGTCGGGAAGCCCGCGCCGCCGCGGCCGCGCAGGCCGGAGTCCTGCACGATCTGGACGATGTCGGCGGGCGTGCGCTGCAGCGCGCGGCGCAGCGCCTTGTAGCCGTCGGCCTTCTCGTAGTTGCGCAGCGTGAACGCGTCGGACTGGTCCCAGCGGGCGGTCAGGACAGGGGTGAGCGTCGTCACTTGGTGCTGCCTCCCAGCTCGCGCTGACCGCCCTCGGGCGCCGTCCAGCCGTTCTCGTGTGCCAGCTCCAGACCCACCAGCGAGGCCGGGCCGGCGGCGACGCCCTCGGTGGCCAGCTCGTCGGGGAACCCGGCCAGCACACGCTCGGCCTGCTTCCAGGTGCAGATGCGCGGGCCGCGGGTCGAGGTGACCTGCTCGCCGGCGCGGAGGCGGTCGACCAGCTCGCGCGCGGACTGCGGCGTCTGGTTGTCCATGAACTCCCAGTTGACCATCATGACCGGCGCGTAGTCGCAGGCCGCGTTGCACTCGACCCGCTCGAGCGACACCTTGCCGTCGTCGGTGGTCTCGTCGTGCCCGACGCCCAGGTACTCGGACAGGTCGTCCCAGATGGCGTCGCCACCCATGATCGCGCAGAGCGTGTTGGTGCAGACGCCGACGTGGTAGTCGCCGACGGGCCGGCGCTTGTACATCGTGTAGAACGTGGCGACGGCGGCGACCTCGGCCTCGGTGATGTCGAGGACCTCGGCGCACAGCTCGATGCCCTCAGGGGTGACGTACCCCTGGTGCGACTGCACGAGGTGCAGCATCGGCAGCAGAGCCGAGCGCGGCTCCGGGTACCGGGCGATGATCTGCGCCATCTCGGCCCGGACGGTGTCGCCGAGCGGGCCGGGAGCAGCCTGTACGTCGTTCACGTCGTTCACGTCGGTCATCGGTCACATCCACCCATCACCGGGTCGAGGCTCGCGACGGCCACGATGACGTCGGCCACCATGGAACCCTCGCACATCGCCGGTACGGCCTGCAGGTTGTTGAAGGACGGGTCGCGGAAGTGCATCCGCCAGGGCCGGGTGCCGCCGTCGGACACCACGTGCGCGCCGAGCTCGCCGCGGGGGCTCTCGATCGGCACGTACACCTCGCCGGCCGGGACCCGGAAGCCCTCGGTGACCAGCTTGAAGTGGTGGATCAGCGCCTCCATCGACTCACCCATGATGTGCCGGATGTGGTCGAGGGAGTTGCCCATGCCGTCGCTGCCGATGGCCAGCTGCGCCGGCCAGGCGATCTTCTTGTCACCGATCATGACGGGGCCCGGCTCGAGCCGGTCGAGGCACTGCTCGACGATCTTCAGCGACTCCTTCATCTCCTCGATGCGGACGCGGAAGCGCCCGTAGGCGTCGTTGGTGTCCCAGGTGGGCACCTCGAAGTCGTAGGTCTCGTAACCGCTGTAGGGCTGGGACTTGCGCAGGTCCCACGGCAGGCCGGTCGAGCGCAGCACCGGGCCGGTGATCCCCAGCGCCATGCAGCCGGCGAGGTCGAGGTACCCGACGCCGACGGTGCGGCCCTTGAAGATCGGGTTCTCGTTGCAGAACGCCTCGTACTCGCCGATGTGGTCCCACATCCAGCGCAGGTACTCGCGGACGCTCTCGACCGCACCCGGCGGGAGGTCCTGCGCGACGCCGCCCGGGCGGATGTACGCGTGGTTCATGCGCAGCCCGGTGATCAGCTCGAAGAGGTCGAGCGTGCGCTCGCGCTCGCGGAACCCGTTGGTCATGACGGTGAGCGCGCCCATCTCCATGCCGCCGGTCGCGATGCAGACCAGGTGCGAGGAGATGCGGTTGAGCTCCATCATCATGACGCGAATGACGTTGGCGCGGTCCGGGATGTCGTCGGTGATGCCGAGCAGCTTCTCGATGCCCAGCACGTAGGCGGCCTCGTTGAAGAACGGGGACAGGTAGTCCATGCGGGTCACGAACGTGACCCCCTGGGTCCACGTCCGGTACTCCATGTTCTTCTCGATGCCGGTGTGCAGGTAGCCGATGCCGCAGCGGGCCTCGGTGACCGTCTCGCCGTCGAGCTCGAGGATGAGCCGGAGCACGCCGTGCGTCGACGGGTGCTGCGGGCCCATGTTGACGACGATGCGCTCCTCGCCGGCGGCCGCGCCGACCACGTCGTCCCAGTCCTGGCCGGTGACGGTGTAGACGGGGCCCTCGGTGGTCTCGCGGACGCCCGCGTACGGGTCGTCGGTGTCGTCGCCGGCCGGGGTGAAGGTGACGTCCTGCTGGCTCATCAGTTGTACGCCCTCCGCTCGTCGGGCGGCGCGATGGTCGCGCCCTTGTACTCCACGGGGATGCCTCCGAGCGGGTAGTCCTTGCGCTGCGGGTGCCCCGGCCAGTCGTCCGGCATCTGGATGCGCGTGAGGGACGGGTGGCCGTCGAAGAGGATCCCGAAGAAGTCGTACGTCTCGCGCTCGTGCCAGTTGGCCGAGGGGTACGTGTGGACGATCGACGGGACGTGCGGGTCGGACTCGGGGCAGGTGACCTCGAGGTTGACCCGGCGGTTGTGCGTGATCGAGAGCAGCTGGACGACGACGTGCAGCTCGCGCCCGATCTCCTCCGGATAGTGCACGCCGTTGACGCCCATGCACATCTCGAACCGCAGCTGCGGGTCGTCGCGGAACGTGCGGGCGAGGTCGGCCAGCTTCTCGCGCTTCACGAAGAACGTGATCTGGCCGCGGTCGACCAGCACCTTCTCGAAGACGTCGGCGTCGGTGCTGCCGGCGTCGGCCAGGGCGGCGGTGACGTCGTCGCCGAGCTTCTCCAGCTCCTCGGGCCACGGCCGCGGGGTCGAGCCGCCGCGGACCGGGTTGGTGTCGCGGACCACCAGGCGGCCGTAGCCGGAGGTGTCGCCGCTGCCGCCATAGGAGCCGAACATGCCGCGCCGCGACGGGTGCTCCGGCGGCAGCGCCGGGCCCTCGGGCTCGGCGGGGAGGGACTCCTCCTCGGCCGCGGCCTCCTCGGCGTCCTCGGGCGCCGCCTCGTCCTTCGACTCGTCCTCGGTCTGCGCCTGCTCACCGGGGCGGGCGTCGCCGCCCGTGGTGACCTCTTCCTTCGACGGCTGCTCGGGTCCGCCGCCGGGCTCGGCGGCCGTGCCCGGCTGGTCGACCGGGCTGGACTCGGAGCGGGTCTGCGCGGCCTCCGCGACGTCGTCGGGGTGCTGCGTGCCGCTGGTCATGCCCTGCGCGTCGTCCGCGCTGTCGGCGGCGTCGGTCCGCTTCTCGTCGTCGCTCACCGGAGCAGGCCCTTCATCTCGTGCGTGGCCTCGGCCCGCAGCGCGATCCGCTCGGCCTCGGTGTCGGCCGCGACCTTGTGCGCGCCCAGCTTGGTGTGCTGGATCTGGTCGTGCAGCTTGAGGATGGCATCGATCAGCATCTCGGGCCGGGGCGGGCAGCCGGGCAGGTAGACGTCGACGGGAACGACGTGGTCGACGCCTTGGACGATGGCGTAGTTGTTGAACATGCCGCCGGACGAGGCGCAGACGCCCATCGACAGCACCCACTTCGGGTTGGCCATCTGGTCGTAGATCTGCCGCAGCACCGGCGCCATCTTCTGGCTCACCCGGCCGGCGACGATCATCAGGTCGGCCTGCCGCGGCGAGGCCCGGAAGACCTCCATGCCGAAGCGCGCGGAGTCGTGCCGCGGCCCGCCGAACGCCATCATCTCGATGGCGCAGCAGGCCAGGCCGAACGTGGCCGGCCAGACCGAGCCCTTGCGGAGGTAGCCGAGCAGGTTCTCCATGGTGGCCAGCAGCACACCGGAGGGCAGCTTCTCTTCAACACCCATGATTCGCCTCTAGTCCCAGTCGAGCCCGCCGCGCCGCCATTCGTAGATGAACGGCACGGTGATCAGGAAGATGAACGTCACCATCGCGACGAAGCCGAAGACCCCCAGGTGGTCGAACCGGACCGCCCACGGATACAGGAAGATGATCTCGATGTCGAAGATGATGAAGGTCATCGCGGTCAGGTAGTACTTGACCGGGAACCGGCCACCGCCCACCGGCTGCGGCGTCGGCTCGATACCGCATTCGTAGGAGTCCAGTCGCGCGCGGTTGAACCGCTTCGGGCCGGCCACCACTGAGAAGGCCACCGAGCCCACCGCGAAGACCGCGGCGAGCAGGATGAGGCCGAGGATCGGTGCGTAGGCGTTCACGCCGGGCCACTCCTCTGCACGGGGTTGGTGATGTCCTGCATGGGGCTCCTCACGCCGCCGGGGCGAGTCGGGTCATCGCGTTGATGACGCGGTCGTACACGTCGCCGTCGCGGTGGTCGGTCAGATTGGCCAGCAGCTTCAGGGTGAACTTCATCAGCCAGGGGCGCGGCAGGCCGTGGTTCCGGGCGATTCTCATGATCCGTGGGTCACCGATCAATCTGACGAAGATGCGGCCGAGCGTGAAGTAGCCACCGTGTTCGTGCTTCAGCGCAGCAGGGTAGCCCTGCAGCACCCGCTCCCGACCGGCGGCGTCCCGTGACCGCGCGTCGGCGATCACGGTGGCGGCGAGGTTGGCCGCCTCCATCGCGTAGTCGATGCCTTCGCCGTTGAAGGGGTTGATCATGCCGCCGGAGTCGCCGACCAGGAGCAGGCCACGACTGTAGTGCGGCTGGCGATTGAATCCCATCGGCAACGCCGCGCTGCGGATCTCACCGACCTGGTTCTCCTCGGTGAAGCCCCACTCGGGCGGGGTCTGCGCCGCCCAGCGGCGCAACATGTCCTTGTAGTCGACCCGGCCGAAGGCCTTCGAGGTGTTCGTGATGCCCAGGCCGACGTTGCTGGTGCCGTTGCCGGTGCCGAAGATCCAGCCGTAGCCCGGCAGCAGGTCGCGCCCGCCCGACGGGTTCTCGGCCCACAGCTCCAGCCACGACTCCATCCACTCGTCGTCGTGGCGCGGCGTCTCGTAGTACGTGCGGACGGCGACGGCCATGGGGCGGTCGTCGCGCTTGTGGATGCCCATGGCGGTCGAGAGCCGCGACGACGTGCCGTCGGCGGCGACCACCAGCGGGGCGCGGTAGGTGACGGTCTCGCCGGCGGCCCGGCCGCGCTCGTCCAGCGGCCTCGCGGTGACGCCGACGATGTGGCCGGTGCGCTCGTCGAGGACCGGAGCGGTGACGTTGGTGCGTTCGTGCAGCCGGGCGCCCGCGGCCGCGGCGTGCCGGGCGAGCAGCTCGTCGAAGTCGGTGCGGGTGCGGACCAGGCCGTAGTCGGGGTAGCTGGCCAGCTCGGGCCACGGCAGGTGCAGGCGCATGCCGCCGCCGATGATCCGCAGCCCCTTGTTCTTGATCCAGCCGGGCGCACCGGTGTCGACGCCCATGCGGACCAGCTGGCGCACCGCGCGCGGGGTCAGGCCGTCGCCGCAGACCTTGTCGCGCGGGAAGGACGCCTTTTCGAGGAGCAGCACGTCCAGCCCGGCACGCGCCAGGTAGTACGCGGTGGTCGAGCCGGCCGGCCCGGCGCCGACGACGATGACGTCGGCCTCGCCGGCGGTGCGGCTCGGGGCGCTCGGTCGCTCAGGACCAGTGCGCTGGCTCATCGAAGGGTCCTCGGGTGCGTGTCACTGTTCGGTTCGGGCATGGGCGCTCGTGAATCCGTTCACGAGCGCACACTCGGACCCAAGTGTAGGGGTTGCCCGTCCTGTCACTCACCCCGGGTCACCCACTCTGACCTGCGGATTTACGCAGCAACATCGTTGCGTAAATCGATCGTGTCAAGACGTGCCGATGAGCTGCCCGCTCGCGTCGAATCGGGCGTAGGTGATGTCGGTGTCACCCTCCGGATACACGCTGATGGTGACCTGCCCGTCGAAGTCGTTGTCGATGCTGATGTGACTGACGGTGACACCCGGCATGGCACTGATCGCGGCCAGCACCGCCTCGGGTGTGACGTCGGCCCATGTGAACGACTGGTCGCCGGCCATCACATCGCGATAGGGCTCCGGCGGCAGGACGAGCTCACCCACGTACTCGACCCGGACCGTGCTGGGCCGCGAGGTACCCGCCAAGGCCTCCACCGTCGCGCGGTCAGGACGAAGCGCGATCTCGTAGAGGTCGGTGTGGCCGGCTGCGGGCATCGCGTTCCAGAGCTCGCCCAGGCCGTCGTCGGTGAACAGACTGTCCTTCACCGTGTCGATGGGCGGCAGGTCGGCGAGGTCCGGGGCCGGCAGGCCGGGCGGCTCGGGCGGTTCCGGCGGCTCCGGCGGCGGGTCGACCACCGCCCAGTCGTCACTGGACGAGTCGGCCGAGGTGAAGCCGTCGGTGATGGAGCTCAGCACCGCGAACATGATCACCAGCACGGCGGCGACCGCCCCGACGACCCAGCCGACGCCGATGCCGGACGACCTCGTCGCGGTGTCCTGGGCGGCCGGGGCCGGAGTGGCGGCGGGCGCGGGCATGTCCTCGACCAGCGCGTCGAGGTCGGCTATGGACTTCGCCTCGTAGATCAGCGCAGTGCGGGTCTCCATGTCGGCGGCGTCGATGCGGCCCTCGGCGAACGCCTGCGAGACGGCGCTCGCGTACCGCTCGCGGTCGGAGTCCGACGGCCGCCACTTCCGGTCCGGGCGGCTCACCGGTCGCTCCCGTCGTCGAGCAGGTGCTGCCCGCTGGCGTCCCAGGTGAGCGACGGGCTGACGCCGTACGCGTCGGCCTCGAGGTGCACGCGGATCGTCACGATGTCGCCGTAGAAGACGTTCCGCTCGACGACGACGAGCGAGACCGGCCGGCCCTCGTAGCCGGCGACCTCGTCCGCGCGGGCGGCGACGGCGGCGATGACGGCCGGGTCGACCTCGGCGAGCGGGAAGAACACCGCGGCCGGGTCGTCGCCCGACGCGACACCGCCGGCCTCGAACGATCCGAGTTCGCCGTCGTACTCGACCTCGTCGTAGTGCAGGACGCCGGGATCGGCCTGGACCTCGAGGTCGGCCCACTCGGAGTGGATGTACACGATCCTGATGCCAGCGACCTGCGCCGTGCCGAGCGCGTCCCACATCGCCGTCAGCTCGGCGAGGGAGTACATGTCGGCGGGGGCGGCCCCGTCGCCGGCGGGGGCGGCCCCGTCGCCGGCGGGCGTGCCCTCGACGAGCCCGGCCGGCTCGTCGGTCGCGCTCGCGGCGTCGTCGTCTCCGTCACGCGCGGCGACGATGCCGATGACCAGCGCCGCGACCACCGCGACACCGGCCAGGACCAGCGTCGCCCATCGCCCCCCAGCCATGCGGCGATCGTAGCGGGCGGCTACGACTTCACGGCGTGGTGCAGCGCGACGATGCCGCCGCTGAGGTTGCGCCAGCGCACGTCGCCCCAGCCGGCCTCGCGCAGCCACTCGGCCAGGCCGCGCTGGTCGGGCCAGGCGCGGATCGACTCGGCCAGATAGACGTAGGCGTCGGGGCTGCTGGACACCCTGCGGGCGACCGGCGGCAGCGCCCGCATCAGGTACTCGACGTAGACCTTGCGGAACGGCGCGAACGTCGGGTGGCTGAACTCGCAGACCACGAGCCGGCCGCCGGGGCGCGTGACCCGCAGCATCTCGCGCAGCCCGGCGACCGGGTCGTTCACGTTGCGCAGGCCGAAGGAGATGGTGACCGCGTCGAACCGGTCGTCGGCGAACGGCAGCCGGGTGGCGTCGCCGGCCACGAACGGCAGGTCCGCATGCGCCCGCCGTCCCGTCCGCACCATGCCGAGGGAGAAGTCGCACGGCACGACGAACGCGCCGCGGGCCCGGAACGGCTCGCTGGACGTGCCGGTGCCGGCGGCGAGGTCGAGCACCCGCTCCCCCGGCGCGACGCCGATGGCCGCGGTGACCTGGCGTCGCCAGGCGCGGTCCTGGCCGAGCGAGAGCACGTCGTTGGTGCGGTCGTACTTCTCGGCGACGTCGTCGAACATCGCCGCCACCTCGTGCGGTTGCTTGTCCAGAGAGGCCCGGGTCACGTCCACAGAGTAGCCGCGGCCACAGCCACGGCGGCGACTCGGCCGTACCCTTGGAGATCGTGACGAGCCTGCCCGTTTCCGCGCCGATGGTCGTGCGCACCACGGAGGTCCCCAACCCGGGACCGTTGCTGGAGCTGCTGCCCGAGGACCACCCCATGGCGTGGGTCCGCCGCGGCGAGGGCATCGTCGGCTGGGGCCAGGCGGCGCGGTTCGACACCATCGGCGCCAACCGGTTCGTCGCCGCCGACCGCTGGTGGCGGCGCATGGTCGGCACCGCCGTCGTGCGCGACGAGGTGCGGCTGCCGGGCACCGGACCGGTCGCGTTCGGCTCGTTCGCCTTCGACGACGTCCCCGGCTCGTCCTCGCTGGTCCTGCCGGACACCGTCGTCGGGCACCGGTCCGGCCGCTGGTGGGTCACCACCATCGACGTCACCGGCAACCTGCCCGGCGGGGCGGCGCTGCCGGAGGTGCCGCCGGCGCGGCGGCCGCTCTCCGTCGTCTATGGCGACGGCTCACGCAGCGGCACCGAGTGGGAGGGCATCGTCGCCGAGGCGGTCCGGCGCATCACCGCGGGCGAGCTCGAGAAGGTGGTGCTGGCGCGCGACCTCGTCGCCGAGTGCCCCGAGCCCGTCGACATCCGCTGGCCGCTGCAGCGGCTCTCGGCGGGCTACCCGCACTGCTGGACCTTCAGCGTCGACGGCATGATCGGCGCGACGCCGGAGCTGCTGGTGCGGCGCGAGCGCGGCCTCATCACGTCACGGGTCCTGGCCGGCACCATCCGCCGCACCGGCGACGACGAGCACGACCTCGCGCTGGCCGCCTCGCTGGCGCGGTCGAGCAAGGACCTCGAGGAGCACGAGTACGCCGTCCGCTCCGTCGCCGACGCGCTGGCGCCGTTCTGCTCGAGCATGAACGTGCCCGAGACGCCGTTCGTGCTGCACCTGCCCAACGTCATGCACCTGGCGACGGACCTGGCCGGGGTCAGCGACTCGGCGGGCGACGGCGTCACCTCGCTGGCGCTGGCCGCAGCCCTGCACCCGTCGGCCGCGGTCGGGGGCACACCGACTCCCGTCGCGCTGCAGGTCATCCGCGAGATCGAGGGCCTCGACCGCGACCGCTACGCCGGCCCGGTCGGCTGGATGGACGCCCGCGGCGACGGCGAGTGGGGCATCGCGCTGCGCTCGGCCGAGGTGTCGGGGGCGCGACTGCGGCTCTTCGCCGGCTGCGGCATCGTCGCCGGCTCCGACCCCGCCGCCGAGCTCGCCGAGAGCGTGGCCAAACTGGTGCCGATGCGCGACGCGCTGTCGTCCTGATCCGGCGAACCCTGGTACGCCGGAACCTGACGTTCCGCGCGGCTAGCCGAGCGCGGCGGCGACAGCGGCGCGGATGCGGGCGTGCAGGTCGCGCAGGCCGGACCGGTCGACCGAGACCTCGACCACGCTGCGACCCGAGACCGGCTCGGCCAGCGCCGAACGCAGTGACTCCAAGTCGGCCACCCGGCGGTGGACCACGCCGTAGGCCGCGCACAGCGCGCCGAGGTCCGCACCGTGCGGGGTGCCGAAGACGCGCTCGAACCGCTCGGCGTGGGCCGGGTCGCCGTGTTCGAGCAGCGCGAAGATGCCGCCGCCGTCGTCGTTGACGACCACGATCTGCAGGTCGGGGTGGTCCTCCAGCGGGCCGATGAGCAGGCCGCCCGCGTCGTGCAGGAACGTGAGGTCGCCGACCAGCGCCCGCACCGGCGCGCCCGACGCCAGCGCCACGCCGGCCGCCGTCGACAGCGTGCCGTCGATGCCGGCCAGGCCGCGGTTGGCCAGCACCGGCCCGGCGTCCGCCTCGTCTCCGGCAGCCGGTGCCGCCGCGAGGTCGAGGTCGCGGATGGGGTTCGACGAGCCGGCCACGAGGGCCTCGCCGGGCCGCCGCGCCGCCCAGACCCGCGCGGCCACGGCCGGCCCCGACACCGGACCCGACGCGAGCACCTCGTCGACGGCGTCCTGGGCGGCCTTCGCGGCCCGTTGCCACGACGCCAGCCACTCGCCGTCGCCCGGGCCCGCGGTCCCGCCCGCCGCCACCGCGGAGACCACGCGGCCGGCCCGGCTGCCGGGGTCGATCCAGTCGGGGGTGCGGCCGGCGACGACCACCACCTCGACGCCGTCCCGGACCAGCAGGGCGCTGACCTGCCGCGACAGCGTCGCGTGGCCGAACACGACCACCCTCTCGATGCGGCCGCCCAAGGACGGCTGGTCGAGCAGGAGCCGGTAGGGGCCGACGGCGTTCGCTCCGGCCCGGGCACCGGACGAGGGCTCGGCCAGCAGCGGGACGCCCGCGGCCTCGGCGAAGGTCCGCGCGGCCGCGCCGGCGCCGTCGCCCGCCACGACCACCGTCCGCGGTCCGTCGTCGAGGACGGCCGGCACGATCTCGGCCCGGTCGGCGACCACGTCGATCGACCCGCTCGTGTCCGGCCAGGCATCGTCGTCGGGGACGAGGGGCTCGCGGAAGGCGAGGTCGAGGTGGACGGGGCCCGGATGGCCCGACCGCGCGCCGGCGGCGGCGGCCACGGCCCGGCCCAGCAGCGACCGCAGGTCGTCGGACTCGCCCGGGCGGCCGTACGGCGCGGGCACGTCGGCGAAGTAGCGGACCGCGGACCCGAACAGGCGCACCTGGTCGGTGGTCTGGTTGGCGCCGGTGCCGCGCACGTCGTGCGGCCGGTCGGCGGTGAGCAGCAGCAGCGGCACCCCGGAGTGCGACGCCTCGAGCACGGCCGGGTGCAGGTTGGCCGCCGCCGTCCCGGATGTCGTCACGACGGCGACCGGCCCGGCCACGCGGGCCAGCCCCAGGGCGGTGAACGCGGCGACCCGCTCGTCGATGCGCACGTGCAGCCGCATCTCGCCCCCCGCCGACGCCGCAGCCAGCGCGTGCGCCAGCGGCGCCGACCGCGACCCGGGCGCCAGCACCACGTGCCGGACGCCGCGCCGGACCAGCTCGGCGACCACCGTGCGGGCCGCCGACGTCGAGGGGTTCACGTGGTCGATTCTGCCTTGCGGTCGCGCCACGCCCGCTGCTTGGCCCGGTTGCCGCACACCTGCATGGAGCACCACTTGCCCGACCGCGCCCGCGACTCGTCGTAGAACGCCCACTGGCAGGTGTCGTTGACGCAGATCTTGAGCCGCGCCCACGTGCCGTCGGCCATGGCGTCGCCGACCAGCGCGAGCAGCCCGCCCAGGGCGCCGTCGACACCGCCGGCCGCCGGACGGGGACGCCAACCGTCGCGGGCGGTCAGGGTCGCCGTGAGCCGGGCCCGCGCGGCAGCGTCGTTGAGGACGGCGAGCGCGCCGGCCGGGATCGGGTCGCCGCCGTGGTTCGCGGTCAGGGCCGAGCGCAGCGCCTCGCGGACGACGACGGCGCGGGCGAGGTCGTCCGGTCCCACCGACGTCGCCCCGGCCAGCAGCGACGCCGACCGCAGCCAGTCCTCGAGCTCGCCCGGCGTCGTCAGCGCGTCCGTCGCCGAGTCGATGTCGAGGGTGTTGACGAAGCGCCGGACGGTGTCGAGCCGGCCGGGCGCAGGCGTGGTGGCTCCGGACATGTCACGAGCATAACCCTCTTGCGCTCTTCATTGGTTATCCATAACCTCTGACTTCATGACAGCGGTTACGGAGCCGGGGACGCGGGCCTGGGCGAGTCGCGACTTCCGCCGCCTCTGGGCCGGCTCCGCGGTGTCGACGTTCGGCTCGGAGGTCGCCGAGCTGGCCGTGCCGCTGCTGGCCATCGGCGTGCTGGCCGCCACGCCCGGCGAGCTGGGCGCGCTGCGGACGGCGCAGTTCCTGCCGTTCCTGCTGGCGACGCTGCCGCTGGGCATGCTGGTCGACCGTCGGCGCCGGCTGCCGCTCATGGTCGGCGCCGACGTCGGGCGGTTCGGGCTGATCCTGGTCATCCCGCTCGCCGTCTGGGCCGGGTTCGCCGAGATCGAGCTGCTGTACGTCGTGATGTTCCTCGCCGGTGTGCTGACGGTGCTCTACCAGGTCGCCGACTTCGCGTTCGTCCCCGAGGTCGTCACGCCGCACCAGCTGGTCGACGCCAACGGCAAGCTCGCCGCGGCCCAGTCGGCGAACGAGATCGGCGCCCGCGGTTTCGGCGGCCTGCTGGTCCAGGCGGCCTCGGCCCCGGTCGCGATGCTGGTCAACGCCATCACGTACCTCGTGTCGGCGGTCAGCCTGCGCGGCATCTCCGTGGTCGAGACCGCACGCCCGACGGCGTCCGCCCGGCCGTCGTGGGCCGAGGTGACCGCCGGGCTGCGCGAGGCTCTGGGCAACCGCTACGTCCGCGCGCTGCTCGGCGAGGCGACGACGTTCAACCTGTTCAACGAGATCTTCATCCTCGGGTTGATGCTGTTCACCGTGCGCGAGGTCGGCCTGAGCCCGCTGCAGATCGGCATCGTGTTCACCGCCGGCGGCGTCGGCTCCTTCCTCGGTGCCTGGTTCGGGTCGCGGGTCACCGGCCGGTTCGGCTACGGCCGGGTGCTGCTGATCACGCTGGTCCTGGGCAACACCGCGCCGGTGCTGGTCGCACTGGCCGGCACGGACGCCGTCGGCACCCTGGTGCTGTTCTGCGCGGTCTTCGTCGTCATGGGCGTAGGCATCGGGATCGCCAACGTGCACGCGGTGACGCTGCGGCAGGCGGCGTTGCCCCAGGAGCTGCGCGGGCGGGTCAACGCGGCGTACCGGCTGATCTCGTGGGGCGCGATCCCGGTCGGCGCGACGCTCGGCGGCGTGGTGGCCGGGATCACCGACGCCCGGGCGGCGATGGTCTCGGGTGCCTGCGGCATGGTGCTGGCGACGCTGTGGGTGGCGATCTCGCCGGTGCGCCGGCTGGCCTCGATCGACGAGGCGGCCCGGCTGTCGCGCGCGGGTGACCCGCCGCGGACCGCAGGCTGACGCCGTCGTCGATCGAAGGTCGTCAGGTCTGCGGCTGCTCGGCCGGCGGCTCCTCGCCCTCGGCCTTGCGCAGCCAGGTGAAGCCGGTGTTGCTGCCCTGGCAGGTCTGCAGGACGATGTCGCAGTCGTCGCCGCAGGTCCAGTTGGACGCGGAGCCGAGCGCGGAGCCGCGGCCCTGCGCGATGACGCGGTCGACCACCTCGTACAGGCCGGTGAACTCGCCTTCGAGCTGCACGAACGTGCCCGTGGGAATGGAGTTCCACCACGAGTTGCCGAGGTAGTCGTGCGCGACGACGAACGTGCCGGACTCGACCGGGGTGTAGTGGCAGCCGACGCCGCGGCCGAGGTTGTCGATGTCGACGTCGTCGTCGCAGGTCTCGACCGGGATGGTGCGGACGTCGTCGCCGAGCGCGATGGCCTCTTCGCTGACGACGGCGCCGAAGCGGCTGCCGCCGGCGTAGCTGAACCGGAACCGCGTGGTGTGCTCGGCGGTGGCCTCGGCGACGGCGGTGCCCTCGCCCGTGGTGGTGACGGCGGAGACCGGCGCCCACTCCTCGCCGTCGGACTGCTGCTCGAGGCCGATGTCGCCGACGATGGGGACGCCGCCCTCGGTGGTCCACGCGGCCGTGACGCCGACACCGTCGTCGGACTTCTCCGCGGTGGCGGTGATGCGCGACACCAGCGGAGTGCCCGCGGTGACGACGACCTCGTGCGACGCGACCGCCTCGACCTCGGGGCCGCCGCCGTACGCGAGCCGGTAGATGCCCGACGACTGCACCTGCACCTCGACCTCGCCGCGGCCGCTCTCGACCGGGACGGTGGTGACGGTGGCCCAGGAGTTGCCCTCGATGCGCTGCAGGTCGACCTCGCCGCTGACGGGGTCGCCGCCCGCGGTGACCCAACTGGCGCCGAACGTGACCGAGCCGCCCGGACGCACGTCGGCCGGTGCCGTGAGCGTCAACGGCAGCGCCTCGGCGTCGGCCGGCGGCTCCGCGGCGACGGCGCCGGCGACCTGCTCGGGTGCCGGCGAGGCGGCGACCTGGACGATGGTCGCGTCGGCCCCGCCGTCGCCACTCGCCGTCGGGTCGTCGCCGTTCGTGGTCTCGAGGATGGCGAACACCGCCGCCACGAGGAGGACCAGGACACCGGCTACAGCCGCCACGCGGTACTTCATGCGTCCATTTTCCATGATCACCGACGCATGTCGGCCCCTACCCGGCGCACCCACGCAGATTTGGACGCTCGAACCCGCCCATTCGTTCCATCCGATCTCACGGGATCGTCGCCGCGTCGCTCACCATCTCGACCCATTCCCGGGCCCGGCTCACGTTCTCCGCGAGGTTGCCCGCGTAGATCACGACGACATGCTCGTCCAGGACGACGACGCGATGCACCCAGATCCAGCCGCGGTCGAGAATCTCGGCCTGGACCGCCTCGTGGCCGACCACATCGCTGGGCCCCGGAGACTGGACCTCACCGTCCAGGTCCTCGGCCCGCGCGGCAAGTGCCTCCTCGTGAGTGAACGCGTCGGCCCCGGCGTCGATCACGATGACGCCGGACGAGGTGTTCCAGTCGGCGTACTCGCGGGCCGGCACGCTGGAACCGTCGGCGGCGGTGACGAACCGCTCCCGCGGCTCGATCGCGGAGCGGAACGGCGCGACGACCCCGCTCGGCTCGTCGGTGACGAAGACCCAGTCGACCGCGGCGCGCATGTCCAGCGAGAGGGTCAACCGGGCGAATTCGGACTCCAGCCGGTCGCGGTCCTCCGACGGCCCGCCGACGAAGCCGCTCCACAGATCGCCCTCCGTGTTCACCACGACGATGCGGAACAGCATAAGGTGGTCGTCGCCGTAGACGATCTCTCCGTCGGCGGCGGCCGCCTGGGTGACGTCGGCCGGCGCGATCGACCGCACGGTCCCGTCGACGCTGGCGGCCAGCATCGCCGACAGCTTGGTGAAGTCGTCCCCGGTGGCGTAGTCGTCGATCAGTTCGTATCCGATGACGCCGTCGGCGTGTTCGAAGACGTGACCGCGGGACAGGATCGTCGCACCGTCCCGGCCGGGGAGCTCATTCTCGATCGGCTCCGCGCCTTCCGGAAGAGCGGTGCGGGTGTAGCTCTCCGCGTCGTCGAACGGCACCCAGTCGAACACGACGCCCGCCTCACGGCTGCGCGTCACCGCCGGCGGAACCGTGCCGTCGGGTGCGGCCGGCACGTCCGTGGTCGGCGTCGCCGCGGCGGCCTCCGTCGCCCCGTCACTGCCCGCGCACGCTGCCACCGTCATCGATGACAGCACCATGAAGGCGGCGAGCACCCACCGTGTGCCGGGCCTGCGCATTGCGTCCCCCCGAACGTCTCGGCGCGCCGGGATCGGTGACCCAGGTCGGCATCCGATGCGGATGCTATCCGAGCGCCCGGACACGTACGCGCCGAGCGCGACCGGCTAGCGTGACCGGGGTGACGACCGCACCGTTCGACCCGGCCCGCTGGCGCCCCGTCGAGGGCTTCGAGCTCACCGACATCACCTACCACCGCCACGTCGACGACGGGCGCGACCGCGGCACCGTCCGCATCGCGTTCGACCGGCCCGAGGTGCGCAACGCGTTCCGCCCGCACACCGTCGACGAGTTGTATCGGGCGCTCGATCACGCCCGCATGACCCCCGACGTCGGGTGCGTGCTGCTGACCGGGAACGGGCCGTCGCCCAAGGACGGCGGCTGGGCGTTCTGCTCCGGCGGTGACCAGCGCATCCGCGGCCGGTCGGGCTACCGGTACGCCAGCGGCGACACCGCCGAGTCCGTCGACCCCGCGCGGGCCGGCCGGCTGCACATCCTCGAGGTGCAGCGGCTGATCCGGTTCATGCCGAAGGTCGTCATCGCGGTGGTGCCGGGTTGGGCGGCCGGCGGCGGGCACAGTCTGCACGTCGTCTGCGACCTCACCCTGGCCAGCGCCGAGCACGCCCGCTTCAAGCAGACCGACGCCGACGTCGGCTCGTTCGACGGCGGCTACGGGTCGGCATACCTGGCCC
Source organism: Jiangella ureilytica (assembly GCF_004348545.1). Taxonomy (GTDB): domain Bacteria; phylum Actinomycetota; class Actinomycetes; order Jiangellales; family Jiangellaceae; genus Jiangella; species Jiangella ureilytica. Next base: position 6,156 of record NZ_SMKL01000037.1, on the reverse strand, counting down.
GGCAGGTCGGGCAGAAGTTCGCGCGCGAGATCTTCTTCCTCGGGTCCGAGTACTCGGCGGACGACGCGCACCGCATGGGCATGGTCAACGCCGTCGTCCCGCACGCGCGGCTGGAGGAGGTCGCGCTGGAGTGGGCGGCGAAGATCAACGGCAAGAGCCCGACGGCGCAGCGGATGCTCAAGTTCGCCTTCAACGCCGTCGACGACGGCATGGTCGGCCAGCAGGTCTTCGCCGGTGAGGCGACGCGCCTGGCCTACATGACCGACGAGGCGGTCGAAGGCCGGGACGCCTTTCTCGAGAAGCGCCCTCCGGACTGGTCGCCCTTCCCCTGGTACTACTGACCACCGCGTTTGCACAGCATCGAAGTGGTGTAAGGCGCACAGTCGGTCCGCATCGTGATGCGTCCTTGCGGAGGTGGATCACGGCCACATGCGCCTGATGGTCCCATCGGCGTAGACATGCCAGAAGCCCGTTGCCCCACGCTGGACGGCTCGACCGATCGCAGGCATGGCGGCGGCCCATGTGTCCGAGATCGTGTCTAAGCTGGCGTTGCCATCAGCTAGGCAAAAGAGAAAGCCGCCCTCAAGGGCAGCCAACTCCTGCGCTCGGTAGCGGATCCGGCGGTCCTTCGTTAGCAGGACCCAGCCGCGACGACAACCTTCCGCGATCCAGTCCTCGTCAGCGATCGTCTGTGCGTCGTCTGGATAGAACTCTGCGATCAGGTGGACCACGTATCCCTGATCCCGGAGCCTGCGCGCCGAGATCTTCCCCAGGCTCCGGTCGAAGAAGAACTCAGGCCGCCAGTCGGAGGACATCCTCTACAGCAGACTCTGTCAGGTCGTACTCGTCAGCTACCTGTTTGATGGATTCCCCGGCGCGCCACAGCGCGACGAGGTCGTCGACCTTGACCTTGTTCCGCTCGAGGACCGGCGCGCCCCAGCCGAATCGTGGATCGATGACTACGTCGGCCTCGCTCGGATACTGCGGCAGCCGCAGGCGTTTCGCTGAGCCGTCACTAGACCACTCGATGTACCGGAGGCAGCCATCAAGCACTTCACGGAACGCTCCTTGGCTGTCGCGGGCATGTACCAAGGAGTCGTCTGCAAGCCGCACAAAGACAGCCACACCGTCCGTCGCGATCCGTCTGCTCGCCAGCGCGTATGGGTCGTCAAACTCGGCGCGTACGATCTCCGCAGCCTTTCTGATATCCGCCAGAGGCATGCCGAGATCGCGCAGCGCACGAAGGACGTACGCCTCGATCACGCCGACGAACGGCACGCGGGGCCATCCCCGTCGTTCGGGAGTAACCGCGTGAACGAGCGGATCACCGGACTTTGACGCAGCGAGCCAGTTGTCCAATGTGCTTTCGGGCATGCGGAGATGGCGGGCCGCCTCGCGAGCGGTGAGGAGCGGAGTCGAGTAGATGTCGATCGCCATCATCTCCTCCCAATGGCTTCGGCGGTCGTCGAAGACTAGCGCCACGTCTGGACGGAGTCCTCACCGGCCAGTATGGCGCGCCCCGCCGACATTCGTGGGATTGCGGACGGCCTCACGGCGTACCGAGTGTGGGCGGCGGCCCCTTCCTCAACGTTCCTCGGCGGTCAGCCCACAGGTGGCTGTAGGTGTTCGGTGGGGTCGCGGCGGTCGAGTGCTCAAACGCGCGCTGAACGGTGAAACGCCGCAGCCTGCGGCGAACAGGCCGCTGGCACGTGGTGCCAGGGCCGCGCAGCGGAACATGCGGCGGCGCCACCGTGGGCCTACGCCACCGCCGCGTGATCGTGCGGTCGCGCATCGGCTCGTCAGCCCATGGTGAACGACCTCGCAGCTGTTTCGGGTAGGAGCTGTGACGTGCTCGTTGAAAGCGTCACCGGGTCGTCGAGAACCGGCCGAGCGCGCGAAGCAAGGCTTCGGCACACCCCGACGTTGCCCGAGATCATCCCCACTGGAACTGCCCGCGAGGCAATGAGCCTGCGGTGCCGAAGACCCTCCATGGTCGTGATCAGTCGACGGATCTCGCAGATTTACCTCGGCGGTGCCTCGTCCCGCAAGAGCAACAGCGAGCCAGAGCTGAACTTCACGTTTCTCGGCAGACTGGCCTGTCGGCAGTTCGTCGTGAGCTGCTCCAGGTCTCGCGGATCTGGAGCGGCGCGTCGTACCTGCCGACCACGTTCGGTGGCCGAACGTTGCGCAGCGTGTCGACTCACGTCGCGCCAGAACGTGGCGGCAGTCTTCCGGCCACCCCGGACATCCCCGCCCAGGCCGTCTCCGGCCGCCGCGGACCGGCATCTAGGGTGGAGGGGCGATGCAGACGCAGACCCCGCCCTCCGGATCTCCGGCCCGCCGCGCCCTGACCACGGTCGAGGTGCCGTTGCGCCCCGCGGTCGTCCCACGGCTGCTGCCCGCGGTGGCGGCCGCCCTGGCCGGCGGGTCGGCGCTGCTGCCGCTGCCGACGGCGCCCACCGCGGTCCGGGACGACCTCCTCCGCGAGTTCGCCCCGCGCAAGCCGCTCGAGAACGACGTCGCGTTCATCGTGCCGACGTCGGGGTCGACGGGGCGGCCGAAGGGGGCGCTGCTCAGTGCCGCCGCCGTCGAAGCCGCCGCCACCGCGACCCTCGAGCGCCTCGGCGGCCCCGGCCGCTGGCTGCTCGCGCTGCCGGCCACGCACATCGCCGGGCTCATGGTGCTGGCCAGGTCGGTGGTCGCCGGCACGGAGCCGGTCGCCGTCGACCTCACGGGCGGGTTCGACCCGGAGCTGTTCGCGGCCGCCAGCGTGCAGGTCTTCGCCGGCGGCGGACGGCGCTACACCGCGCTGGTGCCGCGGCAGCTCAGCGCGCTGCTCGAGGCCGGCGGCGCCCCGCTCTCGGCGCTGAGCGGCTACGACGCCGTCCTGGTCGGCGGCGCCGCGGCCGACGGCGCCCTGCTCGACCGCGCCCGCAAGGCCGGTGTCGAGGTCGTCACCACCTACGGCATGACCGAGACCTGCGGCGGCTGCGTGTACGACGGCGTCCCGCTCGACGGCGTCCGGGTCACCCTGGCGGCCGACGGGCGGATCCGGCTCGCCGGTCCCACGCTGGCGCACGGCTACCGCCTGCGCCCGGACCTGGCGCGCGACTTCGCCGACAGCGTCTTCACCACGTCCGACCTGGGCGAGCTGGACGACGATGGGCGACTCACCGTGCGAGGCCGGGCCGACGACGTCGCGGTGTCCGGTGGCGAGAACGTCCCGCTGGCCACCGTCGACCTGGCCGTCGCCTCGCATCCGGACGTCGCCGAGGCGCTCAGCGTCGCCGTCCCCGATGCCGAGTGGGGCGAGCGGGTCGTCGTCGCCGTCGTCGCCGCCGATGCCGCTCGGCCGCCGTCGCTCGACTCCGTCCGCGCCCATGTGCGCGAGCGGCACCCCGTCGCCTACGCCCCCAAGGAGCTCCACGTGCTCGACGCGCTGCCCACCCTGCCGGGAGGCAAGACCGACCGCCGCGCGCTGGCGGCCCGGCTGAGACTGGCCGGCTCCTGATGACCACGTTCGGGCAGTGGGCCGAGGGCGCCCGGCCGAAGACGCTGCCGGCGGCCGTCGCTCCGGTGCTGGTGGGGACGGGGGCAGCTGCGGCCGCCGACGCGGCACACCTCGGGAAGGCGGCGCTGGCGCTGCTCGTGGCGCTGGCCCTGCAGGTCGGCGTGAACTACGCCAACGACTACTCCGACGGCATCCGCGGCACCGACGAGAACCGGGTCGGCCCGTTCCGGCTGGTCGGGTCGGGGTCGGCGCGGCCGGCCGCGGTGAAGACGGCGGCGCTGGGGAGCTTCGCGGCGGCAGGCGTGGCGGGCGCGGCGCTGGTGGCGTGGTCGGGGCACTGGTGGCTCTTCGCCGTCGGGGCGCTGGCGATCCTGGCGGCCTGGTTCTACACCGGCGGACGCAACCCGTACGGTTACCGCGGGCTGGGCGAGATCTCGGTGTTCGTGTTCTTCGGGCTGGTGGCCGTCGCAGGGACGACGTACGTGCAGGCCGACCGGCTGACGGTGACGTCGGTGGTGGCGGCGGTGGCGATCGGCTGCCTGGCGTGCGCGCTGCTGCTGGTCAACAACATCCGTGACCTGCACACCGACGCGGTGAGCGGCAAGCGGACGCTGGCGGTGACACTCGGCGAGCAGCGCAGCCGGATGCTCTACGTGCTGCTGGTGGCGGCGCCGTTCCTCATCGTGGCGGGACTCGCCGTCACCGGCCGGCCGTGGGGCGCCCTCACGCTGCTGTGCGCCCCACTGGCCGTGGTGACCGCCCTGCCGGTGGTGCGGCGGGCGACGGGCCGGGACCTGATTCCCGTGCTGAAGCGGACCGGTCTGACCGAGCTGGTGTTCGCGGTGTTGCTGACCGTCGGCCTGGCGGTGGGCTGAGGGGTTCGCCCACGCGCCCGGCCGGGATCGTGGACCGGCTGGCTGCCGGCCCGGAGTCGGGCGGGACCGCTGGCTGCGGCCGTCCGCGTGCTGGTGGGGATGTGCCGGGACGGTTCTCCCGCCGGCACCTCAGGCGTGCCGACGGGCGCGACGAGGGCCTGTGAAGCCGCGGTCCTCGGTGGGGATGCGCGCGACGATGACGGCCCGCAGGTCCTGCAGCAGCGACATGGTCTCGCCGCGGTGCCGGCCTCGCTTGGCCTGCTTGGTGTCGTCGGCGTGGCGCTCGTATTCGTCGGTCATCATGTGAACCTCCTGTGTGAGGACGGCACCTCGCGGTGCCATCTGACCCACAAGACAGGGGGACGGCCGGATCATGACGCGCCCCGCAAAGATTTTCTCGCGACGTGGTCAGCTCTCGTCTCGGAGCTTGGGAACATCGACGTCATCGTCGAGCTCATGCAGGTCACGGCCCGGGGCGTCCGAGCTGAGACCTAGTTCGCCGGTACTGGGCTGGGGATGGACGACGCCCTCGTAGCCGTCCATCTCTTCGAGCGCGGCGTCGCCGCGGCGCTCCCGGTCGATCTCTCGCGGGTCCTCGCCGGGCGTGGCCCCGGGTTTCGTACGCCGGTCGTCGGTCATGGCGCTGCCATACCCAGTGGACGGGGATCGCACGCCCGTTCGGGCCTGGCCTCAGGACCGGGCCGGGCGACAACCGAGGTCAGGCATCCTTCGGGCCGTCGGCCCGGGCGCGCTGCTCGTCGTCCCACGCGTCCTCGGCGTGGGTGCGCTCGCGGATGGTCCGAAGCCGGCGGTCGAAGGCGATGGACACCTGGTCGCGGCTGCCACGCAGCACGAAGTAGCTGGCCAGACCGGAGACGAGCAACGCCACGACCACGAGCAGGAGCCCGCGGAAGCCGACGAGGAACAGCAGCGCGGCGACGACGGCGAAGACCAGCGCGCGCAGGACGGTGTATCGAACGACAGCCATAGCGCCACGCATTCTACGCCGCCGCGTCACCGGAGCAGTGCCCCGGTGACGCGCCCCGGCGTGCACCCGGCGATCGACAGGGGCCGCCGCCAACCGGACGGGGAAGCCCGGCGGCGGCCCCTGCTGATCACCCCGGGGAGGGTGGTGGCCTGGAGTGGCGGCTCGGCTGCTGCCCGGAGCCGGCCGCCGGTGTGATGGGCGGAAGGACCATGGCGACGACACTATCGAACAGGTGTTCGAGCGTCAATCCCCGCAGGCAGTTGGTCCGTCGTGGCCGGTCTCCCACCGCCCCCGATTGATCACGTTCAGCAGGGGATCGCCTGCCTCACTAGGCCTGCATGCCTGGTGAGGTGGGATAACGCCTGGTGACGTGGGACGGGCAATCGCGTCCAGCCGTGTGGTGATGCACACCACGAGGATGGCCTGACCATCACCACGCCTGGCGAGGTGGGAACGCCTGGCGACGTGGGACGGGCAATCGCGTCCAGCCGTGTGGTGATGCACACCACGAGGATGGCCTGACCATCACCACGCCTGGCGAGGTGGGAACGCCTGGCGACGTGGGGCGGGCAATCGCGTCCAGCCGTGTGGTGATGCACATCACGAGGATGGCCTGACCATCACCATGCCTGCAGACCTGGTGCAGTACGGAATTGGGTGGTGAACGACGCTCCTATGTGGTCAAGGCGGCGAGGTCTGCGGTGAGGATGGGGTGGAGTTCGCGGGCGATGTAGCGCTTGAGGCAGCGGCGGATGTCGCGGGGTGTGAGGCCTTCGGTGGTG
>NZ_SMKL01000036.1 GCF_004348545.1 Jiangella ureilytica | reverse complement strand
GGGCGGACGGGTGGGGCGATGGAGGGTCATCGTCGCCTCTCCGGCCCGGTCAGAGCGGCTCGTAGCCGTCGCGGCCGGGGCCTCGGTCGTGGGCTGGCGGGGGCTCGGTGCGCTCCGCCGGCACCGGACCCGACGCCGGTTCCGACGCCGGATCGGGCGCCGATTCCAGCGGCGGCTCGGGGTCGTGCGGTCCCTGCATGGGTCCTCCGGGTCTCGGCGCGCATCGGTGTCAGCGAGTGTCGAACGGCACGATCCGGTTGTCTCCCGGCAAATGACCTAAAGAATGGCCGCGAGGCGTCAGCGCTCGGTGTCGGCCCCGACCAGCCCGGCCTCGACCGCCAGCACCGCCAGCGCGGTCCGCGAGGTCACGCCGAGCTTGCGCATGGCCGAGTTGAGCTGCGCCGCCACCGTCTTCGGCGAGCGCGACACGGCCCGGGCGATCTCGCGGTTCGTCCGCCCGGTGACGACCAGCCGGACCACCTCGAGCTCGCGCGGCGAGAGCTCGTCGCCGTAGCCGCGGCGGCCGCGCCGGGCCGGGACGGCGCCGGGCGCGACGGCCCCGTGCAGCTCCAGCGTGCGGGCCACGCGGTCGGAGTCGGATCGGGCGCCCAGCTGGGCCAGCCGCCGGTGGGTGCGGGCGAGGAGCGCGACGCCGTCGTCGGTCCGGCCCGCGGCGATCAGGTGGCCCGCTCCGGTCTCGTGGGCAAGCAGCTCCTCGTACCGGCGCGGCAGGCTCGACCAGCGCGCGGCGGCGGCCGCGGCGAGCTGGGCGGCGCCGAGGTGGTCGCCGTCGGCGGCGGCGAGTGCCGCCCGGCACGACTCCAGCGCGGCGGCGGGCGCCGGGGCGTCGCGCCCGTCCAGCCCGCGCTGGAACGCCGCCACGAAGGCGGCCGCGGTGTCCCGTCGCCCCGACGCCAGCAGCGCCTGGACCCGGACCGGCGCGAGCTCGGCCGCCCAGACCCACGTGCCGGAGGTGCGCACCGTCGTCGTCGCCGCGTCGGTCAGCTCGAGCGCGGCGTCGGGGCGGCCGGCCGCGAGCTCGCGCCGGGCCAGGACGGCGGCGGGGATCAGCGGAATGGCGGCGACGCTGTCGGGCCGGACCCGCTCGAGCAGCCCGCGCAGCTCCCGCTCCGCGCCCTGCCGGTCGGTCACCACGCCGAGCAGCGCGGTCACCAGCAGGGCACCCTGCTTCGCGTTCGGCTCCACGTCGTCGTCGGCGGCCAGTGCGGCAGCCCGCTCGGCCAGGCCGTGCCAGCGCCCGGACAGCCAGTCCGCCAGGACCATGAGCTCCTGGACCGTCGCGGTGAGCCGGGCGAACCGCGCCGACTCGGCCAGCTCCAGCGCGCGGTCCAGGTGCCGGCGTGCCGTCGCGTCGCGGCCCCACAGCAGCGCGGCGTAGCCGACGTTGGCGTGGCCGCGGGCGAGCTGGCAGCGGCCCTCGGTGGTCGGCATGTCGCGGGGCAGCCGGGTCACCACCTCCCAGCCGTCCGGCTCGCCGAGCACCAGCAGGGCGGCGGCGCGGTCGGCCGTGAGCGACAGCCGGTCCAGGTCCGACGGCAGCCCGGCGGCGGCCCGCTCCGCGCGCTCCAGCCAGCCCCGGTACTCCGCCGCCGGCCGCGGACCGGGCAGCGGGTACCCGAGCAGTGTCATGGCGACGGCGGCCTCGGCCGGCTGGTGCGCCAGCTCCGGGACCGCGCGCTCCAGCTCGGCGCGGCCCGCCTCGAACTCGCCGGACTGCAGCAGCAGCCGGCCGAGCGGGATCCGCAGCTCCGCCTGCGACGACGGCGCCAGGCCGGCGCCGTCGAGCACCTCGCGCAGCACCGCGATGACCCGCGCGTGCACGGCGTCGACCGACTCGCGGCGCGCGCTCGCGGCCGAGGCGAGCTTCGTGGCCAGCCGGGCCAGCTCCGGCGCCGCGAGCCCGCCGGCGGTGACCAGCGGCTCCAACACGGCCACCGCCGTCGTGTGGTCGTCCGACGCGACGGCGGCGTCGGCGGCCCGCTCGGCGTAGCGGGCCCAGCGCGGCACGTCGCCCGCCGTGCGGAAGTGCCGGGTGAGCTGCATGAGCGGCGGCGGGCGCAGCCGCTCCAGCGCGCGCCCGGCGTCCTCGTGCAGCCGGCGCCGCTCGACGCCGGCGATGGCGTCGTACACCGCCCGGCCCACGAGGACGTGCCGGAAGACCGGGCGCCCGCGCGGATCCTCGCCGAGCAGGCCGGAGCGCGCTGCCTCGATCAGCGCCGCCCTGGCCCGCGGACCGGACAGGCCGGCCGTCGTCGCGAGCACGTCGTCGCCGGCCGGCTCGGCCAGGACGGCGGCCGCGTCGAGGACCCGTCGCGCGTCGGCGCCGAGCCGCTGCACCCGCTCGAGCACGGAGTCGCGCACGGTCGGCGGCACGCTCAGCTCGGCGAGGCTGCGCCGCACCCACTCGCCGTCGCGCCGGATCACGTCGTCGCGCTGGCTGAGCAGGCGCACCGACTCCTCGACCGCCAGCGGCAGCCCGTCGGTGCGGTCGTGCAGGAAGGCGGCGAACGCCTCGGACACGGGCTCGCCGCCCAGCATCGACGAGACCAGCCCGGCCGTGGCGGCGACGTCGAGCAGGCCGAGCGTGATGCGGACCTGTGCGAGACCCGCCCGCGAGCGCGAGGTGAGACGGCGCAGCAGCGAGCCGGCCGGCACGTCGTCGGGGCGGTAGGTCAGGACGACGCCGATGTCGCGCACCGGCCGGTCCGACAGCAGGAACAGCAGGAACTCCAGCGTGGCGTCGTCGGCCCAGTGGACGTCCTCGAGCACGAGCAGCTCCACGCCGGAGCGGTCGACCAGCTCGGCCAGGGCGCGGAACATCCGGTGTCGCGAGGCGCCGGGGTCGGTCAGCGGCTCCGGCGCCGGCGGGAGGTCGCCGGCCCACTCGGGGAACAGCGGCCGCAGGGCGCCCGCGAGCGGGCTCAGCCGCCGGCCGGCGACGGCGGTGCGTGCCGAGCGGAGGGCGTCGACCACCGGGCCGAGGGTCAGCGACTCGCGGAACGGCGGGCAGGTGGCGACCACGGCGTGCCGGCGCCGTCCGGCCGGCCCGGCGAGGCACTCCTGCACCAGCCGGCTCTTGCCCACCCCGGCCTCGCCCTCGACCAGGACCAGCGCGGGTCCGCCGGACAGAGCCCGCGCCAGCTCCGCCGACTCGCGCTCGCGCCCGACCAGCGCCGGGGACGAGACGGTCTCGGGCTGGACCACGACGCACCCCCTCGCTGCGCATCGGGCTGGCGGGTCCCAGGAGCCTACCCAAGCGGTCAACGCTGCCCGGCCGGGAATCGGGTATCCACCTGCCATGGGCAGCGGCTGGAGCGGCCACGAGTACACGCTGGTGGGCCGACGGTGGATGCATGCGGCTGTCCGTGGGCCGGCCTCGGCCCGCGAGGTGGTCTGCGTGCCCGGGCTGGGCGTGTCGCATCGCTACTACCTGCGGCTCGGGCGGGCGCTGGACCCGGGCGCCCGGACGGTGGCCGTCGACCTGCCGGGCTTCGGGCGAAGCGCCGGACCGGCCCGTGCCCTCGACGTCCGCGGGCTGTCGCGGTCGCTGGCCTCGTGGCTGCGCTCGACGGGGCGCTCGGGTGCGCCGCTGGTGGCCAACTCGGCCGGGTGCCAGGTGGTCGTCGACCTCGCGGCGCACGCGCCCGAGCTGCTCGGGCCCGTGGTGCTGATCGGGCCGACGATGGACCGCGCGGCCCGCCACCCGCTGCGCCAGGTCGCGCGGCTGCTCGCCGACACGGCGTACGAGCGGCCGGACGTGTGGCTGCTGATCGCCCGCGACTACCTGCAGTGCGGCCTGCGCCGTCCCGCGGCCACGTTCGCCCACCTGCTGGCCGACCCGGTCGAGCGCAAACTCGGCGACGTCCCCGTCGAGGCGGTGGTGGTGCGCGGCCGGCACGACCCGATCGCCCCGCGCGCTTGGACCGCCGCCCTGGCCGCGGGCCTGCCGCACGGCTGCCACGTCGAGATCCCCGCCGCCGGCCACGTGACCCACCACCGCCGGCCGGAGGCGGTCGCGGCCGTGATCGGCGAGCTGCTGCGGACGCGGGCGGGCTAGGCTGACCGGAATCGGTGGGGCGGACGAACAGCGGGTGGCCGGCGGCGGGAGGATCGGTGGCAGGTCAGGACGCCGATGCCGCTGCGCCCTGCCCGGCCTTCATCGGGCGCGAACGCGAGCTGTCCGCCGTCACGTCCGCGCTGGCCAGACCGGGTCAGCCGGCGTTCGTCCTCGTCGAGGGCGAGGCCGGCATCGGCAAGACCCGGCTGGTGCAGGAGGCGTTGCTCGCCCTCGATCCCGCCACCACTCTGGTCGCCGCCTGCCCGCCCCTGGCCGAGCCGTTCCCGCTGGGGCCGCTGGTCGACGCGCTGCACCGGCTGCCCGTCGACGGCGTCGAGCTGAGTCCGCTCGCCGGTGCGCTGCGGCCGCTGTTCCCGGAGTGGGCGGCGCACCTGCCGCCGGCGCTCGAACCGCTCGAGGATCCCAGCTCCACCCGGCACCGGCTGTTCCGGGCGCTGGCCGAGCTGGTCGAGCGGTCCGGCATCGAGGTGCTGGTGCTCGAGGACGCCCACTGGGCCGACGCCGCGACGCTGGAGTTCCTGCCGCTGCTGCTCGCGTCGGCAGGGCGCGAGCTCAGCCTGGTCGTCACCTACCGCGCCACCGACGTCCCGGCCGCGTCGCCGCTGCTGCGGCTGACGGCGCGCCCGCCGGCGGGGCTGCGCCGGCTGGAGCTGGCGCTCGAGCCGCTCACCGTCGGCGAGACCACCGCGCTGGTCGCGTCGATGTTCGCCACCGACGACATCTCCGCGGAGTTCGTCACGTTCCTGCACCGGCGCACCGAGGGCGTGCCGCTCGCGCTCGAGGAGAGCCTGTCGCTGCTGCGCGACCGCGGCGACATCGTCCGGCGCGGCGGCGAGTGGTCCCGGCGCGCTCTCGACGACCTGCAGGTGCCCCCGACGGTGCGCGACTCCGTCCTCGAACGGGTCGACCGGCTGCCGTCGCCGGCCCGGCGGATCCTCGAGGCCGCGGCGGTCCTCGCCGAGCCGGCCGACGGCGTCGTGCTCGCGCGGGTCGCGGGGCTGGGCGACGACGACGCGCGCGCCGGTCTCGCCGGGGCGCTGACGTCGGGGCTGCTGCGTGAGGCCGCGCCCGGGCGGTTCGTGTGCCGGCACGTGCTGGCGTCGCGCGCCATCGAGGAGGCGCTGCCGGTGTCCGAGCGGCGGCTGCTGCACGGCCAGGCGGCCGCCGCCCTGCAGGAGCTGCCGACGCCGCCCGTGCTGCGGCTGAGCCGGCACTTCCGCGAGGCCGGCGACGTCGCCGCGTGGAGCCGGCACGCCGAGGCCGCCGCCGACCTCGCACTCGAGGCCGGCGAGGACCGCGCCGCCGTCGTCCTGCTCACCGATCTGCTCACGGCCGCCGAGCACGATCCCGAGCACGAGCCGGAGCGCGAGGCGCGGCTGGCGCACAAGCTCGGCCAGGCCGCCACCTGGGGCGTCGCCGCGCTCGGCGAGCTGGCGCTGGCCGTCACGACGACCCTGGCCGCCGCGCTGGACCGGCTCGACCGGCCGGACCTGCCGGCCGACCGGCGCGGCGAGCTGCGGCTGCTGCTCGGCCGCCTCTGGCTGCAGCTGGGCGACTTCGACACGGGCATCGAGCAGGTCGAGGCCGCGGCCGGCGAACTGGCCGGGCGGCCCGAGCTGGCCGTGCGAGCGATGATCTCGCTGGCCCACCCGCGCGGGCAGGTCTGGCCGGTCACCCGGCACCGCGAGTGGCTCGACCGCGCGACAGCGCTGTTCCCGCAGGTCTCGGCCGAGGAACGGACCTGGCTCGCGGTCGATCGCGCCAGCGCGCTGCTGATGATGGGCGAGGCCGAGGGCTGGACGGCGGCGCGGGAGCTCGACGTCGCCACCGACAGCCTGTTCGAGCGCCGCCAGCTCGGCCGCTGCCGCATGAACGTCGGCCATACCGCGATCGGCTGGGGTCGCGACGCCGTCGCCCGGCGGCAGCTGGACGGCGCCGTCGAGCTGCTCGACGCCACGGGCTACCAGCGGCTGATGAACTCCGCGCTCATCACGCGAGCCAACCTCGACTGGCACGGCGGCGGCTGGGACGGGCTGGCCGCGCAGGTCACCGAGCTGGCCGGATCCGCCGACACGCTGCCCGAGGCGCTGCTCGAGGCGCGGATGATCCTCGGCCTGCTCGACCTCGCCGCCGGCCGCCGCGACGACGCCGCCGACCAGTTCCGGGTGGTCCTGGCCGAGTCCGTGCGGCGCGGCCTGGTCGATGTGCAGACCGGCCCGGCCGGCGCGCTGGGCCGGCTGTTCCTGGCCGACGACGCCGTCGACGACGCGCTGCGGGTCACCGAGCCGGCCATGGCGATGGTGGTCCGCAAGGGCATCTGGCTGTTCGCCACGGAGCTGGCGCCCGTGCACGCCGACGCGCTGGTGCGGTCCGGCCGGGCGGGCGAGGCGGCCGAACTGGCCGAGCGGTTCGCGGCCGGGCTGGGCGACCGCGCGGCGCCCGCGCCCCAGGCCGCGCTGCTGGTCTGCCGCGGCATCGTGGCCGGCGCGTCCCGCGACGACGGCGACCGCTCACGTGCCGCCGAGCTGTTCGGGGGCGCCGCGGCCGCATGGGCCGAGCTGCCCCGTCCCTACCAGGAGCTGCTCGCGCTCGAACGGCAGGGACTCGCGCTGCTGCCGGACGGTGCCGCGCTCGAGCTGCTCGGCACGGTGCAACGGCGGCTGCGCGATCTCGGCGCTCGCTGGGACGCCGACCGCGTCGCCCAGGTGCTGCGCTCGCACGGCGTCGACGTCGCGCGGGCCTGGCGGGGCGGGCGCCGCGGGTACGGCGACCAGCTCTCCCCGCGCGAGCTCGAGGTCGCCCTGCTGGTCGCTCAGGGCCGGACCAACCGGCAGGTCGCCGAGGCGCTCTTCCTGTCGCCGCGCACCGTCGACCGGCACCTCAGCGCCGCCATGCGCAAGCTCGGGGTGTCGTCGCGGACGGCGCTTGCGGTGGCGGTCTCGACCGACGCCGCAATGGACGATCCGGCATTGAATGGGTGATCCACCCACTCGCGAACCGGGCACCGCTGACCGACCGTGGCCTCATGCAGGACACCGAACCGTCCGGCCCCGCCGAGACCGGCCCGGAGGCCGCGCCCGACACCGTCCCTGCCGAGCCCGAACCGGCCGACGGCGAGCACTGGGAGCCGCTCTGACGCCGTCCGCCCGCGCATAAATGGGTGATTCGCCCAATCGCAACGGCCGGCGCCGTACGGGACGGTGAACGCACGGCGATCCCCCGCCGCGGAACCCCGCCGCCCGCCAACCCCGTCGGGCGGCGGGGCCGCGGCCCCGAGGAGACGAGGTCCCATGCCCCGCACGATCCTGTCCTGGCATCGCGCCCGCACCCGGCTGCTCGCCCCGATCGCCGCGACCGCCCTGCTGGCAGGGGCGGGAGCCGCGACGGCGCCGGCTGCGACCGGTGCGGCGCACGGCGCTGCGCCCGCCACAGCCACCGGGTCGGCCGCGACCGGCCACACGTACCAGCTCACCCTGTTGACCGGCGACGTCGTGGGCCTGCACGTCGCGCCCGACGGGCGGCAGGCGGCGTGGGCGCAGACGAACGCCACCGCCCGCCCGCCCCGGTTCGTCGAGCGCGACGGCCACGTGCTGGCGCTGCCGGACGAGGCCGTGCGCTACGTGCAGGACGGCGTGCTGGACGAGCGGCTGTTCGACCTCACCCACCTCGCCGAGTCCGGCTACCACGACCTCGCCCGCGACGACCTGCCGCTGCTGGTGTCGGCGCCGGACGGTCCCGGGATCCGCAGCGTGCCCGAGGCGCCCTCGGGCACCCGGGCCGAACGCGCGCTCGCCAGCATCGGCGCGCTCGCGGTGAGCGCGGCCAAGGACGACGTCCGCTCGGTGTGGGACGCCGTCGTGTCCGGCGAGGTCGGCCGGGTCTGGCTGAACGGCCGGGTCGGTGTCGCGCTGGACGAGAGCGTGCCGCAGATCGGCGCACCGGAGGCGTGGGAGCAGGGCCTCGACGGCACCGGCAGCACCGTCGCCGTCCTCGACACCGGCTGGGACCCCACCCACCCGGACCTCGCGGGCCAGGTGGCCGCGGCACACAACTTCACCGAGGACATCGACCCGGAGGGACAGACCGCCGTCGACGGCCAGGGCCACGGCACGCACGTCGCCGCGACGGTCGCCGGCACCGGGGCCGCGTCGGACGGCACCCACCGCGGCGTCGCGCCGGGCGCGGACCTGCTGATCGGCAAGGTGCTCGACGACAGCGGCTCCGGCTACGAGGACTGGATCATCGCCGGCATGGAGTGGGCGGTCGCGCAGGGCGCCGACGTCGTCAGCATGAGCCTGGGCACCGACTGGGCCAGCGACGGCACCGACGCCATGAGCCTGGCCGTCGACCGGCTCAGCGCCGAGTCCGACGCGCTGTTCGTCGTCGCCGCGGGCAACATGGGCCCGGCCGAGGGCACCGTCGGCTCGCCCGGCGCGGCCACCTCGGCGCTCACCGTCGGTGCCGTCGACAAGCAGGACCGGGCGGCCGGGTTCTCGTCGCGCGGCCCGCGGGTGGGCGACGGCGCCGTCAAGCCGGAGATCGTCGCGCCGGGCGTCGGCATCGTGGCGGCCCGGGCGGCCGGCACCGCCCTGGGCAACCTGCTGGACGAGCACTACACGTCGCTGAACGGCACCTCGATGGCCACGCCGCACGTCGCCGGCGCGGCCGCGATCCTGGCCCAGCAGCACCCGGACTGGGACGACCAGCAGCTGAAGCAGCGGCTGGTCTCGTCCAGCCTGCCGCTCGACGACGAGCCGGTGACGTTCCGCGGCGCGGGCCGTCTCGACGTCGCCGCCGCGGTGGGCGAGACGGTCGCCGTCGACCAGGGGGTCGTCGACTTCGGGCACCTGGCCGCGGACGCACCCGCGGTCAGCCGCACGCTGACGTACCACAACCCGACCGACCGGCGGGTCACGCTGCGCATCAGCGCCGAGGTCACGCGGCCCGGCGCCGGGCCCGGCCGGCCGGCGATGCGCGTGCGCAACCCCGTCCTGAGCATCCCGCCCGGCGGCAGCGCCGGCACCCGCGTCGAGGTGTCCGCCGAGGCCAGCACCGGCGGCAGCTACAGCGGGCAGATCGTCGCCCAGGACCCGCGCGACCGCGACACCGTCATCCACAGCGTCACGACGTTCACGATCCAGCGGCCGGTGCATGAGGTCACCGTCACGGCGACCGGCCGAGACGGCGCCCCGGCGACCGGCCCGGTCGACCTGTGGAACATCGAGACCGGTGAATGGGTGCGCCGGTTCATGAGCAGGGGCACCGTCACCGCCGAGGTGCCCGAGGGCGACTACACCGTGGTGACGGCCATCGAGGCCGAAGGCCCCGACCTCGCCGCCGACAGCGTCGTGCTCGCAGCGGAGCCCGAGGTCCGCGTCGACGGCGACCTCGCCCTGACCTATGACGGGCGCGACGGCGAGCCGGTCGAGGTGGTGACCCCACGCGACGGCGCGGACAACGGGTTCGACGTGATCTGGGAGCGCCGGGTCGGCGAGCAGTCGATCCGCGAGACCGTCGCCCAGAGCTGGGGCGGCACCGAGCTGTACACGATCGAGTCCGGTCCCGTCCGCACCGGCACGTTCGAGCTGACGACGACGTGGCTGCGCACCCAGCCGCTGCTCGAGGTCAGCCTGCACGGTGAGGACCTGCCGGCGCCGTTGCCCGCCACCCCGTCGGGCCCGTACACCGGCTCGGCGACGCTGCCGGTGGCCGACGCCGGCACCGGCACGGCAGCCGAGTTCGCCGCCGTCGACGCCCAGGGCGCGATCGTGCTGGTCACTCGACGCGGGGACGGCGCCGACACCACGGAGCAGCTGCAGCTGGCGGCCGCGGCCGGCGCGGCACTCGTGGTGCTGGTGGACAGCGGGCCCGGGCCGTGGCTGCCGTCGTTCTGGACCGCACCGCTGCCCGCCTACGCCGTCGACCGCGAGCTGGGCGCCCGGCTGCGCGCCGAGCTCGCCGCCGATCCCGGGCTGGAGCTCGACGTCACCGGCCGCAGCGACGCCGAGTACGCCTACCATCTCGTCTACACCGAGGACGGCCTCCCGGGCGGTGTCACGTACCAGGCGGACCACGCCGAGCTGGCCACCGTCGAGTCGGAGTACCGGCAGGTCTCGGAGCGCCAGGGCACGCGCGAGGGCTGGATCCCGTTCACCGGCAGCGCCAGCTTCGGCACGACGCTGGGCCTGCAACGCAACGGTCCGGTGCACCGCACCGAGTACCTGACCGCCGACGGCGTCGAGTGGCAGCGGTTCGGCCAGCCGCACCAGGAGTTCCTCAACATGTACTGGACGTGGTCGGCCATCGAGCCGTACACGGCCGGCAGCACCAGCGAGCAGCTCTGGTGGGGCCCCCTGACCGCCCCGGGCATGCCGGCGCTCACCGGCTCCGAGGAGTACGGCCTGCCCGCCGCCCGGTTCCGCGACGCCATCCGCGTATCACTCCCGCAGTACCTCTACGGCCCGTCGACCTACGGGTTCATCCAGGAGCAGATGGGTGACACGTCGGAGCTGGTGCTGCGCCGCGACGGCGTCGAGGTGGGCCGCGCGGCATGGTCGGAGGCGCAGTTCACCGTGCCGGGCGCCCCGGGGGACTTCGAGCTGTCACTCACGACGACGCGAGGCCCGGGCAACTTCTCGGACCTGTCGACGCGCACGGAGACGACCTGGGGCTTCCGGTCCGCGCGGCCCGAGGGAGACCGCGAAGTGCTGCCGCTGATCCAGCTGGCCTACGACCTGGAGGCCGGGCTGTACAACGAGGTCGCCGCCGCGGTGGCCTACCCGCTGGAGATCCGGCCCACCTATCCGGCGGGTGTCGCCGGGCCGGGCGGGTTCACCGCGACCGCCGAGGTGTCGTTCGACGACGGCGCCAGCTGGCGGCCGGTGCCGGTGACGGCGTCGGGCGATCTGCTGACGGCGCAGGTCCCGGCCGCCGACGGCGGGTTCGCGTCGCTCCGGGTGACCGTCACCGATGCCGGCGGCAGTACCGTCCGCCAGGAGATCGACCGGGCCTGGCGGGTCGGCGCGGCGTAGCCGCCGCTCCTGGCCGTGCCCGGCAGTGGGGTGTGCCGATCCCTCCCAGGCCCCCATTGCCGGGCACTGTCACGTGTGCCGTCGGGTCGGCTGCGCCCGCGGGTCGCCGGCGGGTGAGGTGTCAGTTCGTGGTGATCCGCAGGCTCATGCCCATGTGGCCGTCCTCGAGCTGCATCGACAGCCCGATGGCCTGCAGCGCCTCGATGGACTGCGTCTCGGCCTCGGTGAGGTTGCCGCCGGCGGCCGCGAGGACGTGCTCCTCGACGGCGTCGAAATCGACGTACAGGACGGCGTCGGCGTCGGTGCCGCCGCTGACCGCCGTCCGGTAGGCGTCGGTGTCGGCCAGGCCGCCGCCTTCGAGCAGCTGCGCCGCGTAGTCCTCGGAGGTGGCCAGGACGTAGCCGTCGTCGGTGGTCTGCAGCGGCAGGTCGTCGAGCGGCATGCCGTAGTCGGCCGCCAGGCCCTGCACCTTCTCCCACAGCTCGGCGAAGGCCTCGGGGTCGGTGACCACGCGTGCGCCGGCGTCGATGCTGGAGAAGTCGCCGTACTGGGCCAGCGCCTCGATGTCGACGTCGCTCGCGTCGACGGCGACGACGAGGTTCTCGCCGAACAGGGTGGCGAGGTCGTCGGGGAACACCAGGCCGGTCTGCTCCTCGAGCTGCGCCATCATCTCCTCGCCGTCGGGCAGCGACTCGACGCCCGCCGCCCAGCCGTCGCGGATGTAGTCGCTGGTGTGGCTGCTGCCCAGGAAGAGCGTGGTGGAGTCGGGCACGTCGGCCGCCACGCCGCCGCCGTCGACCGCCTGGTAGGCGCTGCCGGTGACGACGGAGGCCAGCTCGGCGTACCGATCGTCGAAGCGGACCGACATGGCGACGCCGCGGTACTGCGAGTCGATGAGGCCGCGCGCCGCGTCGATCGAGGACTGGCCGTTGCCGGACGCGCCGGCGCCGATGCCGAAGGCGCTGGCCGAGCCGTCGAACGCGTCGAACATCGCGGTGCCGGAGAACCATGCCGACGCGATGCCCTGCTCGCCGAGCAGGTCCATGGCCTCGATGAACTCGGCGTTGTCGGCCAGCGAGGAATCCGCCGCGGCGGCCGCGTAGGCGTCGGCGTTCTCCTGGGTGTCGGTGAGCAGCAGGTAGCCGTCGGCGTAGGCGCGCCCGATGGCGCCGGCCTCGTCGCCGGATCCGCCGCAGCTCAGGATGCGGTCCATGGCGGCCGTCGCGTTCTCCTGGTCGCCGGCCTGCAGCGCGACGACGTAGCCGGGCTCGCTGCTGTCGCCCGACGGCGGGAGCATGGCGGCGCCGACGCGCTCGCCCACCCACGGCTCGACGTCGGTGGCGAAGTCGATGTCGCAGCCGGTGGCCGACGCGAACTCGTCGATGAACAGCTCGCGCAGGTCGACGTTCTCGTCGGTGATGCCGGTGGCCTCGCTCAACAGCGGGAACTTCTGCAGCAGCCGGAACGCCTCGATCTTCTGCCCGGCGGACGGGTCGAGGTCGAGGCGGACGTAGCCGATGGCGTCGGCCGGCAGGACCTCGTGCGGCTGCGTGCCGCCGCCGTCGAGCGCCTGCCAGGCGAACACCGCGCCGGACCCCGCCACCAGGACGGCCGCCGCGATGCCGCCGGTGAGCAGGCCCCGGCGCTTGCGCGCCACGATGGCCGGCCCGTCCTCGGCGTCGTCGAGGTAGGCGAGCGGCCGTGTGGGGTCGGCGGACGGGGTGGCGTCGAAGGGCGCAGGGCCGGATGGCGGAGGCGGGACCGGGCCCGGTTCCTGCCCGTCCGGACCCGTGGGCGAGCCTGGGTACGACATGCCGACCTCCGCGTTTCCCCCGGTGAGATGCCGGACTCATGCCGACGGCGCCAGGGTAGCGGAAAGTCCGGATTGATGCCTTGTGTCAACGTGTCGACCGGGTGGCCGGCCGATGGCCGTCAGGTGGACCGCAGCTCGGGGAGCACCTCGTCGCGGTAG
This sequence comes from Jiangella ureilytica, assembly GCF_004348545.1. Taxonomy (GTDB): domain Bacteria; phylum Actinomycetota; class Actinomycetes; order Jiangellales; family Jiangellaceae; genus Jiangella; species Jiangella ureilytica. The sequence continues at coordinate 49,748 of NZ_SMKL01000036.1, read as the reverse complement.
AAGCGGAAGAAGCCGTCCTGGTCCGGCCCGATCTGGTTCACGTACACCTCGTCGAAGCCGGCGTCGACGTACTGCGTCAGGAAGTCGCGATGGGTGCCGGCGTCCGGCCCGGCCGCGACGGAGCCGGCCAGGGTTTCGCGCGTGACCAGGGACGACGCCTGCATGAAGTGCTCAGGAGTGCGCAGCACCTGGGCGAGCTCGCCGGGCAGTCCCTGATTCGGCCAGCGGCGCAGCACGATGTCGAGGCCCTCGTCCGCACTGGGTGCGAAGCACACCTTGGCACCGGCCTGCTTCGGCTTGCCGGCGCCGCCCGCCGCCTCGAAGCGCTTCGCGGTCTCGGCATCGGGTGAGGTGGAGATGAAGCCGTCGGCGATGCGGCCGGCGAGGTCGGCGGCCTCCGGCCCGAACGCCGACATGTAGATCTTCGGCGGCTCGTCCGGGAGCGTGTAGAGCCGGGCGTGCTCCACGTCGTAGTGCGGCCCGCGGTGGGTGACCACCTCGCCCGTCCACAGCGCGCGCATGATCTCGACCGCCTCCTCGAGCATGTCGAGCCGCTGCTCGGCCAGCGGCCATGGCGCCCCCGTGACCTGCTCGTTCAGCGCCTCGCCGCTGCCGACGCCGAGAGTGAACCGGCCCGGCATCAGCGCGGCCGTGGTGGCCGCGGCCTGCGCGACGATCGCCGGATGGATCCGCACGGTCGGGCAGGTGACGGCGGTCGTGACGGGCAGCGAGGTCTCGAAGGCCAGTGCACCGAGCACCGTCCACACGAACGGCGCGTTGCCCTGCTCGTCGGTCCACGGGTGGAAGTGGTCGGAGATCCAGAGGGCGTCGAACCCGGCCTCCTCGGCCAGCGTCGCCTGCCGGATCAGCTCGCCGGGGTCCCAGTCCTCGGTGGAGAGGAAGTATCCGTAGCGCGTCATGGCTCGCCCATACCCACGACTCGCGTCCAGCATCGCCACAGGCGAACATGAGAACCGTTGTGCCAATGCTCCCGGGTCTCGTACGCACCACTTCTGAACAGTAGACTCGTCCCACGAACCTGACTCGCCCCGTTGTGGGGCGTTGGAGGAGAACGATGCAGGGAAACAACCCGATCTTCAGCCGGGCTGAGGGCTTCAACGGACGGCACGCGACCTATGACGCCGCCGCGCCGAGCGCTGAAGAACTGCAGAACATGTACGCCGCTCCGTCGGCGACGCCCGTGCAGACCGGGCGTATGACCTACGACGACGTCGTCATGAAGACCGGCATCACCTTCGCGGTGCTGCTGGCAGGCGCCGTCATCGGCTGGATGAACACGGGCCTGACCTTCATCGGTCTGATCGTCGGCCTCGTGCTCGGCCTGGTCAACTCGTTCAAGCGCAACCCGTCGCCGGTCTTGATCCTGCTCTACGCCGGGTTCGAGGGGCTGTTCGTCGGAGGCATCAGCAACTTCTTCGAGAACACCGCCATCTCGGGCCGCCCGCTCGACGGCATCGTCGCGCAGGCCGTGCTCGGCACGCTGGGCGTCTTCGCCGCGACGCTGCTGGTCTACCGCAGCGGCCGCATCCGGGTGACGCCGAAGTTCCAGCGCGGCGTCATGATCGCCCTGGTCGGTTACGCGATCTTCAGCCTGGTCAACCTGCTGTTCATGTGGTTCGGCTCGTCCGACACCGCCTTCGGATTCCGCGACGGCTGGTTCGGCGTGCTGATCGGCCTGTTCGCGGTCGGCCTGGCGTCGTTCTGCCTGATCCTCGACTTCGACTTCATCGACAAGGGCGTCAAGGCCGGGCTGCCGGCCAAGTTCGCCTGGACGGCGGCGTTCGGTCTCACCGTCACGCTGGTCTGGCTCTACATCGAGATCCTGCGGCTGCTCGCCATCCTGCGTGGTGAATGAGCGCCCGTACGTAGTACCCGACGCACACGCGAGCGGCCCGCCCCTGCGGCAAGGGGGCGGGCCGCTCGCGTTGGTGTCCGTCCGGCCGACGGGCCGGGGCCGCGTTCGGGCGCGGACGGACGTCGGTGGGCGTCCGTCTCAGGAACGCTGAAGGACGCTGCTCAGCCGAAGTTGCGGGCAGCGCGGCGCAGGTCGGCCTCGTGCACGATGGCCGTCGCATGGCCGTGCGCCAGGCCGTGCTCGTCGCGGAGCCATCTCACGCGGTCGTCGAACCTCAGGAAGGACGGTCCGGCCTCGAGGGCCTCGAACCACTCCGGGAGTTCTCGTCCGGTGACGCTGGGAACCCGGGCGAGGAGGTTGCGATGGGTTTCGTCGGAGTGGTTCAGGCTCATGGCTGCCTCCGAGGGCGATAGAGGTCTCCGTACATTCGACTGTGCCGCAGGACTCCCCTCGACACAACCCCTTCGGGCAAGACCATCGCCGGAACGGACCCGCTGTTGATCAGCAACGATGCAGGTCGGGCCCCTGCGGGACGTCAGCCGAGGCGCTCGAGGATGATCGCCATGCCCTGACCGCCGCCGACGCACATGGTCTCGAGCCCCAGGCTGGCGTCGCGGGTCTGCAGACCGTTGACCAGTGTCGTCATGATGCGCGCGCCGGTGGAGCCGAACGGGTGGCCGAGCGCGATGGCGCCGCCGTGCACGTTGAGCTTGTCGTAGTCGATGCCGAGCTGCCGCGCGCTGGGGACCACCTGGGCGGCGAACGCCTCGTTGATCTCGACCAGGTCGATGTCGTCGATCGTCAGGCCGGCCCGGGCCAGCGCCCGCCGCGAGGCCTCGACGGGGCCGAGCCCCATGATCTCCGGCGAGAGCGCTGACGCCGCCGTGGCGACGATGCGGGCCAACGGCGTCAGTCCGAGCTCGCGGGCCCGGGTGTCGGACATGATGACGACCGCCGCGGCGCCGTCGTTGAGCGGCGTGCAGTTGCCCGCCGTGACCGTGCCGCCGGGCCGGAACACGGGGTCGAGCGCCGTCAGCTTCTCCAGCGTGGTGCCCGGCCGCGGGCTGTCGTCGATGTCGACGACCTGACCGTCGGGCCGGGTGACGGGTGTGATCTCGCGGGCGAAGAAGCCGTCCTTGATCGCCCGCTCGGCGCGCGACTGCGACAGCAGCGCGAACTCGTCCTGGTCGGCACGGGTGACGCCGACGGCGGTGGCGACGTTCTCGGCGGTCTGGCCCATCTGGATGTAGATGTCCGGCAGGTGCCCGTCCTCGCGCGGGTCGTGCCAGGTGTCGTTGGTCTCGGCGTACCGGGCGGTCCGCGCCCGGGCCTCGCCGAACACCGGGTTCTGGGTGTCGACCGGATCGACGCCGGCGCCGCCGAACCCGGCGTAGCGCGACACGCACTCGACGCCGGCCGACACGAACACGTCGCCCTCGCCGGCCCTGATCGCGTGGAACGCCATGCGCGCCGTCTGCACCGACGAGGCGCAGAACCGGTTGACGGTCGCCGCCGGGACGCCGTCGAGCCCGAGCTGGACGGCGATGCGGCGGGCGACGTTGCCGCCCTGCTCGTCGCGCGGCTCCGCACACCCGACGTAGAGGTCGTCGATGGTGGTGGGGTCGAGGGCCGGGATCTGGTCGAGCGCCGCCCTGATGGTCGCGACGGCGAGGTCGTCGGGTCGCACGTCGACCAGCGATCCCTTGAACGCGCGCCCGATGGGCGACCGCGCGGTGGCGACGATGACTGCCTCGGGCATGGCGGGCTCCTTCGGCCGTGGTTACTCGTGGGTAACTCCAGGATACCCGTCGGCTGTCGGTGCTCGCGCGTCAGGTGGCCACCCACCCTGACGGGCGGGCACCCCACCCTGACGGGCGGGAACCGCACTCTCACGGGCGGGAACCCGCCGCCGTCCCGCCGTCAGACCCGCTCGGGCGCGTCGGGGAGGGGCCGCCGGCGGCGGTGGCGGAGCTGGACCCAGCGGCCGCGCGGACCGCGGGCCCGGCCGCCCACCGTCGCGGCCGCGACCTCGGTGCCGGCGTGGTCGGCGGCGGCGACCGCGGCGATCGAGATGGGCAGGACGCTGTCGCCGCGGACCATCTCGGGGGAGTCCTCGCCGGGCGCCCACAGGCCGAGCGCCCCGATCAGCGACGGCAGCGCGGCGGCGGCCGCGTGCGCGTAGCCGGCCGACGACGGGTGGAACTGGTCCTCGCTGAACAGCTCGCCGGGGGCGGCGGCGAACTCGGGCCCGAGGATCGAGCCGAGCGACACCGTCCGGCCGCCGGCCTCGACGACCACGAGGGTCTGGGCGGCGGCCAGCTGGCGGCTGGCGCGCCGGGCCAGCCAGCGCAGCGGCGGCCGGATGGGGCGGATGGTGCCGAGGTCGGGGCACGTGCCGACGACCACCTGGCACCCGGCGTCGCGCAGCCGGCGCACCGCCTGGTCGAGCAGCGCGACGGAGTCGGTGAGCTTGATCTGGTGGGTGATGTCGTTCACCCCGATGATCAGCAGCGCGACCTCGGGCTCGGCCACCAGCGCCTTGTCGAGCTGGTCGGCGAGGTCGGTGGTCTGCGCGCCGACCTGCGCGACGGTGGTGAGGACGACCGGCCGATGCGCGATCTCGGCCAGCCCGGCGGCGAGCAGCGCGCCGATGGTCTCCTCCGGCGTGTCGACGCCGTAGCTCGCCGCGGCGGAGTCGCCGATGACGACGAAGGAGAGCGGCGGGCCGTCGCCGCCGCCGTACACGCCGTCGGGGTCGGGCGGGCCGCCGAGCGGGCGGCCGGTGATGGTGCGCCGGGCCAGCTTCGCCTGCAGCCGGAGCAGCCCGTAGCCGGCGGCGCCGAGCAGGCTGAGCCCGCCACCCCCGTACGCGGCGGCCGCGGCGAGACGTCGTGCCGTCCGAGCGCTGACCATGCCGACCACGGTTCGACTCTAGCGAACCCTCGAGCGATCCTCTGGCAGTCCAGGGGGCTCGGCTAATGTCATCAACGTGGAGTACTACGAGAACGTCCTCGACCTCATCGGCGACACCCCGCTGGTCAAGCTGGGCGCCGTCGCCGCCGGGCTGCCGGCCACCGTCCTGGCCAAGGTCGAGTACCTCAACCCGGGCGGCTCGGTGAAGGACCGCATCGCCACGCGGATGATCGAGGACGCCGAGAAGGCCGGGCTCATCGGCCCCGGCGGCACCATCGTCGAGCCCACGAGCGGCAACACCGGGGTCGGCCTCGCCCTGGTCGCGCAGCGCAAGGGCTACCGCTGCATCTTCGTCTGCCCCGACAAGGTGAGCGAGGACAAGCGCAACGTCCTCAAGGCCTACGGCGCCGAGGTCGTCGTGTGCCCCACGGCGGTCGCGCCCGAGGACCCCGACTCGTACTACTCCGTCTCCGACCGCCTGGTCCGCGAGACCCCGGGCGCCTGGAAGCCCGACCAGTACTCCAACCCGGCCAACCCGCGCTCGCACTACGAGACCACCGGCCCGGAGCTGTGGAAGCAGACCGACGGGCGCATCACGCATTTCGTGGCGGGCATCGGCACCGGCGGCACCATCAGCGGCGTCGGCCGCTATCTCAAAGAGGTGTCCGGCGGAAAGGTGCAGGTCATCGGCGCCGACCCCGAGGGCTCGGTGTACTCCGGCGGCACCGGCCGGCCGTACCTCGTCGAGGGCGTGGGAGAGGACTTCTGGCCCACCACGTACGACACCGAGGTCTGCGACGAGATCATCGCGGCGTCCGACAAGGACTCCTTCGACATGACCCGGCGGCTGGCCCGCGAAGAGGGCCTGCTGGTCGGCGGCTCCTGCGGGCTGGCCGTCGTGGCGGCGCTGCGGGTGGCCGAGCGGGCCGGCCCCGACGACGTCGTCGTGGTGCTGCTGCCCGACGGCGGCCGCGGCTACCTCTCCAAGGTCTTCGACGACGCCTGGATGACGTCGTACGGCTTGCTGCCGCCGGTCGAGGGCGTCACCGTCGGCGACGTCCTGCGCGGCAAGTCCGGCGAGATGCCGGCGCTCGTCCACACCCACCCCGGCGAGAGCGTCGCCGACGCCGTCCACATCCTGCGCGAGTACAACGTGTCGCAGATGCCGGTCGTGCGGGCCGAGCCGCCGGTCATGGCGGCCGAGGTGGCCGGCGCCGTTGTCGAGCGCGACCTCCTCGACGCGCTGTTCACCGGCGCCGCGCACCTGACCGACCGGGTCGAGCAGCACATGTCGAAGCCGCTGCCCATGGTCGGCGCCGGCGAGGCCGTCAGCGCCGCCGTCGACGCCCTGCGCTCGGCCGACGCGCTCCTCGTGGTCGACGACGGCAAGCCGGTGGGCGTGCTGACCCGCACCGACCTCCTCGGCTACGTCGCGACGACCTGACACGCAGACCCGGCGGCGCTCAGACGATGAGCCCGCCGGTGACGCGGAGGTTCTGGCCGGTGATCCAGCGCGAGTCGGGCCCGGCCAGGAACGCCACCACGTCGGCGATGTCGGCGGGCCGACCCAGCCGTCGCAGCGCGGTGACCGACGCCGTCCACTCCAGTGCCTCGGGAGGGTTGGTGGAGCGGAGCAGTGCGGTGTCGACGGCGCCGGGCGAGACGGTGTTGACGGTGATGCGCCGCGGTCCGAACTCCCGCGCCGCGACGGCCGTGAACCGCTCGAGCGCGGCCTTGCTGGCGGTGTAGAGCGCGCCGCCGGGACCCGGAACGACGGTGTTGAGCGTGGAGATGTTCACGATGCGGCCGTCGTCGCGCATGGTTCGGCCGGCGTACTGCATGGCGAAGAACGGCGCCTTCGCGTTGATCGTCATGACGCGGTCGAAGTCGTCCTCCGTCACGTCGTCGATGGCCCGCGGCTCGCTGGCGGCGGCGTTGTTGACCAGGATGTCGAGGCCGCCGAGCCGCTCGGCCGCGGTGTCGAGCAGGGCGCGAACGGCGTCGAGGTCGCCCTGGTCGGCGCGGACGGCGTGAGCGGTCCCGCCCGCCCCGCGGACGGCGGCGACGACGGCACCGGCGGCCTCCTCGTCGTGGCGATAACTGAACAGGACACGGGCACCGTCACGGGCCAGCCGCTCGACGATGGCACGGCCGATGCCGCGCGACCCGCCGGTGACCAGAGCGGCCTTCGCGCGCAGCGGCATCAGGTCTCGTCCAGCACCATGGCGGTGGCGCCGCGGATCTCGACCACGCCGACCGTGTCGCCCGCCTCGAAGGTGGAGCGGCCGTCGTAGCTGCGCGCCGACCAGGTCTCGCCGGCCAGCTTGATGAGGCCGCCGTGGCCGTCGACGCGCTCGATGACGACGCCGTTCTGCCCGACCAGCGCGGCTGCTCCGAACGACGACGGCGTGGGCTTGAGCAATCGTTTCTTCGCGATGGGCCGCACGACGCCGAGCAGGGCGACGCTGACAACGACGGCCACCAGCAGCTGCACCAGGAACTCCGCGCCCAGGCCGGCGGCGACCGCGCCGCTGGCCGCGCCGATGGCCAGCATGAGGAAGAAGAAGTCGAGCGTCGTGAGTTCGATCGTCCCCAGGATGAGGGCGGTGCCGGCCCACGCCAGCACCCACGCGTGCTCGCTGAACCAGTCCCACATCGACTGCATGGCCGCAGTTTATTGATAACCGCCGCATTTGTGTCTATTGCAGCGATGGCGCGGTGTCGCGGGACCAGTCGCGGACGAATCGGGACATTGCCCCGCGAGCCGCCGGGGGACCGAGAAATTCCTGGTGAGAACCGTGATGTCGAGGTCGCGACGGGGACCGCTTCCGGTACCGTTCGCGGCGGTTCCGGGGTAGGGCGAAATCGGGTGGGGGGCCGTTCTCGAGCGCCGTCGTGCCGCTCCGGCGAACAGTGATCATCGAATGTGAATCCTTGCGCCGAATCGGAGAGAATCGTTGCGTTACCACCTGCGCCACAGCGTCCGCGCCGCGGGCGTCCTGCTGGCCACAGCACTGGCTGGTGCCGGTCTGCTCGGCACCGCCCAGGTCGCGTCGTCGGATGAGACTCCTGACACCGCGGTGAACCTGCTCGACCAGACCTTCGAGGCCCTCGACGTGCTGCCACGGATCGTCGGCGGCGAGCCCGCGGCCGAGGGCGACTACCCGTGGATGGTCCGTCTCGACATCGCCGGCGGACTGTGCGGCGGTGCCCTGTACCAGCCCGACCTGGTGCTGACGGCGGCTCACTGCGTCTCGCCGGGCACCGGCCCGAACACCGACATCACCGCGCTCATCGGCTCGGTCGACCTCGCCGGCGAGGACATCGTCGAGGTCGGCGGCAACCACGTCTGGTCGGCCAACGCCGAGGGCATCGGCGGCGGCTATCCGGACTGGGCGCTGATCCAGCTCGACGAGCCGGTCGAGGGTGTCCCGACCCTGCCGATCGCCACGACCGGCGAGTACGACGAGGGCGACTTCACGGTGGCCGGCTGGGGCGCCGACGCCGAGGGCGGCGACCAGCAGCAGTTCCTGCTCGAGGCCGAGGTGCCGTTCGTCGGCGATGCCGAGTGCCTGGCGTCCTACCCGGACGACGAGGGCTGGGGCTTCGTCGGCGAGATCGAGCTGTGCGCCGGCTACGCCGAGGGCGGCATCGACAGCTGCCAGGGCGACTCCGGCGGCCCCCTGTTCCGTGACGACGACGAGGGCGAGCCCGTCCAGGTCGGCATCGTCAGCTGGGGCAACGGCTGCGCCCGGCCGGACTACCCGGGCGTCTACACCCAGGTGAGCGCCGTCGCCGCGGCCATCGACGAGACGGCGGAGCTGCGCACCGCGCCGGAGGTCGACGCCACCTCGGCCGAGACCACCGTCGACACACCGGTGCGGATCGAGCTGTCGGGCACCGACCCGGAGGGCGACGACCTGGAGTTCAAGGTCTACGCGCCCGAGTTCGGTGAGCTGTCCTACGAGGACGACCCGGCCGTGCTGACCTACACCCCGGCGGCGGGCTTCGAGGGCGAGGACACGTTCTACGTCGTCGTCAACGACGGCAAGATCGACTCCGCGCCGGCGGCCGTGACGGTGACCGTCGAGGGCCAGCCGCCGACGCCGGAGCCGACCCCGACGCCGACGGAGGAGCCGACCGCCACCCCGACCGACGACCCGGGTGACGACGACGGCGACGGCGAGGAGCTGCCCGACACCGGTGCGGGCTCCGGCACGGGCATCGCGCTGGCGCTGCTGCTCGCCGGCGGTGCGGCCGCGGCGTTCGCGGCCCGGCGGCGGCTCGCGGCCCGCAGCTGACGCGGTCGGTCCGATGCGGTCCTGATCCACGCTGAACGACGGCGGTGACGCCCACTCCGGTGGTGCGTCACCGCCGTCGTTCTCGTGTGCGCCGCGCTGAGATCGGTCTGAGAACCGTATGAGAACATGATCCGCATGGGCTCCGGAGTGCGTCGTGCCGGTCATCGCGATCGGGGCCGGCGCCGGGTGCTACCCGCGCGCTCGGGCGGAGCCCGCGGTCGCCGGCTCGGCAGCCTGATCCTGGGCGTGGCCACCCTCGGCGCGGTCGGCTGGGCGGTGGTGCCCGACGGCGCCCCGGCTCCGCAGGGTGCCGCGCTCCCGCTCGCCGGCGAGCCCGCCGACGACGCCGTGGACGATTCTGCCGGCCCGTCCAAGACCGTCGTGGCGGTGCCCATCGAGCGGCCCGTCCCGAACCCGTCGGACGCCCCGGCCGTCACCCCGCCGCCGCAGATCGCCGCCACCGGACCCGGCACGTTCGCCGTCACGCCGGGGCAGAGCGGCCGGGCCGGCACCGAGGGCTCGCTGCTCACCTACACCGTCGAGGTCGAGACCGGGCTGCCGTTCGACCCCATCGAGGTGGCCGCCGTCGTCGACGCCACGCTGGCCGACCCGCGCAGCTGGATCGCCGACGGCCGGCACTCGTTCCAGCGGGTGCCCCACGGTGGCGACATCCGAATCCTCGTCGCCACGCCCGGCACCACCGACGAGCTGTGCGCGCCGCTGCGCACCCGCGGCGAGGTGTCGTGCCGCAACGGCCAGAACGTCGTCCTCAACGCGCTGCGCTGGGCGTCCGCCGTGCCGCACTACGGCGGCGACGTCGCCGGCTACCGCCAGTACGTCGTCAACCACGAGGTCGGCCACGCCCTCGGTGAGAGCCACGTCGACTGCCCCGCCCCCGGTGCCGTCGCGCCGGTCATGCTGCAGCAGACGTACGGCCTCGAGGGTTGCGTGGCCAACAGCTGGCCCTACCCCTGAGTCACCCGCTGGTGACGGCCGGGTACACCTGAGCCCCTCCCTGCCCACGTCGATCTTGGGGAAAGCGGGGAATCGATCGGACGACGAGGGCCGCAACTGCCCCCTTCCCCAAGATCGACGTGGAGGGGGCGGCACGCACGGCCTCCGGGCGGCAACGGAACGGCCCCGCGACCGGGGGTGGTCGCGGGGCCCGATGCGGTGAGGCGTCAGAGCGACGTGCCCGTGCCGACGGGGCAGGACACGCCCGTGCCGGCCAGGCCGCAGTAGCCGTTCGGGTTCTTCGCGTCGCTCAGGTACTGCTGGTGGTAGTCCTCGGCGTAGTAGAGCTCGCCGAGCGGCTCGACCTCGGTCGTGATCTCGCCGTGGCCGGCGCCCCGCAGCTTCGAGTCGTACGCGGCCCGCGCGGCGAGCGCCGTCTCGAGCTGCTCCGGCGACGTCGTGTAGACCGTCGAGCGGTACTGCGAGCCGATGTCGTTGCCCTGGCGCATGCCCTGGGTGGGGTCGTGCTCCTCCCAGAACGCCTTCAGCAGCGACTCGTAGCCGATGACGGCCGGGTCGAAGACCACCCGGACCACCTCGGCGTGCCCGGTGCGGCCGGTGCACACCTCCTCGTACGTCGGGTTCGGCGTGTAGCCGCCGGCATAGCCGACCGCGGTCGTCCAGACCCCGGGCAGCCGCCAGAAGATCCGCTCCGCCCCCCAGAAGCAGCCCATGCCGAACACGGCCTCCTGGAAGCCCGTGGGCGGCTCGGCCTCGATGGGGGTGCCCAGGACGGTGTGCGTCCCGGTCAGCGCGAAGGGACGGGTGTCACGCCCCGGCAGCGCCTCGTCCGGGCCGACCTTCCTCGTCTTCACCAAGCGATCGAACAGCGACATTCACATGCACCTCCATACACCTGAACAGCGCAGGGGCCCTGGGCGTTCCCGGGGACCGTCAGGCGACGGCGTCGACGGTGTCGGCTGCGGGCCTGCCGCCCGCGGCCACGGTCCGGAACGCCTGCTCGAGGGAGTCGACGGCGGCGGCGAGCACGTCCGCGGGGTGGGCGTACGGCAGCCGGAGCCGCTGCTCGAACGCGCCGTCGACACCGAAGCGCGGACCGGCCGCGAGCCGGATGCCGTGCCGCTCGGCCGCCACGACCAGCCGGCTCGACACCGGACGGCCGAGGTCGCACCAGAGCACCAGCCCGCCGGCCGGCACCCGGGCCCGCCAGGCCGGCAGTCGCGAGGCCAGCGCCGCGAGCAGTGCGTCGCGCCGGACCCGCAGCTCCGCACGCCGGGCCGGCAACAGGGCGTCGAGGCCACCCATCAGCTCCACCATCGCCAGCTGCTCGACCACCGCCGATCCCATGTCGACACCCGCGCGGACGGCCGCGAGCCGGCGGATGAGCGCGGTGCCGGCCCGCGCCCAGCCGATGCGCAGCCCGCCCCAGAGGGTCTTGCTGGCGCTGCCGATGGTCACCGTCAGGTCGCCGGGCAGGTAGGTCGCCAGCGGAGGCGGCACCGGCCCGTCGAGCGACAGCTCGGCCAGCGTCTCGTCGACGACGGTGAGCGTGTGGCCGCGGGTCAGCGCGGCCGCCAGCGCGCGTCGTTCGCCGTCGGACGCGAGCAGCCCGGTCGGGTTGTGGAAGTCGGGCATCAGGTAGGCCAGCCGGGGCGCGGTCTGCCGTACGGCGGCGGCGACGGCGTCGAGGTCCCAGCCGTCGTCGGCCAGCGGGACGGGGACCGCGCGAGCGCCGTGGCGGCCGATGGCGTCCAGCGCGTTCGGGTACGTCGGCTGCTCGACCAGCACGCGGTCGCCCGGGCCGGTGACCAGTTGCAGGACCAGCGAGAACGCATGCTGCGCACCGTTGGTGACGAGCACCTGCTCCGGCACGGTGGGCAGGCCGCGTGCCGTCAGCCGGTCGGCGACCGCCGCGCGCAGCTCCGGCAGCCCGAACACGTGGTAGCCGGAGCCGGGAAGATGCCGCGGCAGCTGGTCGAGCGCCGCGTCGAAGGCGCGGCGCACCTCGGCCGGTGCCTCCGGGGCGGCGTGCGCGAGATCGAGCAGGTCCGACCCGTCCGCCGCCCACGGCGTCCAGGTCGGTCCGGTGCGCGACGGCGGCAGCGCGGTTCGCGTGCCCGACCCCTGCCGGCTGACGGCGTACCCGCCGGTCCGCAGCTCGTCGTAGGCGGCCGTGACGGTCGTCCGGCTGACGCCCAGGGCCGTCGCCAGCTCGCGCTCGCCGGGCAGCCGGGTCTCCAGCGGCAGCCGGCCGTCGAGGACCAGCAGCCGGACGGCCGCCGCGATCCTCGCGTAGGCCGGGCCGCCGGTCTCGGACCAATCGCCGAGAAGCGTCGCCAGTTGCGGACCACTCACAGTGCGCATCAGGCCACTGTGGCACAAGTGGCTATGGATTCACAGGCCACCGGTGCCTGAGGATGGGGCGTGTGATGACACGACGCCTGATCCAGCTCTTCGCCGGCCTGCTGCTCTACGGCTTCAGCATGGCGCTGCTCGTCGAGGCCGGCCTGGGCCTCGACCCGTGGGACGTCCTTCACCAGGGCATCGCCGAGCGGACGGGGCTCACCATCGGCACCGTGGTCATCGCGGTGGGCGCGCTGGTCCTGCTGTTGTGGATCCCGCTGCGGCAGAAGCCGGGCATCGGGACCGTCGCGAACGCCATCGTCATCGGGCTGGTCGCCGACGCCTCCATCTGGCTGCTGCCCGCGCCGGACCCCATGGCCGCACGGATCGCCTTCATGGTCGCGGGCGTGGTGCTCAACGCCGTCGCCACGGCGGCCTACATCGGCGCGCGGCTCGGCCCGGGCCCGCGCGACGGCCTGATGACCGGCCTGGTCCGGCGCACCGGCCGGTCGGTGCGAGTGGTCCGGACCTCGATCGAGGTGACGGTGCTGGCCAGCGGCTGGCTGCTCGGCGGAACCGTCGGCGTCGGGACCGTGGCCTATGCCCTCGCGATCGGCCCGCTGGTGCACGCCCTGCTGCCGAAGTTGCAGGTCCGTGAGCCGATTCGCGTCGCTCCCGTGACCTCGGCGTCGTAGAGTCGCATGTCGTGCACGGATTCGAGACGCGAGCCATTCATGCGGGCCAGGACCCCGACCCTCGCACCGGGGCGGTCATCACGCCCATCTACGCCACCAGCACGTACGCCCAGGACGGCGTCGGCGGGCTGCGCGAGGGGTACGAGTACAGCCGCACCGCCAACCCCACCCGCACCGCGCTCGAGGAGTGCATCGCCGCGCTCGAGGGCGGCGTCCGGGGGCTCGCGTTCGCCAGCGGCATGGCCGCCGAGGACACCCTGCTGCGCGCGGTCCTGAAGCCGGGCGACCACATCGTCGTCTCCGACGACGCCTACGGCGGCACCTTCCGGCTGGTCAGCAAGATCGCCGAGCCGTGGGGCATCAGCTGGTCGGCGGCGCCGGTCACCGACACCGCCGCCGTGCGCGCGGCGGTCCGTCCGGAGACCAAGGTCATCTGGATCGAGACGCCGACCAACCCGCTGCTCAGCGTCGCCGACATCGCCGGCCTGGCCGCCGTGGCCCACGACGCCGGCGCGCTGCTCGTCGTCGACAACACGTTCGCGACGCCGTACCTGCAGCAGCCGCTCGCGCTCGGCGCCGACGTCGTCGTCCACTCGACCACGAAGTACTGCGGCGGCCATTCCGACGTCATCGGCGGCGTGCTGGTCGTGTCCGACGCCGCGCTCGGCGAGGAGCTCGCCTACCACCACAACGCCATGGGTGCCGTCGCCGGCCCGTTCGACGCCTGGTTGGTGCTGCGCGGGCTGAAGACGCTCGCCGTCCGCATGGACCGGCACTGCGACAACGCCGAGCGCGTCGTCCAGCTGCTCGAACGGCATCCGCGGGTCTCGCAGGTCCTCTACCCGGGCCTGCCCGGACACCCCGGCCACGACGTCGCCGTCAAGCAGATGAGCCGCTTCGGCGGCGTGGTCTCGTTCCGCCTGGCCGACGGCGAGCAGGCGGCGGTCGACGTCTGCGACCGGGCGAAGCTGTTCACGCTCGGCGAGTCGCTCGGCGGCATCGAGTCGCTGATCGAGCACCCGGGACGCATGACGCACGCCAGCGCCGCGGGCAGTCAGCTCGAGGTCCCGGGCGACCTCGTCCGGCTCTCGGTCGGCATCGAGACCGTCGACGACATCCTCGCCGACCTCAGCCAGGCCCTGGGCTGAGACTTTCCCCGGTGGCCCGGCGCCGAGTAGGTTGAGCCGTCGCCGTTTGGATCGGGGGAATGCATGAGCTACTACGACCACCCGGACCGGCAATGGGACACCGCCCAGTGGGCGCCCCAGCCGCCGGCCGGTGAGCCGTCCGGGCTGCGTGGCCTGCGCATCGCGCTGACGGTGTTGCTCGTGCTCGTCGCGCTGGCCGGCCTGCTGTCCGTCGTCGCGTTCGCCGGCCGGGTCGCCCTCATGGTCGACTACCTCGATACCGGGCTGCTCGATCAGTCCGAGGCTCAGAGCGCCGACGACTTCGTGAACGGGAGCGAGGTCATCTGGGGCCTGCTGTTCGTCGCGATCGTCGTGGTGTTCATCGTATGGCAGTACCGGCACGCGAAGAACGCCCGCCTCCTCGGCGCGGCCCAGGACGGCGTCGCGGGGCCCGGCTGGGCCATCGGCGGCTGGTTCATTCCGTTGGCCAACTGGGTCATCCCTGCGCGCAACCTCTACGTCACCGGCCGGGCCTCCGACCTCGAGGGGCAGCGGGCCGGCACCGGCGGGCGGGGTCCGGGCATCGTGATCGCGTGGGCCATCTGCTTCGGGCTCGCCGCCCTGCTCAGGGGCATCGCCAACGCCGCCCGGCCGATCGCCGGCGACCCCGACTTCGCCGAGCTGCTGCAGGCGTCCGACGCCTTCTCGCTGATCGCGCACCTCGGCCTCATCGTGGCGGCTGCCCTGGCCGTCGCCATGGTGCACCTGCTCACCTCGCGGCAGGAAGCGGCGCTCGCGACTCGGGCGTCGATGATCGGCGGGCAGCCTGCGTACGGCTCCTGGCCGGCTCCGCCCGGAGTTCCGTACGGCCAGCCGCAGTACGGGCAGCCGCAGCAGGGACCCCAGTGGGGACAGCCCCAGTACGGGCAGCAGGCCTACGGCCAGCCGCAGTACGGTCAGGAGCCCGCCGGTCAGCAGCCCTACGGCGACTCGCCCTACGCGCAGCCGCCCGCCGGTCAGCAGCCCCACAGCGACTCGCCCTACGCGCAGCCGCCGGCCGGCGGCGGGTACAGCCGGCCGTCGTACAGCCAGCCGTCGTACATCGAGCCGTCGTACGGCCTGCCCGCGTACGGCCCGCCGCCGTCCGGCCCGCCGAACGAGCAGCCCGTGCCGCAGGGCCAGAACCCGCCGCCGTCGCCGTTCGCGCCCGCCTCCGGCGGGTCGTCGTTCAGCCAGCCGCCCGCGGACGATGCCGCGCCGGCCGACCAGCCCTCGTCGAACGCCGACGGACCGCAGGCCCCGCCCGCACCCCCGCCGCCGGTGCCGCCGTCGTCAGCGCCCTGACGACCCGGGGGACACATGAGCTTCTACGACCAGCCCGACCACGGGCAAGGCGGCGTCGCCTGGGCGGCACCGCCCGCGCCCGAGTCGACCAGCCTGAGCGGCCTGCGGACCGCACTGACGGTGCTGCTCGGCGTCGCCGCCCTGATCGGCCTCGTCACCGTCGTCGCATCGGGGGTTCGCATCCGGGTCGTCGGCGACTTCATCGCCGGCAGTGCCGATGTCGAGCGGCTCGACGCCGCGGACGACCTCGTCGTGATCAGCGGCTGGCTGTGGATCCTGATCGTGCTGGCCATCGCGCCGGTGTTCATCGTCTGGCAGTACCGGCACGCCAGGAACGCGCGGGTCCTCGGCTCGACCTCGTGGGGGCCGGGCTGGGCGATCGGCGGCTGGTTCATCCCGATCGCCAACTTCGTCCTTCCGGTCCGGCAGCTCTGGGTGGCCAGCAAGTTCTCCGATCCACGGCAGAACGGCGCGGGCATCGTCATCGCGTGGGGTATCACGTGGGCCATCACCACCACGGTGTCGCGGGCCGCCGGCAGGCAGGAGACCAACACGCTCGAGGACTTTCGCTCGATGGACACCACCAGCCTCGTGGGCGGGGTGCTGGGCATCGCCGCGGCAGGGCTGGCGATCCTGATGGTCCGCGAGCTCACCCGTAAGCAGGAGACGATGCTGTCCGAGCGGCTGGCGCTGCTCGGCCGGCCGGCCCAGGCCGCCTGGCCGCCGCCGTACGGCCGGCAGCCGTCGCCGGCCTGGCAGCCGCACGCCGGGCCGGCGCCGTACCCGACGCCGCCGGTGAACCCGGTGACCCCGCCCGCCGGTCCGTCCCCGTTCGCGCCGCGCCCCGACACGGCACCGGGGAACCCGGGCGCACCCCGGACGCCGCCCGCCCCGCCGCCGGTGCCGCCATCGTCGACCCCGTGACACGCCGACGGCCGGCGGCCCCCCGGTGGGTCGCCGGCCGTCGCCGGCCGCAGGGAAGGGTCAGGAGTCGGCGGCCTTGCGCAGCGCCGGCAGCACCTCGGCGCCGATGCGCCGGATGGTGTCGGCCGGATCGGCGCTGGCCACCTGGATGGCCACGTAGTCGGCGCCGACGTCGGTCACCAGCGGCAGGTACGCCTCGGCGAGCTGGTCGAGGTCGCGGACGATCGTGTACTTGCTCAGGATCTCCTGGCGGTCCATGGCGTCGGCGCGCTCGCGCAGCACCGCGGGGTCGGCCACCTCGAGCCGGCCGGGCGCGCGCAGGCCGCGCATGGAGACCAGCGCTTCCCACGCCTCGTCGTCGTTCGCCGCCAGCACGACCCAGCGGGTCGCCATGACCGTGGTGTCAGCGCCTCGGGCCGTGGCCGCGTCGCGGTACGGGGTGATGATCTTCGCGACGGTCTCGGCGGGGTCCTTGACGCTGGTGATCAGGCCCTCGCAGGTCTCGCCGGCGAACGTCGCCGACTTCGGGCCGCCGGCGGCCATCCAGACCGGCACCCGTCCCGTCGGCGGGCTGTACAGCTTCGCCGTGCGGGCCTGGTAGAACTCGCCGTCGAAATCGAGCTTCTCGCCGTCGAGCAGGCCGTGCATGATGGTCAGCGCCTCGCGCATGCGCGCGATGCGTTCACCGTAGCCGGGGAACGCGTACCCCAGCGGCGCCTCGTTGATCGCCTCGCCGGTGCCGACGCCCAGGATGAACCGGCCGTTCGAGAGCCGGTCTACGGTGGCGGCGGCCTGCGCGATCAGCGCGGGATGGTAGCGGAAGAGCGGGGCCGTGACACTGGTGGCCAGCTCGACCCGGGACGTGGCCTGTGCGACCGCGCCGAACCAGGTCCAGACGTAGCTGGCGGCCGAGACGTCGTCGACCCAGGGGTGGAAGTGATCGGCCCCCGTGACCACGTCGAATCCCACCTGTTCGGCGAGGACGGCGTGCTCCAGCAGGACCTCGGGCTGGTAGGACTCATGGCTGCACAACCAGGCTAGTTTCACGGGATCACTCTATATCCAATATCTACGCGCGCCTAGATGGTCGCGCCGGGCATGGGGCTGGGGCGATCATAGGCACGCAGGTGACAGGATCGACCCCATGAGTACTGTCTCGATGGCAGACGTGGAAGCCGCGCGCGAGCTGCTGCGCGACGTCGTGCGGCCCACTCCGCTCGAGGACTCGCGCTGGCTGGCCGGACGGGTCGGCGGGCGGGTCCACCTGAAGTGCGAGAACCTCCAGCGCGCCGGATCGTTCAAGATCCGCGGCGCGTACGTGCGCATCGCGCGGCTGTCCGAGCAGGAGCGCGCCCGCGGCGTCGTGGCCGCCAGCGCCGGCAACCACGCCCAGGGCGTCGCGCTCGCGGCCAGCATGCTGCACACCAAGGCGACGGTGTTCATGCCCGAGGGCGCGGCCATCGTCAAGGAGAAGGCCACCCGGGCCTACGGCGCCGACGTGCGCTTCGCCGGCACCAGCATCGACGACGCCCTGCTCGAGGCGCGCGCGTTCGCGGCCGAGACCGGCGCCGTGCTCATCCACCCGTTCGACCACCCCGACATCGTGGCCGGCCAGGCCACCGTCGGCATGGAGATCCTCGAGCAGTGCCCCGACGTGCGCACCATCGTGGTCGGCACCGGCGGCGGCGGGCTGACGGCGGGCATCTCGCTCGCCGTGCACCACCTCAAGCCGGGCGTGCGCGTGGTCGGTGTCCAGGCCGAGGGTGCGGCGGCCTACCCGACGTCGCTGGCCGAGGGTCGGCCGGTCGCGCTCGAGCGGATGTCGACCATGGCCGACGGCATCGCGGTCGGCTGCCCCGGCGACGTCCCGTTCGACATGATCCGCCTGTACGTCGACGCCGTCGTCACCGTCTCCGAGGAGTCGCTGTCGCGGGCGCTCGTCCTGCTGCTCGAGCGGGCCAAGCTGGTCGTCGAGCCGGCCGGAGGCGCCGCCGTCGCCGCCCTGCTCGACGACCCCGCCGCCTACGAGCCGCCGGTCGTCGCCGTCCTGTCCGGCGGCAACATCGACCCGCTCCTGCTGTTGCGGGTCATCCGGCACGGCATGGCGGCCGCCGGGCGGTACCTGTCGCTGCGGGTCCGGGTGCCCGACGCGCCCGGCGGCCTGGCCCGGCTGCTGTCCGAGCTCGCCGCCGTCGACGCCAACGTGCTCGACGTCGTCCACGAGCGCACCGGGTCCACGCTGTCCATCGAAGAGGTCGAGATCGCGCTGCAGCTCGAGACCCGCGGGCCGGAGCACTGCGACCGGGTGCTGGCCAAACTGCGCGAGTCAGGCTATCCGGTTTCCATTTCTGGAGATTGAACTATCAATCCGTGAAGTCGACTTGACGTTCTGATAGATCCGGCGCCACCATGGAGGCATGAACACCCTCAGCGTGCGCGAGATCCTCGAGCAGGTGGCCGACGGCCGGCTCGACCCCACCCGGGCGGCCGTCCTGCTCGACCGGATCGAGGACGAGAAGGCCGGTGCGCCCGCCGATGCCGTGACGGACGATCCCGTCGACGCGTCGGTCTCCGCGACGGCCGCTGCTCCGGGGCCGACGGCGTCAGCCGCCGGTTCCGCCGGGGCCCGGTCCGCCGGTCCCGCCGGTGGGGCGGCCGGCCCGGTCACGCCGCAGCAGATCACCAGGGTGCAGGTGCGGGCCACCTCGCGGCGGGTGGTCATCGTCGGCGACCCCAGCGTGGCCACGGTGGCCGTGAACGGCCAGCACACCGTGCGGCGCGACGGGGCCGTCCTGCACGTCACCGGCGAGTCCGAACTGGTGCCCTCCGACGGCGCGTTCGTGCTGCTCGCGGGCGGGCGATGGCGCGACTTCGCCACCCGCCTGCAGAACCCCGGTCAGCTGCTCGACCTGCATGTGCGGGTCAATCCGGAGCTGTCCGTGGGCGCTGAGGTCATCGCCGGCTCGCTCCAGGTCGACCACGTGCCGGCGCTCGACCACGTCCGGGTCACGGCCGGCTCGCTGCGGGTGCGCGGCCTCGAGAGCCCGGTCGACCTGCTGGTCCAGGCGGGGTCCGCGCAGGTCGAGACCCGGCAGTTGGCCGGCCACTCGCGCATGCGCTGCGAGTCAGGGTCGCTGCAGCTCACCCTGCTCGAGGGGTCCGACGTCCGGATCCGTTCCGATGTCCAGCTCGGCCGGTTCCGCTCGGTGCCCGAGCGCACCGGGCGCGACCGCGACCGCGACATCGTCCTCGGCACCGGTGCCGCGGAGATCGACGCCGAGGTCGTCATGGGCGACGTCACCGTCACGCTGCCCACGGGCGGTGACCGGTGATCGGCGACTTCGGTCAGCACCTGCACCAGGCACCGTCCGACTGCCCGGTGTGCGGCGTGAAGCTGCACGTCACCCGGCTCGGGTGCGAGTCCTGCGGCACGGAGCTCTCGGGTCGGTTCGCGTCCTGCCCGTACTGTTCGCTGAACGCGCAGGACCAGAAAATCCTTGGCACGTTCCTGGTGTCGAGGGGCAACATGAGGGAGCTCGCGCGGGAGCTGGGCGTGAGTTACCCGACCGCGAGGCAGCGGTTCGCCGAGTTGCTCGAGCGGCTCGGGCTCGAGGCGCCGGCCGACCCGGGCGCGCTGCAGGCCGGCACCGTCGACCGCGAGGAGGTCCTGCGCCGGCTGGCCGCCGGCGAGCTCGACCTCGATGAGGCGACCGCACTGCTCAGCTGAGCCGTTTGATAATATCAGGCTCGACTTATATAAGAAGTCACCGGCAGTGGCAGCTGGTGGGTCGGTGCGTGCGACATCGTCGCGCCGACCCTGTCAGGGGCGCCTGCCACGATGCCTCCACCCAACAGGAGAGGACACCACCGTGAACGCCATCACCGCCGAGGGTCTGGTCAAGACCTTCGGCTCCGGGGAGAAGGCCGTGAAGGCCGTCGGGGGCGTCGACCTCGTCGTGCCCGAGGGCACCGTGGTCGGTCTGCTCGGGCCCAACGGCGCGGGCAAGACCACCACGGTACGCATGCTCACCACCCTGCTCGCGCCCGACGCGGGCCGGGCGGTCGTCGCCGGTCACGACGTCGTCAGGGAACCACAGGCGGTGCGGTCGAAGATCGGCCTGTCCGGTCAGTACGCCGCGGTCGACGAGAACCTCACCGGGCGCGAGAACCTCTGGCTGTTCGGCCGGCTCTACCAGCTGTCCAGCAAAGAGGCGTCGAAGCGGGCGGCCGAGCTGCTCGAGCAGTTCAACCTCACCGACGCCGCCGACCGCACGCTCAAGACCTACTCCGGTGGCATGCGCCGCCGGCTCGACCTCGCCGGCAGCCTCATCGTGCGGCCGCAGGTGCTGTTCCTCGACGAGCCCACCACCGGCCTCGACCCCAGCAGCCGGCTCGACCTCTGGGACGTCATCCGCGAGCGGGTGGCCGAGGGCTCGACCATCCTGCTGACCACGCAGTACCTCGAAGAGGCCGACGCGCTGGCCGACGACATCGTGGTCATCGACCACGGCGTCATCATCGCCCAGGGCACGGCCGACCAGCTCAAGGCCCAGATCGGCGGCGAGCGCATCGAGGTCATCGTGCACGACCCCGAGGCGCTCGGGAAGGCCGAGCAGGTGCTCAACCTCGGCAGCGGCGGGCAGTGCCTGCGCGACGACCACACGCGCAAGCTCACCGTGCCGACGCACACCGGCTCCAAGGGCCTCATCCAGGTCATCCGCGACCTCGACGAAGCAGGGGTCGGCATCGACGACATCGCATTGCGCCGGCCCACGCTCGACGACGTGTTCGTCAAGCTCACCGGCCGCCACGCCGAAGACGAGACGCAGGCCGAGACGGCCCAGGGGAGGGCATCGTGACCACCGACGTCGCGCCGACCGCGGCCGCGCCCAGCCGCGTCGGGCTCAACCAGGCGTTCGCCGACGCCATGACCATCACCTGGCGCAACATCCGGGCCGGCTGGCGGGTCCCGGACAACCAGATCTACATGTTCATCCAGCCGATCATGTTCGTGCTGCTGTTCGCGTACGTGTTCGGCGGCGCCATCAACGTGCCGGGCGTCGACTACGTCGACTTCCTCATGGCCGGCATCTTCGTGCAGACCATGGCGTTCGCCTGTGCGCCGGCCAGTGTCGGGCTCGCCGACGACATGCAGAAGGGCCTGATCGACCGGTTCCGCTCGCTGCCCATGGCGCGGTCCGCGGTCATCGCGGGGCGGGTCATCGCCGACCTGGTGAACCAGCTCATCGTGCTGGTCATCATGATCGTCTGCGGCTTCATCGTGGGCTGGACGTTCCACAACGGGTTCGGCCAGTTCCTGGCGGCGGTCGGGCTGCTCATGCTGTTCGCGTTCGCCATGCTCTGGGTCGGCGCGCTCATCGGCCTGTCGGTCGGCAGCCCCCAGGTCGCCGCGTCGGCCGGGCTCATCTGGCTGTTCCCGGTGGTCTTCATGTCCAACGTGTTCGTCGACCCGTCGTCCATGCCGTCGGTGGTCCAGGCGATCGCCGAGTGGAACCCGGTCAGCGCCATCGCGTCCGGCGCCCGCGAGCTGTTCGGCAACCAGAGCCTGGTCCAGTCCGAGGCCTGGCCGATGCAGCACCCGGTGGCGGCCGCGCTGCTGTGGTGCCTGCTGATCATCGCGGTCTTCGCGCCGCTGGCCGTGCGCAAGTACAAGAAGGCGTCCAGCAAGTAGCGCCTGCGGCCGAAACGACGCCGCCCGCCGGGTCCACGCGGGACCGGGCGGGCGGCGCCGCGTTCCGTGCGCCCCCGCGTCCCGCTGATCGCCGTACGTGTCGCAGTGGTCGCCCTGATCCCGTCGGTCTCAGAGGGCCCGGCTCGTTCCGCCGGCCGCAGCCCGCTCACCGCGCTGGTGGGCGTCCCCGCATCGCCACGCGGCCATGCCGAAGTCGATCGTGGAGTTTCTGCGGTGTCGATCGGGCATATCCGTCCGCAACTGCGCCGGGACTCCACGATCGACTCGGCGGGCGGGCCGGGCGGAGGTTCGACCGGTCCGCCCGACGCTCCGGCAGAAGCGACGCCGCCCGCCGGGTCCACGTGGGACCGGCGGGCGGCGTGTGCGCGTGGCGCGCCGGCGTCAGGAGCCGTAGGGCTTCGCGCTGACGACCTCGACGGTGATGGTGCTGCCGTTGGGCGCCTGGTAGGACGCCTTCTCGCCGACCTTCTTGCCGCTGATGGCGGCGCCCAGCGGCGACTTCAGGGAGTAGACGTCGATGTCGACGGAGTCGTCGAGGGAGGCGAGCTCGCGCGAGCCGAGCAGGAACCGCTCGACGTCGTCGTCGCCGTCGAACTTGATCTCGACGATCATGCCGGGCTCGACGACGCCGTCGTCCGGCGGCTCGCCGACCTGCGCGCGCTGGAGCAGCTGCTGAAGGGCGTGGATGCGGGCCTCCTGCTTGCCCTGCTCCTCCTTCGCCGCGTGGTAGCCGCCGTTCTCGGAGAGGTCGCCCTCGGAACGGGCCTCCTCGATCCGCTTCGCGATCTCGAGCCGGCCGGGTCCCATCAGGTGCTCGAGCTCCTGCTTGAGGCGGTCGTACGCCTCCTGGGTGAGCCAAGCAACGTTGTCGCTGGTAGCGGTCACGGCAACTGCTCCTCGGGTGTCTATCGGTCGCGCCGCACGCCGCGTGGGTGTGCTTCGCCGCCGGGCAATTCGCCCGGTCCAAGTGCTGACGGGGAAAGAACTAGGATACAAGCAATGTGGCAAGCCGACGATTGTCGCAGGTCAGCTGCGTGGTTCGCGGCGCGAAGGGCTCAGTCGGCCGGTGCGCAGCCGCGCAGTTCCGGCGCCACGCCGTCGCCCTCGAGGGGGATGTCGGCCGGGACCACCAAGTGCTCGTCCGGGCCGGCCGGCACCTGCAGCTCGAGCTGCCCCACGATGATGCGGCGCAGGTCGACGGCCACGAGGTCGCAGGTGACGGCCATGCCGGCGTCGCGGCGGATCTCGACGCGCGCCGTCAGCACGCCGTCGCGGGGCTCGTCCCAGCCGAGCAGCTCGGCGTCGAGCGTGGTGCCGCTGGAGCGCACGATCAGCCAGACCACGACGGCCGCCACCAGCGCGACGCCTGCCGCGACGCCGACGAGCACGCCGCGCGATTCGCGCCGGCTCCGCCGGCCGTAGCGTTCGGCCAGCAGGTCGCGCTGTGCGGTGTCGTTCTCGGCCATGCGGGAATGTCCCCAAGGGGCTGGACGCGTTGTTGTCGGTGTCGTGCGGCACCATTATCCCCGTCGGCGGCGGCCGCGATGAGCCGCCCCGTGCGGGTGGTGCGGTCTCGGGCAGCGGAGGCCGGCCGGTGGCCGCCGGCGCGCACACAGAGGTTTCCGACCGATGGGGTTTCCGGTGTCCGAGCAGCTGCGGCTGATGCACGTCCACGCTCATCCCGACGACGAGTCCAGCAAGGGGGCCGCGTCGACGGCCCGCTATGTCGCCGAGGGCGTCGACGTCCTCGTCGTCACGTGCACCGGCGGTGAGCGCGGGTCCATCCTCAACCCGAAGATGGACCGTCCCGACGTCCTCGCCAACATCACCGAGATCCGCCGGGAAGAGATGAACGCCGCCCGCGAGATACTGGGCATCCGGCAGGAATGGCTGGGCTTCGTCGACTCCGGGCTGCCCGAGGGCGACCCGCTCCCGCCGCTGCCCGAGGGCTGCTTCGGCCTCATGCCGGTCGAGAAGGCCGCCGAGCCGCTGGTCGAGATCATGCGCCGGTTCCGCCCGCATGTCGTCACCACCTACGACGAGAACGGCGGCTACCCGCACCCCGACCACATCATGTGCCACAAGATCACCGTCGCGGCGTTCGCCGCCGCCGGCGACCCCGCCCAGTACGCCGGCAGCGGCGAGCCGTGGCAGCCGCAGAAGCTCTACTACCACCACTCCTTCAGCCGCATGCGCCTGCTCGCCCTGCACGAGGCCATGGAGCAGCGCGGCCTGACCTCGCCCTACACCGAGTGGCTGGCCGAGTGGGACGGCGACAAGAGCTGGGACGACCGCGTCACCACCCGGGTCGAGTGCGCCGAGTACTTCCCGGTCCGCGACCGCGCGCTGCTGGCGCACGCCACCCAGATCGACCCCGACGGCTCCTGGTTCGCCGTCCCGCTCGAGGTGCACCAGCAGGCCTGGCCCACGGAGGACTACGAGCTGGTGACGTCGCACGTGCCCACGCAGACGCCCGAGGACGACCTCTTCGCGGGACTGCGGTGAGCACCATCGCCGCCAGCGGTGCCACAATGGAGGTCCGGGGGATGACACGAGGAGAGTCAAGGGTCTGATGGGCATCCTGCGAGCGGTGGCGCTCACCGCGGCGGAGACGGAGCCGGACAACTCCGAGATCGGCCCCGGCCTGTACGGCTTCCTGGTCGTCGTCTTCCTCATCCTGGCGCTGGTGATGCTCTACCGGAGCATGCGCAAGCAGATCCGCAAGGTCGACTTCGATCCCGAGGGCACCTCCGACGCCGAGCGCATGCACGGCCACCAGGAGCCGCCGGAGCGATGAGCGCCGGGTCGGCGGCCGTCGACACGCTGGTCGCGGTGCGCCGGGCCCGCGACTTCATCGACCGGAACTACGCCGATCCGCTCGAGCTGGCCGACATCGCGGCCGCCGCGGGCTACTCGCGGTTCCACCTGGTCCGGGCGTTCAAGGCCGCCTACGGCGAGACGCCGGGCCGCTACCTGCAGCGCCGCCGGGTCGAACGGGCCCAGGAGCTGTTGCGCGTGGCCGACCTCAACGTCACCGAGATCTGCCACGTGGTCGGCTTCACCAGCCTGGGCTCGTTCAGCCGGCTGTTCTCGGAGCTGGTCGGGGTGTCGCCGTCGCAGTTCCAGCGCGACGCGCACGCGGCCGGCGCGCCGCTGATCCCCGGCTGCTACATCCTCATGTGGGGCCGGCCGCTGCCGAGGCAGACGCCGAAGACAGCAACCACGGAGAAGCCCCCGGCGGCCCACCCCTCCTAACGTCGAGGACACCAAGCGATCGACCGACAGGGAGCCACGATCATGATCACCAAGCTGGGTGTCGCGACGGCGTACGTGAGCGACTACGACCAGGCGCTCGACTTCTTCATCACCAAGCTCGGCTTCGAGCTGCGCACCGACGTGACCATGGAGAACGGGTTCCGCTGGCTGACGGTGGGGCCGCCGGCCAGCCCGGAGTTCCAGCTGAACCTGACGGTGCCCGGCCCGCCCATGCACGACGAGGCCACCGCGGCCGCGCTGCGCGAGCTGATGGCCAAGGGCGCGCTCAGCGCCGGTGCCTGGAACACCGACGACTGCCGCAAGACCTTCGCCGAGTACACCGCCCGCGGGGTCGAGTTCATCCAGGAGCCGGCCGAGCGGCCGTACGGCGTCGAGGCGGTCTTCCGCGACGACTTCGGCAACTGGTACAGCCTCAACGAGCTCAACGACAAGGCCCTGGACCAGCAGGCGATGGCGGACGCCTTCGGCTCGAGCACGGAAACCCCTTGACGCATCGTGACCGGACTGTAACCCTGGGCGGGCTTGCGCCAGAGGATCAGCCTCACGGGGGGCGCTTGCGCGGGAAATCGGGGGGTTTCTCATGGTGCGTACGTCGCGTGCGCGAACAACAGCAGTCCTGGCCACCGGCGTTATCGCCGTGTCGGCGGTGTTGACCGCTCCGGCGGCGGTCGCGAGGGGCTCGTCCGAGCCGTCGCCGGTGGTGGAGCTCGACGGTCCGCGAGGAGTGGACGTCGACCACGCCGGCCGCATCGTGGTGAGCGAGGCCGACGGCACGGTCAGCATCGTCACCGATCGCGGCCGACACCCGAAGGTGCACGAGATCGGCTCCGTGCCGGCGGGCTTCCTCGCTCCGGCGGTGGCGGTCGGCCGGTCCGGCCGCGTGTACGCCCTGACTCCGGGCGGCGAGCCGGGCACCGGCGCGGCCACGCTCTACCTGCTCCGGCACGGCAAGCCCGCGAAGCCGATCGCGGACATCGCGGCCTACCAGCAGGACGACATCGACCCCTACAACATCGAGGGCGTGCCGGAGGAGTCGAACCCGTACGGGGTCGCCGCGCTGAAGGATGGCAGCGTCCTGGTGGCCGACGCCGCCGGCAACGACCTGCTCCGCGTGTACCCGGACGGCGACATCGTCACGGTCGCCCGGCTGAAGCCGCGCGTCGTCCCGGTGCCGGAAGAGCTGCCCGACGATGTCGAGGGAGAGCCGCTACCGCCGGCCGGGACGCCGATCCCGGCCGAGGGTGTCGCGACCTCGGTGACGGTCGGCTCCGACGGCTACTGGTACGTCGGCGAGCTGCGCGGGTTCCCGGCGACGCCGGGCACGTCGCAGATCTGGCGGATCAAGCCCGGCTCCGTCGATGCGGTGTGCGACCCGGAGCGGCCGAACCGGGGCGACTGCCGGCGCTTCGCCGACGGCCTGACGTCGATCGTCGACCTCGCGCCGGGCAGCAAGGGGAGCATCTACGCCGTCGAGCTGGTGACACAGAGCTGGTTCCAGTGGGAGCTCGGGATCGCCCCGCCGATCGGCGGCCTGTTCCGGGTCCGGCCCGGCGGCTCGATCAAGGAACTGGCGCCCGGCACGCTGACCCTGCCCGGCGGCGTCGACACCGCCTCGAACGGAAAGATCTACGTGACCGGGCCGATATTCGGGCCGGGTTCGCTCTGGCGCATCGGGTGAATTCACTATGGACGAGTAACCGGTTACATTGCGTGATGAGAAATGTGAATCCCCGTCATGCCTGCCGTCACAAGAAGGTGTTCTGAAGGCGTGTGTGAGTTCGCGTTGACAGCCCTGCCCCTGTGGGTGCATGCTCTGCGTTGGCCGAGGTCTACGCGGCGTACGCGGAGGCCACGGCTGGTCGAACTTCACGTGTGATGATCGATTGTCACAGGCCGGGGGGCACTCGCCCTTCGGTGTCGGACTCGCGACAACGTCGCGACGCTTCGATGCCGAAGGGCGATTGACATTTGTTGGTGTGTTCCCCGGAGCCTCACCCGGGCATTCTTGTATGGGGGCGGACGGATATGCCCGGTGCGCGGCGTCCTATCGCGCGGACCGCAATGGTTCTCCTGCTCGTGGCCGGCTCGGCAGGGGCCGCCGGCACGAGCGCGGTGGCGAACAGCAGCGGCAATCACCTCGTCGGCGGGTTCGAGATCGACGGCAACTTCTACGAGGGCTTCGCCAACGGGACCACGGCGACCGGTCCCGGCGGCGACCCGGTCGACTGGGGGAGTGCCGACATCTACCCCGACGGCGTCGACGTCGTCGGGGACCCGCTCGGCAGCACCGACGAGACGGTGTTCGACCGCGGCAGCAAGGAGAACGACCTCGCGTCGTGGAACGACGACGGGTCAGCGGCGGCGCCCGGCAAGGGCGACCTCGGCCGCGTGTACGTCACCGACCGCGTCGCCGGTGGCGACCAGTACCTGTTCGTCGGCTTCGAGCGCGGCACCGACAACGGCACGGTGCGCTGGTACGTCGAGCTGAACCAGCGTCCCAACACCGTCAACGACGAAGACACCGCGATCCCGGACCGCACGATCGGGGACCTGCGGGTCACCCTGTTCAACCTCGGCAGCCGGCCGATCCGGGTCGACGCCCTCGAGCGGTGGCGTGGCGACGGCTGGGTCTCCGCCGGCGCCACGAGCGCCGTCACGGTCCTGGCCAACGACTCCGACGTCAGCACGTCCAGCGACGAGTCCCCGCTCGCCACGGAGCAGTTCGTCGAGCTCGCCTTCGACGTGACGGACCTCTTCGGCGACGACGACCCGTGCGGCCTCGGCGGGGTCGCCGCGGTCTGGGTCCGCAGCGCTCCTGGCCTCAGCCCGTCGTCGGAGCTGAAGGACTACGTCACCGGTGCCGTCGACGCGCCGGCCCGCTGCGGTCCGCTGACCATCGAGAAGCACGACGCCGGCGGCGAGCCCTTGGGCGGCGCGACCTTCACCGTCGAGCCGAACCCGATCCCGGGCGCGGCCGGCCCCGGCTCGCTGACCATCACCGACAACGACGACAACGACGCCGACCCGGCCGATGGTGTCGTCGTCATCGACCCGGCACTGCCCGGCGACTACACGATCACCGAGACCGCGCCGCCGCCCGGCTACGTCCAGGAGACCGAGCCGCAGGACGTCACGCTCGGAAAGTTCGGCTCGGCTGCCGTCACGTTCGTCAACCGCCTCGGCACGCTCGCGTGGGACAAGCTCGACGCGGAGTCCGGCGACCCGGTCTGCTGCGCGACGTTCACCGTCGAGGGCACCGGCGGCGCGGCCGAGGGCACCTCGGTCACCGTCGTCGACAACGGCGAGAACGACGCCGACCCGGCCGAGGGCGCCCTCCTGGTCGAGGACCTCCCGACCGGCACGTACACCGTCACCGAGACCGAGGCGCCCACGGGCTACGACCTGCCGGAGAACCCGGTCCGCGACGGCATCGTCGTCGACCAGGACGCCCCTGACGCCACCGTCGGCGAGCCGTTCGAGGACCCGCGGCTGCTCTCCGAGCTGGCGGTTCTCAAGCTCGACGCCGACACGCAGCAGCCGGCCGCCGGCGCCGTCTTCGAGCTGTACCTCGACGACCCCGCCGACGGCGTCGCGGACGCACCCGGCGGCGACACCCTGGTCGGCGACTGCACCACCGGCGACGACGGCACCTGCACCATCGGCGACCTCGCCTGGGGCACCTACTACTGGTACGAGGCTCAGGCGCCGGCCGGCTACGAGCTTCCCGCCGACCGGATCAGCGGCATGACCACGATCGACCGCGACAACGCCGGTGGCGACCTCCCGGTGTCGACGCTGACCGACCGGCAGCTCCGCTCGACGCTGCTGATCATCAAGAAGGACGCGACCACCCACGACAGCCTGGCCGGCGCCCGCTTCGTGGTGCGACGCGACGACGGCGACGGCGTGTTCGACCCCGGCGACGACCCGGTCGTCGATCCGCCCGGTGAGGTCGTCACGGACGGATTCGGCGGCGCAACCGTCACCGGACTGCTGTTCGGGACCTACTGGGTGGAGGAGACGGCCGCCCCGACCGGCTACGAGCTGCCGGTCCCCGCGCACACCGGCCCGTACACCTTCGGCCCGGACAACGCGGGCGACGTGATCTCGTTCATCGTCGAGAACGAGCAGAGGCTCACCGACCTGTCGGTGCTCAAGCTCGACGGCGGCTCCGACAGCCCCGAGCCGCTGGCCGGAGCCACCTTCGAGCTGTACCTCGACGACGACACCCTGGTCGGCGAGTGCACCACCGGCGACGACGGCCTCTGCACCGTCACCGGCCTGGGCTTCGGGACGTACTACTGGCTCGAGACCGCCGCGCCGCCCGGGTACGACCTGCCCGACGACCCCTCCAGCGAGCTCGTCACCATCACCGCCGAGAACGCCGGCACCCAGCTGGAGCCGCTGGCCTTCTCCAACCCGCGCACGCCGGGCACGCTCACCGTCCTCAAGCTCGACGCCGCCGACGACGCACCGCTGGCCGGCGCGCAGTTCGACCTGATCGATGAGGACGGCGACACCCTCGCGGGCAGCTGCACCACCGGTGACCACGGCACCTGTTCGATCGGTGACCTCGGCTTCGGCACCTACCACTGGGTCGAGACCGCGGCGCCGCTCGGCTACGACCTGCCCGACGACGTCACGAGCGACTCGATCGTGGTCGACGCCTCCACCGTCGACGAGCCGGCGCGGTTCGAGATCCGCGACCCGCGGCTGCGCTCGGAGCTGTCGGTCCTGAAGGTCGACGCGTACGACGCGACGGCGCTCGCCGGGGCCGAGTTCGAGCTGCGCGCCGGCGACGCCGACGGCGACGTCGTCGGCACCTGCACCACGGGCGACGACGGCACCTGTACCGTCGGCGACCTCGGCTTCGGCAGCTACGTCTGGGTCGAGACCGCCGCGCCGCAGGGCTACGCGCTGCCCGACGACGCCACCAGCGACCCCGTCGTCATCGACGCGTCGAACGCCGGCGGCGAGCTCACCCGGGTCGTCGTGCACGACCCACGACTGCTGTCGGAGCTGAGCGTGCACAAGGTCGCCGAGGACACCGGCGAGTCGCTGCCGGGCGCCGTCTTCGACCTCGTGCTCGAGGGCGACGACGACATCGTGGTCGGCACCTGCACCACCGGCGACGACGGGCTCTGCTCGGTCGGCGACCTCGACTTCGGCGACTACCACTGGGTCGAGATCACCGCGCCCGACGGCTACCTGCTGCCCGGCGACGTCACCACCGAGACGATCTCGATCACGGCCGGGAACGCCGGCACCGACATCGCCGCGGTGACGGTCGTCGACCCGCCGGCCGACGAGCCGCCCACTGCGTCGCCCACTGCGTCGCCCACACCGACCCCGTCGCCGACGGAGCCGGGCCCGTCGCCGTCGCCCGCCCCGGGCGAGCCGGGCGAGCCGGACCTGCCCAACACCGGTCTCGGCGACCCGCTCCGGCTGGTCGCGCTGGTCGCGGCCGCCCTGCTCGCCGCCGGCGCGGCGGTGCGGCGGCGGGCACACCGCACCTGACCGGGGAAGCCTAGGCCGACAGGCGATCTCGGGATGCAGCGCGGGCGCGCGTGACCACGTCTTCGTGCCGTTCACGGTGATCTCGACGAACCGGATCGCCTGGTCATCCTGGCGCCCCAACGCTCGGCCCTTCGTAGCATTCATGCCCGGCTCTGAGGAGGATGATAAGGCCGGTTCGGCGAACAGGTCGGAGAGCCGCTAGGCATCCGGCGACGCCGATCCGGAGTGCTTCGCTCGAGGTGGACTTCAGTTCGTGTCGACCTCGGCTTCGTCACCGGTGTCGTCAACTTCTTCGTCGTACTCGGCAGCCAGCTCATCGACGTCGGCAGGGGCTTCCTCGCGCTGGGGCTTCTTGCCCATCGCTGCCTCAATGAGGTCAAGGAGGAAGCCCTTTCGGTGAGCGAAGTGAGCTTCGAAGTTGTCCGAGCGAAGCGCCTTGGCGTTGATACCGTGCGTCTCGATGATGGCGTCAACCACATCATCAGTGAGTCCGGACTTCGATTTGACGCGGTTCAGGTACTTGGTCGGAGCTTCTCCGCCGATCGAGCGGTTGGTGTCAGCCGCCAGCGGCGTCTTGTTAACGACGCAGTTGTAGAGCAACGCGTCGATGCCGTTCGTCTTGCTCCACTTTTCGGGGAAGATGTGGTGGATGTCGGTCTTCAGCGACGTGTACTGCACCTTGTTGAAGGTAACGTCCTTGATCCAGTCCTTCGCGCCCTCGGCGATCAGCAGCGCGTAGACACCTTTGTAGGCCGCAGCCAGCCGGGTCTTCAGCGTGTAGAGACGCTTCTCCTGGAAGATCGCGTCAGTGACGGTGATCGGCTCGCCGCCCTCTCCCTTGGCCCACTCGGGGACTTGCTCCACGTCGCGAGCGAACCGCGTTTCCGTGGTGCTGCCATAGAGTTCGCCCAAGACGCCACACCAGTACCACTGGCGGATTCTTCGGTTGATGCTGTGATAGTCGGCCTCATCGCCGAGAATGACCCGGATCACGGCAAGGGGAACGAGTTGTGGCGGGTAGGGGACGAACTTCTTGTCGAAGATGTACTGGTTGGCCAGGAACACCGCCGTCCACTCGAACGCGTCGACCAACTTGTCGCGCCACTCCAGATAGTCGTCAAGCGTGATCCGCAGGATGTCCTCGCGCCGGGCCGACACGGCCGGCCTCCGTTCGGCGGTGCTCTCGCGGTTGCGCTTGCGCGTCGCGAGCAGCGTCACGGCCTGGAGGAAGTCGGTGCTCCGTACCGTCTCCAGCGCCGACTCCTTCTTGAACCGCTCATGGATTGCCTGCCAATCGTCGTTGAGGCGGAAGTCTTCTCCGTGCTGGGCGAAATAGTCGGCGTTGCCGGCAAAGGTGGCGGTCAGCAGCTCGAAGACGTTGAGTGGGACGCCGCCGGTGTTGACCTTCTCGAAGACCGTGGCGACCGCTGACTTACTGGTGTCCTTCTTCAACTGGATCGCCGGAATCTGGTAGTTCGCCGACGGCTTGAGGATGCGGTTGGTGAACCGCTCGGCGAGATCCTTGTCCGCAAGACCGTTGACCCAGGCTGCGCCATCCCAACCGGAGTAGAGAAGCCGAAGCGGAAACCACGCCTCCCTCTGCTCCAACTCCGGGGTGCTGATATCGAAGACGATGTTGCGGTCGAAATTGGTCTTGATCTTCCCGTCGTGCGGTATGGACTTCACAGCCTCGTCGATGGCCTCATCTCCTTCGATGGCGGCACGCATGTCGACGTAGTAGCGGCGCTTGATGAGCTTGCCCTTAGCATCCTTCGTTTGAACGATGCCGGTACCCGTCAGCGCCTGCGTCAGGGACGTGAGGCGCTGTTGGCCATCGAGGAGTAGGAGCTGCGGCTCCTTGTCTGGTGG
The DNA here is from genome assembly GCF_004348545.1 of Jiangella ureilytica. Taxonomy (GTDB): domain Bacteria; phylum Actinomycetota; class Actinomycetes; order Jiangellales; family Jiangellaceae; genus Jiangella; species Jiangella ureilytica. Next base: position 16,875 of record NZ_SMKL01000036.1, on the reverse strand, counting down.
AACAAAGGTCCCCGTGATCGCCTTGGGCTTGAATCGCACCTGGTCGTTGCCGGTTTCCAGAAGCATCACGGCTCCCATAGGGTGACCGCGCAGGACGGTGACCAGCAAGGACCGGATGCGATCGTCCTCCCACTTGTACTCGCGCTGGAAGTCGGGGAGCTGGAGATGGCCAGAGGTCGTCCACTCCAGGTACTCGGACAGCGGTGGTTGCGGTGTCTCGAAGCCCATCGGGTGCACTTCCTCGTTATCGTCGGCGATGCGACCATCGGCCGCGAGAGCCAATCCTGCCAGTCGTCGCTGTCACGAATCGGATGCGCCGGGGCAAGATCGTGGTGCGCGGCACGTGCACAGTCGCGAGACAGCCAAGGCTTCAGACTACGTTCTGCTGCTCAAGCCCGGACTGTCTCTGGCAGTGGCCGAGGCCCCCGACACCCCCAGCTCTCAGCGCAGGCATGCAACGGGCGCTGTTGCATGCGGACCGTCTCCACATGTCGTCGTGGTCGGCTCCAATGGAGACGGCTGCCTCGTTCACGACCGCGTCCCTCATAGGCTGGGAGAGGGGCGGAAGCTCACCGCCGCCCTGCTCGTGTATCACTCCCGTCTATCACTTTGACCCAGCGCGATAGACACGCCATACGTCAGGAGTCAGAGGTATGTCGAACCGCCTCCGCGACGCTCGTAGCCCGTACCTCCTGCAACACGCGGACAACCCCGTGGACTGGTGGGAGTGGGGCGACGAGGCGTTCGCGGAGGCGCGCCGCCGCGACGTGCCGGTCCTGCTCAGCGTCGGGTACGCGGCCTGCCACTGGTGCCACGTCATGGCGCACGAGTCGTTCGAGGACGAGCGGGTCGCGGCCTACCTCAACGCGCACTTCGTCGCCGTCAAGGTCGATCGCGAGGAGCGGCCCGACGTCGACGCCGTGTACATGGAGTCGGTGCAGGCGCTCACGGGGCAGGGCGGCTGGCCGATGACGGCGTTCCTCACGCCCGAGGGCAAGCCGTTCTACGCGGGCACCTACTTCCCGCCGCAGCCGCGGCACGGGTTGCCGTCGTTCAGCCAGCTGCTGCAGGCCGTCGACGACGCGTGGACGCAGCGGCGCGGCGACGTCACGGAGTCGGCCGACCGCATCGGCCAGGCGCTCGGCGGGGTCGCGCAGGTCGCGGCCGGTGACGGCCCGCCCGCAGCCGCCCGCCTCGACGCCGCCGTCGCCCGGCTGGCCGCCGAGTTCGACCCGGCGGCCGGCGGCTTCGGCGGCGCGCCGAAGTTCCCGCCGTCCATGGTGCTCGAGTTCCTGCTGCGCCACCATGCGCGCACCGGCGACCCGCGCCCCCTCGCGATGGCCGAGACGACCTGCGAGCGCATGGCCCGCGGCGGCCTGTACGACCAGCTCGGCGGCGGGTTCGCCCGCTACAGCGTCGACGCCGGCTGGGTGGTGCCGCACTTCGAGAAGATGCTGTACGACAACGCGCTGCTGCTGCGCGTCTACACCCATCTCTGGCGGACCACGGCGTCGGCTGCGGCCGCGCGGGTGGTGCGCGAGACCGCCGGCTTCCTCCTGCGCGAGCTGCGCACGGCCGAGGGCGGCTTCGCCAGCTCGCTCGACGCCGACTCGCCGCCGGTGGCCGGCGCCGCTCCGGTCGAGGGCGCGTTCTACGTGTGGACGCCGGACCAGCTGCGCGAGGTGCTCGGCGACGACGACGCCTCGTGGGCGGGGGAGCTGCTGGCGGTGACGCCGTCCGGGACCTTCGAGCACGGCGCGTCGACGCTGCAGCTGCCGCGCGACCCCGACGACCCCGGACGCTGGGAGCGGGTGCGCGGCCAGCTGTTCGACGCGCGGCTGCCGCGGCCGGCGCCGGGGCGCGACGACAAGGTCGTGGCCGCCTGGAACGGCCTGGCCGTCGCGGCGCTGGCCGAGGCGGGTGCGCTGTTCGACGAGCCGGCGTGGGTCGAGGCGGCGGTCGCGGCCGCCGACCTGCTGGTCCGCCTCCACCTCGACGAGCGGGGCCGGCTGGTCCGGGTCTCGCGCGACGGCGTCGCCGGGGGCCACGCGGGGGTGCTCGAGGACTACGCCGACGTCGCCGAGGGGTTCCTGGCGCTGGTCGCGGTCACCGGCGACCCGGTCTGGCTGTCCTTCGCCGAGCAGCTGCTCGACGGCGTGCTGGCCCGGTTCACCGATCCCGCCGGCGGGTTCTTCGACACCGGCGACGACGCCACCGATGTGCGGCTCGCGGGTCTGCGCCGGCCGCAGGACCCCACCGACAACGCCACGCCGTCGGGCTGGTCGGCGGCGGCCGGCGCGCTGCTCGCCTTCGCCGCGTACACCGGGTCCGCGCGCCACCGCGACGCCGCCGACGACGCGTTGCGCATCCACGACGCGCTGGCCGAGCGAGCGCCCCGGTTCGCCGGCTGGGGGCTGGCGGTCGCCGAGGCGCGGCTCGCAGGGCCGGTCGAGGTCGCCGTCGTCGGGCACCGCGACGACGTCCGCACGGGCGAGCTGCACCGGGCGGCGCTGCGCTCGACGTCCCCGGGGGCGGTCGTCGTGGCCGGCGACCCGGACGACCCCGCGGCCGCCGCGGTGCCGCTGCTGCGCGACCGGTCCGCGGTCGGCGGCGCGCCGGCGGCCTACGTGTGCCGCAACTTCGTCTGCGAGCTGCCGACGACGGACGCCGCGGCGCTGGCCCGGCAATTGGGGTGATGCCCGGGCGGTTGATGAGAACACGCTCACCCCGTCCTCATCCGCACCCCACGCGCGGCCGCGAGGGTGGTGCGGATGAAGCGGATCACGGCGGTGGTTGCGTGAGGCACCCGCACCATGCCCGCCCGGTCGACCGCGTCCGGCACCCGGATCGGCTGACCCATCCCGTCACCGGCACCGACCTCACGGTGCGCCGCGCCTGGCCGCACGACGACTGGCACGTGCTGCTCGAGTTCGAGACGCCGGGCGGCGGGCGGCTGGCCGGGCAGTGGTTCGCCGACGCGATCCGCCGGGCCGAGGTGTTCGCCGCCACCCGCGGCGCCCTCGACCTACCCGGCCACGGGATCGTGCTGCACCCCGACGGCGCCGACCGGCGGCTGACGGCGTTGTCCGGGCTGGCGTCATGGCCGGGCAGCCGGCTGCTGGCGCACCGGCCGGAGCAGCGGGCGGTGGTGCGGCTCGGCGGCGAGGGCGACGTGTACTACGCAACGGTCGTCCGGCCCGGGGTCGACGCCGATCTCGGCCGCCGGCTCGGCGGGCTGGCCGGGCTGCTGCACGGCACGGCCACGCTGCCCTCCGTGCAGGACTGGCCCATCGGCGACGGCGTCCTGGTGCTGTCCGCGCTGCACGGGCCGACGCTGGCCGCTGCGGGCGCGACCCGGTCGGTGGCCGTCGGCGAGCTGGGGTCGGCCTGGCAGCGGCTCGGCACCGCGCTGCGGCTCCTGCACGATGCGCCGCGGGTGCCCGCTCTGACCGGGGCCGGCACGCACGACGCCGCGGCCGAGGTGGAGCTGGCGACCCGCTGGCTCGGCCCGGCCGCGGAGTACGGCCTGCTGCCGCCGGTCGACGTCGACTCGCTGCTGGCGGACCTGTCCGCGGGGGCGCCCGGGCCGGCCGGGCTCGGCTGCCCCGACCTCAGCGACGCGCAGGTCGTGGTGGGCCCCGACGGCGGCATCGGGCTGTTCGGGCTCGAGGCGGTCACCGTCGGCGAGCTGGCCCGGAGCGTGGCGAACCTGCTGGTCCGCATCGAGCTGCGGGCCACGCGGGGCGAGCTGACGCCGTCGCGGGCCCGGGCGGCACGGACGGCGGTGCTGGACGGGATGCGGCCCGACGAGGCGACGCTGGCGCGGGTGCCGGCGTATGCGCGCGCGGCCCGGCTGCGGCTGGCAGCGGAGTACGCGTTCCAGCCGCGCTGGCGGGGGCTGTCGCGCGGGCTGCTCGCGGCCGCTACGCCGTGAGCGGACAGCCCTGGTTCGTTGCTGTGTAATTCTGTAATCATCGCAACATGAGCAAAGCCACCACTGACACCGTGGAGCGGATCCGCGGCTGGCTGACGGGCCGGCTCCCGGACGACTGGTTCGAGGGCCCGCTCGAGGTCACCGTCGACCGCGAGGAGATCACGGTCGTCGGCCGCATCCCGGCCCCGGCCACCGAGGACGTCTCCGACGTCGAGCGCGAGGCGGCGCTGTCCGGCCGCATCAGCGCGTTCCGCGAGTCCACCCGCGAGCGGCGTATCGAGATCGCCCGCGAGCTCGAGCACCGCAGCGACCGCAAAGTCGCCTGGGGCGTCGACTGCGGTGACCGGCGCGAGCTGTTCACCCGGCTGGCCGCCCCCGTCATGACCCGCCTGCGGCAGCCGGAGCGTCAGGTCCTCGACACCCTGGTCGAGGCCGGGGTGGCGCGGTCCCGCTCCGAGGCGCTGGCCTGGTGCGTCAAGCTGGTCGCGAAGAACGCCGACACCTGGCTCGCCGACCTGCGCGAGGCGCTCACCCACGTCGAGGAGGTCCGGGCCACCGGCCCCGGTACCGACTGATCAGCGCACCGGCTGCCGGAAGAACCGTGGCGAGCGGCGCCCCGCGAGCCTCGTCGTCAGGTCACCGACGACCCCGAGTACGCCGCACACCGTCAGCGCCACCGTCACCGGATTGACCCAGCCGGGCACGTACTGCTCGGCCAGCGAGCCCGACGAGCAGGTGGCACTGAGCCGGAACGGCGCCTCGGTCGTCCTCCGGACATGATCGTTCGGGCAGAGGTCGTCGATGTCGAACCACGGGACGTAGACGGCGGACGCGTAGGAGAAGACGCGCGCCGCGGCACCGACCGCGGCAACGCCGACGGCGCGAGCACGTCGCGGGCAGGCCCGGTCCGCACCACGAGCCGCCCGTAGCGCCCCGGCACGACGGCGCCGATCAACGTCGCGAGCAGCGCGGTCAGCGGCACGCCATGACGACCAGCACGAACACGAGGTCGCGCCGGGACTCGTCGTCCATGCGGCCCCGGGGTCAGGTGGCGGCGACGGCGCCGACGCCGAAGGCGGCCAGCCAGATGCCGACGTGGTGACTGGCGAAGCCGGCCAGCGTGAACGCGTGGAAGACCTCGTGGTACCCGAACCAGCGCGGCGACGGGTTGGGCCGCTTCATCGCATAGGCGACGGCGCCGAGGGTGTACATGAGCCCGCCGACGATGATCAGCGTGGCCACCGCCGGGCCGCCGTAGGCGGCGAACTCGGGCAGCCAGAACACCGCCGCCCAGCCCAACGCCACGTAGATGGGCACGTACAGCCAGCGGGGCGCGCCGGCCCAGAACACCCGGAACAGCACCCCCAGCAAGGCACCGGCCCAGACCAGCCAGAGCAGCACCGTCGCGTCGCTCTCGGGCAGCACCAGCAGGGTGAACGGCGTGTACGTGCCGGCGATGATCAGGAAGATGTTGGCGTGGTCGAAGCGCCGCAGCACGGCATGCGCCCGCGGCGACCAGTGGCCGCGGTGGTACACGGCGCTGATGCCGAACAGCAGTGCGGCCGTGACGGTGTAGATGGCGGCGCTGACCCGCACCTGGGTGGTCGGCGCCACGACGATCAGCACGGTGCCCGCGAGCACGGCCACCGGGAACGTCCCGGCGTGCAGCCAGCCGCGCAGCCGGGGCTTGACGGCGGCCACCGCCTCGCGCACCTGATCGTCGAACGTCATGACCTCCACGGTACTGCGTTTCGCACCGTGGGGGACTTGCGCGGCCTGTGACCTCGCGCCGGGCGTTGGCCGTGCATTCACCGCACATGGGGCGCGGGAGAGTACTCTCTGGCGGGGAGAAGGGGACATCCGGGGAGCAGCCACGACGCTGGAGGTGCATCGGTCGATGGGTCTGTCCGACCTGGTCTACCGCATCTACGAGAAGCGCATCCAGCGGCACCTCGACCGCGGTCGGTTGCCGCAGCACGTGGCCGTGCTCATGGACGGCAACCGCCGCTGGGCGCGGGCCCTCAGCGCGCCGACCTCCAGCGGCCACCAGGCCGGCGCCGAGAAGGCGCGCGAGTTCCTCGGCTGGTGCGACGAGCTCGGCGTCCGCGTCGTCACGCTGTGGATGCTCTCGACCGACAACCTCAACCGCCCCGAGGACGAGCTGATCCCGCTGCTCGGCATCATCGAGGACCTCATCGACGACATCGCGGCCATCGGTCGCTGGCGGGTGTACCCCATGGGCGCGCTCGACCTGTTGCCGCCGCGCACCGCCACCGTCATCAAAGAGGCGGCCGACCGCACCCGCGAGATCGACGGCATGCACGTCAACGTCGCCGTCGGCTACGGCGGCCGGCGCGAGATCGCCGACGCCGTCCGGGCGCTGCTGCACGAGCACGCCGCCCGCGGCGCCTCGGTCGAGGAGGTGGCCGAGGTGGTCACCGCCGAGGGCATCGCGGCGCATCTCTACACCAAGGGCCAGCCCGACCCCGACCTCGTCATCCGGGCCAGCGGCGAGCAGCGGCTGTCCGGCTTCATGCTCTGGCAGAGCGCGAACTCGGAGTTCTACTTCTGCGAGGCCCTCTGGCCCGACTTCCGCCGGGTCGACTTCCTGCGCGCACTGCGCTCCTACAGCGAACGCGAACGCCGCTACGGCCGCTGAGTCATCAGCGCCATGAGGGCACTGTCACGCCGGCCGCTGACGTGGATTGACGGGGTCGCCGCACCGCGGATCCTCGATGAGCACGGGTCGGTGCGCCGGAAGCGCGGACGCTAGGCGGCCACCGGGTCGCGGCCCAGGAAGGCGAGCAGCCGCGAACCGGGGGCGCCGCCGTCGGGCACGGGGAGGGGTGGCGCGAACCGCAGGGGCCGGTCGGCGTCGTCGACGAGGAAGGGCGACACCGACAGCAGGCGCAGCGCGAACGACGGCGGCAGCGGCCGGTCGGCGCCGCAGGCGCGCGCGATGTCCCAGCCGTGGACGGCGATCTCCAATGCTCCGGTGACGGCGACCGCTCGTGCGGTGAGCTGCCGGTCGCCGACGGCGACGAGGTCCGGCCCGTCGCCGGCGGCGCAACGGCCGATCAGGATGCGGGCCCGTTCACGCAGCGTCCCGGCCGGATCGATGGTGTCCTCGGCGGGTCCCGGAGCGGCGACCCGGCCGGCCGCCGTCGCCTCGATGAGCGCGAGCAGCGAGTCGTCCAGGTGCCGCAGCAGCGCGCGCAGGTCCCAGCCCGCGCACGGGGTGGGACGCGACAGCAGCGCCGGCCGGACCAGCGCCAGGCTGCCGGCGGCGTACCCGAGGGCACGCTCCAGCAGCTCCGGCGCATCGGCCGGCGGGCCGGTCATGGCAGGGCGTCCGGCAGCCCGAACAGCGGGAACAGGCTCAGGTCGAAGAACTGGCCCACGTGCGAGATGCCGGCCGGGCCGGCCGTGACGACCTGGATCGCGAACGGACGGTGGACGCCGTCGGCGCCGCGCAGGTACTGGGCGAGCGCCGGCTGGCCGTTGGCGGAGATGCGCACGATGCGCAGGTCGCCGGGGGCCTTCATGGGGCACTGGACGAGGATCAGCTCGCCGATGTCGGCCGACCCGACGAACCAGGCGGCGAACGGCGGCATCTCCCAGACCGCGTCCTCGGTGAGCTGGCGCACGATGGCGTCGACGTCGTAGTTCTCGAAGGCGGTGACGTAGCGGTCCAGCAGCTCCCGGGTCTCGGGCGTGAGCGGCTCGACGGCGTCGTCCGGGGACGGCGCGACCCTGTCGAGCTGCGCGTGTGCCCGCTGCAGCATGCTGTTGACCGCCGCCGGCGACGTCTCGAGCAGGTCGGCCACCTCGGCGGCCTTCCATCTCAGCACGTCGCGGAGCACGAGCACGGCTCGCTGCCGCGGCGGCAGGTGCTGCAGCGCCGCGACCAGTGCCAGGCGCACGCTCTCGCGCGAGGTGACGACGGTGGCGGGGTCGACGCCGTCGGCGTTGTCGGCGCCGATGGCGACGTCGGGCAGCGGCTCCAGCCACGGCACCTCGGACCGCTCGATCAGGTCGCCGGCCGGTTCGGTGCTGGGCCCGCCGAGGCCGGTGGGCATCGGCCGGCGGCCGCGGCTCTCGAGCGCCGTCAGGCAGGCATTGGTCGCGATGCGGTACAGCCAGGTGCGCAGTGACGAGCGGTCCTCGAACCGGTCGTACGCGCGCCACGCCCGCAGATAGGTCTCTTGCACGAGGTCCTCGGCGTCGTGGACCGAGCCGAGCATGCGGTAGCAGTGCGCGAGCAGCTCGCGCCGGTAGGGGTCGGCCAGCTGCTGGAAGTCGCCCCGCGGCTCGCCGGTGGTCGTCGTCTGCACCATCGCCTCCCTGGTCCTGTGCCGACCCTATGCCGCCGACGGCGTCCGCCGCGGCGCCGTCGTGGTCGCCTCGGGGGTGCGCCGCCGCCACAGCAGCGCGACCGCCGCCACTGCGCCGAGCACGGTGAACCCGGCCGCCACCAGGAACCCGGTCTGCGCGCCCGCCGTCAGTGCGGTCAGCGGATCGGCGCCGCCCGCGGCGAGGTCGTCGGCCCGTGCGACGGCGACGGAGGTGAGGGTCGCGACACCGAGCGTGGAGCCGATGGTGAACGACGTCTCCTCCAGCCCGGACGCGAGCCCGGACTCCGACTCCGCGACGCCGGCCAGCGCCGCGATCTGCGACGATACGAACGCGCCGCCCATGCCCAGGCCGAAGACCAGCAGGCCGGCCAGCAGGTCGCTCGCGAACGAGCCGTCGGCGGAGACCCGGCTGAGCAGCAGCAGCGAGATGCCGAGCACGACCATGCCGCCGAGCGCGACCGGCCCGAACCCGGCCTTCGTCACCACATGCTGGCTGAGCACGACGCTGCCGATCGACGCCACCGTCATGACCGCCACCGCCGACCCGAACTGCAGGGCGGTGAAGCCGAGCACCTGCTGTGCGTAGAGCGTGACGAGGATGAGCATGCCGTCGACCGCGATGCCGGCCACCAGGACCACCAGGTTCCCGCCGACCAGCGTGCGCGACCGGAAGATCCGCAACGGCACCAGCGGCGCCGGCGCGCGCGCCTCGATCCGCACGAACAGCGCGCCCAGCGCCAGCGCGCCGGCGAGCAGGAGCGCCGTCCGCGCCGTCGGGCGGCCGGACTCCGCGGCGTCGAACATCGTGTAGACGAACAGCGCCAGCGCCGCCGTCACCGTCACCGCGCCGGCCAGGTCGAAGCGGCGCGGAACGTCGCGGTCGCGGCTCTCGGGCAGGAGGACGGGGCTCAGCACGAGGACGAGCACGCAGACCGGCACGTTGACGAAGAAGATCCATGACCAGCCCAGGCCGTCGGTCAGAAGGCCGCCGAGCAGCAGCCCGGCGGTCGCGCCGACACCGCCGAGCCCGCCCCACACGCCCAGGGCCCGGTGCCGGTCCGGACCCTCCGGGAACACCGTCATCAGCAGCGACAGGCCGGCCGGGGTCAGCACCGCCGCGCCGACGCCCTGCAGCGTCCGCGCGGCGATGAGCAGCTCAGCCGACCACGCCAGCCCGCACAGCAACGACGCCGCAGCGAACACCGCGACAGCGGCCATGAACACGCGGCGCCGGCCGAGGAGGTCGGCCAGGCGCCCGCCGAAGAGCATCAGCCCGCCGACCGTCACGCCGTACGCCGTCACCACCCACTGGATGCCCGCCGCCGAGAAGTCGAGGTCGTCGGCGATCGACGGCAGGGCCGTGAACACGCTGGTCGAGTCGAGCACGCCCATGAAGAAGGCGGCCGCGACGACGGTGAGCGCGAGCCAGCGGCGATTCGTCGTCGCCGTCACGTCGCCTCCGGGGTCGTGTCCTGGCTCGACGAGGCGAGCTGCGCCTTGTGCTCCTCGCTGATCTGGATGAACTGGACATAGTTGCCGTCCGGGTCGACCGCCGTGGCGAAGAGGCTGCCGTCGCGGTCCTCCAACGGCGCCAGCCAGGTCACGCCCATCTCGTCCAGCCGGGCCACGACCGCGCGGGCGTCGTCGACGTCGAAGTTGAGGATCATGCGCGCGGGCTCCGGGTTCGCCGGCCCGACGTCGTCGCGCTGGTCGATCATCAGGTGGAAGTCGCCGTAGCGCAGGATCCGGTAGGTGTCGACGCGCGCGTCGTCGGCGGGGGTGACCGCCGCGGCGTACCAGGCGCCCAGCCGGTCCGGATCGGCGCTGGACAGCAGCATGCTGGCAAGGGTGGGGCCGCTCATGGTGTCTCCTCGGGTCGGGTCTCTCACAAGGACAGACCCGGCGAGCGGCCGAGAGTCATCGGTCCCGGCGCTGTCGGTGCCGCCTGGTTGACTGGCGGCATGAGTGATCGAGACATCCTGGTCCTCGGCGGCACCGGCACCATCGGCCGGCGGCTCACCGCGCGGCTGCGCGATGCGGGGGCGTCGGTAAGGGCGGCGGCACGGCGGGGCGACGTCCGATTCGACTGGTCCGCACCGGCCACGTGGGGACCCGCGCTCGACGGTGCCGACCGGCTGTACCTCATGGCACCCGACGGCGTCGGGGTCGACCCCGCGTTCGTCGAGCAGGCGGCCGGCTCCGGCGTACGGCGCATCGTGCTGCTGTCGAGCCGTGGCATCGAGGCCATGGGCGACCAGCGACTGCTCGACGCCGAGGCGACGGTGCGCGCGTCCGGCGCCGAGTGGACCATCCTCCGCGCCGACTGGTTCGACCAGAACTTCGACGAGGGCTTCTTCCGGCCGGCGGTGCTGGCCGGCGAGCTGGCCATGCCGCTCGGCGACGTGCGGTACTCGTTCGTCGACGCCGGCGACATCGCGGCGGTGGCGGCCGCGGTGCTCTCCGACGACGGCCACGGCGGGCAGGTCTACGACGTCACCGGGCCGCGGGCGCTCTCGTTCGGCGAGGCCGCGAGCATCATCGGCCGGGTCGCCGGACGCCCCGTCCGCCACCTCGGGTCCGACGGCGACTACCTCGCCCAGCAGCAGGCGCTCGGGGTGCCGCGCGAGGCCGCCGGCGGTGCGCTCGCCGCGTTCGCGGCGCTCCGCGAGCAGGGCGACGCCGAACCCAGCGACACCGTCCAGCGGGTCGGCGGCCAGGGACCGCTGTCGTTCGAGACCTACGCCGCCGGGGCGGCCGCGACCGGCGCCTGGAGCGACTGAGCGCCTCCCCGGGGCACCGGCGGCTTCACGGCTCGGGATCGCCGCCCGGGCGCTGGACCGACCCGACGACGCGGATGCCGTACTGGTCCAGGACGTAGGTCGTGTGGATGTGCTTGCCCGCATGGCCACGGGCTGCCTCTTCGGCGTTGCCGTACGACGTGAACTCGCGCCCGGACCTGTGGCAGGTCGGGCAGTGGGCTCGGTAGGCCGGCGCGAAGCGCTGCTCGGGTGCTTCGTTCGCCGGGCTCATGCGCCGTGCACCTGTGCCGTGAGCATCTCGTCCCCTCAGATCGCCAGTGATCCCCCGCGGATCGGCCGCGCGTGGTGGATCACCCGGAGCGGCGAGTGGCGCCGGTCCGCTGCACCGGCGCGGCGGGCGTGGTCAGCGACCGGCCCAGATAGGTGCTGAGTGCGGCGTGTACCGAGCACTCGCCCTGCCGCGACCCGGGGTGCCAGCGCCGCGACTTGGTACGGCAGATGGTGCAGTTGCCGTCGGCGTCGACGCGGTGCAGCTGCTGGAGCTGGGCGACGCCGCTGAGCAGGCGCAGCAGCCGCTCCGACGAGTCGCGGTCGAGGACGGTGTCGCCCTCGAGCAGCTGCCCGGTCAGGCTCTCGAGCTCGTTGCCGATGGCCCGGTACCGGGCCGGCGTGCCGCTGTCCGGCGTGGCCGCGCCGGGCGCCGGTGCCACGGGCGGTGGCTCCGTTGCCAGGGGATCGTCGAACTCGCCGGCCTTCGCGCCGTCGACGAACGCCGTCATCTCGTCCTGCGTGAAGATCAGCGCGGGGCCGTCGGGGTGACGGGAGTTGCGCACCGCGATGGTGCCGGTGGGCAGCGGGGCCACTTCCACGCAGTTGCCCTGCGCTCCGCTCTTGCTGCTCTTGCGCCAGACGGCATGGGGGATGTCCGAAGCCGTCACACCGTTGACGATCGTGTCCATGCCGCTCATCTCCCAGGGCGTCGACCGGTCCGATGCGTGCACTTGCCGGTGCAGACGAATCTAGCACGGTGCGCGTGCATGTGCAGATGCACGCCATATTCCCGTCGTATCAGTTGCGCGACAGCCGTGCGAGCCGCGCAACGAAAGTGGATCATGCGCCGACGGCGTGGGCGCTGCGTGATCTTCGTGGCTGCTTCGCGCCCGGCGTGCATGGCGCACCAGTGATCATGGGTGCACTCCGTACGCGCGCGTACGGAGGAGAGGACCGTGGGCGAGCGGCCCGCGGGCGCGCCCGCTCAGATCTCGGCGCGGAGCTTCGCCAGCATCTGGCGGCTGTCCTCGGGCGTCTCGGCGTCGACGGCGAGACGGTCGAGCACGCGGCCGTAGGTCTCGACCTCGTCCATGCGGTCGAGGTAGAGCGCGCCGGTGAGGTGCTCGATGTAGACGAGCGTGGGGAGCTCGTTCTCGGCGAAGCGGAGCATGGTGAAGGCGCCCTCGGCCGCGTTGGAGTTGCGCTCGTAGGTGACGATCTGCACGGTGATGTGCGGCATGCTGCTCGCCTCGAGCATGGCGGTGAGCTGCGCGTCGAGCACCTTGCGGCCGCCGACTGGGCGGTGCAGCACCGACTCGTCGAGCACCACCCACAGGTGCGGCGCGCCCGGGCGGGCGAGGATGCGCTGCCGGCGCCTGCGCACGTCGATGCGCTGCTCGATGTCGTCGGTGGCGTACTGCGGCCGCCCGTGGGTCATGACGGCGCGGGCGTAGTCCTCGGTCTGGAGCAGTCCGGGAACGAACTGGTGCTCGTAGGACTGGATGAGCGACGCCGACTCCTCGAGTCCGACGAAGTCGTTGAACCACCCCGGGATGACGTTGTTGTAGCGGTGCCACCAGCCTTGCTGGTTGGACTGCTTGACGAGGTCGAGGAAGGCCTCGCGCTCGATGGGGTCGTTGACGCCGTACGTGGTGAGCAGGTCGGCGACGTCGCGCTCCTTGAACGAGACCTTGCCGGCCTCGAGGCGGCTCATCTTCGACTCCGACGCGCGGATGGTGAAGCCGGCGTCGGCGCGCGACAGCTCGGCGGCCTCGCGCAGGCGGCGCAGCTGGGCGCCCAGGACCATGCGGCGTGCGGTGGGCGCGCTGGTACGCGCTTCGGCCGGGCTGTTGCCCGTCGCCTCGCCCGTCATGTGCGCCCTCCTTCGTCGGCCGAGCCTGAGCCGGCCGCAGACCCCATCATCTTAGGGAGCCTTCGCTTCATGATCCAGGCTGACGTGCGGGATGAGGGCGACCCGTGCGCTGTCGGTGCAACGCCATTGCGCCGATGATCAACCAGACCTACGCTATGGGCGATCGATTCCCCGGGTCTAGACCAAGGACTGATCAATGCCTGATGCTCCTCGAGCAGCCCGTGTGCCCGTCGGTGTGGACCCGAACCGCGCGAGCATCGCTCGCGTGTACGACGCGTTCCTCGGCGGCACGGACAACTACGAGATCGACCGCGAGGTGTTCCGCCGGGTCGCCCAGGCCGCGCCCGAGGCACGCGACCTCGCCATCGACAACCGGGGCTTCCTCATCCGGGCTTGCCGGTTCCTGGCGTCCCGGGCGGGCATCAAGCAGTTCCTCGACTGCGGGTCCGGCCTGCCGACGGCCGAGAACGTGCACCAGGTGGTCCAGCGCGCCGACCCGGAGACGCGGGTCGTCTACGTCGACAACGACCCCGTGGTGCTGGCGCACGGCCGGGCGCTGCTCGAGGAGAACGCCTACACCCACTTCGTGTCGGCCGACATCTTCGAGCCGCAAGAGGTGCTCGAGAACCCGGTGGTGCGCAAGCATCTCGACTTCTCCGAGCCGATCGGCTTCCTGCAGTTCGGCACCCTGCACCACTTCGAGGGCCCGAAGGACGGCCCCGCCGAGCTCATGAAGACCTACATCGACGCGCTGCCCACTGGGTCCTACGTCGCGATCTCGCACTTCCTCGACCCCGAGAACCAGTTCAGCAGCGTGGCGCGGCACATGGAGGAGCACTTCCGGGGCAGCCCCATGGGCTCCGGGACGTTCCGCACGAAGAACGAGATCGTCGAGCTGTTCGACGGCCTCGACCTCATCGAGCCGGGCGTCACGAAGTGCGCGGAGTGGTGGCCCGACGGCCCCCAGCTGACGCCGCTGAGCCAGGCCCAGGAGTGCATCGCCGGAGGTGTCGGCGTCAAGCGCTGACCCGGCCGGCACTCGTACCCGACCCCGTACCCGCGCGAAGATCGTGCGGGTACGTCCATGTGCGGCGCCGATCGTCCGGCCGCGGCGGCGCCCGGCGAAACACATCGTTCACGGGCCGTTAAGGCGTGTCCTATCGCTGTGATCCTGCCTGGCGGTAATCTGGGCAGTGGCGGACGGTGGGTAGCCGGCCGCTCGGGAGGCCCGTCCTACGTGCTGACACCATGGCGCGAACGGAGGGCCGGCACCCGGCCCAGTGGGCTCGGTCCCGGCACTCCGCGCGACACAGACGCCTGATCCGTCAGGGTGCATTCAGGCGTGAGGGAGACGGACGTGGCCGCTTCCAAGAACCAGACCCCCCGTCGTCGCACCACCCGGCAGGAGCCGGCTCGCCGCACCTACGTCCTCGATACGAGCGTGCTGCTGGCCGATCCCTACGCGATCCTCCGCTTCGCAGAGCACGAGGTCGTCCTGCCGATCGTGGTGATCACCGAGCTCGAGGCCAAGCGCCACCATCCAGAGCTGGGGTACTTCGCGCGAGCGGCATTGCGGCTGCTCGACGAGCTCCGGGTGGAACACGGCCGGCTCGACGACCCCATACCGGTGGGCGACGACGACGGCACGGTCCGCGTGGAACTGAACCACACCGATCCCGAGGTGCTGCCGGCCGGTTTCCGGCTCGGCGACAACGACTCCCGCATCCTCGCGGTGGCGCGCAACCTGGCCGCCGAGGGCCATGACGTCACGCTGGTCTCCAAGGACCTCCCGATGCGGGTCAAGGCCTCGTCGGTCGGCCTGCACGCCGAGGAGTACCGCGCCGAGACCGTCATCGAGTCCGGCTGGACCGGCATGGCCGAGCTCGAGGTGGCGGGCAGCCTGCTCGACGAGCTGTACGAGAACGGGTACGCCGACCTCGAGCAGGCGCGCGACCTGCCCTGCCACACCGGTCTGGTGCTGCACAGCGAGCGCGGCAGCGGGCTGGGCCGCATGACGCCGGACAAGCGGATCAAGCTGGTCCGCGGCGACCGCGAGGCGTTCGGGCTGCACGGCCGGTCGGCGGAGCAGCGCATCGCGCTGGATCTGCTGCTCGACGACGAGATCGGCATCGTCTCCATGGGCGGACGGGCCGGCACCGGCAAGTCGGCGCTGGCGCTGTGCGCGGGGCTCGAGGCGGTCATGGAGCGCCGGGTGCACAAGAAGGTCGTCGTGTTCCGGCCGCTGTACGCCGTCGGCGGCCAGGACCTCGGCTACCTCCCGGGCAGCGAGTCCGAGAAGATGAACCCCTGGGCGCAGGCGGTCTTCGACACCCTCGGCGCGCTGACCACTCAGGACGTCATCGACGAGGTGGTCGAGCGGGGCATGCTCGAGGTGCTCCCGCTCACCCACATCCGCGGCCGGTCGCTGCACGACTCCTTCGTCATCGTCGACGAGGCGCAGTCGCTGGAGCGCAACGTGCTGCTCACCGTCCTGTCGCGCATCGGCAGCAACTCCCGAGTCGTCCTCACCCACGACGTCGGGCAGCGCGACAATCTCCGCGTGGGCCGGCACGACGGCGTCGTCGCGGTGGCCGAGAAGCTCAAGGGCCACCCGCTGTTCGCCCACGTCACGCTGACCCGCTCGGAGCGGTCGCCGATCGCCGCTCTGGTCACCGAGATGCTGGAGCGCATGCCCGGGTGAGCGAAGTCTCATCTGGTTGATTCGTCAGCTATATCCGGAGCTCCCGCGTCACCCGCCGGCAGGCGGGGTGGCGCGGGAGTTCCCGCTGTTCAGCGCGGTGGGCGAGGCCTGGACGACGGCGTCGGCTGCGGCTTCCGCGGATGGCCACGACGGCTCCGCGGAGCGTCACGATCGCCCGTGTGACACGCCGGTGAGTTGGCAGAGGTCACGATTCCATTGCAAGGTGTTGGGGCCCTACAGGAAGGTATGCCCCCTCGTGCATCGAAGACGCAGGCGTCTGCGCCGGGTCTCCGTCGGACTCGGCATCCTCGCATCGATCACCGTCCTCGCCACCCTCTTCACGGGGTGGCTCGTCGATTCCACCGGCTCCGCGACCACCGCGCTGAGCGCCGAACGGCATCAGCAGCTGGCACTCCCGGAGGTCGGCGCCAAGGCCCAGGCCCCGGAGAAGCCGTCGCTCGAACGCGACCTCGCCGCTGCCGCCGAGGCCCAGGTGCAGGCCGAAGAGGCCGCGGCCCAGGCCAAGGCGGAAGCCGAGGCGAAGGCCAAGGCCGAGGCCGAAGCGGCCGCCGCCGCGGAGGCCGCCCGCCGGGAGGCGGCCGAGCAGGCCGCCCGGTCCCTGGAGCGGGCCATCGACGACCCCCAGTCCGCGGCCCGCACGCTCATGGCCGACTACGGCTGGGGCGACGACCAGTTCCAGTGCCTGGACAACCTGTGGACCCGCGAGTCCAACTGGCGGCACACGGCCGAGAACCCGTCGTCCGGCGCCTACGGGATCCCGCAGTCGCTGCCGGCGAGCAAGATGTCCCGGTTCGGCGACGACTACCGGACCAACCCGGTCACCCAGATCGAGTGGGGCCTCTGGTACATCGAGGGCCGCTACGGCGACCCGTGCGGTGCCTGGGCGCACTCGGAGTCCGTCGGCTGGTACTGAGGCCGGACCGGAATCCCCCGCACAGACGGCGAACCCCCGTCACCGCAGC
>NZ_SMKL01000035.1 GCF_004348545.1 Jiangella ureilytica | reverse complement strand
TCAACGAGATGGTCCACAACGACGAAGCCGACACATACCACGCACCAAGCGGCGAACAGCGGTTCCGCTCCTGCAGCCGCGACCACCATCACCACCTGATCTGCAGGAAATGCGGCAAGGCCACCGACATCCCTCGGGCCCGTTGGACGCGCCGGCCGCGGGTACTGGGCGCCCATGACGACCTACACCCACTCGGCGGAAGCCGACATCGCGGCCGGCACGCTCTTCGCCTTCCTGGCGGAGCCCACGAACCTGCCCCGCTACTTCCCGCAGATGACGGCCGCGGAGCCGCGCGGCGGCCAGAGCGTGCACGTCGAGGCGGACGTCCACGGCGAGCATGTCGGCAGCGAGGCCTGGATCCGCTCCGACCCCGCCGAACGGACGTTGAGCTGGGGCGCAGAAGGCCCCGACGACTATCACGGTGAGCTGCGCATCGACGAGGTCGCCGCCGGCCGATCCCGGATCACGGTGAACCTGCACAGCGTCCGTGAGGCGGAGGGCGAGGAGGTCCAGGAGGGTCTGGAGCGCACCGTGGCCGCGTTGACCCAGGTCGCGACCGCCGACGACCAGGCCGAGGCCCGCGGGCCGCGCGAGCCGCAGGCCTGACTCAGCTCCGCCTGAATCAGCTCGGCCGGCCGATCGCGTCAGCGGTCGCGACCGCCGCCAGCCCGTAGGCGGCATGGGGAACGACGTCGGCCAGCCAGTCCGCGGCATCCCACTGCCTCGGGTGGGTGCTGCCCGAGGCGATGGCGGGGACGTTGCCCACCGTCATCGCCGTCGCGCCCACCGCCGCAGCGACCACCCAGAAGGGCCGGCGTCCGCGGACATGCGGCTCCGCCAGAACGTAGGACATCGCCAGGCCGACGCCGGTGGCGTAGCCCGACAGCACGCCCGCCGCCTCCCTGCGATGGGCGGCTCGTGGCTCGTCTCCCAGGCGCACACCGGCACGTCCGGCCAGAGTGCCGACCGCATCCGCGGGAACCGCACTGGCAGGCCGTCCGCGCACCAGCATGTCCGCGTACGTGGCCAGGTTGAGGGCCGTGGTCGCCACCGTGCCCACCACCAGACCGCGGGCCCAACGGTTCATCGTCGTCTCCTGCGCGCGGTGGGTGCGGTCTCGGCGGCTGGGTGTTCAACGACCGAGACCTGAACCGTCCGGCCTCCCGGAACGCCGGCGATCTACGGCTCCTCTACCCCGTCGGCGCTGCTTCACTCAGCCGGCGGGCGACGGCATCACGGAAGATCAGTCCACTGACGAAACCCCTCGAACGTGTCGTTTCCGCCGATGTGGGGCGGGTATGGGCGGCGCTCCAGGACATCGACGCCGGCGGGCATCCAGGCCGGTGCGATGACACACCAGACGGAGGGGGATCCCCGATGACCTACCGCGACAATCCGCTCAGCCCTGGCGGCGGGATCGCCGAGCCGCCCGGCCCGGCGGGCCACGCGGCCCCGCCGCCGCAGCCGACGGAGCTGCCGTTGCCGGGCGACCCGCCGGAGACGCAGGCGACGCAGGAGACGCAGGCGACGCAGGAGAACACGTCGACCACTGAGACCGCCAAGGAGGAGGCGTCGAAGCTCACCCATGAGGCTCGCCGGCAGGTGCGCGACCTCACCGGCCAGACCCGCGACGAGCTGGCATCGCAGGCGAGACAGCAGAAGGACCGCGCCGTCGGCGGGTTACGGGCGCTGTCGGATGAGCTGCGGTCGATGTCCGGCAGCACCGAGCAGTCCGGCATGGCCGGCGACCTGGCGCAGGAGGCCGCCCGCCGGACGGGTGATTTCGCCGGCTGGCTGGACAGCCGCGAACCCAGCGAGCTGATCGACGAGGTGCGCACGTTCGCCCGCCAACGACCCGGCCTGTTCCTGACGCTCGCCGCCGGAGCGGGCGTGCTCGCCGGCCGCCTCACCCGGGGGATGACCCAGGCGGCATCACCGCAGGACACGTCGTCATGAGCGACCTCGAGCACGAGCCGTCGCACGCCGCGCGCTCCGAGGCCTCACTCGGCGACCTGCTCGGCGAGGTGAGCCGCGACCTGTCGACCCTGGTCCGGCAGGAGGTCGAGCTGGCCAAGGCCGAGCTCCAGCAGTCGGCCGGCCGAGCCGGCCGCGGCGCGGGCATGTACGGCGGCGCGGGCCTGGCCGCCTGGCTCACGTTGCTGTTCCTGTCGATCGCCCTGTGGTGGGCGATCGCCGACGCGACCGGCCACGGCTGGTCCGCGCTGATCGTGGCCGCCCTCTGGGCGGTCGTCGCCGCCGTGCTGGCGGCCAGGGGCCGCTCCGAGATGCGCCGCGTCCGGGGCACGCCGCGTACGACCGAGACGGTCAAAGAGATCCCGGACGCACTCAAACCACAGGAGAACCCACGATGACCAACGATCCCGATCGGATCCGGGCCGACATCGAGCAGACCCGGAACGAGCTCAGCGACGATGTCGACGCCGTCCGCGAGCGGGTGCGGCCGAGCGCCATGGCCAGGCGTCAGGGCGATCGCGTCCGCGGCGCCATGGGCGGCCTCAAGGACCGCGTCATGGGCGCCGCCTCCGACGTGACATCCACCGGTGGCGACGCGGCCTCCTCGGTGCGCGACAACGCGTCGGCCATGACGGACAAGGCGGGTGAGGCTCCCGCGATGGTGCGGGAGCGGACGGCGGGCAACCCGCTGGCCGCGGGCGTCATCGCGTTCGGCGTCGGCTGGCTGGCGTCGACCGTCATCCCGGCGAGCCGGGCCGAGCGCCGCGCTGCCGGGACCGTGAAGGAGCAGGCGGCGGGCATGGCGCAGCAGGCGTCGTCGGTGGCCCGCGAGATGGCCGACGACCTGCGTGAGCCTGCTCGCGAATCCGTCGACGCGGTCCGCTCGAGCGCGGAGGATGCCGTCCGGACCGTCCGCGACGAGCGCAGCAACGGCTGATCGACCACGACACCAGCGACCTCGGAGGGAGGTTCGGATCGACGACCCGCCGTGGCCCGTCCGTCCGACGACGGGCCGCGGCTCGCACCATCGCAGAGGTGAGGCTCATCTCATGTTCTTCCACCGCCAGGAACTCCAGCACCAGGCCAAGCCCGACCGCCCCGACGCGATCTACGCCCGCAAGCTCCAGGAGGTGCTGGGCGGGCAGTACGGTGAGATCACGGTGGCCATGCAGTACGGGTTCCAGTCCTGGAACGTCCACATCCCCGGCAAGTACCGCGACCTGCTCTTCGGCATCGGCGCCGAGGAGTTCGGCCACGTCGAGATGCTCGCCACGATGATCGCGCAGCTGCTCGAGAAGGCGCCGCTCGGCGTCACCGAGGACGCCGTCCAGGACGATCCCACAGTCGCCGCCGTCGTCGGCGGCACGGACATCCAGCACGCCATCGTGGCTGGCGCCGGCGCCCGGCCGGTCGACAGCATGGGCAACCCGTGGTCGGCGGGCTACATCACCGCCAGCGGCAACCTGCTGGCCGACTTCACCGCCAACGCCAACGCGGAGATGCAGGGCCGGCTACAGGTCGCGCGGCTCTACAACATGACCGACGACGCCGGAGTGCGCGACCTCCTCGCCTTCCTGCTCGCCCGCGACACCATGCACCAGAACCAGTGGATCGCCGCTGCACGTGAGCTGCAGGAGGAGGGCATGGAGGACCTGCCCGTGCCGAGCAACTTCCCGTTGTCGCAGGAGAACCGCGACGTCGCCTACCAGTACATCAACTTCTCCGACGGCGAGCACGCCGGCGAGGGCTCCTGGGCGAGCGGGCCCACTCCGGACGGCAAGGGCGAGTTCGAGTACGTCGCGGACCCGCCCGGCGGCGTCCCGATGCCCCCGCCGACGCGGCCGGACTCCCGCCTCTACGGCACCACCGACCTGCCGAACGTCGTCGAGAAGGCCGCCGGCAAGGTCCAGGACGTCCTCCACAAGGAGTGACCGCGACGACGACACCCCTCGTGGGCGGCGGCACCCGGCCGCCGCCCACGGGAGGCTCGTACTCGAGCCGGGCGATCGCCGTCGTCAGACGTCGGTGCCGACGCGGCGCGTGTTCCGCCCGAGCGCGAGGCCGAGCAGCAGCATGCCGACGGCCAGTCCGAGGTGCAGCCAGTCGTCGGCGGCGTTGACCGGGACGAAGTTGGCCGAGCTCTCGTGGTCGACGAACAAGCCGTACAGCCACAGCACCAGGTAGATGATGCCGCCCCAGATGAGGTAGTTCCGCGCGCCGGCCGCCGTCCGGGCCAGGGCCAGTCCCGCGACGCCGAACAGCAGGTGCACGAGGTTGTGCAGGATCGAGACCTGGAAGACTCCCAGGAGCATCGCCTCGGACTCGTGCCCGGCGAACTCGATCGTGTCGAAGTCGGTGGTGACGCCGGGGATGAACCCCGCCACCCCGACCAGCAGGAAGACCACCCCGACGATCGTGGCCGCGGTCTGGACCGGGGTCGCCGTCATGCCTGTCCTGGATTGATCGTGTGCCATCGCGAGCACCCCTTTCGCAAGAGACGGAGCCGTGGGCATCGAACGATGCCGGCGGCCGTACAGCACGCCCTCGGTACCCACCGGCCCGGGCATCACGCCGACTGCCGGCGGCGTCCTTCCACGATCACTCGTGCTCGCGCCTCGCGATTGTCATTGTCATCGGCCCGCCGAACTGGGACGCTGATGTCGTGAGTGGGATCGGCCGGCTGGACCGCAGATGACTCACGCCGGCGACGACCCGGTCGTCACCGTCGCTGAGCTGGAAGATCTGGCAGCACGGGCGCGAGCCTTGGGCGAGGCCATCGAGGCTGCCGGAGCACGGCTGCGCGCCGTCCACGACA
Organism: Jiangella ureilytica; assembly: GCF_004348545.1. Lineage (GTDB taxonomy): Bacteria > Actinomycetota > Actinomycetes > Jiangellales > Jiangellaceae > Jiangella > Jiangella ureilytica. The sequence continues at coordinate 58,452 of NZ_SMKL01000035.1, read as the reverse complement.
GTCCGGGTCGCGCCGGCTGGCGACTCGACGAGGCCGCCGGCGCCACGCGCGGAGTCATCCGCGAGCTGACGGCCGCGGCGGGCGACCTGGCGCCCGAGCCCGGGCACTCGATCTGCCCCATCACCTGGGGCGTCTGCCCCGAGCACGGGAAGACCCTCACCGGAACCGCCGGCCGCAGCTGGTGCCGTCATCCCGGATGCGGGCGCTCGTGGCACTATGACCGCACCTCCCTCGCCTGCACCGAACCCGTGGCGTTCCAGATTCGCACCGAGTCCGGAGACGGCGTCCTGATGTGCAGGGGCCACGCCGTCAGCACACTGGAACAACAGGCCGACGCCGTGCTCACCCCCGTCTCGGCGGACCACGCCGACGAGCCCTGACAGCGACGTGCCGGGAGCAGCACCGCGCCCGCGATGTCGAGCGTCGCCTCCTGCTCGCGCTCACCCGACACGCCCCAGGGGTCTCTGACGGATCTTCCGTCTGACACTCCTAGCCGAAGAGCGCCCGGGTGAGGCGCTCACCGTCGAACGGCCCTCCGGGGACGGCGAAGACGGCGCTGCCCGTGTGCTGCAGGAACCCGTGCAGCTTGTCGCTGCGCGACAGGGTGTCCTGCAGCGGGACGAACTGCGTGCCGGGGTCGCGGACGTAGGTCATGAACAGCATGCCGTTGTCCCAGTGCCCCATGCCCGGCTGTTGCGGGCCGTGGTCGTGCGGGGCGGTGCCCGGCGGGTGGGTGTGTCCCTCGTCGGGGATGCCCGCGCTGGCCGGCAGGACGAGGCCGTGGTCGTAGTTGTAGCTGCGCCGGAACATCGGCGCCGCGTCATGCGCGAGCCGGACATGCGCGTCCGCGCCGATGAGCGGCCGGCCGTCGGCGTCGCTCTTCGCCAGGTCCAGCGGCGTCCGCTCAGAGCCGCCGGACAGCGGGGCGCCGGAGTGCCGGTCGCGGCCCAGGGCCGCGTTCTGCTCGGCCGCCGTCGCCAGATCCCACATCGGCGTCAGCATGCGGATCTTGCGGAAGACCAGGTAGGAACCGCCGGCCATCCAGTCCGGCTCGTCCGCTCCGGCCCAGACCGCGGCCTCGAACTCCTCCGAGCCCGGCCGCAGGTTCGCGGTGCCGTCCAGCTGCCCGAACAGGTTGCGCGGCGTGCGACCGTCGCCAGGACTGGTCAGGAAGCCCTGATGCGTCCACCGGGCAGCGGCGATGCCGGGAACCCGGGCGCGGACCTCGCGGATCGCGTGGGCGACGACGGTGGGATCGTCGGCGCAGATCTGGACGACGACGTCGCCGCCCACCCATCGCGGTTCGAGCCGGTCGCCGTGGAACGCCGGCAGCTCGACGAGCCGTTTCGGCGCGGCCGCTGCCGGCCCGAAGTCGCCGCCGAACAGGCGCGGGCCGAAGCCGAAGGTCATGGTGAGGTCGGCCGGGCCGAGGCCATCGGTGACGCCGCTGTCGGCCACGTCGCGGTTGGCCCGGGCCGGCCCGGGCTCACCACGCATCAGGGCGGGCGCCAGCGCCGACAACCGGGCCAGCAGCTCGTCGAGGTTCGGCCGGTGGGGCTCGAGGACGTCGAAGGCGGCGATGCAGGCACAGAGTTGCTGGGCTGTTGCGATGCCGGGCTGGTGCCGCCGGTCGTCGATCGCCGCGGCGGTGGGCGCCGCTGACGCGGTGGGCGCCGCGGAGCCGGCGCTCGCGGACCCCGCCGGGCCGGTGTCGCGGCCGATCAGGTAGCCGCCCGTGCCGGACACCGCGGCGACGCCGGCGGCCGCCGCGGCGCCCAGCATCGTGCGCCGGTCGAACCGCCCCCGGCCGGTCCCGTCCGCGCCGTCGTCGTATGCCTCGTCCGTCACGCCGTGTGCCTCCACCTCGGTCCTGTCCGCTGACCCGTCCATGCTCGGCGGTGCGCGGCACGGGCCCCAGTGGCCACGGCGCCACCGTTCGACAGGTTTCCGCCAGCCCCGCAGACCGGCGGACGCCCGGGCGTCAGCCCGCCCGCGAGAACGCCTTCCGGTAGTCCCGCGGCGAGGTGCCCAGCACCCGCCGGAAGTGCATCCGGAGGCTGCCCGGCGTGCCGAAGCCGCAGCGCCCGGCGACCTGCTCGATCCCGAGGTCACCGCGCTCCAGCAGCTCGCGGGCCAGATCCAGGCGCGCCGTCAGGACCCACCGCATGGGCGTGACGCCGGTCTCGGCCACGAACCGCCGGGTGAGCGTCCGCTCGGACAGCCGCGCGTGCCGGGCGAGGTCGGCCACCGTCAACGGCCGGTGCAGCTGCCCGAGCACCCACGCCCGGGTCTCCGCGAGCGACTCCCCCTGTTCCGCGGGAACGGAGCGCTCGACGTACTGCGACTGGCCGCCGGTCCGGTACGGCGCGGCGACGATGTCGCGGGCGATGCCGTTGGCCACTGCCGCGCCGAGGTCGCTGCGGATGATGTGCAGGCACAGATCGATCCCGGCCGCGACCCCGGCCGACGTCATCACCTGCCCCTCGTCGACGTAGAGGGCGTCGCGGTCGACGCGCACCTGCGGGTACAGCCGCGCGAGCAGCTCGGCCTGACGCCAGTGCGTGGTCGCGGACCGGCCGTCGAGGATCCCTGCCGCCGCGAGGGCGAACGCGCCGGTGCAGATCGACACCACGCGGCACCCCCGTTCGTACGCGGCCCGCAGCGCGTCGAGGACGGCGGACTGCGGCGGCTCGCCGGGTGGCCAGAACCCGGGGACGACGACGGTGTCCGCGCCGGCCAGCGCCGTGAGCCCGCCGGCCACCCGCACCGCGAAGCCGCCCGACGTCATGACCTCACCCGGTTCCGCCGCGCACACCGTCACCCGGTACGGCGTGGGGTACCGCTCGGCGAACAGCTGCGCCGGAATGCTCAGGTCGAGGGCGACGACCCCGGCCAGCGCCAGCACCACGACGTCGTGACGAGGCACGGCCGGGGTGCCGTCCGCCGCCGGCACGGCGACGGCACGAGGGGAAGGGCGGACGGGACCGGCCGGCGGTGCGACCGGTGCCCGAGACCGTACGGGAACCGTCATGGCATGGAGTCCTCTCCGCGTCGACCTGACGGCGTGACCCGGGCGTGACGGGTCACGACCGTGGGAACGCCCGGCGGCAGCCTGGAGCGGCGCACGCCGGGAACGCCGGCGCGATGCATCGCGCCGGCGGATCGCTCAGATCGACAGGACGGGAGGACCGCGCCAGGCCGGCCCGGACCGCGGGAAGACCCCCTGCCGGACGGGGCAGCGTGCGGCGGCCGGAACCAGCGGCGGGCTGGGCGGGGGGACGAGCGTCACGCGCACGAGCAGGATCGCCTCGAGGACGACGCGGAGCGCGACGAGCGACCAGGCCAGCCGCTCACCATGGGCCAGGAGCAGGCCGACGACGACGGCGGCGAGCGCGTGGGCCGCCACCATCGAGACACTCGGGGTGACGGTGCCGTTCGCGGCGGCGCCGTGCTCGCCGCCGGCACTCAGCAGATGGAACACCACCTGCGAGACCGCGAGCACCGCGACGATGCCGCCGAGACCGCGCTGCCGGTCGGCCGCCGCCACGCACACCGCCGAGAGCAGCGCCCCGGCGACCAGGAGTCCGGACGAGAGATGTGGCGCTCCCCCACCGGCCACGTGCGCCGTCAGTGACAGGAGCAGGCAGAACCCGGCCAGCACTGCGCCGCGCACGAAGCGCGGCAGACCACGTCCGGGGGGCGGCACGCGCGTCATGCTACCGAAGCCCGGTGGCCGGTCACGCCCTGGCAAAACCCGGCCGCATGCCCTACCTTGGCTCGCCAACGAGCACAAGTGCGACGGCGAGATGTGACAGTGCCAGGCGGCTCCGACACGAAGGAGTGTCCGCACGTGACCGACGCAAGCCGCAGTGCCGGTCCCGGGCGGGGCCTGGCCCGGTTCGGCCGCGGCTTCCTGCTCGCGCAGGTCTGCCTGGCGCTGTCGGCCGGTGCTCATGCGGCCGCCGAGGGCACGGTCCATCTGACCGACGGGATGCTGTTCGCGTGGCTGCTGCTGTCCGCCCTGTGCGTGGCGGCGGCCGAACGGAGACGGAACCTCGCCGGCATCGCGACGGTCGTGGTGGTGTCGCAGGTCGTCCTGCACCTGCTGGCGCCGATCAGCACCCACGACGTCGCCACCGCCGCACCCAGCGCGGAGATGATCGGCTGGCACGTCGTCGCCGCCCTCCTGGCCAGCCTGCTGCTGGCCCACGGCGAGCGGCTGGCGTGGGCCGTGTGGAGCCTGGCCGGCCCGCCCCGGGTGCCGCTGACCCTCCACCCGGTGCCCGCCGTCGCCGGGCCCGCTCCCGTCGGCTGGGTCCGGCGCGTGCCCGTGCACGGCCGCGTCCACTCGGGCGGCGCGACGCGACGGGGACCGCCGGTGGCGTGAGCCCGGCTGCCGCCCGACGGCGGCCCGGCACCTCCGCGTCACCGCAGGCGGCATGCCTGCGCTCCCTTTCACGGGCGGCCCCGCCGTCCGTCACCCGGACCTGCCGGCGATGACCGCCGGTCGCAAGGAGCCCTCTCATGACCACTTCCCCCCTGCGTACCCTCACGCGTCTCGGAGCGGCCGCTCTCGGCGCGACGGCCCTGGTCGTCGCCTCGTCCGGCCTGGGCGGCGCGCACGTGACCGTCAGCCCGAGCTCGGGCCCGGCCGGGTCGTACGCCGTGTTGACGGTCGGTGTCCCGCATGGCTGCGACGGATCGCCGACCACCCGCGTCGCGATCGAGATCCCCGAGCAGATCCTCACCGTCACCCCGTCCGTCAACCCCAACTGGACCGTCGAGACCGTCATGGTCCAACTGGACACGCCGGTCACCGACAGCCACGGCACCGAGATCACCGAGCGGGTCGGCCAGGTCGTCTACACCGCGATCACGCCGCTCCCCGACCACCTGCGCGACGCCTTCGAGCTCTCCGTGCGCCTGCCCGAGGAAGCGGCCGGCGAGACGCTCGCCTTCCCCGCGGTCCAGACCTGCGAGCAGGGCGAGACGGCCTGGGTGCAGCTCGCCGCCGACGGCCAGAGCGAAGAGGAGCTGGACGCGCCGGCGCCGCTGTTCACGGTGACCGAGCCCGAGCCGGAGGAGGGGACGGCCGACCCGGCCGCCGACGAGGCGGCCGAGGACGAGCCGGTCGCGGACGACGTGACGGAGGCGGCCGCGGTGAGCGACGACGGCTCCGGCTCCGGCTGGGGCATCGCCGGACTGGTCCTCGGGGCGATCGGCGCTGTCCTCGGCGCCGTCGCGCTGTTGCGGACCCGACGGCAGGCGTGAGGACCCACCCGGGCCCGGTGACGCGGCGAGCGGGACTGCTCGCCGCGCTCACCGTGCTGGTCGTCGCGCTCCTGACGGTGGCGGCCGGTGGCCCGGCCGCTGCTCACGCGCAGCTGCTGTCGACCGACCCGGCGGACGGGACGGTGCTCGGCACGGCGCCCGCTGCGGTCACGCTCACCTTCAACGAGCCGGTCCGGCTGGTCGAGGACGCCGTGCGCGTCCTCGACCCGGCCGGGGCCGAGGTCGAGGTGACGACCCGCGCCGTCGACACCGACGTGGTCGCCGAGCTGTCCGCCGAGCTCCCCGACGGCACCTACGTCGTGAGCTGGCGGGTCGTCTCGGCCGACTCCCACCCGATCGACGGCGCGTTCACCTTCTCCGTCGGCGCGCCGAGCGACACCACGGCGGACGTGGCCGCCGACGAGGAGGACCGCGGTGTCACCGTCGCGACGATGGTCGCCCAGGCCGCCGCGTACCTCGGGCTGCTGGCGGCGGCCGGCCTCATCGTGTTCCGGGTCGCGCTGCTGCCCGCGCCGCACCACCGGACCGCGGGGGCGCGGCGGCTGCACGGCCTCGCGCTGGGCGGCGCGGTCCTGGCCATGGTGGGACTGCTCGCCGCGCTCCCGCTCGCCGGGGCCCGCGAGACCGGCGACGGTCTGGGTGCGCTGGCCGGCGCCGATGCCTGGTCCGGCCGGCTCGCCGCCGATCCCGGCCTGGCGGCGGGCCTGGCGGCCGCCGGACTGACGATCGGCCTGGCGACGGCGCGGCGGCCGCGACCCGGACCCGCGTGGTCCGCGCTCGCCCTGCTGGGCGCCGGCGTGGCCGTGGGTGCGCCGGCGCTCGTCGGGCACACGCGGACGTACGGTCCGGGCTGGCTCGTCGTGTCCAGCGACCTGCTGCACGTCGCGTGCGGCGCGGTGTGGCTCGGCGGGCTGATCGGGCTCTGGATCGTGCTGCGCGACGCGGACGCCGACCCCGTCGGCGCGGGGGTCGTGGTGGCCCGGTTCTCGGCCGTGGCCGCCGTGCTGGTCGCCGCCCTGTCCGTCGCCGGTGTCGTGCTCGGCTGGCGGATCATCGGCTCGTGGTCGAACCTGTTCGGCACGACGTACGGGGCGGCGCTGCTGGTGAAGGCCGGTCTCGCGGGCGTCGTCGTCGCCGTCGCCGGCTACAACCGGTACCGGCTGCTCCCCCGGCTGGCCCGCACGCCGTCGTGGCCGGTCCTGCGCCGGACCGTGGGCGTCGAGGCCGCCGTCCTGGTGGCGATCCTCGCCCTGACCGGCTTCCTCGTCGAGCAGAACCCGCGCGGGGAGCCCGTTGCCGAGGCGCCCGCCGTCGTCGCCGCCCGGGGCCAGCTCGGCGACGGTCGCGTCGACCTGACGCTGACCCCGGGCGCTCGCGGCGACAACACCCTGCGGTTCGAGCTCACGGACGCGGCCGGGGCGCCGCTGGTCCCGCACCACCCGCCGACGGTGCGGCTCAGCCAGCCGGCCACCGAGCTCGGCCCGTTCGAGCACACGGTGACCGAGACCGCTCCCGGCGCGTACGAGGCGACGGTGAACGTCCCGCTGTCCGGCGAGTGGATCGTCGAGGTCGCCGTCCGGGTCTCCGAGTTCGACGAGCCCATCGCCGGCATCACGGTGGAGGTGCGATGAATCGACCCGCGCCCGAGCGGCTCATGCAGACCACGGGCGTGGCAGGACGCGCCCGGCCACGTCCGCCCCCATGCGGCGGTCGAACGCGACGGCCGGGAGCGCGACGACGGCCCAGAACCCGCACCGCCAGCCGCCATCCAAGCCGCGGCAACCCGAGGGGGCAGCGCCGGCGCCATGCCGGAGCTGCCGTACCCGCGCGTTCAGCAACAGGTGGTGTCGCAGCAGTCGGTCGTCTGGTCATCGCAGCAGTCCATCGTCGCCACCTCCTCTCGTACTCGTGATCGGTGGGCGCCGGAGCGCCTCAGGCAGTCGTGCAGCAGGCGGTGCCGCGGCTCGTGGTGAGCACGGCCCATGCCTCGCGCAGCCGGTCGGCGGCTCGGGCGAGGCCGCTGCGGCGGCAGCAGGTCGCAAGGGCGACGAGCCGCTGACGGGCCGCTTCGGCGATGAGGTCGCGCCGGCGTTCGGTCGCGATCGTCTCGGGCAAGTACGGGTACATGACGCCTCCTCCAGCTCACATCGGCTGGAACATCCAGACCTTGTTTCGACGTTTATCTAAACACTGATTCGAAGAATCTCAAAGCAAGGTGCCGAAGATCTTCAAAACAGACGACTCCGACGGGTAGGCTGGAGCAACCATGAGCACCGCGACGATCGGCCCCGAGGCACCCGCGACCGCACGGCCGCTGCCGGTCCTGAACGACTGCTGCACGCCGACGTCAGCCATGAGCGACGACGACGCCTCCCTGCTGGCCGGCATGTTCAAGGCGCTGGCCGATCCGGCACGGGTGAAGATCCTGTCGATGCTGCTCAACGCCGCCGAGGTCTGCGCCTGCGACTTCTCGGCCGGCATCGGCAAGACGGCAGCCACCACCAGCCACCACCTGAAGCTGCTGCGCGACGCCGGCCTGGTCACCGGCGACCGGCGCGGCACCTGGATCTACTACCGCGTCATCCCCCAGCGCCTCGCCGCCATCCGCGACGCCCTGACGCTGGGCCAGTGAGGCGCCAGGCCGGCTGAACGTCGACAGGCTGACCTGGAATCGGCGTGCCCGGGCGCTCGAATCGGGACCAGAGCAGCGATTGCCCCGAACTGATCAGCTCCTTCGCCGAACGCTGCCGATCGACGGTGCGGATTCGTGCAGCGACTCAACGGCTTCCGGGAGAAGCGGACCTCCTCGGACCCGCGCCGCGTCTCGATCACCGCGAGGTCCTCGACGGGTTCAGCAGCAGACCTCGAGGTAGTTCTGCAGATCGTCGAGCGCGCGGGCCATGCCGTCCTTGTCGGCGCGGTAATAGACGGTCTTGCCGTCCCGGCGAGAGGTGACGATGCCGCCGCGACGCAGGAGCTTGAGCTGCTCCGACGCGGTCGACTGGCCGATGTCGGCGAGCTCGGCGACCTCCCCCACCGACAGCTCGGCGCCACGGGCGAACAGCAGCATGATCTTCTGCCGGGCCGGGCTGGCCAGGGCCTTGAGGAAGTCGAGCGTGGCGTCGCTGAGCTCGACCAGGTCGTCCGTCACCAGCGGCAACGACCTGCGCTCCCCCGCCGTCACGACTTCACTCACGGCACCGATCATACGCAACGTATCGTCATTTTGACATATCGCGATTCGTCGATATGTTGAGTGCCATGACCGCTACCGCACCCCCTGTGATCGTCGTCGGCGCCGGCCAGTCCGGCCTCGCCGCCGCCCGCGCCGTCCGCGACGCCGGCCTGCACCCCGTCGTCCTCGAGGCCGGAGACCGGCCGGCCGGCTCCTGGCCGCACTACTACGACAGCCTGCGGGTCTTCTCGCCCGCTCGCTACAGCGCCATGCCGGGGTTCCCGATGGACGGCGACCCCGACCGGTACCCCACCCGCGACGAGGTCGCCGACTACCTCGACCGCTACGCCCGGCACCTGGGTGTCGACCTCCGCACCCGCACCCGGGTGACCGCGGTGGAGGCCGACGGCACCGGGTTCGTCGTGCACACCGCCGACGGCGACGCGCTGCCGGCGGCGGGCGTGGTCGCGGCTTCCGGCTCGTTCGGCAGCCCGATCGTCCCGAACCTGCCCGGCCAGGAGTCGTTCACCGGCGACATGCTGCACGTCGCCGGCTACCGCAGCCCCGCCCCGTACGCCGGCACGCGCGTCATCGTCGTCGGCGGCGGCAACTCGGGCGTGCAGATCGCCTACGAGCTCGCCGCCGTCGCCGACCTGACGCTGGCCACGCTCGCGCCGGTGCACTTCCTCCCCCAGGTGATCCGCGGCCGCGACCTGCACCACTGGCTCGAGGTCACCGGCTTCGACCACCTGCCCGCGGCGTGGCTGCGCCACATCGTCCGCACGCCCCACGTGCTCGACACCGGCCACTACCGCGACGCCATCGAGGCCGGCCAGGTCGAACGGCGACCCATGTTCACCGCCTTCGACGGCGACAGTGTCGTCTGGGCCGCCGGCGACCGCGAGCACGTCGACGCCGTCGTCTTCGCCACCGGGTACCGGCCCAGCGTCGACTATCTGCGCCCGCTCGGCGCCTTGGACGAGAACGGCCTGCCGCTGCACGTCGACGGGATCTCCACCACGCACCCCGGCCTGGTGTATCTGGGCCTGGAGTTCCAGCGCTCGTTCTCCTCCAACACCATCCGGGGCGTCAGCCGCGACGCCGACTACGTCGTCGGACCGCTCGCCGCTCACGTCCAGCAGGCGCCCGCCATCATCGGCCTGTGAGCCGAACCCGCCGCGCCGAGGACCGCCGGACCGGACGGCCGGCCGATCCTCGGCGCGCGCTGGCCGCACTGTGCCTCACCCAGATCGTCGGCTGGGGCGTTCTCTACTACTCGTTCCCGGTCGCGCTGCCGGCCATCACCGCGGACACCGGCTGGTCCGACCCGTCGACGACGGCGGCCTTCTCGCTCGCGCTCGTGGTCGCGGCCGTCGTCGGCATCCCGGCCGGCCACGCCATCGACCGTCGCGGCCCGCGGCTCATCATGACCATCGGCTCGGTGGTCGGCGTCGCCGCGACCCTCGGCATCGCCGCCGCACCGGACATCGGCTGGTTCGCCGCCGCCTGGGTGGTCGCCGGGCTCGCCCAGGCCGCCACCTTGTACGCGGCCGCATTCACCGCGCTCACTCGCTGGTACGGCCCGCGCCGCACCCAGGCGCTGACCGTCCTGACCCTCGTGGCCGGCCTGTCCAGCACCATCTTCGCCCCGGTCACCGCCGCTCTCCTCGACCAGTTCGGCTGGCGGCAGACCTACGTCGTGCTCGCCGTCCTCCTGGCGGTCACCACCGTCCCCGGCCACGCGTTCGGCCTCGCCGCGCCCTGGCCCGCACACGACCACGCGGCCCACCCGCGCATGCGTCACGGGCACGTCCGCGCGGTCGCGACCAGCCGCACCTTCGTCTGCCTCACCATCGCCTCGGCACTAACCGTGTTCGCGATGTTCGCCGCGACCATCCACCTCATCCCGCTGCTCACCGACCGCGGCCTGTCCATGACGCTCGCCGCCTGGGCGCTCGGCCTCTCCGGCGCCGGGCAACTGCTCGGCCGCATCGGCTATGCCCCGCTGTCGCGCCGCACCACCCCGCGCTTCCGATCCGTCGCCATCCTCGCCGGCGGCGCCACGACCATCGCCGCCGTCGGGCTGCTGCCCGGACCGGCCGCCGCTCTCGTGGCCGCGAGCATCGTCCTCGGCATCGCCCGCGGCGCCTTCACCCTGCTGCAGTCCACCGCCGTCAGCGACCGCTGGGGCACCACCGGCTTCGGCACCCTCTACGGCATCCTCAACGCCCCCACCACCATCGCCATGGCCATCGCCCCCTGGGCCGGCAGCGCCATCGCCTCCGCCGTCGGCTCCTACCCGACCATGTTCACCGTTCTCACCGCGATCGCCGGTGCCGCCGCCCTCATCGCGCTCGGCACGGGGACGAGACCTCAGCGCGCGGGCTGAGGCATGCCTGCTCACCGAGCAGCCGGCACCGGCATCGTCACCGCGGAGACGGTGCACCGCCTCGTCGCCGAGTCCTACGTCGCGCTGCTGCGCACGTCGGCCGTGAAGCGGCACGTCCCGTCGCTGATCGAGCACTCCGCGTGGGAGCGGCTCACCTTTGTCGCCCGGGCCGGCGGCGCCACCGTGAAGGCCGTGCCGACGGACGACGTCGTCAGGGCCGCCGACGTCGTCATTACGATGGGCTGTGGCGACGCCTGCCCGGTCCATCCCGGCAAGCGCCACGAGGACCGGGACGTCGCCGACCCCGACGGCGCTGACGAGTCCACGCGCTGCTCGCCGACCTCATCGACACGGAGCCCAGGTGACCGACAAGCCCAGCGTGCTGTTCGTCTGCGTCCACAACGCCGGCCGCTCTCAGATGGCAGCAGGATTCCTCAGCCACCTCGGCGGTGGCGACATCGAGGTCCGCTCGGCCGGGTCCGCGCCCGCCGACCAGATCAACCCGGTCGCCGTGGCGGCCATGGCCGAGGTCGGCATCGACATCACGGCCGAACAGCCCAAGATCCTCACCGACGATGCGGTCCAGGCCTCCGACGTCGTCATCACCATGGGCTGCGGCGACGCCTGCCCGTTCTACCCCGGCAAGCGCTACGAGGACTGGGAGCTCGACGACCCGGCAGGCCAGGGCATCGAGGCCGTCCGCCCCATCCGCGACGACATCCGCGGCCGCGTCGAGGCGCTCATCGCCTCGCTGAAGGAGAGCGCCGGCTGATCCCGTCGGGCGCGAGATGACGGTCCAGCCGCGCGACGCCGACGTCCTCGTGGTCGGCGGCGGGCAGGCCGGCCTCGCCGTCGGCTGCTCGAACTCGGGTGCTCGCACGACGATCAGCCGCATGACGACCAGGTGACCGCGCGGCATCAGGACCATCCGGATACGCGTCCGGCCGCGGGAGTGTTCGCGAACGGTACGGGTACGGGGCGCGTCTCGGCAGGTGCGGGAGGAGACGAGATGAGAGTGATGATGACGGCGGCCGTCCTCGCCGGCGTCGGCCTCGGGATCAAAGCCGCGGCCGATCGCAGGGCCAAGCAGCGGGACCGCCGCGCGAACGGTCGCTGGCTGGCGGTGACGGTGTGCAAGCCGGTGGACGAGGTCGGTGCCGAGGGCCGGCTACCTGAGCCGTTGGCCCGTCTCGGTGACCACGTGGAGACACGGGTGACGTCGGCCCCCGCCGATCGAGGCACGGAACTCTACGCCCGCCCGCGCGCCCCGTCGCCCAGCGGGGAGGACCTGCGCTCTCTGCGCGTCGCGCTTCGGGAGGCGAAGTCGATCATCGAGACGGGCGAGGTCGTGCAGGCTGACGCGCACCCATCGGCGCATCCGGGGCCGGCCGGGAAGTTGCTGGCCATGGCGAATCGGAAGGCGAAGGGGGTGGGGCGGCTGTGAAGGCGTTGTGCTGGGAGGGAATCAACGAGGTCGCCGTCGAGCACGTGCCGGACCCGACGATCCAGAATGCTCACGACGTGATCGTCAAGGTCAGCCTGAGCACTGCTTGTGGTTCGGACCTGCACCTGCTGACCGGGCACATTCCGTTCATGGAGGCCGGGGACGTCATCGGCCACGAGTTCTGCGGCGAGGTCGTGGACGTCGGGCGCGCGGTGACGAAGCACAAGCCCGGTGACCGGGTGGTCGTCGCTTCGTTCATCGGCTGTGGTTCCTGTTGGTACTGCAAGCACGACCAGTGGTCGTTGTGCGACAACAGCAACACCAACCCGGGGCACACCGACCTGCTGTGGGGCGCGAGCCCGGGGGGCATCTTCGGCTACTCGCACGCGATGGGTGGCTTCAAGGGCAGCCACGCCGAGTACATCCGAGTGCCCTTCGCCGACACCACGGCGTTCCGGATTCCGGAACCGGTCAGTGACATGAGCGCCTTGTTCGCATCGGACTCGGTGCCCACCGGCTGGATGGGAGCCGACCTCGGTGGGGTGCAACCCGGCGATGTCGTGGCGGTCTGGGGCGCCGGTGCGGTCGGTCAGATGGCGGCGCGTGCCGCGCAATTGCTCGGTGCGGAGCGAGTCGTCGTGATCGACAGGTTCGATTACCGCATGAAGGCCGCCCGCGACGCATTCGGCGTGGAGACGCTGGACTACAGCCAGACCGATGTGGGCGCCGAACTGCGGGAGATGAGCGCGGGACGCGGCCCGGACGTGTGCATCGAAGCGGTCGGGTGCGAGGCGCACAGCTCCGGCCCCCAGTACGTCTACGACCAGGTGAAGAGCAAGCTGAAGCTCGAGACCGACCGCCCGATCGCCGTTCGCGAAGCCATCCAGGCCTGCCGCAAGGGAGGTTCGGTGTTCGTGCTCGGTGTGTTCACGGGGTGGGTCGACAAGTTTCCGCTCGGCGCCCTGATGAACAAGGGCCTGACGGTACGTGGGGCCCAGCAGCATGGGCAGCGATACATTCCGATGTTGCTCGATCGCATCGCCTTGGGCGACGTGCACACCGATTATCTGGCCACGCACGTCCTTCCCTTGGACGAGGGCCAGCGCGGTTACGATCTGTTCAAGAAGAAGGACGACGGGTGCCTGCGCACCGTCTTCCGTCCGGCGTCGTCGTGAGAACTGAACGCCCCGGAGTTTGCGGACGCTTCCGCGTGCGGCCCGTCGACCAGCCTCGGCTGGCGGCTGACGACCGCCCTTCGAAAGGCGCACGCCACGAAGGCCGATCCCGCACAACGCGCACGGAAGCGTCGAGCGCACGGTGTGAGAGGGAGCGAGCCCTATGCGGATGCGGGTCGTGCGTCTGCGGCGTGGAGGTGTGGGAGGAGGTGCTCGAGCACGAGGCCCGGGTCCTCGATCATCGGCAGGTGCCCCACCCCGGGCAGGGCCACATGCCTCCCGGAGAGGCGCTCGGCGATCCGCTCGCTCTGTGCCAGCGAGCAGGTGACGTCATGCTCTCCCGTCGCCCAGAGGGCCGGGCATCGCACGGCGGGCATCCAGCCCGTCGCGTCGGCGGTGTACGCCGCGCGCAGCACCCGGGTCACGACGTCGGCGCCGTGCCGGTTCGTGAGCAGCCGCACGGTGCCTACGACGTCCGCCGGCCGCCCGGGCGCCACCGCCTCCCGCGCCAGCCCGGCGAACAGGGCGTCCACGGCGTCCGCGTCGGCCGGGGCCGGTGAGTTCCCCCGCTCGGCGGCGTCGCCGGCCACGGCGCTACCCAGCCCGGTGATGGAGCGGATCCGGTCCGGCAGGGCGGCCGCGAGCCCGATGGCGATGGCACCGCCCAGCGAGCCGCCCACCACGTGCAGGTCCGACAGGCCGAGCTGCTCGACGAGGTCCACGCAGTCGGCGACCCATGCCTCGATGGAGAAGTCGTCGTCAGTGGACTCGCCATGACCGGCGAGGTCCACCAGTACACAGGTGCGCTCCGCTGCGAGCGCCGGGAGCAGGCCGAGCCAGCACTCCTTGCGCATGTTGATGGGGTGGACGAGGAGGACCGCCGAGCGGTTGCCGGCGAGCCCCGTCGGCGAGACCGTCGCGACGCTGAGGGCGTTGCCCCTGGAGGTCTCGATCGAGCTGAGTCGGAGCACGTCGCCCACTCCTTGCCGAGGTCGGTCAGGCAGCCACCAGCGATTCTGTAATCAGATTACAGAGATTTCGCCGACGCCGCCAGCCTTGCCTCGAGCAGCTCCTTGAAGACCGCGAGTGAACGTTCGGCCTGCTGCCGGTCCGCGGTGATGAGCAGGTCGGCCATGAGACCGCGGACGGTTGCGAGCACGAGACGGGCGATCGCCTCGGCCTCCTGCTCGGACCGGACGTGGCCCTCGAGGCTGCGCACGAAGTACGCCGACCACTGGCCGACCGCCGTGCTGGAGAACTCCTGGAACTTGTCAGGCTCCTCAAAGCTCCGCGACGTCAGGTGGAAGAAGAACTGCATGTCGGCGGGATTGGCCTGGTAGTGACTCCACCAGCGGTCCACGGCATCGGTGATGGTGCCGACCGGCTCGTTCTCGAGCTGGGTGACGATGTCGTTGCGGAGCGTGTAGACGATGCGGCCGAGCAACTCGTCCTTGCTACCGAAGTAGTAGACGAGCATGCGGCTGCTGGTGCCCAGCTGGGGCGCGAGGTTGTCGAGGGAGAAGCCGGCCAGACCCTGGCTGCGGACGATCTCGATGATGCGGCCGAGCAGCTCCTCGGCCTTGATGTTGTTGACCTGCGCGCGCGCCGGCGCCTTGTCCGCCGGTTTGCCGCCGGACCGGGCGGCCGGCTTCTTCGCCGGCCCACTGCTGGATTCCATGGCCTACTTCGAGTCCGTCGTCTGCATGCCGTCCCGTTCGTCGCCGCGGCGAGCCGCGTTGAGTCGCCTGATGGCGAGGTCCGCCAACAGGCTAGACATATCAGGCACCACGGAGTCATCGAAACGCGCTTCGGGAGAGTGGTTCGTCGGAAGAGGATGCGAAGGGTCCCCGACGGCGGCGCCCACCAGCACGAAGGCGCCGCCGGTCTCCTCGAGGAACTGGGAGAAGTCCTCGGAGATCATCTCGGGCACGACGAGCTCGCGGTAGCGGGCGGCGCCATAGAGATCCGCCACGCTCCGACGGACCAGGGCCACTCCTTCGGCGTCGGTGACGGTGGGGCCGAGGTCCGGGCCGATCTCGGCCCGCAGCCCCAGGCCGTAGGCCACCGCGATCGCCGTCGCGATGCCGCGGATCTTCTCGTACGCGGCCCGCGCGGTCTCGTGACTGGCGGCGCGCAGGCTGACCTTGAGCAGCGCCCGGCTGGGGATGACGTTGGCCGCGGTACCCGCGACGATCGAGCCCACCGTCACGACGATCGGGTCGCCGGGGGCGCTGTTCTGCGCGACGAAGGTCTGGATCGCCTGCACCACGAGCGCGGCGGTCGAGATCGGATCGAGCGCCGTGTGCGGCCGGGCCGCGTGGCCGCCGCGGCCGAGCAGCTCCAGCTCGAACAGCATGGCCGCGCCCATGACCTCGCCCTCGCGGCAGTAGAACACGCCCGTCTCGGCGAAGGACAGCACGTGCAGGCCGTACGACGCGATCGGCTTCTGGCCGGTGAGCAGGTGCGCCTTCTCGCTGATCATCAATGCGGCACCGCCGGCACCCTCCTCACCCGGCTGGAAGACGGCAAGGACGTCGCCGGTGAACTCCTCGCGCCGGCTGTGCAGCTGGTGGACAGCCCCGACCAGGCCCGCCATGTGCAGGTCGTGGCCGCAGGCATGCATGTTGCCGTTGGTCGAGCTGAACTCCTCGCCCGACTCCTCGACGACGGGAAGGCCGTCCATGTCCGCCCGCAGCAGCACGGTCGGGCCGGGCTCGGCACCGGGCACGACGACGGCGAGCGACGAGCAGCTCGCGCTGGTGTGCATCGTCAGCCCGAGCGGCTCCAGGGCGTCGACCAGCAGCTGCCGGGTCACCGGCAGGTCGAGGGCGAGCTCCGGGTTCTGGTGGAGGGTCCGGCGCAGGTCGATCAGGTCGATCACGTCGTCGCTGCTTTCTGGGGGTCGACGGCCTTCGTGCAGCCGGCCACGTGGTCGGGGCCGACCTCGTGCAGTCCGGGGCCGTGCTCGTGACACGACCCCGGCACGGGGCAGGACGTGACGGCGAGGGTGCCGTCCGGGTGACGGGGCAGGGCGACGACGCCGTCCCACCGCACCCGCGGGTCGGCGACCGGCACGGCTGAGATGAGCGCCTGCGTGTAGGGGTGCCGCGGGTCCTCGAGGACGGCGGCAGCGGGGCCGCTCTCCACGATCAACCCGCGGTACATGACGGCGATCCGGGTCGCGAGGCGCCGCACACTGGAGATGTCGTGGGTGATCATCAGGTAGCCGACGCCGGTGCGCACCTGCAGGTCGGCCAGGAGCGTGAGGATCCGCCCGCGCACGGTCTGGTCGAGGCTCGCGGTCGGCTCGTCGAGAATGACGATCTCCGGATCGGCGACCAGCGCCCGGGCGACCGCCACCCGCTGCGCCTGCCCGCCGGAAACCTCCCTCGGGTAGCGGTCCAGGATCTGCGCGTCGAGGCCGACCTCGGCGATCAGCCGGCGGACCAGCCGCTCGGCCTCGTCGTCGGCCATGCCCAGGTAGCGCAGCGGTTCCTTGACGCTGCGACGGATGCGCCACGAGGGGTCGAGCGACTGCACCGGGTGCTGGAAGACCATGTGCACGCGCTGCCGGCGCGCCGGGCTACCGCCCGGGCCGCCACCCACACCGCCGTCGCCCGTCGCCTGCCAGGCGACGGTACCCGAGGTCGCCTTCTGCAGACCGGCCGCGACCTTGGCGATGGTGGTCTTGCCGCTGCCGGACTCGCCGACGACGGCGAGGGTCTCGCCCCGGCGAACCCGCAGGCTCACGCCTCGGACGGCGTGGTTGCGGGTGCGCTTGCCGTAGACGACCTCGATGTCAGCCAGCACGAGTTCCATCGGCCACCTCCTCGGGGCGCGGGTGGTCGCTCGCCGAGGCGAGCAGCTCGCGGGTGTAGGCGTCGCCAGGACGGTGGTAGATGTCGTCGACGGCGGCGAACTCGCGGACCTCGCCGTCGTACATGACGGCGACCCGCTGGCACATCTGGGCGATGACGCCCATGTCGTGCGAGACGAACAGGACCCCGATGCCGTGCTGGGCGACGGTGGCCCTGATCAGGTCCAGGATCTGGGCCTGCACGGTCACGTCGAGGCCGGTGGTGGGCTCGTCGGCCACGAGCAGGCTCGGCCGGGCGGCGATCGCCATCGCGATCATGACCCGCTGGTTCATGCCGCCGGACAGCTGGTGCGGGTAGCGGCCGAGCACGGCGGCCGGGTCGGCGATGCCCACCGACGAGACGAGCGCGGCCGCGCGCTCGCGTACGTCACCACGCCGACGCCCGGCCGAGCCGTCCGTGCCCGAGCGGTCCAGGAAGCGCAGCAGCCGGACCAGCTGGGCGCCGATGCGCATCGTCGGGTTCAGCGCGGCCGTCGGGTTCTGGAAGATCATCGTGGCGTTCGGCCGGGCGAGCATGCGCGGGCCGTCGAGGAACCGCCGTCCCTCCAGTTCGGCCTCGCCGGCCGACACGTGGACGCCGTCGGGCAGCAGCCCGAGCAGCGACAGCGCGGTCATCGTCTTGCCCGACCCGGATTCGCCGACGATGCCGACCACCTCGCCCGCGCCCACGTCGAGGGAGAGGTCGCGTACCAGGGAGACGCCGGTCCGGGTCTGAATGCTCAGGCCCCGCACGGTCAGCAGGCTCATCGCAGCCTCCGGTCCAGCCAGTCGCCGATGACCTGGAACGACGCCGCCGTCAGCAGGATCATCAGGCCCGGGAAGAACGACGGCCACCACGAGCCCAGCAGGTTGTCGCCGACCCCCTCGGCGATCATCGCGCCCCACTCGGCGTCGGGTGGTTGCACGCCGACGCCGAGGAAGGAGAGCGCCGCGAAGTCGAGGATCGCCCATGACGCGACCAGCGTCGACTGCACGAACGGGTACTTGAACGAGTTCGGCAGCACGTGCCGGGTCGCGATCTGCCAGGTGCTGGCGCCGCTCAGCCGGGCAGCCGCGATGTAGTCGGCCGAGCGCACCTCGAGCGCCTTCGACCGCGCGAGCCGCACCAGCAGCGGGATGAACGCGATGACCACCGCGATGGCGGCGTACCAGGGGTTCTTCCCCAGCGACGCCGTGATGACCAGCGCCAGGACCACGCCCGGGAAGGCCAGCAGCACGTCGGTGGCCCGCATGACCACCGCGTCGACGCCCCGCCCGAACGTGGCGCTGACCGCCCCGATCAGTGAGCCGACGAGCAGCACCGCGACCGCCACGGCCAGCCCCAGCGCGATGTCGATGCGCGCCGCGGCCATGCAGCGCAGGAAGACGTCGCGGCCGAACCGGTCGGTGCCGAAGGGATGGTCGAACGACGGCGGCAGCAGCCCGTCGTACTCCTGGGCCACGTCGCCGCTGCCGGCGACGAACGGGACGACGATGCCGAGGGTCAGGATCGTCCCGAGCACCGCGAAGGCGACCACCGCGGCGGGGTTGCCCACCCGGAGCCGGGAGACGAGGTTGCCGCGCAGGGCGGCGCCGGCGTCGACGACGGCCATGCTCAGCTCCCCTCCGCCAGGTTCACGCGCGGATCGACCCAGCCGTAGACGAACTCGAGCACGGTGTTGATGAGGACGTAGGCGACCCCGATGGCGATGACGTACCCGCGCAGGGCGAAGAGGTCGTTCTCCTGCAGCGACGAGTAGGCGTACCCGCCGATGCCGGGCCAGGCGAAGAGCTGCTCGATGATGACGTCGCCGCCGGCCAGCACGAAGCCGGCCACCAGGCCGACGTTGGTGATCACCGGCAGCAGCGAGTTGCGCAGCCCGTCCTGGAACAGGATCGAGCGGGCCGGATACCCGAAGGAGCGCGAGGTCCGCGCGAAGTCGGACTCCAGCGCCCGGATGGTCGCGGATCGGACGATCTTCACGATGGACGGCGACGCAAGGACGCCCAGCAGGAGGGCCGGCAGCAGCAGCGTGCGCAGCGCCGCCCCCGCCGTCGCGGGGTCGCCGGCGAGCAGCGCGTCCACCACGTAGAGACCGGTCACGTGCTCGGGCGGGGCGAAGCCGCGCGGCAGCCGTCCCGTCGGGCTGGTGAAGATGCCCCACCCGTTGACCAGGGTCGTGATCGCCACCAGCGCGATCCAGAACACCGCCGTCGCCGACGCGAGCACCACGAAGACCTGGACCAGCCGGTCGCCGATCCGGTACCGGTGCACCGCGGCGGTCACGCCCAGCCCGACGCCCAGCAGCACGGCGATCAGCAGCGCCGTCAGGCCGAGCTCGAGCGTCGCCGGCAGCCGGCTGGTCAGCTCGTCGCGCACCGGCTGGTCGGTGCGGATCGAGGTGCCGAGGTCCATCCGGAAGAAGTCGCCCATGTACTGCGCGAACTGTGCAGGCACCGACTGGTCGAGGCCGTACTTCGCGCGCACGTCGGCGACCTGCTCCTCGGAGGCGTACTGTCCCGCGGCGATGCGGGCCGGGTCGCCGGGCAGCAGTTGGGTGATGAAGAAGGTCAGGACGGCCACGCCGAGGATGCTGACGAGCGCGACACCGGCGCGCTTCCCGGTCGTCCTCAGCATGGCGTCCTCCCTCGCTCTCGGCCGGACCGGCGGATCAGTTCGTGACCCGCAGCTGATCGAAGCGCAGGTTGGCGTCGTTGGCGTGGGTCACGCCCGTCACCCCCTCGCGCGTCCCGACCAGGTAGTCGCGGGTGAACAGGAACGCCCAGGGAGCCTCGTCGATGATCACCTGCTGGGCCCGCTGCGACAGCGCGCGCCGCTCGTCCGGATCGGCGGTCGCCATGGCCTGCCGGACCAGCTCGTCGACCTCGGGGTTGCTGAAGTTGGTGTAGTTGGTGAACACCCCGGTCGTGAGCAGGAAGAACATCTGGTAGACGGAGTCCTGCCCCCACGAGTACCAGGAGTCGAGGAACATCTGCATGCTCCCGAGGTTCTCGTTGTAGTCGGCGTCGCTCATCTCGTTGACCTCGACCTCGACGCCACCGTCGCGGAGCGCGCTCTGGATGAAGACGGCGGACTGGCTCAGCGACTCGTCGCTCGCCGGCACCGACAGCGTCAGCGACAGCTCCCCCGGCTCGTAGCCGGCCTCGGCCAGCAACTCCTGCGCCCGCTCGACATCGGTGGGGTACGCCACCTGCTCGCCGGTCTCGTCCAGCGAGTCGCGCATCGGGTACGGCACGGCGCCGTAGGCCGCGCCGGCGTAGCCCTTCATGACGTCCTCGCGCAGCGCGTCGTAGGGCATCAGGTACGACAGCGCCTGCCGGACGCGCACGTCCTGCAGCACCGGGTCCTGGTAGTTGAAGCCGACGTAGGCGACCAGGCTGTACTCGAGGTCGTAGAGCTCCAGGCCGTCGCTCTGCTCGAGCGCCTCGGCGGTGTCGGGGGTCATCCCGAAGATGACGTCGACGGCGCCGTTCTGCAGCGCGAGGAACGCCTGCTGCGGGTCCGGCATGCTCTGGACGACGATGCGCTCCGGCGCGTCGCCGAGGTCGGTGGCCGTGAACTCGGGGTTCTTGGCCAGCGTCATGCTCTGCCCCGGCACCCGGCTCTCGACGACGTAGGGGCCCGACGCGGTCGCCTCGGCGGCGAGCCAGCCCGCACCCCACGGGTCGTCGGCGGCGGCCTGCGCCTCGACGGCCGACTTGTCGATGATGGCGAAGATCTGGAACGCGAGGAACTGCTCGATCAGCGGCGAGTAGTGCGTGACGTGCAGCTCGACCGTCGTGTCGCTGGTGGCGACGATGTCGGTGGCGGCGTCGGTGATGTTGAGCCACTGGCCGATGGCCTGCACGTACCCGACGTCGGACAGCGCCCGCTGCAGCGACCAGACCACGTCCTCGGCCGTCACCGGCTCGCCGCCGGCGAACTGCTGGCCCTCCTTCAGCTCGAAGGTCAGCGTGGTCTGTGTCTCGTCCCAGGTCGCCGACTCGGCGAGGTACGGCGCGCTCTCACCGGCGTAGGACAGGACGCCGTCGCCGCCGTCGGTGTAGCTCTCCTGCAGCAGGGTGCCGTAGATGTTCCCCACCACGCCGTAGCCGGCGTCGGTCTTGAACTGGTGCGGGTCGAGGGTGTCGATGTCCTGGCTGTAGGCGACGACGAGCTCGTCGACGGCAGCGCTGCCGCCGTCGCCGCCTCCGGTACCGTCGTCCGAAGCGGGGCCGCTGCCGCAGGCCGCGGCCACGAACAGGCCGGAGGCGACGAACGCTCCCAGCAATCGACTTCTGTGCGCCATGGGATGTCTCCTGGTGAAGGTCAGCCGGCGGCGATGGCCGTGCCGAGGTCCTTGATGTCCCCGAGAAGGGACTCGACGTGAATGGGAGCGAGGGCGACCTCGTCCGAGCCGGCGGCGAGCAGGGCCTGGATCTGGCCGGCGCAGGTGTCCACGTCGCCGCAGACGCTCAGCTGGTCGATCCACTCGTCGGGCATGTCGGCGGCCAGTCCCTCGGGACCGCCCGTCCGCGCGAGCGCGCGTAGCTCTTCGGTGATCCCGATCGCGTCGGTCATCGCCGTGCTCTCGCCGTCGGCGAGGAAGCTGCCGAGCAGGGGCCGGATCCGGACCCGCGCCTCGGCCGTGGTCTCGGCGACGGACAGGAAGGCGAACGTCGTGATCGGGGTGTCCGCGCCGCCGTTGGCGGCCACGATGTCGCGCTCGACGCGGACGAAGGCGGGGCTGCTGAAGACCGACAGGACCAGGCCGTCGCAGATCTCGCCGGCCAGTGCGGTCATCTTCGGACCGGTCGCCCCGAGGTGGATCGGCGGCGGCTCCGGCGGCGGGTACTCGAGGTGGATGCCCTCGAAGGTGAACCCGCCGTGGTCGCCGGTGAGCGTCTCGCCGGCCCAGAGCGCCCGGAGCGCCTCGACGGTGCCGCGCACGGCTCCGAGGGGACGACGGTGCTCGATGCCCTGCTGGTCGAGCCACCAGCTGCCGCCGACGCCGATACCCAGGACGAACCGGCCGGGGTGCACCGAGGCGAGGGTGCCCGCCTCCATGGCCAGCAGCCCGGGGTGACGCGCGTAGACGGAGACCACGCCGGTGCCGACCCGGATCTCCTCGGTCGCCGCGAGGACGGTCGCCGCGCCGGCGACGCCGGCGGTGGCGAAGTAGTCCTCGGTGGACCAGATGCTCGCGAACCCGTGCTCCTCGACCGCGCGGGCGACGGGCACCAGCATGCTGGGGTGGAACGTGCTACCCAGGACGAATCCGACGCGGTTGCTCACCGGCCGGCCTTCCGCAGGATCTCCGCGGAGCCGGCCGGCAGGATGCCGACCCGGGCCAGCCCGTCGACGAAGCGGGCGAACTGCGGCCGGGCGTCGATGCCGCGGGCGATCAACGCCGCGCCCTCGTCGACCCGGCCGGCCCGGAGCAGCAGCACGCCCCGCCAGACGGTGGGCTCCAGGTCGTCGCCGAGGTCCTGCTGGGTGTCGGCGAGACCGGCCAGCGCCTTCTCGAGCTCGTCGCCCAGCACCGGCTCGGCGCCGGTGACGAGCCCCGGCTTGAAGACCGACTCGAAGAAGACGCCGTAGGCGCGGTGGAAGCGCAGGCTCTCGCGCAGCCGCCCCACCGGGTCGGGGTCGACGTCGACCCGCAGGTCCACGAGCGTGCCCTGCCAGGACTCCCCCGGCCTCTCGCCCGCGACCACCCGCAGCGCCGCGGACATCCGGCCGCGCACGTCGCCACCGGCCTCGTCGCCGGCGGCGAGACCGGCGAGCAGCCGGTCGGCCAGGTCGCCGGGCGCGCTCCGGTACGCCCCGACGACCGCGGCCAGCACGCCCTCGTTGTCGAGCATGTTGCCGATCGCGACGACCGGCCCGTCGGCCAGGCCGCCGCACGACGGGACGCAGCGGGCGCCGGTGTGATGGGCGGTTCCGCCCGCGGTGTCGAGGTAGGCGACCTGCCGGATGTCGGCGTCGGGGTCGTCGGCGACCAGCTTGTCCAGGGCCTCGTGCGCAGGAATGCCCCGCTCGATGAGGTCGAGGCCGCGCGGCCCGTAGGACACCTCGACGAACGACTGCGTGGCGACGACCCCCACCCCGGCCCGCGTGTGGTCGGCGACGGGGCCGACGCCGTAGGCGTGGGTGGCGGTCGCGAGGCCGAGTCGGCCGGTCGCCTCGTCCCTGGCCAGAAGCGAGAAGGTCATCGTCGGCTCAGCTCCCGGCCGCGTCGGCGAGCTCGGAGTACTCGGAGTAGTCGGTGCGGGTGCCGCGGGAGTACGGCGTGTTGCCCAGCCCCCGCCGGTCGGCGGCGTCGTCGCGCGTCTTCGCGGGGGGTGCCTCGTCGTCCGGCGGCCGGGTGGAGCAGTGGAAATGCCACATCCTCCACTCCGGGGTGCCGGCGCCGTCGTCGCGCTTGTAGACCTCGGTCGAGCGGTAGTACGCCGGCCGGTCGATCCGCTCGGGCAGGTCGTTGCCCTCGTCGTCGCGGACCCGCCAGGCCGGGAAGCTGCCCTCGGAGACGACGTACGCCATGTCGCCGCACACGTCGACGCGCATCACGTAGTCCTCGCACAGGCCCCACTCGTCGGTCCGCGCGTAGAACGACCACAGGTTCGCCAGGTCGTCGACGCCGAAGTACGGGTGGTCGTTCAGGTTGAACATGAGGAAGCTCTCGTCGCCGGTCGCGAAGACCGTGCGCATGAGCGGGATGTTGATGCGGAAGTTCGAGAAGTACCAGTCGCGGTGCAGGCGGAGGATCTGCTCCTCGTCCGATGCCTGTGCGGCCATGCGGCGCCTCCTTCCGTGGAGATGTGTAATCAGATTACATACGAGGGCGGGTCCTGACTAGAGGGGCAGCGCGGCACAGTCGCCGACGGCGGCGAACCCTGTCAGCGTGTCGAAGATCGCCGCCGAGCCGCCGAGCCGGACGAACTTGGCCCGCAGCTCGTCGCGGGTCGCGGGGTCGCGGTGGTGGCCGTGCGGGTTGTCGACCCGGGCCTTCGCCGTGGCCCCCGAGGCGAGCCGGATCAGGACCCGGGCCGGCGCGGCGCCCGGCCACAGTGCGTCCAGCTCCGGGTCGGCCCGCGTGCGCACCCGCACGGCCAGGGCGGCCACGTCGGGCCGCCACTCCAGCGCGTCGGGCCCCGTCCCGCCGGTTCGGATGGCGGCGGCGACGGCGTAGGGCAGCGAGAAGCGGGTGGACAGCGCGTTGGGTGCGGCCTGCCGGTCGACGCGCAGGTTGGCGCGTACGGTGTCGACGACGACCTCGGCCACCTCGTCCGGGTCGCCGGCCAGCCGCGACCAGGCCTGGACGGTGGCGTCGAGCGCGCTGTGGGTCAGCGCGCAGGCGGAGTGCAGCTTGAGGTAGTTGTGCCGGATCCGCAGCGTCGAGGGGTCGACGGGATCGCGCAGGCCGCCGGGGTCGGCGGCGTAGGGCGCGACGACGGAGACGTGCGAGCTCAGCGCGCCGGTGAAGCCGGCCCGGTGCAGGACCGACGCCTGGACGCCCGCCCGGTTCGCGTGCCCGGTCCAGGTGTGGCGCGCGGTGGCGCCCTCGTAGCAGGCGGTCCAGCCGGTGAGCAGCGGCTGCGTCGCCGCGATCCGGACCAGGGCGACCGGGTCGTCGCCGCGCAGCATCGCCACGGCGGTGGCGGCGCCGAGCGCGCCGACGTGCCCGTGCGGGTGCATCGGCTCGGGGAGCCGGAACGACTCGAACAGCCGCGCGGCCACCTCGTAGCCCGCGACGAGGGCGGCGCCGAGCAGGGCGCCGTCGGCGTGCACCGCCTCGG
This sequence comes from Jiangella ureilytica, assembly GCF_004348545.1. GTDB lineage: Bacteria > Actinomycetota > Actinomycetes > Jiangellales > Jiangellaceae > Jiangella > Jiangella ureilytica. The sequence goes on along the minus strand of NZ_SMKL01000035.1, from coordinate 33,321 downwards.
CCGTGGCCAGCGCCGCCGGCAGCAGGTGGATCGCCGGGTGGCCCGTCGGCCGGAAGCCCTCGTCGAGCTCGAGGACGGTGCCGGCCGTGCCGTTCAGCCAGGCGACGGTCGCCGGGTCCCCGCGCGGGCGGCCCGGTGCGAGGGTGCGCGCCGGCCCGGCCGGCCCGAGACCCAGCATCGGTTCGCTCGCGAGCGCCCCGACCTCGGCGGAGCGAGCGCCCGCCGCGATGACGCCGATCGTGTCGGCGAGCACCAGGCCGGTGTGCTCGCGCACGTCGTCGGGCAGGTCGTCCCACCGCAGTGCGGCGGCCTCCGCGACGCGGCGCTCCACCAGGTCGACGAGGCCGGCCGTCGTCCGAGCAGTCGTCCCAGCCGTCATCCGACCGGCGCCCCGTGCCGGGCGGCGACGAAGCGGCCGCGGCGCTCGCCGACCGGCTCGCCGTCGCGCATCGCCGGCTCCCCGCCGAGCAGGCTGGCCACCACCCGCCCGCGCAGCTCCCAGCCGTCCCAGGTGGTGACGGGGTTCAGCGCGTGCATCCGCTCGTTGGAGATGCGGGCCGAGCCCCGCGGGTCCACGAGCGTGAGGTCGGCGTCCGAGCCCGGCCGCAGGCTGCCCTTGCGCGGCCACAGGCCGTAGAGCCGCGCGGTCCCCGTCGACAGCACCTCGGCCAGGCGCGCCGGCGAGATCCGGCCGCGCACCATCGCGTCGACCATGAGCGGCGCCAGCGTCTCGACCCCCAGCCCGCCGGCGGGGGCGTCCTCGAACCCGCGCAGCTTCTCCTCGAGCAGGTGCGGCGCGTGGTCGGAGCCGACGGAGCCGATGGTGCCGTCGGCGATCCCGGCCCACAGCGCGTCCTGGTCGGCCTGCGAACGCACCGGCGGGTAGACCTTGATGGCCGGGCCGAGCCGGGCGGCGTCGGCGTCGGTGAGGGTGAGGTACTGCGGGCAGGTCTCGGCCGTGACGGCGGCACCGGCGGCCCGGGCCGCACGCACGACCGCCGCCCCCGCGGCCGACGCCATGTGCACGACGTGGAACCGGCAACCCGTGGCGAGGGAGAACTGGGCGCCGACGGCGATCGAGGTCGCCTCGGCGACGGCCGGCCTGGCCCGCAGCAGGTCGTCGTAGGTGGTGATCGGGTGACCCAGCAGCTCGGCCGAGCGGGCGAGGACGTGCCGGTCCTCGCAGTGCGCGGCCAGCAGCCCGCCGTAGCGGGCCACCTCGCCGAACAGCTCCAGCACCGCGCCGTTCTCGGGCGGCAGCAGCAGCGAGTCCGGCGGCGCCGCCGCGAAATTGTAGACCAGGCCCTTGGTCTGTTTGTCCAGCGCGTAACCCCAGAAGAACTTCACCGCGACGGCGCCGGAGGCGTGCAGGAGCGCCACCTGGTCGAGGTTGGCCGGGCCCAGCGCCATGCCCCACAGGCCGAAGTCGGTCCAGGCGCGGGCGGCATGGGCGGCCCGGCGGTCCTCGAAGGTCGCGACGTCGGTGACGGCGGGGACGGCGTTCGGCATCTCCAGCACCGTCGTCGTGCCGCCGCACAGGGCGCCGAGCGTCGAGTGGTGGAACGTCTCCTTGTGCGTGTGGCCGGGGTCGCGCGAGTGCACGTGCGGGTCGATGAAGCCCGGGAACACCAGCAGCCCCGCGGCGTCGACCCGTTCGTCGGCGACGGCGGCACCGGCGGCGCCGCGGTCGAGCCAGGCCTCGATGCGTCCATCGGCGAGGAGCAGGTCGGCGGGGACCAGCCCCTGCTCGGTGACCAGCTCTCCCCCGGTGACGACCACTCTCACGGCGCACCTCCGGCGTTCTCGAGGATGCCGGCGACGGCGGCGGCTCGCGCGTCCAGCCGCAGCAGCGCGGCGAGCAACAGGTCGGTGCCGACGGCCAGCTGGGCCGGCTCGGTCCACTCCTCCGGCACGTGGGACAGTCCGTGCCGGCTCGGGACGAAGATCATCGCCGTCGGCACCAACCGGTTCACCATCTGCGCGTCGTGGCTCGCCCCCGACGTCAGCACCCGGTATGGCAGCCCGCGGTCCGCGGCTGCCGCCGTCACCTCGTTGCGGACCCAGTCGGGGAGCACGACGGCGGACGTGTCGGCGAGCAGCCGCGCCTCCAGCCGCGTGCCGCGGCGCAGGCACGCCGCCCGCATCCGGGTGACGATCTCGGCCGCGGAGTGCCGCTGCCGGTCCGCGTCGACGTCGCGGACGTCGAGCGAGAAGGTCACGCGGCCGGGGATGGTCGTGATCGAGCCGGGCTGCACGCTCAGCCGCCCGACGGTCGCCCGGGTGCCGCGGTGCCGGGGGTCCAGCGCCACCTGCTCGGCGAGCAGCACGGCCTCGGCCGCGGCGGCCAGGGCGTCGGCGCGGCCGCGCATCGGCGTGCCGCCGGTGTGCGACGCCTGGCCGGTGACGGTCAGCTCGATGCGGGTGGAGCCGGAGATGAGGTCGACGACGCCGATGTCGAGCTTCGCCCGCTCGAGGACCGAGCCCTGCTCGACATGCAGCTCGACGAAGGCGGACCAGTCCTCGGCGGCCCACGCCGTGCGGGCCGCGAGGTCGGGATCCAGCCCGACGGCGGCCATCGCCTCGGCCAGCGAGACGCCGTCGCGGTCGCGGCGGACGTCCAGCTCGTCGCGCGACGACAGCCCGGCCGCCAGCTTCGAGCCGCAGCAGGCCTGGCCGAACCGGGCGCCCTCCTCGCCTGCGAAGGCGACGAAGCGCAACGGCAGCTCGGTCTCGACACCCGCCTCGTGCAGCAGCCGCGCCGCCTCGACCGCGGCCATGGTGCCCGCGATGCCGTCGAAGCGGCCGCCGTTGTAGACGGAGTCGAGGTGGCTGCCGGTGCCGGCGGCGGGTCCGGCGGACCGGCCCGGACGGGTGGCGACGGTGTTGCCGGCGGGGTCGACGGCGATCTCGCAGCCGGCCTCGGCCATCCACTCGGCGAAGCGGGCGTGGGCGGCGCGCTCGAGCGGCGTGTAGGCCAGCCGGGTGACGCCAGGGCCTGGCTCGCTCAGCGCGGCCATGGCCTGCAGGGTCGACCAGAGGCGCTCGGGGTCGGCCGGGCGCACCGCCGTCATGGCGCTCCCCTGCCCCGGGTCGCCGTACGCCGCAGCTCGTCGTCGGAGAACAGGTGATCCAGCGCCACGGCGACGCCCTCCAGCAGCTCGGCGGCGCCGTTGCCCCTGTCGACGGCTGCGAGCACGCCGACGACGACGGCGCCCCGGTCGCGCACCGCGCGCACGGCCTCGGCGGCCGAGGCGCCGGTTCCGGTGACCCCCTCGACCACGAGCACCCGCTCGCCCGCGTGCAGTTCGCCGTGGCAGGCCAGCCGGGGTCCGCCGCCGGTCTCGACCACGCGGGCGACCACCAGCGGCAGCCCGGTCTCGAGCGCCATGGCCGCGCCGAGCACCAGCGAGTGCGGGTCGCGGCCCACGAGCCGGTCGACGTCGGCGGGGACCCGGCCGGCCAGGATCGACGCCAGCCGGCGCAGCACCGTCGGCTTGGTGAGGAACTGGTCGGCGTCGATGAACTCGCCGTGGGTGCCCCACGCGGCGGCGACCAGGTCGGCCAGCAGCTCGTCGCGGCGCACGTCGTCGGCCTGGAACACGCTGAGGTCGCCGACCGCGAGGGCCGTCAGGAAGTCCGGTGGTGGGGCGACGGTCATGCGGGGGTCCTCTCGATCGGCGGCAGGACACCGGCAGCCTCGGCCGCGTGCCAGAGCCGTTCCACGGCGGCCGCGGCCTCGTCGACGACGCGGCGCTCGTCGCAGCCGGCCACACCGCCGCCGTCGACGACCACCCGGCCGTCGACCATGACGACGGCGACGTCCGCGGGCGTGGCGTTCCAGACCAGGTTCCGCAGCGGATCGCGCACCGGCTGCAGGTGCGGCGCCGACAGGTCGACGGCGATCAGGTCGGCCAGGAGTCCCGGCTCGATCCGGCCGAACCGGCCGCCCAGCGCCTCGCCTCCGGTGCTCGTGGCCGCCGCCAGCAGCGTCGCCGCGTCGGCCGTGCCGCCGTCGCCGCTGGTGAGCTTCGCGATGAGGCCGGCCGCGCGCAGCTCGCCGAAGTGGTCGAAGCTGTAGGCGTCGGTCCCGATGCCGGTCCGCACGCCGGCACCGTGGAAGCGCTCGAAGGCCACCGTCACCCCGCTGCGCGCGAACGTCAGCGGGCAGTGCGCCAGGGTGGTGCCGGACTCGCGGAGCAGGCCGAGGTCGCCGTCCTCGGTGTGGACGCCGTGGGCGACGACCGTGCGCGGGCCGAGCAGGCCGGTGTCGCGGAGGTACTCGACGGGGGTGCGCCCGTGCCGGGCGCGCACCGTCTCGACCTCGTGCCGGCTCTGCGCGACGTGGATGGTGACGAAGGTGTCCCGTTCGGAGGCCAGGTCCGCGATCCGGCGCAGCAGCCGCGGCGAGCAGGTGTCGGTGGCATGCGGGCCGAACCCGACCCGGATCCGCCCGTCGCGGCCCTCGTCGTAGCGGTCGGCGACGGCGATGGCCGCGGCCAGCGAGGCGTCCTCGTCGATGCCCACGTAGCGGGGCCGGCCGCCGTCGTCGAGGCCGCGACTGGGGGCGGAGAAGACGTACGGAGCGGCGAAGGCGCGCAGCCCCAGCTCGGTGGCCGCGTCCAGGAACCCGTGGTGCTGGGCGCGCGGCATGTCGAGGACGCTGGTGGTGCCGGACCGGAGCAGCTCGAGCACCGCGAGCCGGTACACCGCTCGCAGCTCGTCGCCGGACAGCACCTCGCTCGCCAGGTCGCCGAGCGGCAGCAGCAGGCCGTAGACGATGGCGTCGGCCGCGACCCCGCCCGGGGTGCCGGCGCCGACGTCGTCGACGATGCCGCGGAAGACCGGGCCGTTGAGCGCATGGTTGTGCAGATTGACGAAGCCCGGCAGCACGATCCCGCGCGGCAACACGATGCGCCGGTCGGCGTCGACGGCCACCGGGCCGCGCACGACGCCCTCGATGCGCCGCCCCCTGACCAGCACCGTCACGTTCTCGACGGCCTCGACGCCGCCCGCCGGCCGCGGCAGCACGGTCCAGCGCGCGGCGATCGCGGTGAGCTGGTCCGGCATCTCGGACTCCCTTGCGCGCTGGTATGTAATTTGATTACATTCCCAGCTCAGTGAGCGCCGCGTCAACCCCGGGAGGTCACCGTGACCGAGCTCAGCGCCATCCGCAACGGCCACGTCCACGCGCCCGAGGACGTCGGCGTCCGCGACCTCCTGCTGGCGGGCGGGCGCATCGTCGCGATCGAGGAGCGCCTGGACCTCGGCGGCCTGGACGTCGTCGAGGTGGACGCGGCGGGACGACGAGTCGTGCCCGGTCTCGTCGACGGCCATCTGCACGTCATCGGCGGCGGCGGCAACGAGGGCTACGCCTCGCGGATCCCCGAGCTGTGGGTGGGTGAGCTGGCGCTCGCGGGCATCACCACCGTGGTCGCGCCGCCGGGGCTGGACATGGTGGCCAAGAACCTCGAGGGGCTGCTGGCGAAGACGTACGCGCTGGAGAGCGAGGGCATCTCGGCCTACGCCATGGCCGGCGGGTTCCAGCGCCCGTTCCGCACCGTCACCGGCTCGCTGCTCGGCGACCTGTTCACGATCGAGAAGTTCATCGGGGTGAAGGTGGCGCTGGGCGAGGTCAAGGCGACGCCGTTCCGCGACGAGGAGCTGGTCGAGCTGGCGGCGCAGCTGCACTACCTGGCCGGCGCGACGGGCAAGGCCTGCCTGCTGCACGCCCACCTCGGCCAGTCCGCCGACCCGGCCGGGCAGTTCCTGCACGCCATGCGCACGTCCGGCGTGCCGGCGCACCGGTTCCAGGCGACGCACGGCAACTACACCGAGCACACGATGCAGGCGGTGCTCGACGTCGCGGCCGCGGGTGGCTTCGTCGACTTCAACCCGATCCTGACGCCTACGTTCGGGCACCCGCGTGCGGTGCCGGCTGCCGAGGCGATCGCGCGCACGCTGGCGGCCGGGGTCGACCCGAGCCTGGTGACGATGACGACCGACGGCAACGCCAGCGTGCCGATCCTGCTGGCCGACGGCAGCCGCGACGTCTACGAGAAGAGCCTTGGCTGGCTCTGGGACACGGTGGCCGAGCTGGTGCGCGACCATGACCAGCCGCTGGAGCGGGCGCTCTCGTTCGTCACCAGCAACCCGGCCAGGGCGCTCGGGCTGGAGCGCAAGGGCCGGGTCCGGGTGGGTGGCGACGCCGACCTGCTCATCATCGACGATGACCTGCGGATCGCCGACGTGTTCGCCCGCGGCCAGCAGCTGGTCGCCCATGGGAGGGCCCTGGTCCGCTCGATGTACGAGCCGGCGTCAGGCGTCGTCCAGCAGTGAGATGGTGTCGGCGAAACCGTCCAGCGCGTCGGCGACCGCTTCCTCGCCGACGCCGGGGAGCTGGAAGCGGACCAGGCACTCGGTGGCCCCGAGCTCGTCCTCGTAGCGGCGCAGGTCGGCGGCCACCGTCTCCGGCGAGCCGATGAGGAAGCGCCCGTCGGCCCAGCGCCTCAGGTTGTCGAGGGAGTCGTCGTCGGGATAGGTCGGGTGCAGGGGCCGGTACACGGTGCCGTACTCGTGCCGGATCCCCGGTGCGAACTGCTCCCAGGCCCGCTCGTCGGTCTGAGCGACGAAGGCCTCGCGGCGCAGCGGCTGCTCGGTCGCCGGCGCGAGCCCGGCCTCCTCGCGGGTCTCGCGGAACAGCGCGAGCTGCCGCCGTAGCCGGTCGATCGGGTGGCCGGGCGGCATCACCCAGGCGTCGCCACCGGCCGCCGCGCGCCGGACGCCGGGGTCCTCGAGGGCACCCATCCACAGCGGAACGCCCTCTGGGTTGACGGGCAGCGGACGCACCCGCGCGCCGCGGAACGTGTAGTGGCCGTCGCCGTCGACCACCTCGCCCGCCAGCAGCCGGCGGACCAGCCCGAGGGACTCCTGGTAGATCCTGGCCCGGCGGCGGAACGGCACGCCGAAGCCGTCGAACTCGGCCTCGACCCAGCCGAGCCCGACCCCGAGGATCGCGCGGCCGCCCGACATCAGGTCGAGGACGGCGGCCTCCTCGGCGACGGCGACCGGGTGGTGCAGCGCCAGGATGACGACGTCGGTGCCGATCCGCATCCGCGACGTCACCGCAGCCGCGGCGCTGGCCAGCAGCATCGGCCGCGGCAGCCAGCCGTCGTCGAGGAAGTGGTGCTCGGCGAAGACGACCGAGGAGAATCCGCGGGCGTCGGCGGCGGCGATGTCGCGCAGCCCGCGCTCGACGACCAGCCGGCCGGACTCGTCCGGTCCCACCTGGAAGCTGTAGTGCAGTCCGATCCTCACGGCCTCGCGCGTCCTTCCGGGGTCAGGAACCGCCCGGCCGGCGGGCCGGGCAGCAGTTCGCCGTCGCGGGCGATCGCGCGTCCGCGCAGGTAGGTGGCGGTGACGGCGCCGGCCAGGCGGCGGCCGTCGAACGGCGACCAGCCGGCCCGGCTGTGCAGGCGGGCGGCGTCGACGGTCGTGGTGGCGGCGGGGTCGACGACGACGAGGTCGGCGTCGGCTCCGGGGGTGATCGCGCCCTTGCCGCCGAGCCCGCAGAGCCGGGCCGGGGCGGCGCTGGTCAGCTCGGCCAGGCGCGACCAGCTCAGCCGCCCGGCCAGCACGGCGTCGACCATCAGCGGCAGGACGGTCTCGACGCCCGGGTAGCCCGGCGGCGCGGCCCAGACGTCGTCGAGCCCGGCCGCCTTGTCCTGGCGCGTGTGCGGCGCGTGGTCGGTGGCCACCAGGTCGACTCGCCCGTCGGCGAGCGCGGACCAGTAGGCCTCGGCGTCGCCGGCCGGGAAGGCGAACGGCACCCCGAGGACGCCGAGGCGGTCGAGGTCGTCCTCGAGCAGCGCGGGCGGGCCGCACTCGGCTGTGACGCGCACGCCGGCCCGGCGCGCGGCGTCGATCCGGTCGAGCGCGGCGACCGGCGCGAGCGAGGCGTGCGCGATGTGCACCCGGCAGCCGGTGCCGGCCGCGGCGGCCAGCACCCGTGCGAGCGCGTCGAGGACGCCGTCGCCGCGGTAGGACCGGCTCACCAGCCGCGCGTCCGTCGTGCTCGCCGCCCGCAGCCGCGCCCGCAGCCGGACCTCCTGGTCGTGGTCGGCGACGTGGACCGCGACCGGCAGCGCCCAGCTCGCGCAGGCCCGGAACAGCGTGCTCAGGGTGCCGGCGTCGGGCATCGACAGCTCGTCGGCGTACGGGTCGTCGGCCCGGTGCGACCGATTCAGGTAGACCTTGACCCCGACGGCGCCGAGCCCGGCCATCGCGGCCAGCTCGGGCAGGTCGGTGCCGCCGGCCCAGAGCCCATGGTCGACGTGCGACGTGCCCTCGACCAGGTCGCGCTTGGCCCGGAACCGCTCGGCGCTGGACACCGGCGGGTGCGTGTTCGGCATGTCGCAGACCGTCGTCACCCCGCCGCAGGCGGCGGCGGCGCTGCCGGTCCGGAAGTCCTCCTTGTGCTCGAACCCGGGCTGGCGGAAGTGCACGTGCACATCGACGGCGCCGGGCAGAAGGATCCTGTCGCGGACGTCGACGACCTCGTCGGCGCTCAGCGTGCCAGGCGCCGCCACGGCCGTGACGACGCCGCCGCCGACGACGACGTCCGCGAGGACCGGCCCGCCGGGCAGTACCGCCGTCGCGCCGCGGAAAACGGTGTCGCCGCTCACCCGAGCACGCCCAGCTCGCGCAGGCAGCCGAGGAACACGTCGCGGCCGATGACCAGCGCGTCGTCGTCGACGTCGAAGAACGGCGCGTGGTGCACGTCGCCGAGGCGCGACCCGAGACCGAAGTAGACGGCCTGCCCGCCGGCGGCCTGGACGGCGTTCATGAAGCTGCTCATGTCGTCGCTCCCCTTGAAGTCGGCGGCATCGCGCACGACGGTGACGCCGTCGACCCGGGCGGCCACCCGCGCGACCACCGCCGCGAGCTCCGGGGTGCTGTCCGCGCCCGCCGCTCCCCCGGCCGTCTCGATGCGGGCCGCGACACCGGCGACGGCGGCGGCGCCGCGCACGACGTCGCCGACCCGGTCGCGCAGGTAGCCGAGGATGACGTCGTCGTCGGCGCGGACCTCGCCCCGCAGGACGGCGCGCGCCGGCACCGAGTTGCGCGTCTCGCCGCCCTCGACGGTCCCGACGTTGACCCGGGTCTCGCCGTCGCCGTGCCGGCTGATCGCGAGCAGGTTCTGGACGGCGATCGCGGCGGCCTGGACGGCGTTGCGGCCCTCATGCGGCGAGATGCCGGCGTGCGCGTTGCGGCCGGTGAAGTGCGCGTCGAACTTGTGGCTGGCCAGGATCCTCCGGTAGCCGGCGATCACCTCGCCGGTCGCGCGCGCCTGGACGCCGATGTGACAGCCGAGCAGCACGTCGACGCCGTCGACCACACCGGCGGCCACCATGGCCGGCCCGCCGCGCAGCCCCTCCTCGGCGGGCTGGAAGACCAGCCGGACCTCGCCGGCCGGTTCGCCTGCGGCGGAGGCGGCGGCGATCTCCCGGGCCACCCCGAGACCGATGGCGGTGTGCGCGTCGTGACCGCAGCTGTGGTGCACGCCGTCGGTGCGCGAGCGGTAGCCGCCCCGCTGCGCGGTGTGCCCGGGATCGGCCGACTCGTGCCCGTAGTTCGCGTCGATGTCGAACCGCAGGGCCACCGTCGGGCCGGGCCGCCCGGTCGCCAGCGTCGCGACCACCCCGGTGAACCCGTCGCGCACGAGCTCGGCGAACCCGGGGTCGGCGCCGTGGGCGAGCGCCCGGCGGTAGGCCGCCTTCAGCTCCTCGTGCGACGGCAGGCCCGGGCGGTCCGCGGCCAGCACCTCGCGCCCCACCCGGACGGCGAACCCGAGGCCGGCCAGCCGGCGGGCCACCAGCGAGGCGGTGCGCACCTCGCACCACCCGGCCTCGGCGTGGGCGTGCAGGTCGCGCCGGTCCGCGATCATGGCGCGGACGGCGTCGGATCGGCTCATGGCTGTCCTTCCTCACACGATCCCGGCGCGGCGCACCACGGCACGGGCCCGGTCGAGCGCCTCGGCGCAGATCGCGTCCTCGTCGACCCGGGTGCAGCGGCCGTCCTCGACCACGACCTCGCCGCCCACGATCGTCATGCGCACGTCGGAGCCGCGGGCCGCGTAGACGAGCGTCGCCCGCACGTCGTGGTGCGGGGTCAGGTGCGGCGCGTCGAGCCCGACCACCGTGAGGTCGGCCAGCCGCCCGGGCGCCAGCACTCCCGCGTCGATGCCGAGCAGCCGCGCCCCCTCGCGGGTCGCGAGGGCCAGCGCCTCGTGGCTGTGCGCCGCCTCGGGATCCAGCCGGTGCAGCCGCTGGACCAGGACGGCCTGCTTCATGCACTCGAACAGGTCCTGGCGGTGGTTGTACGCGGCGCCGTCCGTCCCCAGCCCGACGACCGCGCCCGCCGCGCGCAGCTCACGCAGCCGCAGCACGCCGTCGGCGCCGTACTGGTTCGACACCGGGCAGTGTGCGACTGCGGAGCCGGTCTCGCCCACCATGCGCACCTCGGCGTCGGTCAGGTGGATGCCGTGGGCGAGCGTGGCGCCCGGCCCCAGCAGCCCCTGCTCGTGCAGCCAGGCGACGGGGGTGGTGCCGTAGGCGCGCCGGTACGTCTCGGGGTCGCGCGGAGTGGAGGAGCAGTGCGTGTGCCAGCCGGTCCCGGCGTCGCGGGCCAGCTCCGCCGAGGCCCGCAGCAGGGCCTGGTCGGCGTACGTGACGTTGTGCGGGCCGGGCCAGACGGCGACCCGGCTGTCCGGCGGCCTCGCGGTCATGCAGTCGCGGGTCAGCTCGATCTCCGCGCTGGTGGGGTGGGCGAACAGGCCGCCGGCGAGGCCGTTCTCGCGCGCCACCGCGCTCGGCGTGCCCGCCATGCCGCGGGCGACGACGCCGCGCAGCCCGACGTCCTCGACCGCCTCGGCGACCGCGAGCACCGTCTCGGGATCCGCCGGGGCGTAGTGGTGGTCCAGCAGCGAGGTGGTCCCCGCCCGGGCCGCCTCGACAGCGCCGAGCAGCGCCGCCAGCCGCGCATCCTCCCTGGTCAGCGCGGCGGCGTAGGGCCACATGAAGTCCGTCAGCCAGGACCAGAGCGGCCGGCCCTCGCCGAGGCTGCGGGCCAGGCCCTGGTACAGGTGCGTGTGGGTGTCGACCAGGCCCGGCAGGACGACGGCGCCGCGGCAGTCCACGGTGCGCGACGGCGTCAGGCCGGCCAGGTCGATGGCAGTGCCCACCGCCGTCACCCGTCCGCCGCCGACGGCGACGGCACCGTCCTCGATGACGCCGGCCGACGGGTCCATGGTGACGACGGTGCCGCCGGTCAGCAGCAGGTCGCAGGGCGCCGGCCCCGTCGCGTCGGACACGGCTCAGTACTCGACCAGGGTTCCCTGGCTGTAGGGCGTGTTGCCGAGGCCCCGCCTGCGCGAGCTGTCCTCGGCGGTCTTGGCGTCGGGGACGGCGTCGTCATCGGGCCGCGTCGAGCAGTGGAAGTGCCACATCTTCCACTCCCGGCCGCCCTCGCCGTCGTCGCGCTTGTAGATCTCCGTGGAGCGGTACCGGAAGGTGGCGTCGATCTCTTCGGGCAGCAGGTTGCCCTCGTCGTCCTTGATGACCCAGGACGGATAGATGCCCTCGGAGACGATGTAGCCCATGTCGCCCGCCACGTCGACCCGCATGACGTGGTCCTCGCACAGCCCCCACCGGTCGGTGCGGGCGTAGAAGGACCACAGCGCGTCGAGGTCGTCGACCCCGAAGTAGGGGTGGTCGTTGAGGTTGAACATCAGGAACTGGTCCTGCTTCGGCGGGAAGACCGTCCGCATCAGCGGGATGTTGATGTTGTAGTTCGAGAAGTACCAGTCGCGGTGCAGCTTCAGCAGTTGCGCCACGTCCTCGGACTGCTCGTTCGCCTGGTTCTGCACGTGCCTCCCCTTCCGGTCCGCCGACTCCCGATGTAATCAGATTACATAGGCTGGTGCGACGGCACCAGAGGTGCCAGACTGTAATCTGATTACAGGAGGAGGCTCACATGTCGGTCCAGGGATTCGCCGGCGACGGCTACGAGGGCGTCACCGAGCTGCTGACCCGATTCGTCGCCGACGGCCAGGAGACCGGTGCCGGCCTCTCGATCTGGTCCGCGGGCGCCGAGGTGGTCGACCTCACCGCCGGCTGGAGCGACGCCGCGCGGACCGAGCCGTGGCGCCCGGACACCCTGGTGCACACGTACTCGACCTCCAAGCCGTTCGCCGCGCTGGCCACGCTGACCGCCGTCGCCTCGGGCGCGCTGGAGCTGGACCGGGCGGTGGCGGCGTACTGGCCCGAGTACGGGCAGGCCGGCAAGGACGAGACCACGCTGCGCGACGTGCTGACCCACCGGGCCGGGCAGCCGGTCTTCCCGCCCGCCGCCGCGACGGTGGACCTGGTCGACGAGGACGCGCTGCGCGAGATCCTCGCGGCCGCACCGCCCGAGACGCGGCCGGGCACCGTGCTGGCCGAGCACGCCCTCACCTACGGCCACCTGCTCGACGGCGTGCTGCGCGCCGCCACCGGGCAGCCCCTCGGGCACTGGTTCAACGACGTGGCCCGGCCGGCGCTGGGCATGGACGCCTGGTTCGGCGTGCCGACCAGCGAGCTGCCGCGGGTGGCCGAGCTCGAGCACGGCCTCCCCGGCGGAGCGGCGCAGATGCTGGCCGAGGTCTGCCCCACCTACGACCGTGCCCTCTCGCGGCCGCACGGCGCCATGGACATGGACCGGATCAACTCGACGGCGTTCCGGCAGTCGACATTCGCCGCCATCAACCTGCACACGTCAGCCCGCGCGCTGGCCCGCTTCTACTCGACGGTGACCGACCCGGACGGTCCGTTGCGCGACCTGCTCGGCGAGAAGCTGCACACCGAGTTCGTCACCACACAGGTCACCGCCGTCGACCAGACCGTCCAGGAGCGGGTGAACTGGACGCTCGGCATGTTCCGCACCGACAACTTCATCGGCATGGGCGGCCTCGGCGGCTCCGCGGGGTACTGGTCGTTCACCAACGGCCACGGCGTCGCCTACGTGACCCGGCGCCTCCACGACCACGGCCGCATCGGGCAGATCGCGTTCGGCATGGGCGACAACCTGATCAAGGCCGTCTGAACGCCGTCATCGCCGCGTCGAGCTCGGTGCGGTAGCGCTCGATGGTGGCGAGCTTGAGGTCCTCGTAGCCGCGCACGACGTCGGGCAGTCCGGCCACGCGCACCGCCTGCTGGAGGGTCGCGGCGTCGAGCCGGGCGGCCAGCTCGTCGACGACGGCGCCGTACTCGCGGACGAGGTCGCGCTCGGCCCTGCGCACATGGGCCCGGCCGAACGGATCGAAGGCGGTGCCACGCAGGCCGCGCAGCGCCCGCAGCACCCGGAAGACCACGCGGAACCAAGGGCCGAGGCGCAGCTTGCGCTTCATGCCCAGGGCGCGCAGCACCGGCGGGTGCAGGTTCCACGACGCCCGCGCGCCGGGGCCGAACCGCTCCTCGATCTCGGCCCGGGTCTGCGGCAGCAGCGCCAGCCGGGCGACCTCGTACTCGTCCTTGTAGGCCATCAGCTTGTGCAGGTTCCGCGCCACCGTCTCGGTCAGGACGGTCGAGGACGGATCGACGGCGGCCTCCGCCCGGCGCACCTGCTCGACCCGGGCCGCGTACCGCGCCGCGTAAGCGGTGTTCTGGTAGTCCGTCAGCTCGGCGACCCGCAGCGCGACGACATCGGCGAGCGTGCCGGTGGCGGCGGGCCGGCGGGACTGCCGTGTCGCCGCGAGGGCGGTCACGACCTCCGGCTCGACCACGTACTGCCGGCCCCGGCGGAACGCCTGCAGGTTGGCCTCGACGGCGACGCCGCCCCGCCTGATCGCCTCCTCGACCGCCGCGGCGGGCAGCGGCAGCCCGCCGGCCTGGAACCCGGCGCCGACGAGGAACAGGTTGGCGTACTGGTCGTCGCCGAACAGCGCGGTGGTCAGCTCGCGCGCGTCGAGCAGGTGCGTCGTCCGGGCGCCCGCGCGGACCCGGTCCGCGAGTTCGTCGACGTCGGGGAAGGTGACGGAGACGTCGCTGACCATGCGGCCCGTCGGCAGCTCGGCGACCGAGAGGACGGCGGTGGTGCGGCCGGGCGCGGCCACGGCCAGGTGCGCCGGGTCGGCGGCGACCAGCAGATCGCAACCCAGGTACAGGTCGCACTCCCCCGCGGCGAGCTTGTTCGCCTCGTGGCCGGTGCGCCGGAAGCGCACGTCGGACACCACCGCGCCGCCCTTCTGAGCCAGCCCGGTCTGGTCGAGCGAGCGCACGTTCCAGCCGGCCAGCAGGCCCGCCGTGGCGAGGATCTGCGACGCCGTCACCACCCCGGTGCCGCCGACCCCCGCGAGCCGGACGCTGAAGCCGTCGCGCTGGGCGGCCACCGGCGGGTCGGGCAGCTCCGCGGCGTCGATGTCCGCGACGCCCTCGCGGCCGCGGCCGCCGGCCGGCACCGTCACCGTCAGGAAGGCCGGGCAGTCGCCGTCGACACAGCTGTAGTCGAGGTTGCACGAGCCCTGGTGGATGGCGGTCTTGCGGCCGAACTCCGTGGCGACGGGCTGCACCGACAGGCAGTTCGAGGTGCGGCCGCAGTCGCCGCAGCCCTCGCAGATCCGCTCGTCGATGACGACCCGGGTCTCCGGCCGCTCGTCCTTCGAGCGGCGGCGACGGCGGCGGCGCTCGGTGGCGCACTCCTGGTCGTGGACGAGGACGGTGACGCCGGGCGTGGCGGCGAGCACCCGCTGCGCCTCGTCGAACCGCGAGCGGTCCCAGACGGCGACGCCGGCCGGGAGCCGGTTCCGCCGGTAGCGGCTGGCGTCCTCGGTCGTGACGATGACGCGCGCCACGCCCTCGGCCCGCAGCACGTCGACCACCTGGGCGACGGTCATGCCGCCCGCGGGGCGTTGCCCGCCGGTCATCGCGACCGCAGAGTTGTAGAGCAGCTTGTAGGTGATGTTCACACCCGCGGCGACGGCGGCGCGGATGGCCAGCGACCCGGAGTGGTCGAAGGTCCCGTCGCCGAGGTTCTGCACGTAGTGCGACCGGTGCACGAACGGGGCCATGCCGATCCACTGCAGCCCCTCGCCACCCATCTGGCTGAGCCCGGTGACGGTGCCGACCTGACCCTCGTCCATCAGCAGCACCATGGCGTGGCAGCCGATGCCGGCGCCGGTGAGGGAGCCGTCGAGCGGCTTGGTGGAGGTGTTGTGCGGGCAGCCGGAGCAGAAGTACGGCGTGCGGCGCAGCAGCGGCAGCTGTGTGCGGCCGGCGACCGCGGCGGGGCTGCGGTCCGCTGCGACCGCGGCGGGGCTGCGGTCCGGTGCGTCCCCGGCCGGCGCGAGGCCGTGCGCGGCGAGGCGCCTGCCCAGCCGGGCCACCACGAGGTCGACGTCGAGCTCGCCGTAGGCCGGGAACAGCTCGGCGCCGCCCGGGTCGGCCTTTCCCGTGACGACCGGCCGGCGGTCGAGATCGTAGAGGGCGTCGCGCAACGCCGTCGCCAGGAAGGAGCGCTTCTCCTCGACGACCACGACCTCGTCGAGGCCGGTCGCGAACTCGCGGAGGGTCTGCTCGTCGAGCGGGTAGGGCATGACGACCTTGAGCAGCCGGATCGGGCTGGCCTCGAGCGCGTCGGCGGCGATGCCGAGCTTCTCCAACGCCGTCACGACGTCGAGGTAGGTGCGTCCGGCCGAGACGATCCCGAGCCGGTCCGCCGTGCCCCGCCCGACGGTCCGGTTGAGGTCGTTGAGCCGCGCGTACTCGCGGGCGATCCGCAGCCGGGTGGTGAGCTGGTCCCGCTCGAGCGGGCCGAGGGTCGGCTGCAGCAGCCGCGCCGTCGGCACGTGCCGCTTCGCGCCGGCGGGCAGGACGGGCTCGGGGCGCTCGTCGCCGAGGTCGACGGTCGAGGTGCCGTCGGCCACCGACGTCACGACCTTGACTCCCACCCACAGGCCGCTGGCCCGCGACAGCTCGACGGCATGCAGCCCCAGCTCCAGCACCTCGGCGCTGTCACCCGGGTAGAGGAAGGGCATGGCGAGGTCGGCGAGGGCGAACTCGGAGGCGCACGGCACGCTGCTCGACTTCGCGGCCGGGTCGTCGCCGACCAGGACGAGCGCGCCGCCGCACGGGTGGGCGCCCATGAGGTTGCCGTGCCGCAGCGCGTCCGTGGCCCGGTCCAGCCCCGGCGCCTTGCCGTACCAAATGCCCAGCACCCCGTCGCAGTTCGCGCCGTCGACGGTCGGAGCGAGCTGGCTGCCCTGCACCGAGGTGGCCGCCGCCTCCTCGTTGAGCCCGGGCACGAACGTCACCGCGTTCGCGTCGAGCAGGTCGCGGATCCGGTTCAGCTCGAGGTCGTAGCCGGCCAGCGGCGAGCCCTCGTAGCCGGAGATGAAGGTGCCGGTGTCGAGGCCGGCGTTGCGGTCGCGGCGGGCCTGCTCGATCGGCAGCCGGGCCAGCGCCTGGATGCCGGTCAGCTGCACGCGGCCCTCGACCGCCGCGTAGCGGTCGCGGGGCCGGACGACGGTCGCGGTGGTCGTCACGTCGAGCGCCCTCCGGATCGGCCAATGGTGCACCGACTCTGGCGATCGACGTACCATGAGGGCAAGACTCGCGGCCCGAGATTGGGCCATTGGCCCGAATTCCACGCGCCCGTGGGCGCACCCCGTCGACCATTGGCCAGGTATCCGTGACACGCTCGCTCGACCTGCTGGACCTGTCGATCCTCCAGCTGAGTCTCGACCGGCCCCGTGCCGGGGTCCGCGAGTACGCCCGTCTGCTCGGCGTGGCGCGCGGCACCGTCCAGTCCCGCCTCGACCGGATGGCGCGGCTTGGCGTCATCACCGGGCACGAGCCGGGCGTCGCGCCGGCCGCGCTCGGCTTCACGGCACTCTCCTACGTGCGGCTGAACCTGGCGCAGGGCGTGCTCGACCAGGTGACCGAGCGGCTGGCCGCGATCCCGGAGGTCATCCAGGTCGACTCCATCGCCGGCGACGCCGACGTCATGTGCCACGTCGTGTCCACCGGCCCGGAGAACACCGAGGAGGTGCTGCAGCAGATCCTGGCCGTGCCGGGGGTGCTGCGGACCCGCACCGAGCCGGTCCTCCGCCGGCGGGTGCCGCACCGGGTCCGGCCGCTCATCGAGCGCATGGTGCGCGACGCCGCCACGTGAGGCTGAGCGTGTCCGTCAACAGTCGGACATCTCTTCGGCTTCCTCCCGTGGCTGAACTCCTGAGTGAAGGGGCACGTTCTCGACCTCGGCGGCGATCAGGTCGGCAAACATCGCCTCACGATGCGTCGGCTGATGCTGCGCGAAGCCGGCCACGACGCCACCGCCGTCGCCGACTCCCCCGTCAGCCACGGGAAGAAGATCTGGTCCACCACCCCACTGGAGCGGATGAGCAAGGCCTCACGCGCCACGTGCTACGGCACAGCACACGATGAACCGCCTGTAAGTCTCCGGGCATCCCGAGGCGGTTCGATCTCCGTAGCGGTTGAGGCGGTGGCGGTCGGCGGTCTGTCCGCTGGCCGCTGGGATGGGTGCGGCGCCGGCGAGCATCGCGAACACCGCCTCGGAGTGGTGTCTTGGATCCAGGTCTGGCCCGCGACGTGGCGGGCAGGGATCGTGGGAGCGCGAAGGCCTTCCTGGTCCGAGCAGCACTTGCGCCTGTAACCGTACCCCCCTAGGGTATACACCGGCGTCGCTGCGCTGCGCACGGCTGCGCCACCGCTCGGCATCCAACGATCACGACGGAGCATCAGCGCCGATCGGGCGGCTGTTGTCCACCTCACGGCGCAAGCAGGAACACCGAAATCCCGCCATGGGGTTCAGTGCACCATCCGGATACCCCCTACCGGTAAGGAGTACAAGATGACCACGATGACGTCCTCGACGGCCTCGCGGCGTTGGGCCGCGTTGGCTTTGATCGCCATGGCACAGTTCATGGTGATCATGGACACGTCGATCATCGGCGTGGCGCTGCCCGAGATCCAAGCCGACCTCGGCTTCTCTCAAGGCGAGCTGTCCTGGGTCTTCAACGCCTACGTCGTCGCGTTCGGTGGCCTGCTGCTTCTCGGCGGAAGACTGTCGGATCTGTTCGGGGCTCGCCGGATGTTCGGCCTCGGCTGGTTCATCCTGCTGGTCGGCTCCGTGCTCGCGGGAGCTGCCGGCAGCGTGGCGGCTGAGCTGACCGGCCGCGCCGTCCAGGGCGTCGGCGCCGCGCTGATCGCACCATCGGCCCTCACGCTGCTCATGATGCTGTTCGGCGCCGAACCGCGGCAGCTCACCAAGGCCTTGGCCATCTACGGCGCGGCCGCGCCGGCCGGCGGCACCGCCGGAGTGTTCCTCGGCGGCGTCATCACCGAGTACGTCTCCTGGCCGTGGGTCTTCTACATCAACATTCCGATTGCCTTGATCGCGCTGATCGCGGCGCCCGCGCTGATGCCCGCCGGAAGCGTTGGCACGCGCGGCTCCGTCGACATCGTCGGTGCCCTCACCGTGACCGCCGGCCTCGGCGCCACTGTCTACGCGATCGTGCGCGCTCCGGAGGTCGGGTGGGCGGCCGGTGAGACCTGGCTCGTGCTGGCCGGCGCCGTCGTCCTACTGGGCATCTTCCTCGCGGTGCAGGCAGCACGCCGGGAACCGCTGATGCGGCTGTCGATCTTCCGCACCCCCAACCTCGGCGCCGCCAACCTTGCCCAGCTGTTGCTCGGCGGCGCGTGGATCCCCATGTGGTTCTTCCTGAACCTCTACCTGCAGCAGGTGCTCGGCTACAGCGCCTTCCCCAGCGGGGCCGCACTGCTGCCGATGACGGTGCTCATCATGATCGGGATGATCGCCCTGGCTCCGCGCATGATCGGCCGGTTCGGCCCCAAGGCGATGACGGTCACCGGGCTGGCGATCCTGGCGATCGGCATGGGCTGGCTGTCCTTCATCCGCCCAGACGGCAGCTTCTGGGTCGACGTGCTCCCTGCGTCGCTCGTCGCCGCCCTGGGCATGTCGCTGGCCTTCATCCCGTCACTGGGCACGGCCATCTCCTCCGCCCGGCCCGAGGAAGGCGGCTTGGCCTCCGGCATCGTCAACACCAGCTACCAGGTCGGCTCTGCTCTCGGCTTGGCGGCAATGACCGCCGTGGCCGCGGGCTACGGCGCCGCTCAGCTGGACGACCTGCCCGCCCTCACCAATGGCTTCTCCGCCGCTTTCGTCGGCGCCGCGGCCATCGCTGCAGCAGGAGCCGTGCTCGCCGCGGTCACCCTTCGTTCCGGGCGCAGCGCAGCCGCCGCCGACGTGGAGCAGTTGGAACGTGCTTGGGAGTCGTGACTCTGTGCCGGCCTGCACTGACCCCAGGGTGAGGGCACACCGCAGCGGCGCCCTGCTGCGACACCCGGCGACCCGAGCACTCGTCGCGTGCGCCTTGCATGACGGCCCGAACGGTGTTCCACGAGCAGGCCGGGTCCCCGTGTGGCGCCGAGTCGGCGTCGCACGGGGGCGAGACAGACGGACCAGCTGTTCAGCCCAGCGACGCGTCGTAGCCGGTATGGCGCGACAACGCCCGGCCGGTCGCCTCGCAGATGTCGGCCAATCAAGGTTGGTGCGGATGCACTTCACCAGCTCGGCGACCATGTCCTCACTCAGGCATGCATCGGCGCAAGCGGTACAGGTCCGGGCTCATGCGAAGCGCTCCCCAATGCACCTGGTCAGGGCTTATGTGTCGACCCTGCACAGGTCCTGTGGGTAGGTCTGCAGCATTTCGCTGACCTGCACGGTCTTCTCATCCCGGTCGCGACACGAGGTGCCCACGCCGAGTCGCTCGGCGGGGTGAGAACCCCCGGGCCGGCGGCACCCGTATCACCATTCGGGCATGCGCCTGGGTGTCGTTACGGCAGAGCTGAGGACGCGAACGGGCGTCGCGGCACGCCGTCGCCACCTCGAACGGCGGCATGACCGTCGGTGAACGACCGAACTTCTGGGCATCAGCCAGTCCACAGCGTCCCACCACGTGCGCAAGCTCACCGACGCGCGATTCGTGCACGCCGGCGAAGGTCGGCACCACCACCCGCGTCCCCCCGCTCGCCCGTGGCAATCCTCGACGAACTGCTACGGGATCGTCACGAGGAGGTTGCAATCCGACCCTCAAGTCGAAGCGCCCGCGGTCGCTTTCGGAGAGGTCCTGAGCCCGGCTGCGACGAGGTGCCCAGGAATTCTGCTCGCAGATTACTCACAGACGGCGATCTGTCTTCGCTGGCGAGGGCCACAAGGCCTGCTGACCTGGGTGGGCGATACTGGGATCGAACCAGTGACCTCTTCGGTGTGAACGACGAACCCACACCTCGCCCACCTGGGTCGGATCGAGTCGCCGCAGGTCAGGAGCCTAGGGTGGCCTGGACTCACCCCGGCTGGCCCGGCCTTACGAGCAAGATCGGCACACAGATCGCACACGATCTTGATGTCTCGCAATCGGGCTCCGCAGCGGGTCGGCGTGGTTGGCCCTGAGGCAGGAGCCGGTCCGTCTCGTCCCGTCTCTGGCTCTAGAGTCATGCACCCGCTCACCAAGAGGCAAGATCACCCTCAGTGTCACATCCGTCCGGTATCATCGACACGTCTGTAATTTCACTGTTGTCAGCCGCCGACGCGGGCGGCAGCCGGGGGAAGCACATGCCCGAGGTCGAGCACAATCAGATAGCCGCGTTCGCTGCCGACAAGGTGAACTTGCCGGCAGCGAAGGCGAAGGAACACCGAGAGCAGGTCAACCGACTTCGGGAGCGGCTCCAGGCAAAGATCAACGAGGACCCTGGCTTCTCTCTGGTGAAGATGCTGCACGCCGGCAGCGTCGCGAAGGGAACAGCGCTCAAGACCGTCAATGACCTGGACACCGCGGTCTACGTCAAGAAGGCCGATGCGCCGGACGACGACCGCAATCTCGTGCCGTGGCTTGCAGACCGACTGTTTGAGGCGGCGCCGCCCAACATGACGCGAGATCAGTTCCAGGAAGAGGACCACTGCGTCACGGTCAATTTCAAGGGCAGCGGCCTAAATGTGGACGTGGTGCCAGTCCTCTACGAAGGCCAACCGGACGACGTCGGCTACCTCGTGAACAAGCGCACAGGTGACCGTCTGCTCACAAGCATAACCCTCCACCTGCAGTTCATCCGCGCCCGCAAGAACGAGCACGGCGTTGATTTCGCGCAGCTCATCCGGCTCACGAAATGGTGGAAGCGGCAGGCTGTCACCGATGACCCGGACTTCAAGTTCAAATCGTTCATGATCGAGTTGCTCTGGGCTCACCTAGCAGACGCTGGCCTCGACCTGTCTGACTACCCCACGGCCCTAGAGGAGTTCTTCCTCTACGTCGTGCGAACCGAGTTCGACGACATCATCAGCTTCACGGACTTCTCGTCCGTGGCCGAGCTTCCTGATCGTCGTACAGCACCCATCGAGGTAATTGACCCTGTGAATCCTGACAACAACGTCGCCGTCCGCTACGACGCGGCCGGCAAGAAGCGGATCGTCGAAGCTTGCCAGGACGCTTTTGACGCGCTCTCTGAGGCCCGGTACGCGACCACGAAGACCCGAGCCGTGGATGCGTGGCAGTCGGTCCTCGGCCCATCATTCCGAGGCTGAACATGACCTACGCTCAGACCCAGACCTTCAGCCGAACTGAGGCGCGTTACCTCGCTTCGAAGGTGGTCGCCGACCTCCATCAGTGTGCCCGCCTGTACGGCAAGCCAAGTGCCTCCAGCATCACCGATTACGAGACGGAGTTGGTGGAACGGCTCGTGAACGGCTACGTCTCGGAATACGAGTTCGGGTTCAAGAAGAACGACAAGCGTGTTGTGGCGTGGCAGTACGCGGTAAAAGACGGCGATCTTGTCGGCGGAAGCGTCGACGACCGCCCGGGCCGAGTGTATGCCCGTGCCGACATATCCGGCGCCTCCTACTACAACTACATGGCGTACACCCAGAAATGGAATGCGCTCTCAGCAGAGGAGAAGACGGCCTTCTTGGCGACGCTCCCGTTCACGCGTGCCGCCGGCCAACTGCCAGGCGACGGCTCCGGTTACTGGATTACCGACAAAACCTACACGCGGGGCGGTGTCGCGGTGACACGAAAGACCTTCCGGCCACTATGACATCCGAGTTGTTCGGTCACGTTCAAGAGTTCCCAGACCCGGACTCGGGCGAGCGATTCGACGCTCTTGTTGGGCTCGACGCGGTGAAACGGCGACTCGTCGACGAGGCTATCGTGCTGCTCAAGCCCGAGGTGCTGGACAAGTGGTCGAGCAAGCACCATGACGGACTTGTCGCGGCGGTTCGGTCCGTGCGCGAGCGGGTCCCTCTGATTGTGCTCGCCGGCGACGTAGGGACTGGCAAGACAGAACTCGCCGAGACCGTCGGACACCCCATCGCGCGGGCGCTTGGAGTCGATGTGACGCTGTATCCGTTGAGCCTCAATGCACGCGGTTCGGGCTTGGTTGGCCAGATGACCACGCTCATCACGAGCGCCCTGACCGAGGTCGGCCAAAGGGCTGCGAAGGCCAGAAGCACCAACGGGAACCTGAACCGAGCATTCGTTCTGCTGGTGGACGAGGCTGACTCGGTCGCCCAGTCACGCGAGCTCGCGGAGATGCACCACGAGGATCGCGCAGGCGTCAACGCGCTCATCCAGGGAATTGACACGTTCAGGAAGGACGGCCTCCCAGTGCTCACCATCATGTGCACGAACAGGCCAGACGCGATCGACCCTGCGGTCGCACGTCGCGCTGCCCACATCTTCAGCCTAGAGCGGCCCGACCAGGCGCAACGCGATTTCGTCCTACAAGCGGCGCTTAGCGGCGCGAGCAACATCACCAACGCAGACATCGAGAAGGTCGCGCACCTTCTCGGTGCTACCGAAGACCGACCGTACGGCGCAACGTACTCTGACCTTCGCCAACGGTTCGTCCCCGACGCGGTGCTGGACGCCTTCGGCCGCGACGCGCCACTCGACGGCGAGCGTCTGATCGAGCTCGCCTCGTCGTTCGTGCCGACCCGGCCATTCGTGCAGGAGCCGTGACGGCCTAGATGAAGCCGCTTGAAGCCTTCGACCTACCCGGCGCCTTCCAGGCACGCGAGCAGCAACTCGCAGCCACACTCGGCCTGGGGGGCGCTCTCACGAACCACGGCACGCTGGTCGGAACCGGAACGGAACATGGTTGGAACGGTGTGCTTTCTCGCTTCCTGCCCGGCAGGTATGGACTCGCGACGGGGAAGGTAGTGGACTCGCAGGGCCATCAGAGTGAGCAGATCGACCTCATCGTCTACGACACCTTCTACTCGCCGCTACTGTTCAAGGTGGCGGATGCGACTTTCGTACCGGCCGAGAGTGTGTACGCGGTCTTCGAAGTAAAGCAGGCCCTTAACAAGGCGTACCTTGACGCCGCAGCGGCAAAAGTCCAATCCGTCCGACGGCTGCACAGAACGTCCGCGCTCATCCCGAATCAGTTCGGGAAGGAGATCCGAAAAGACCTCAACAGTATGCCCATCCTGGGTGGCATCCTGGCGTCCGGGAGCGACTGGGCCGTTCCGTTCGAAGATGCGCTCCGGAAGCATCTCCAGAACCAGCAGCGCGACCAGGCCATCGATCTGGGCTGTGCCTTGGGTGCCGGCGCATTCGACACCGTACGTCAGCCGATACGTGATGGCAGAAACCTCGTGGAGCTCTCGGTGAGCGTGCCTCACAGATCACTCAGCTATTTCATGATGCGACTGCTCCACCGCCTCCAGCAACTCGGGACAGTCGGCGCCATCGATTATGAGGCGTACGCGACGCCGCTCGAGGCCAGCTAACACGGGCTCGCGCAGGCCGGCACCCTCTACGCACCGGCGTTCACCGCGCTCACCCCCTGGTACGACCCCCCTCGCACCCGCGCACTCACCATCCTCACCCTGGTGGCCGGCCTCTCCAGCACGATCTTCGCTCCCCGACCGCCGCGCTCCTCGACCACCTGTCGTGGCGGCAGACCTACGTCGTTCTCGCGATCCTGCTAGCTGTCACGACCATCCCCGGCCACGCCCTCGGCCTCACCGCGCCCTGGCCCGCCACCCACCACGGCCAAGCGCACACGCGACGCGGCAACGGGCACATCCGCGCCGTCGCCACCAGCCGTGCGTTCCTCTGCCTCACCATCTCCGCCGCATTGACGGCGTTCACGCTGTTCGCGACCACCATCGACCTCATCCCGCTACTGACCGATCGCGGCCTCACCATGACCCTGGCCGCCGCCTGGGCCCTCGGCCTCTCCGGCGCCGGGCAACTGCTCGGCCGCATCGGCTACGCGCCGCTCTCGCGCCGCACCAGCCCACGCTTTCGTTCTGTCGGCTTCCTCCCCGGACCGGCCGCCGCTCTCATCGCCGCGACCTTCGTTCTCGGCATCGCCCGCGGCGAGTTCACCCTGCTCCAGTCCACCGCCATCAGCGACCGCTGGGGCATCGCCGGCTTCGGCACCTCTACGGAATCCTCAAACGCCCCACCACGATCGCCATGGCCATCGCACCATGGGCATTCGAGCACGACGTCTCGACCCAGCCGACTAGCTGGACTGAAACGCGTGCACAAAAGGATCGTCACCCGGCCAGAAGACAACGTACTCGCCAGCTTCTACACGTACCTTTGGATCGTCCTGGTCATTCACGTCGTCGATGACTCCTAAGGCGATTCCTGTTTCACCAACAGGTTCGAGCTCCCCAGAAGTTCTCGGGTGGATGTGAGATAGCAGCGTCCTCCGCGGGTCGAAGAGGATGAGCGTGTCATCGAGCGCGGCAGTTTCGATAACCGAGACCATCTTGAGGCTCGCCTGGAGCGATTCCTCCCACCATTCCTCCGCGTCTGGCCCCCCAAAAGGTGCTAGCAGTATGTATTTGGAAGCGTCGTCCCCCAGCTTCGCGATCGCGCGTACTACCGCGTCGGTGCGGACTTTTGCCCGCCTGGTCGTTAGTGCAGCAAGATGGTCGACTATCTTACGGTTTTCGGCGTCAATGAAGGCCTGCGCGATCATGTCTCCAAGATCCTTGGGATCCGCATAAGTGCTATTGAATATCTCGTCAACGAAGTAGTGGCGAGGAATCTTGTAGTTGATCCCAAAGACGGGCATGGCGGCGTCAGCATCGAGCGGAACGCTGGACGAGCGCGGCAGACGACGGGAAATTCGGCTGTCGCTATAGAGCCGCGCCTCAAATGCCCGCTTCAGCTCGCCCACCTTCTGGTCTGAGACGTGCGCGTTCGCTAGTGCGGTTATCTCGCTTGCCTTCCAGCGCTCGATCTCCTGGGAGAGATTAGCCCTGAGCGTCGTGGCGCTATGATCTAGCGCCTCATCAACTTCTTCAAGAAGCGGCATTAGTCGCGTGTAGAAGGAGTTCAGATCGTGCGATGTCGCTTTTGGAAGCGTCCCATTCGATCTGATTAGCGCTCTTGCGACAGCATGAAGCACGTAGTTGTTCATCTCGAGTGCTTTGACTTGCATCGGCCCGAGATTGGCCGCCTCCCACCACTGCCATCTCGAGAATGGCGTCGATTCGTTGGAAACCACAAGGCCAGCGGCAACTATGTCGCTGCGGTTACCTTTCGGGCCAAGGAGTCTGTGCAGATCTTCATCCCGGGGCAGGATCTCGTCTGATCGCGACTCTTGCCAGGCCAGCCATGCAGACAAGACGAGTTGCCCGGCGCGTGCGTGCTTGCGCAGATGACCGTTGGTGTCTGTGTATTCGAAGAGTCCGGAGAGATAATTGGCTGCAGCGCGTGCGGCAGAGAACCGGCGGGCATCGACTGCGAGCTTGACGAGTTCAACAATTGCCCACGACGATCGCACCCGTAAGTCGACTCCGTCCGCCTCACCTAGGTGCGAGTACTCAGCTAGGTTCTGAAGGTCGAGCAAGATCAGGTCGACGTACTCGTCCAGCTGGTGGTTGCCGGCGACTAGCGCATTTGACCAGATTCGGGTGAAACTTCTCAGGGATTCATCGGTATAGTCAGTGGATTTTACGTCTCTTACTTGCAGCACTCGCGCCATCGCCTGATGTACGAAGAGAGTAAAAGCCTTGGGCGATTGTATGGCGTCAAGTTCTACCTCCGCGAGCACGCCATAGAGCCACCTGCGTCGTACCGAATAGGTTCTGCGCGGTGCCTCTTGTGTCGCTATATGCGCCGTCCACGCCTCTCGAAGGATCGCATCAATGAGTTCTAATGCACGGCTGGCGGAGCCAAAGGCGCCTGCTCGGATTCCCGCCGCGACGGCGTCTTGCAGCATGGATATTTCGCGGGAAATTTCCTCATCGGGCGTCACCGCTTCCCGACCCTCGAACTCTAAGCTGCTCGCCAGCAGGGTTTCAACGCGTTCCCTGACTGGGGCAGGAACGTCCGAATAGCCTCGAACACGGAAGACCACCGCGCCGTGGCGGACTCGATCGCCTGGCTCCGCGCTGACAACAATCTCCGGCGGAGAATAGTTCGAGGTTTCCATTGCGGCGGCCGCCTCAGGGATAGACTGCACTCGAGGGGCGAGCGCTGCTAGCGCTTGCCGTACAGGTCGTGGGTTGATTCGCCGCAACACCAAGCCGCCACGAGGTGTTCGGATTGGGGCGTAATCTGACGCTGATACCGTCGGTTCCCGTGTGAGGCCAGCCTCGAAGAGGGGTTCGAGTTGTTTGGTCGCCGACGCATAGTTGCGCGCGACCGTGTCGAGCCGATCAATCAGGTTTCGCGCAAGCGATCGTTTGACCACCTCGTCGAGCAGAGACGGCTTCCCGAAGAGTCTTGCGACCCGAATATAGGATATGAGCATCATCGCTACAGTCAGGGCCAGACCGCCAACCACTGCAACGGCGACCCCTGCGTCGCTTTGGAGCCAGATCGTTTCGACGGCGAGAAGCGCATTCGCCGCGAGCCCGAGTCCGACAAACTCTTCTACGTACGCGTACCTAAGGACGTCAGCCCTTGTCGCACCGACGGCATGCGGCGTGTCCACGAACAACTGCGTGGCGATCGCGAGGCCGGCGAGGCCCACAGACAAGAAGGTTGTCTGAACCTGCCAAATCAGCCCCGACGCGCCTGCCTCCGGGCTGAGCGTTGGCAGGAAGGTGAGTTCCGAACCATGAGCGATCACCAGCGCGGTCAGACAAACTGCGAGGTAGCCAACCAGGACAAACCAGGACACTCTACGGCTGCGCATCCCAACCTCTCATCCCACGCATGGCTGACGTCGTCGAGAGCGTAGTGGAGAGTCCCGCATGCTCCAGCCCTCCGGACACCCGGCGCTGAACTGCGAGAGCGGAACCTGGGCTGATTTCCCGGGCCGGAGTCTCCGGGAGCTGGCATGCCGCCGTTCATCAACCGGGCCGCGGTGGCGACCAATGCGATCCTTGCTGCTCGGTCGGTCGCATCGCCTGTCGCACGATAGTGCCCGCCATCTTGAGTCGTTCGTTGGTGGCCCTCAGCAGGCCAGCGCGCCAGGCCAGTAACGGAGGAGAGGCTGCCTCAAACAACCCACGGCCGGCCAGACATGCCCATGATCAAATATTGCCCAGGGCAGGTCTCACTGGCATAGCCTGATGATGATGACGGCGAGTACAAACACCTCCTCGGTACCTGAGGGGCGACTATGCCGTAGGTGTTGGCCAGTGCTTGCCACCCTTTGAGCTGGATGAACCCCGCGTTAGATGACGCTCGCGGCCGCAGTAGGCGCCTCGGTCGTAGCGGACCCGCCGGCCACTGGTGCAGCCGCGACGTAGGGGTGTCGCACATAGTCGGCGGCTTCAGGAATCACTAGGTGATACAGCGGCCGGCATAGTAGGGCTCGGTTGGCGCGGGAAGACGAGGCCATGTTGGCCAGCAAGGCGCCGAGTCGCCTGTGCCGGCCAGGCCCAGG
This sequence comes from Jiangella ureilytica, assembly GCF_004348545.1. Classification (GTDB taxonomy): domain Bacteria; phylum Actinomycetota; class Actinomycetes; order Jiangellales; family Jiangellaceae; genus Jiangella; species Jiangella ureilytica. The sequence goes on along the minus strand of NZ_SMKL01000035.1, from coordinate 5,392 downwards.
CTGGCCATGGCGATCGAGCCTCGCGGCCTGCGTCGATCATTCCTCCAGTCTCGGCTGCCTCGGTTCTCGACGTAGATAGATGCGTTGCGTCCGACCACGTCGGTAGGGTTGATCAGATCCGTTCGAGGGGGGCCGATGACGTGTGAGGCAGACGCGGCGCGGGAGCGATGGTTCGACCCCGCGGACGCCGCCGCACAGAACGTTGAACCTTGTCTTACCGTACCTATGCGTGCCCCAACGAAAGCGCGGAGTCGGAAGCAAAATACCTGGTCAGCCCCCACTTCAGCATGCCACCTGATATCCGCCACATCGCGACTGCAAGCAGGTTCCTCGACGGACCCGCCTTCCAGACAGCCTCGCCGCCCCAGATACACGCGGACGGCTCAACCACCTATCGAAGCGCACGCTCTGGAATCACAGCTCGGCATCCGCGCCGAGGACGAACCTGTCGTCGGCCAACGCCGACTGGACCAATTCGGCTAGCCGGGACAATCCATATGACGCATCAACTCCGCACTCTTGCGATCCTCCCAGCAGACGTTCCTGAGACGGCCGTCTGGCCAGAGTTGGGTTCAAAATTGGGGGCTGATGAAGACGGAGTCGGCCCCCACCAACGTCAGTGGCTGACGATAGCTACGCTGCACCGATCAGGACTATACGAGAAGGCCGACTTGTCGGCGATCGTCTCCAAGGAATGCCTATCGTTACTCGAAGGCGTCGGCAGAGCCGTGCTGGATCTCGAGCTGCGGATGCTGATCAGCCGACGAAATCCATTGATGAATGTCGCGCAGCGCGACGCAGAGAAAGCGCGCCTCATTGGGCCGGTCCGACGAGACTTGGTCGAGATTCTACGCGTCACGGACAACTCCCGCCTCGGCGCTGGAGAATGGCAGGCGATAAGCGCCGGAAGCGGAGCTCGCACCGTCGAAACCGTGATGCTTCAGGTCCTCGGCTGGTGGTCCCTGATGCTGCCGGGAGGTACAATCTCAAGATTGGTTGACCAAATCCACGCCGACCTAGGGCCTGACACTACGGTCGGCTATGACTGGCGCACGATGTTAAGCGAGCACTTTGGCAAGTTGGCGCCAGAGTTCTTCTTCTCCGAACAGGGACCGGATCACACCAAGCTGTTCCAAGCGACGGTCAGGACATCAGACGGCCGGTCTAGCACTGGTTCGGTGGCCCGAAGCAAGAAAGAAGCGGCCCGGCTTGCAAGTCAAGCCTATCTTACCGCCCACGCACCAAGGTTACTCGCCAGCCGAACCTCATCAGACCGCAAGCCGCCGCTGTCTGAACTTCCTGTCCATATGGAACACAGACGCCTTGCAGGGCTCTTCGACACGACTGACGCGAGGTTGTTCGCCAAGGCGCTCACTCACAAGTCCTGGGTGTACGAAAATACGCCCCACGGGGATCGCCGGGCATCCAACGAGGTACTGGCGAACCTGGGGAGTGCCGTCTTAGGGGTCCTGGCAGCACGGGCGAGATCAGCCCGCCTCTTGAGTTCCACCACACGGCCTGATCCAGACCTGTCAACAGGCTTGACGGTACCCGACGAAGATCTGGTGCCACTCGCGCACGATCTGGGGCTGCCGGCGGCATGTCGCCTTGGAGCCGGGCAGAGGCGACTGGGCATGACGACCGAGATGCTGGCGAACTTCGTGCAGGGCGTACTCGCGGCAGCGTACGTGCAGGCGCCTGGCATCACTGAATTTGAGCGCCGGTTGCCAGCGGTCGTCGCCGAGTTCCTCGCGGCACACAGTCGTCGCTCGACTCGCGACGCCGCGACCCGGTTGCAAGAACTCGCCGTCGAACTCGACCTTGAGTGGAGGTCCACGGATCGAAGCACGGGACCGGGTCACGCGGTCGTTTACCACAACACCACGTGGATCAACGGTGGCTCCGCGACAATCGTCGTCGAGGGATACGGTGCGGGGCGGACGGCTGCGAAGAAGGCGGCAGCTGCGCAGGCGATCGGCTCTGCCAACCTGCGCGTAGGCGCCACGGACTTCGAACAGCGCGACGTGGCTCTCTTCTTCCTTGTGAGGCAGATAGAGGTGCTCGCTGCGAAGCCGCGGCTCTGGCCGCGGTGGCAACAGGCCAATGTTCTGGGTGCCGGCTATCTCGCAAATCTAGACTGGGCCGCCTTCGCCAATTGGACCGATGCCGTACGAGCGGCTGGCCTCCTCGACAGCCAGTTCCCCGCGGAGACCCGGCATGTCCTCGCCGACTATTACCAGAGGGCCGTCCGATCCGCTTACGCGCGCCCAAGCTTCGCAGCCGTGCTTACTAGGGTGCTGCGCTGGGTCGAGGCTGCAAGGGAGCAAAACAGAGCCATCCTTGAGCCTGAACAATGGGAGGAGATGGTAGCTTTAACCGCTGCTCACAGCATCTGGCTGGCTCCAGGAGGGACAGCGGACCTCGCCAAAATGCTTGAACGTTGGGCTCAACCCGACCGCCGACGAGCATCCGTAACGCTCGATTTGGACAGCCCCGCCGAGATAGGAGCTCAGGCCTGTGCGGCCGTCCAGCGCCTCCTGCAGGAATTCCGGCCGCCGAGCCGCGGACCGAATGAACTTGGTCTCCATGCAAAACTCAGTTCTGGGCCACGAGGACACGAAATCCGGCTGTCGCCAGGAGCGGTCTGGTCGTCTGGGTCTGCGTCCGTGGTGGCGCTGGTATGCGAGGCCACCAAAGGCGTAGTGGTGGACACGCACGGGGATGAGACAGTCTTGCGGATCACCAACCAGAGCGTCGCCGGTTCGGGATTGCTGTGGGACGCTGCTACAAGCACGCGCGCAACTGACCAGTACGACGTTGAATTCGGCCGGCTCTTACACGACCTGAAGAACCAGATCATGGGTGCTCGGATGGCACTAAGCCGGCCGACAGAGACACGTACCGAGCAGCTCGAAGCAGAACTCGATGCAAGCCAGCACATCGACTCAGCGGCCGCGATCACCACTCAGCTTGTTGGCGCCGAGGGGCTCTACACCAGGATCCAGATCGGCATGTGCAATCTGGGGTCGTTCATGCGGCACTACATCAGCGATCTGATGAAGCGGCTCCCGCCAGGTATCCGTGTGATTCCACCAAACACGGTCCCGGTGCGGGTGGCGCTTGGTGCCGAAGTCCTGCGGGGCGCATTGGACAATCTCGTGAAGAATGCTGTCGAGGCGATGGGCGATGCGGGGCAGATCGAGTTCGAGTACACCCTCCTGGAGGACGACCGTGTCGCACTCTTGGAAGTACGGGACACCGGCCCTGGCCTGCCGAGCCACGTAATCTCGGCGCTGCGGAGGGGCGGAGTAGCCCCGACCACCAAGCGGCACGGAAGCGGTCTGGGCCTACCGGGCGTGATACGGATGATGCGCCGAGCTGGCTGTGACCTACACCCCTTGCAGGTGGCGGTCGGAGGGGCCTGGTTGATCACGCTTCCGCTGGCAGAGGAGAGTGGAGCAGCTGATGACAATTGATAGACAGCGTCCTCGGCGTCGGCCGCGGATTCTGCTCGTCGACGACCAGCGTGACGTCGCTCATACTTTGTCGAAACTGCTCAAGCCATTGAACGCCGAGTTCCGCTTCGCAGAGGATGGGGACGCGGGCTTGCGGCGGCTGCGTACCGAGATGTTCGACCTCGTGCTGGTTGACCTGTTCATGCCACCGGGTGACGTAGGCGGCATGTGGCTCCTGCGCCGACTTGCCGAAGACATGATCCGGATCCCAACCGTCATCCTGTCTGGGAATGAAGCACAGGACGAAACGATCGAGGCGCAGCGCCTTGGAGCGAAGAACTACGTTGTTAAACACAAGGCAACAGAAGAACTCCTGGACGTGGTAAAAGAGGTGCTTGCCGACGCTGCCCACGCGCACTGGCAAGTCGCGACCAGCGAGCTTCCGGCTCCAGTCGCTATCCCACTCATACGGTCGCGACTACAGACCGACGACATGCACCGCCTGCGCGACAGCATCCACTGTGTAGAGTCCATCTTCCGGTTCAGCGCTCTGGCGGCCGCCGCCTCGTTCCGTGACCTGCTAGCCGAGCGGCTTGAAAAGCCGCCGTCCATGGGAACCTGGCAATCGTTGTGTCGCGAGCTGCAAGGCCAGACCGCAGGTGGCGTGTTACGCGATTGGCTCACTACCGTCGCCGACCGTTCGGCCGCCGATCTTGTGAGCGTGCGCAACGACCTTGCCCATGGTGGGGTGCCAGTGGCCTCATGGGTGAAAGAGCGACAGCGAGACGTCGACGACTGGCTCGAGCTGTTCGTTACCGTTGCCGCAACACGCCCAGCGCTGCGGACCGTGGTTGCCGGCAAGCTTGAGCATACCGGCGACGGTTTCGTTGCCGAGGTCGCAAATCTCGTCGGCAGCGCAACGGCCGTGCGCTGGCAGGAATTCCACGCCGCTGAACCGCTTCGCAAAGGACGCGTATACCTCGTGGTAGCTGACGAACCCGTGATCAATCTGTGGCCTCTGATCACTAGCACCCCAGACGATCGTCCCGGTCATTGGTCTATCTCCGTTCTGGACGGCGTCACGCGGAACGGTCAGCTCCGGTACATCAACCTCGATAACGGCACGCGCGTCGACTCGGAGATCACGGTCGCCGACCTCCGATCCTGCCGCTAAGCGCACGAGCCTGAACAGCCTCCGAGTCCTCGAACGGCCCGGTGGCCAGCTCTCGCCCGAGGCAACCAAGGCGCGGTCGCGCTCACGTTGAGCCGTCGGCATGGTGAAGCTGCTCGCCGGCGCCGATGCCGCGAAGTTTCGCCACCCAGGCGCATATCGAGGTGACACGAGGCCCCATGTCAACGTCGATTTCATATGAGCTGCCGACCAACTGCGACGAGCTGCTCAGTGCTGCGTCTTAGGACGCCGAGTCGTATAGCGCCCACGCGCCCCGCGAGCTGCAGACTCACACCTGCTTCCTGGGGAGATGTTAATGAGAGAACTCTCATCACCGTCCGGCAGTTGACGGTACCGGCGCCACGGAGATGCCTGTCCCGAGTCGCCGGAACATTACGCGTGGGACACTCTGTGGGCACCGGCAAGCAGATAATGCTCCCGTCGCCTGCTCGCCTTTAGGCCCAGGTCCGCAGCTCGGCCTCGACAGCACGGCAGTATCCCGCCCTGTCCAGCGTCGGCTGACGACCGTATGCTTCTTGTTCAGCCCGCATGCGTGCTGTGTGATCAGGCACTGTCCAATAGTTGCGCCTGCGTGCGGCTCTGCTCAGCACGTTGTCCGGCTCGACTGACGCTCAGAGCGGTGATGTCCCCGCTTGTGGTGTAACTCGTCGGGCCTGACGGCGTGGGTGACCACGCGTGTGGAGGCCATCGTGTGATGGTCAGCGAGACCACGCCAATGGTTCTCGCGGAAGGACACATCACACGA
>NZ_SMKL01000034.1 GCF_004348545.1 Jiangella ureilytica | reverse complement strand
GGGCGGGGTAACGGGGGAACTGAAGGGTGGCAGGCAGATGACGGGTGCGAAGGCGAAGGTGGACACCATGGCCGGAGACAGCAAGGTCGAGGCCGCTGAGGCGGCCGCTCTGGTGGTCCGCGAGGACGAGGACCCGTGGACCGAGGGCGAGCTCACCGAGGTGCGCGAGCTGCTGAACGCCGACTCCCTGCGCCTGCGCGAGGAGATCGACGAGGCCGAGGCCGACATCGCCGACCTGCTGCGCAGCGGCGACAGCGGCGGTGAGGACCAGGCCGACACCGGCACCAAGACGTTCGAGCGCGAGCACGAGATGTCGCTCGCCGCGAGCCACCGCGACATGCTCAACCAGACCGAGCGCGCGCTGGGCCGCATCGAGAACGGCACGTACGGCATCTGCGAGAGCTGCGGCAACCCGATCGGCAAGGCCCGCCTGCAGGCGTTCCCGCGGGCCACTCTGTGCATGACGTGCAAGCAGCGGCAGGAGCGCCGCTGACGGACGGAGGGCGCCGGCGAGCCGGCGTCCTCCTGGCCGTGGCCGCCGCCGTTCTCGCCGCCGACCAGCTGACGAAGATGCTGGCGGTCGCGCTGCTCGACCCCGGGCGCGCGGTCCCGGTCGTCGGCGAGCTCGTTCAGCTGCGCCTGATCCGCAACCCCGGTGCCGCGTTCAGCCTGGCCACGAACCTGACGCCGGTGCTGACGGTGGTCGCGCTGGTCGTCGTGCTGGCGATTCTCGCGGTGAGCCGGCGGGTGGTGAACCGCTCCTGGGCGGTGGCGCTCGGCGCGGTGCTGGGCGGCGCGCTCGGCACCCTGACCGACCGCATGTTCCGCATGCCCGGCCCGTTCCGCGGCCACGTCGTCGACTTCGTCGAGCTGCCGAACTGGCCGGTCTTCAACGTCGCCGACTCCGCCATCGTCACGGGTGCCGTGGTGGTGGCTGTGCTCAGCGTCCGCGGCATCCCGCACGACGGCGACAGGCGCCGGTCCGAGACGCGTGAGGAGGCGCCCGCCGCGTGAGCGAGCACCGCAGTCTGCCCGTTCCCGACGGTCTCGAGGGCGAGCGCCTCGACGCCGCCCTGGCCCGGTTGTTCGGGTTCTCGCGCAGCAAGGCCGCCGCGCTGGTCGAGGACGGCCACGTCGTCGTCGACGGCGACGTCGCACTGAAGTCGACCCGCGTGCGCGGCGGCTCCTGGCTCGAGGTCGAGATCCCGTCGCCGCCGGCGCCCGTCCAGATCGTCCCGGAGCGCGTCGAGGGCATGCGCATCGTCCACGACGACGAGGACGTCGTGGTCGTCGACAAGCCGGTCGGCGTCGCGGCGCACCCGAGCCCCGGCTGGACCGGGCCGACCGTGGTCGGCGGCCTGGCCGGCACCGGTTTCCGCATCTCCACCAGCGGCGCCGCCGAGCGGCAGGGCGTGGTGCACCGGCTCGACGTCGGCACCAGCGGGCTCATGGTCGTCGCCAAGTCCGAGCGCGCCTACACGTCGCTGAAGCGGCAGTTCAAGGAGCGCACGGTCGACAAGGTCTACCACGCGCTGGTCCAGGGCCACCCCGACCCGTCCCGCGGCACCGTCGACGCCCCCATCGCCCGCCACCCCGACCACGAGTACAAGTGGGCGGTCGTGGCCGGCGGCAAGGACAGCGTCACCCACTACGAGACGCTCGAGGCGTTCCCCGCCGCCAGCCTGCTCGAGATCCACCTCGAGACCGGGCGGACGCACCAGATCCGGGTGCACCTCAGCGCGCTGCGCCACCCCTGCGTCGGCGACCTCACCTACGGCGCCGACCCCACCCTGGCGGCCCGGCTGGGCCTGACCCGGCAGTGGCTGCACGCCATGCGGCTGGGCTTCGAGCACCCCGGGACGGGGGAGTGGGCCGAGTTCACCTCGGCCTACCCTGACGACCTCCAGCACGCCCTCGACCTGCTGCGTCCCTGACCCGTCAGGCACCCCTAGGGTGTGTCTCCCAAGTCCATGGCCTACTGCGCGACGCCCAGGCGGCGCCTCGCTGCGTTCTCGTCGGTCGTCATAGAACCCCGCTATGACTCCCTCCTCGGCCTTGCGAGGCATCCGCCTGGACGCCGCTCGCTACGGCCGAGACTTGGGAGACACACCCTAGCCCACCGGCCGGATGTTCTGGTTGACCCGGAACAGGTTGCCCGGGTCGTACTGCGCCTTGACCCTGGCCAGCCGCTCGTAGTTGCCGCGGTAGCTGGCCCGGACCCGCTCCTCGCCCTCGTCCATCATCATGTTCACGTACGCCCCGCCGGCCGAGTACGGGTGCAGCGCCCCGAAGTACTCCTTCGACCACGCGCTGATGCGCCCGACGTTGGCCGGATCGGCGTCCACCCCGGCGAAGACGGAGCCCCAGAGCGCGTCCCGGTAGCTCCAGGCGGTGTCGGCGGGCCCGGCGTCGTGGGCGGCGCCGTCAACCGGGTAGAGATGCATGGTCGACTTCCACGTGGGCAGCCGGGCGCCGAAGTCGGCGTGGATCGCCACGGCCTCGTCCGGGATCTCCTTGACGAAGTCCGCCCGCCAGTACCACTGGTCGCCCGGCGGGTAGAGCCCGTCGAAGGCGCTCTGCAGCATCGGGTGCGGCATCGGCGCGGGCGCGTGCAGGAGCGGCTCGGGCAGCGCGGCCAGGAACGGGGCCATGTCGGCGGCTGCGTGCTCCGGGGTGCCGACGTGGCACCAGACGACGCCGCAGATCGTGCGCAGGTGCAGCTCCTCGGGGAACGGCGGCGCCGGCGGCACGGCTCCCACCAGGAAGAACCCGTTCAGCGCGCGCGGCGCCGACGGCAGGAAGTCGCGGTAGGCCGCAAGCACCTCGGCGGTCTGCTCGACCGGCCAGAACGTCGGCCCGGCGACGACGGTGTCGAGCTCGTGCAGGCGGAACAGGAACGACGTCACGACCCCGAAGTTGCCGCCGCCCCCGCGGACGGCCCAGAACAGGTCGGGGTGCTCGGCCGCGCTGGCCGACACTCGTTCGCCGTCGGCCAGCACCATCTCGACCTCGAGCAGGTTGTCGATGGCCAGGCCGAACGCGCGGGTCAGGTGACCGAGGCCGCCGCCGAGCGTGAGCCCGCCGACGCCGGTGGTCGAGATGATCCCGCTCGGCGTGGCCAGGCCGTAGGCGTTCGTCGCCCGGTCGACCTCGCCCCACGTGCAGCCGCCGCCGACGCGCGCCGTCCGGGCCTGCGGGTCGACGGTGACCTCGCGCAGATCGCCGAGGTCGATGACGACGCCGTCGTCGACGACCCCCAGGCCACCCCCGTTGTGGCCGCCGCCGCGCACGGCGAGCGGCAGCCCGTGCTCGCGCGCGAAGCCGACGACGCGCGCGACGTCGTCGGCGTCGGCGCACCGCGCGATCAGCGCGGGGCGCCGGTCGATCATGGCGTTGTAGACCTTGCGGGCCTCGTCGTAGCCGGGATCCTCCGGCCCGGTCAGCCGGCCCCGGACGTCGGTGAGCTCGCGGTGCGCGACGCGCCCGGTCTCGATGGCGGTACTCATGGCATCCCCCGTGGTGCGGTCTTCTCGGACGGCGCGACGGTGCCACGGCCCGTTGCGGTGGCGTTGCGGTCGCCTCTTGACCTGCGCGGACATCAGGAGTACGACCGGGGACAGGGGGGTGGACGCCGCGGACGGGGCTGAGCTGCAGGTGCGTCTGGCCGGTGGGCTGACGGTGGTGCGAGCGGGCCGGGCACTGCCCGCCGGCGAGGTGGGCGACCGCAAGGGCCGGACTCTGCTGGCCCTGCTCGCCGTCGCGGGTGGCCGGCTGGTCACCGTCGACCACATCGTCGAGGCGCTGTGGCCCGGCCAGGGGCCGAGGCGGCCGGCGGCGAGCGTGGCCACCCTGGTGAGCCGGTTGCGGGCGGCCCTCGGCCCGGACGTCGTGGCCGGCGGCCGGTCCGGCTACCGTCTCGGCGACGACGCCCAGGTGGACCTGCACCGGGCGGCGGAGCTGGCCTGCGAGGCCGAGATCCGGCTGGCGAACGCGGAACCGGCGATCGCCCTGGCAGCCGCCCAGGCGGCGCTGGAGCTCGTCGGCGCGGCGCCGCTGCTCGCGGAGGAGGCCGACGCGCCCTGGGCGGGCGAGGGCCGGCGACACCAGGCCGACGTGATCGCCCGGGCCCGCGCTGTGGCCGCCGAGGCCGGCCTGCGCACCGGCGACGTCGCGGCGGCGCTCGCCGCGGCGGAGGCGGCGGCCGAGGCCGAGCCGCTGGACGAACGGCCGGCGCGGGCGCTGATGCGCGCCTATGACGCCGCCGGCGAGCCGGCCCGCGCCCTGGCGGTGTTCGAGCGCCTGCGCGCCGGCCTCGCCGCCGAACTGGGCATCGACCCGGCGCCGTCGACCCGCGAGCTGCACGTCGCCATCCTGCGCCAGCAGGTGGCGCCGGCGTCGGCGGCGTCGGCGGCCGCGTCGGTCCCGGCGGCGTCGGTCCCGGCGGCCGGCCGGCTGGCGGGGCGGGAGTCCGAGCTCACCCGGCTGACCCGGCGATGGGAGCGCACGGTGGCCGGCGACGGCGCCTTGGTGCTGCTCGCCGGCGAGGCCGGGATCGGCAAGACCGCACTGGCCGACGAGGCCGCGCGGATCGCGCTGCGGACCGGCGGGCGCACCCTCGAGGCGCGCTGCTACGACGTCGAGCGCTCGCTGTTCCTGCAGCCGGTGGCCGAAGCGCTGGGCCGGCTGGTCACGCGGCTGCCGGTGCCGGCGCTGCGCCAGGCCGCCGCGGACCGGGCCGGTGCCCTGGCCGCGCTGGTGCCGGAGGTGGCGGCGCTACTGGGCGAGCCGCCGCCGGAGCGGCGCAGCGCGGCGGCCGAGCGGGCCCGGATCTACGACGCGGTCGTCGTGTTCCTGCGCCGGCTGGCCGCTCGGCAGCCTCTCGTGTTCATCATCGACGACCTCCACAACGCCGGTGCCGCCACCGTCGAGCTGCTGCACTACCTCGGCCGGCGCACGGCCGGCGACCGGCTGCTGGTCGTCGGGACGGTCCGGGCCGATGAGGGCGAGCGGGTCCTCGCGACGCTGGCCGGCGTCGCCGAGCGCCTCGATGTCGGCCCGCTCGACGAGGCGGCGATCGCACGGCTCGCCGCCGAGGCCGGCCAGGAGGCGCACGGGGCGGAGATCGCCCGGCGCACCCGCGGCCACACGCTGTTCGTGGTCGAGACGCTGCGCGCGCTGGCCGCCGGCGACGACGGGATCCCGGACTCGCTGCGCGCCAGCGTCATGGCCCGGGTGCGCCGCGCCGGCCCGCAGGCCGAGGAGCTGCTGCACGCCGCCGCCGTGCTCGGCACGTCGTTCACGCCGATGACCCTGGCCGGTGTGCTCGACCTCAGCGCGCAGGAGGCGGCGCGGCGCTGCCACCGGATCCTGCCCACGCGGCTGCTCGTGGTGGCCGGCCGCTCGTACGAGTTCGAGAACGACCTCGTCCAGGAGACCCTCTACTCGGCGACGCCGGAGCCGACCCGGGTGGCCTACCACCTGCGCGCCGCCGACGTGCAGGCCGGCAACCCGGAGGCGGTCGGCTGGCACGCCGGCGCGGCGGGCGACTGGGCGCGCGCCGGGCCGGGCTGGCTGGCCGCGGGGGAGCAGGCCCTGCGCCGCTACGCCGTCGGCGACGCCGAGGCCCTCCTGAGCCAGGCCCTCGACGCGGCCGGCCGCAGCGGCGACGTCGGGCTCGACGGGCGGGCGCACCTGGCCAGGGGCCGGGCGCGCGAGGCGATGTACCGCTACGACGACGCCGTGGCCGACCACGCGCAGGCGCTGCGGGCGGCGCGCGCGGCCGGCGACCGGCCTCTGGAGATGCGGGCCCTGCGCCAGCTGGGCGGACCGGCCTGGGCGGGCGGCGGGCGGCCGGTCGCCGAGGGGACGGTGCACCTCGAGGAGAGCCTGCGCCTGGCCCAGCTGCTGGGCGACCGGCCGGCGGAGTCGGAGCTGCTGGCCTGGCTCTCGGTGCTCTCGTCCAACCGGCTGCGTTTCGACGACGCCCTGGCCTACGGCCGGCGGGCGCTGGCGCTGGCCCGCGACATCGGCGACGACGACGCCCTCGCCCTGGCGCTCGACGGCGTGAAGACCGCCCACGCCTACCTCGGCGAGGTGCGGGAACTGGGCGGCGTCCTGGCCGAGCTGGAGCCGCTGTGCCGCCGCTCCGGCGACCTGTGGCTGCTGCAGTGGTGCGTGTTCGAGTCCGCCTTCCCGGCGATCGCCCGCGGCGACTGGGACACGGCCACCGCGCGGGTCGAGGAGGCGCTGGCGGTCAACCGGCGCAGCGGGTACAGCGGCTACGAGTCCTGGTACGTGTCGAACCTCGGCTGGATCGCGCGGCTGGGCGGCCGGTACGACGACGCCGTCCGGCACGGCCGCCGGTCGCTCACGCTGCAGGCGCACGCCTGGTTCAGCGCGTCCAGCCTGGCCACCTATGCCACCACGCTGCTCGACCTGGACCAGAGCACGGAGGCCGTCGCGCTGCTCGAGCGCGGACTGGCGGTGGCCGGCCGGCACAGCACCGAGGCCTACCGGCTGCCCTGTCTGGCTGCCCTGGCCGCCGCGACCGACTCGCCGGAGCTGCTCGACGAAGCCGGTGCGATGGTGCGGGCCATCACCGCGCCGCCCGGGTCGGCCTGGCTCTACGGCGCGGACACCCATGTGGCGCTCGCGCGGGCCCGGCTCCGGCACGGCGATCCCGCCGGCGCGGCCGAGCTGCTCGCCCCCTTGGAGGCCGCGGCGGAACGGACCGGCTGGACGGCGCCGCTGGCCGCGGCCCGCGAGGTGGCGGCGGCCTGCCGCGAGGCGCTCCGCGCCCGATAGGCCCGCCCGGCGTCGTCTCGCCATGCGATCCGCTCGGTCCGCGTGGTGGACACGCGCGGGAGCCGCCGGTACCGTCGCCGTCATGCGAACGTCCCTCGTCTTTACCGAGCCGGCCCGGGCGGCCGGCCGCGTCGAGGCGTAGCGCGGCCTTCCTCCGAGTCGGCTCACGAGGCTTCAGGCTCCGGCCTGGGGCCTCTCGTCATGTGGCCCCGAGCGGCCGGCTCCTCCAGCGGACGGCTGCTCACCGGAACAGGAGCATCCCGTGACCGCATCCCCGCACCACGGCACCGAAGCCGCCACCCGCACCGGGGCGGCCGCGCCGCCCGCAGACCAGCGGCGCCCGGCCGCGCCCTTCGGCGGACCGGTGCCGCCCGTCGTCGCACCGGCGGGGGCCGGCGGCGATCTCGATCACGCCGACGTGCCGGCCGGCTCGGTCACCGTCGTCGACGGTGTCGACCCGGTCGCGATCGCCGCCGCGCGGCGGCACGGGCTGCCCGTCGTCGCGAACCTGGGGGAGCGCCCCGAACTGGCAGCTGCCGCCGTCGCCGCCGGTGCCGACGGGTTGTGGCTCGACACACCGAGCACCGCGGCGGCAGGGCAGGTCCGCGAGGCCGCCACCCGGCTCGCGCCGCTGGTCCGGCCCGCGGTCCCGGGCACGCTCGAAGGCTGCCGGGCCGCCATCGACGCCGTCGACGCCGTGCTGGCGACGCTGCTGGAGCACCGCGTGGCGCTGGCCGGACGGGTGCAGCGGCTCAAGCCGGTGGGCGGGCACGCGGGCCGCGACCCGCGGCGCGAGGCCGCCATCGTCGCCGCCATGGCCGAGCGGGCGCCGTCGCTGTCATCGGAGGCGCTGGGGCGCATCGTGACGGCGATCATCGAGGCCGGGCTGGACGCCGCCGAGGCGGACATGTCGGGCGAACCGCCCGTCTGGCGGCTGTGACTCAGCTCTCGCCGGAGTGGCACCGGGACGCTGTCGGAGCCGCGGCATAGGGTGTCTGTTGTCCCCCGGCGCGGCCCCTGACGCCGGGTGGAGTGTCGCGTGAGGAGGCGTCAAGTGTCGAGCTTCGTGCACCTGCACGTGCACACCGAGTACTCCATGCTCGACGGCGCCGCGCGTCTCGACGACCTCTTCACCGAGGCCGCCAAACAGGGCATGCCGGCGCTGGCGACCACCGACCACGGCAACGTGTTCGGCGCCTACGACTTCTACAACAAGGCCAAGAAGTACGGCGTCAAGCCCATCATCGGCACCGAGGCGTACCTGACGCCGCGCACCAGCCGGTTCGACAAGACCCGGGTGCGCTGGGGCGACGGCGGCGGCGACGACGTCTCCGGCAGCGGCGCCTACACGCACATGACGATGTTCGCCGAGAACACCGGCGGCATGCACAACCTCTTCCGGCTGTCGTCGCTGGCCTCCATCGAGGGCTTCTACTTCAAGCCGCGCATGGACCGCGAGCTGCTGCAGAACTACTCCAGCGGCATCATCGCCACCACCGGCTGCCCCAGCGGCGAGGTCCAGACGTTCCTGCGGCTGGGCAAGTACGACGAGGCCGTCAAGGCGGCGGCCGAGTTCCGCGACATCTTCGGCAAGGACAACTTCTTCCTCGAGCTCATGGACCACGGCCTCGACATCGAGACCCGCATCCGCGAGGACCTGCTGCGCCTCGGCAAGGACCTCAACCTGCCGCTGCTGGCCGCCAACGACCTCCACTACACCCACAAGGCTGACAGCACAGCCCACGAGGTCCTTCTCTGCGTGCAGTCCGGGTCCACCCTGGCCGACCCCAAGCGGTTCAAGTTCGACGCCGAGGACTTCTACCTCAAGACCTCGGCCGAGATGCGCGAGAAGTGGGCCGACTACCCCGAGGCCTGCGACAACACCCTGCTCATCGCCGAGCGCTGCGACGTCAAGTTCGTCGAAGAGGCCGGCAAGTACATGCCGCGCTACCCGGTCCCGCCGGGCGAGGACGAGGTCTCCTGGTTCGTCAAGGAGGTCGAGGCCGGCCTGCACCGCCGCTTCCCGGGCGGCATCAGCGACGAGGTCCGGGCGCGGGCCAACTACGAGACCGAGGTCGTCACCACCAAGGGCTACGCCGGCTACTACCTCGTCGTCGCCGACTTCATCAACTGGGCCAAGGACAACGGCATCCGGGTCGGCCCGGGCCGCGGGTCCGGCGCGGGGTCCATCGCGGCGTACGCCATGGGCATCACCGACCTCGACCCCATCCAGCACGGCCTGATCTTCGAGCGGTTCCTCAATCCCGAGCGCAAGTCGATGCCCGACTTCGACATCGACTTCGACGAGCGCCGGCGCGGCGAGGTCATCCGCTACGTCACCGAGAAGTACGGCACCGACCACGTCGCCCAGATCGTCACCTACGGCACCATCAAGGCCAAGCAGGCCATCAAGGACGCCTCCCGGGTGCTGGGCAACCCGTTCGCCGTCGGCGAGCGCATCACCAAGGCCATGCCGCCGGCCGTCATGGGCAAGGACATCCCGCTCAGCGGCATCTTCGACCCCCAGCACAAGCGCTATGCCGAGGCCGGCGAGTTCCGGTCGCTGTACGAGTCCGACCCCGAGGTGCGCCGCGTCGTCGACACCGCGAAGGGCCTCGAGAACCTGAAGCGCCAGTGGGGGGTGCACGCGGCCGGCGTCATCATGTCGTCGGCGCCGCTGCTCGACACCATCCCGGTCATGAAGCGCGAGCAGGACGGCGCCATCATCACCCAGTTCGACTACCCGACGTGCGAAGAGCTCGGGCTGGTCAAGATGGACTTCCTGGGTCTGCGCAACCTCACCATCCTCGACGACGCGCTGAAGAACATCGTCCGCAACGGCAAGGACGCCATCGTCCTCGAGGAGCTGCCGCTCGACGACCGGGGGGCGTACGAGCTGCTCGGCCGCGGCGACTCCCTGGGCGTGTTCCAGCTCGACGGCGGGCCCATGCGGTCGCTGCTGCGGCAGATGAAGCCCGACAACTTCGAGGACATCTCCGCCCTCATCGCGCTGTACCGGCCCGGCCCCATGGGCGCGAACAGCCACATCAACTACGCGCTGCGCAAGAACGGCCAGCAGCCCATCACGCCCATCCATCCCGAGCTGGCCGAGGCGCTCGAACCCATCCTCGGCACCACCTACGGCCTGATCATCTACCAAGAGCAGGTCATGGCCATCGCCCAGCAACTGGCCGGGTACTCGCTCGGAAAAGCCGACCTGCTCCGCCGCGCCATGGGCAAGAAGAAGCGCGAGGTCCTCGACGCCGAGTACGTGCCGTTCTCCGACGGCATGAAGGCCAACGGGTTCGGCGACGACGCCATCAAGACCATCTGGGACATCCTGGTCCCGTTCTCCGACTACGCGTTCAACAAGGCCCACAGCGCGGCCTACGGCGTCATCGCGTACTGGACCGCCTACCTCAAGGCGCACTACCCGGCCGAGTACATGGCCGCGGTGCTCACGTCGGTCCGCGACGACAAGGACAAGACGGCGCTGTACCTGTCCGAGTGCCGCCGCATGGGCATCAAGGTGCTGCCGCCCGACGTCAACGAGTCCGCCGGCGACTTCACCCCGGTCGGCACCGACGTCCGCTTCGGCCTCACCGCCATCCGCAACGTCGGCGCCAACGTCGTCGACGGCATCGTGACGGCCCGCCAGGAGAAGGGCCGGTTCGAGACGTTTCCCGACTTCATGGACAAGGTCCCGGTCCACGTCTGCAACAAGCGGGTGGTCGAGTCGCTGGTCCGGGCCGGCGCGTTCGACTCCCTCGGCTACGCGCGGCGCGCGCTGGCCGCCGTCGTCGACGACGCCGTCGACACCGTCATCTCGCTCAAGCGCAACGAGGCGGTCGGCCAGTTCGACCTGTTCGGCGGTGCGGGCGACGACACCGGCGGCGGCTTCGAGGTCCAGGTGCCCGAGCTCACCGAGTGGGACAAGAAGCAGAAGCTGGCCTTCGAGCGCGAGATGCTCGGGCTCTACGTCTCCGACCACCCGCTGCTCGGGCTCGAGCACGTCGTCGCCAACGCCTCCGACCGGCCCATCTCCGCGCTCGCCGACGAGACCGAGGTGCCCAACGGCACCACCCTCAGCATCGGCGGTCTCATCACGTCGCTGCAGCGCAAGGTCAGCAAGCGCGGCGACACCTGGGCCATCGTCACCATCGAGGACCTCGAGGGGTCCATCGAGGCGATGTTCTTCCCGGCCACCTACCAGCTCTACGCGCTGCAGCTGGCCGAGGACGAGATCGTCGTCGTCAAGGGCCGGCTCGACCGCCGCGAAGAGTCGCCGCAGCTCATCGCCGCCGAGCTGAGCCTGCCCGACCTCTCCGACGGCCCGTCCGGCCCGGTGGTGGTCACCATGCCCATGACCCGGTGCACCCCGCCGCTGGTCGAGCGCCTCAAGGACGTGCTGACGACGCACCCCGGGGTCACGCCGGTGCACCTGCGGCTCACCGGGTCCAGCCGCACCACCGTCATGAAGCTCGACGACCGCCTGCGGGTCACGCCGTCCACGGCGCTCATGGGCGATCTCAAGCAGCTCCTGGGCCCCACGTGTCTGGCGTCGTGACCACCCGGGCCGAGCGGCTGGGGCACACGGCACAGAGTCCGGCCCGCGTCGTCGTGCAGATCGCGGTCGCCTCGGTCGTCGCCGGTCTGCTCATGGGCGTGCTCTGGTGGCTGCTCTCGACCGACGTGCGCTGCGTGGTGGTGGACGGCGAGCTGGTCCGGAGAAACTGCGAGAGCCGCGAGTTCTTCGACCGCGACGCCGTCTTCACTCTGCTCGGCGCCGGGTTCGGCCTGGTGCTGGGGACGGGGTTCACGGTCTGGCACCGGCGCACCCCGGTGACCACCCTGGTGGCGCTGGCCGCGTTCGGCGTGGTCGGCTCGCTGGTCGCCCGGTTCGCCGGCGGGCTGCTCGGGCCCGGCGACGACGTCTCCGGGCTCGCCGACGGCACCGACCGCATGTACCCGCTGCTCCTCGACGCCGACGCCGCGCTGCTGGTGTGGTCCATGGTCGCGGTCGTCGTGGCGGCCGTCATCGCGCTGTTCCGCGAGGACCAGACCCCGTGGAGCCCCGGACAGCAGCCGTGAGCGGAGCCGTCCACTGGGCTCGTGCTCACCGCCGCCGGTCCCGACGACCCGCCGTTGCGGCTGTTCGCGGGCAGCGAGCGACCGCCTGCGGTACGGCCGCCAGGCCGGCGGGCACGAGCCGAGACCGACGAGCGGCGGTAATGGCTGAGCCGGTCAGCCGACCACGACGACACGGGTGACGCCTGGCAGGAGCAGCGGGGGACGACCCGGCCCGATGTCAGCGCGTGAGGAGTCAGCTGGTGCGGCCGATGGTCGCCGTCTTGGCCCCCGTCAGCCTGATGAGGTCGGCCGGCGCGATCTCGACGTCGAGACCACGCCTGCCGGCCGAGACGAACACCGTCGGGAAGCCGTAGGCCGACTCGTCGACGATGGTGGGCAGCCGGCGCCGCTGCCCGAACGGACTGATTCCCCCGACCACGTAACCCGTGGCCCGCTCCGCCTGCGACGTGGCGGCCATGACCGCCCGCTTGCCGGAGGCGGCCCGGGCCAGCGACTTGAGATCCAGCGATCCGGACACCGGCACCACGGCGACCACGAGATCGTCGTCGACCTCGGCGAGGAGGGTCTTGAAGACGCGCGTCGGCATGACACCGAGGGCGCGGGCGGCCTCCAGGCCGAAGGACGGTGCGGAGGAGTCGTGGTGGTACGGGTGCATCGTGAACGGCACCCCGGCTCGCTCCAGCACCACCGTTGCCGGTGTTCCTGTGCGCTGGCGTGTTGTTGTCCCCATTAGGGCAATCTAGACCCATCACTAGTGATTCGTCATCGCACGCGCCGCGTTTCGGGCTCGGCCATACACCTGCACCTCCGCCAGCGAGAGCGCGTGGTTACCCACCAGTTGTACCCGGACGTAGCGTCCGGTGCGCCCGACGTCGACGAGCGACGGGGTGCCGCCCTGCCCGGTGTGGTGGTACGCCCACACGCCCGGCTGCGCGAGGGTCTGGCTCAACGAGCCCGACGTGAACGGCGTGCCGGACACGAGCACGTAGACGTTCGTCAGCCGGTCCGCGCAGCAGCCGGTGCGGTTCCAGACCGCGATCTGCTCGACGTCCTCGACGGAGCCGAGATCGACCTGCCACCACGACTCCGGCTGGAACTGCGTGGGCATGACGGAGCCGCCACCGTGCCCACCGCCGTCGTCATGCCTCCGAGTGCCAGGCCTGCTCGTCTCCGTCGGCTCTGCGTGGCCTCCACACACCGTTGGGGGAATACATCGGATGTGCCGGAGGATGCGGGTGAGTGATCGATCACCGGGATCAAGAGGTGAATGCGGGCGTTCTGATCGGACCTCTGAGGTTCGGCTAAAGTGCGCTCAACTGGTCTGACCACAGCATCCGACCCTCAACGACGCCCGCGGAGGACGCCCGCCATGCCGTTGTTCGACAAGCCGCTCCCGGAACTGCGCGAGTACCGCCCCGAGCGCGACGAGCAGCCCGACTTCGACGAGTTCTGGTCCCGCACCCTGACCGAGGCGGCGGACTTCCCGCTCGACCCGGAGTTCACTCCGTACGACTCCGCCCTCAGCCTCGTCGACGTGTACGACGTGCGGTACTCCGGCTGGGGCGGGCACCGCGTCGCGGGCTGGTTCATGGTCCCGGCGGGAGCCTCGGCGCCGCTGCCTGCCGTCGTCCACTACATCGGCTACGGCGGCGGCCGCGGCTTCCCGCACGACTGGCTGGCCACCGCGGCCGCCGGGTTCGCGACCTTCGTCATGGACACCCGCGGCCAGGGCTCGAACGGCTCGCCCGGCGACACCCCCGACCCGGTCGGCGGCCAGAACGCCCAGACGCCCGGATTCATGACCCGCGGCATCCTCGACCCGGCCGACTACTACTACCGCCGCGTCTTCACCGACGCCGTCCGCGCCGTCGACGCCGCGCTCTCGCACCCCCTGGTCGACCCCTCGCGGGTCGTCATCGCCGGCAGCAGCCAGGGCGGCGGCATCGCGACGGCGGTGGCCGGCCTGCGGCCCGGTCTGATCGGCGCCATGATCGACGTGCCGTTCCTGACCGGCTTCCGGCGGGCCACCGAGATCGTGGAGACCCAGCCGTACTACGAGATCGCCCGGTACCTCTCCATCCACCGCGATCATGAGGAGCGGGTGTTCCGGACCCTCTCCTACTTCGACGGCATGAACTTCGCCGTGCGCGCCACGGCGCCCGCCCTCTACAGCGTCGGCCTCATGGACACCACGTGCCCGCCGTCGACGGTGTTCGGCTCGTTCAACCACTACGCCGGGCCCAAGGAGATCAGGGTCTGGCCGTACAACAAGCACGAGGGCGGCCAGACCTTCCAGACCCGCGAGCAGCTGCACTGGCTGCGCGACATCGTCAAGGGCGCCTGAGTCCCATGGCGTGAGGGGCGAGTTGCTGCTGCTCCGGCGGTAGTGGCTCGCCCTTGACCCGTCGGCGCGCGGCGACCAGTGGTCCCTCGCACCGGTCCACCCGATATGATGCGCTCAGTACACAACCTGGTTGTGCAGAGCGCAACGGAAGGTGAGCCGGTGGAGCGGAACACGTCGTCGTCGCTGCGGCGCGGGCTCGCGCTGCTCGACGCGGTGTCCGCCGCCACGGCCGCCGGCGGGGGGACCCTGACCGAGCTGGCCGCCGCCGTCGGGGTGCACAAGAGCTCGGCGCTGCGCCTGCTGGCACCCATGGCCGAATCGGGGCTGGTCCGGGTCGAGCAGGGCAGGTACCTGCTCGGCCCGCGGACCGCCCAGCTCGGCCGCGTGTACCTCGACTCCGTCGATCTGCGCGCGCTGGCCCAGCCGGCGCTGCGCCGCCTGGTCGAGGAGTCGGGGGAGTCGGTGCATCTCGTGCTGCCCGACCTGCCGGACATGGTCTACATCGCCAAGATCGACGGGCCGGGGCGGGTGCGGATGAACTCCTACGTCGGGTCCCGCCAGCCCGCACACTCGACCGGGGTCGGGCGGGCCTACCTCGCCTTCGCCGACGAGGCCGCCGTCGACGCCGTCGTCGCGCGGGGGCTCGCGCCGCGCACCGGGCGGACGGTGACCGACCCGGCCGAGTTCCGCGCGGGTCTGAAGACGATCCGCGAGCGCCGGTACGCCGTCGACGACATCGAGAACGAGCCCGACATCCGCTGCGTCGCCGCGCCGGTGTTCGACCACGACGGCGCCGTCACGGCCGCCGTCTCGGTCGCCGGCCTGGCCACCCGCATCACCCCCGACCGCTTCGACCGGCTGGGCGAGCTCGTCGTCGCCGCGGGCCGGGCCATCTCGCAGCAGCTGGGCGCAGCCCCGTCGAGAGAGGAACCACGATGACCGACCGCATCCCCCCGAGCGCGCAGCTGCGCGAGACCGGGGTCATGGCGATCCTGCGGGCCCGCTCGGCCGACCGGTTCGGCGCGATCAGCCGCACTCTCGTCGACGCCGGCATCACCTGCCTGGAGATCACGCTGACCTCGCCGGGCGCCCTCGAGGCGATCAAGGCGATCCGCGCCGAGCTGCCGGACACCGTCGACGTCGGGGCCGGCACCGTCGTCGACGCGGACCAGGTGCGGGCCGTCGTCGAGGCCGGGGCCGGGTTCGTCGTGTCGCCGTCGTTCGAGCCGGAGGTGGTCGCCGCCGCCCGCGAGGCCGGCATCCCGGCCTACCCGGGCGGACTGACGCCGACCGAGGTGCTGGCCGCCTGGCGGGCGGGCGCGACCGTGGTCAAGCTGTTCCCCGGCTCTGCGGTCGGGCCGTCGTACATCACGGCGCTGCGCGGGCCGTTCCCGGACATCGCGATCATGCCGACCGGCGGGGTCAGCCTCGCGAACATCGGCGACTGGATCCGCGCCGGCGCGGCCGGTGTCGGCCTGGGCGGGCCGCTGCTCGGCGACGCCGCCGACGGTGGCGACCTCGGCGCGCTGGCGCACCGGGCGACGACGGCGCTCGCCGCGGTCCGGGAAGCACGGGCGGGCGCATGAGCGGCCTCGTCACCATCGGCGAGGCGATGGCGCTGGTCGCGGCTGCCGAGACCGGCGGGTGGGCACACCATCGCGACCTCAAGCTGTCCGTCGCCGGCGCCGAGCTGAACGTCGCCGTCGGGGTCCGGCGGCTGGGCCGCCCGGCCACGTGGATCAGCCGGGTCGGCGCCGACGGGTTCGGCGAGCTGATGCTGCGCGAGCTGCGCGCCGAGGGCGTCGACGCCCTCGCCGCCGTCGACGACACCCGCCCCACCGGGCTGATGGTGAAGGAGCGGCCGAACAGCCTCGCCACCCGGGTCCGCTACTACCGGGCCGGCAGCGCGGCGTCGGCCCTGACGGCGTCCGGCCTGCCGCTCGAGCCGATCCAGCAGGCCGCCGTCCTGCACGTCACCGGCATCACGCCGGCGCTCGGCCCCGGCCCCGCGTCGGCCGTGCAGCTCGCCGTCGAGACCGCGCGGGCGGCGGGGACGACGGTGTCGTTCGACGTCAACTACCGGTCGGCGCTGTGGAGCCGGGCCGACGCCGGTGCAACGCTGGCGCCGCTGGTCCGGCAGGCCGACGTGCTGTTCGCCGGGCCCGAGGAGGCGTCGCTGATCGTGCCCGAGGCCGACCCGGCGGACATGGCGTACGCGCTGGCCGAGCTCGGCCCGGCGCAGGTGGTCATCAAGATGGGGGCCGACGGCGCCGTCTCGCTCATCGACGGCGAGCTGCGGCGGACGCCGGCGGTTCCCGTGCAGGTGGTCGACACCGTCGGCGCCGGCGACGCGTTCGTGGCCGGCTACCTCACCGAGCTGATGGAGGGCGCCGGCGCCGACCGGCGGCTGGCCACCGCGGTCGCGGCCGGCGCGTTCGCCTGCACCGCCCTCGGCGACTGGGAGGGCCTGCCGGCGCGCGCCGACCTGCCCGCGCTGCAGGCCACCGAGGCGGTGCACCGCTGAGCAGGCGGTCCACCGCCATCGAGGTGCAGGGGAGCAGCGGAACCGTCCGGGTCGGCATCACTCATCGCGTCACGCGCGCGTGATAGCGTCGAGGAAAGGCGAGCGGCTGCTCGTGTTTTCTGGGCGAGGAGGGCCGTGACCGGACGGCAGGCGCGCGGGCAGGCGCGGATGGACCAGATCATGGCGGCCGCGGCCGAGGCGTTCGCGGAGTCCGGCTACGAGGCCGTCAGCACCAACGCCATCGCGGCCCGGGCCGGCATCTCGCCCGGCTCGCTGTACCAGTTCTTCGCCAACAAGGACGACATCGCCCGCGCCCTGGCCGAGCGGTACACGCGCTCGCTCAGCGAGGTGCACGCCGCCGCGTTCGACGGGACCGACCTCGCCGCGCTGCCGCTGGACGAGCTGATCGCCGCGATCACCGGGCCGCTGGTCGAGTTCAACCTGGCCCACCGCGGCTTCAAGGCGCTGTTCGCCCGGCCGGACCTGCCGCCGTCGCTCACCGCCGCGGCCGCGCCGCTGCACGCCGCGCTGCTCGGGCGGGTGGCGGCGCTGGTGTCGTCGCGAGCGCCGGGGCTGCCGCCCGACGTGGTCGAACGGACGGCGACGGTCGCGGTCCAACTCGTCCGGGCGATGATGCCGCTGATCGTGGCGGCCGACGAGCCACAGCGCGATGCGCTCGTGGGTGAGCTGCGCGCCGTCCTGCACGGGTACCTCGAGCCGGTGCTGCGATGAGCCGCCGGCGCTGGATCGCCGTGGCCACAGCTGCCGCCGTCGTCGCTCTGGCGGTGCCGAGCCTGTGGGCGTACGGGGCGAGCGCGGGCCGGATCCTCTCCTCACCGAGGGAGGCGCCGTCGATCGACGTGACGATGGTGATGGGCGCCGGCGTCCGCGCCGACGGGCGGCCGTCGCGCATGCTGGCCGGGCGGCTCGACGTCGCGGCGGCGCTGTACCACCTGGGGCGGACGCGGACGCTGCTGGTCAGCGGCGGCACCGGACCGGGCGGCTACGACGAGCCGGCGGCCATGCGGCGCTACCTCGTCGGAGCGGGGGTGCCGGACGAGGCGATCGTCGAGGACCCCCACGGCGTCGACAGCTGGTCGTCGTGCGTGCGGGCCCGCGACGAGTTCGGGCTGTCGCGGCTGCTCGTGGTCAGCCAGCGGTTCCACCTGCCGCGGACGGTGGCGCTGTGCCGCTCGGTCGGCATCGACGCCGTGGGCGTGGCGCACGACTCGAAGGACTCCAACCCGCCGGGGACGCGGCAGGGCTACGCGCGCGAGGTGGCCGCGTCGGTGCCGGCCATGATGCGGGCGCTGTTCGGCTAGGGTGTGTCTCCCAAGTCCATGGCCTACTGCGCGACGCCCAGGCGGCGCCTCGCTGCGTTCTCGTCGGTCGTCATAGAACCCCGCTATGACTCCCTCCTCGGCCTTGCGAGGCATCCGCCTGGACGCCGCTCGCTACGGCCGAGACTTGGGAGACACACCCTAGGGGGTGTCGTCGATCCGCTTCGTGAGCCAGTGGTGGACGTGCGCGGTGTCGCCGTAGGGGGTCGTCGGCTCGTAGCCGGCGGAGCGGTAGAGGGCGAGCGCCTCCGTGAGGACCTCGTGGGTGCCGAGGTGCAGCGTCGTGATCGTGAGAGCGCGCGCGTGCTGCTCCAGCTCGGTGAGCAGGCGCCGGCCCAGGCCCCGGCCGCGGGCGTCCGGGTGCACCCACATGTGCCGGATCTCGCCGGTGCGCGGGCCGATGGTGCGGACGGCGGCGCAGCCCATCCCGTCCCCGGCGACGAGGAGCCTGCCGGCCGGCGGGATCAGCTCGCGGGCCGCCACCAGGTCGCCGTCGTCGAAGCCCTCGGGGAAGCGGGTCCGCAGCTCGGCCGCATAGGCGGCGAGGCACCGCCGAGCAAGAGGCGACTCGGGATCGACGGCTCGGATCTCCATGCCTCGATTCTCTGACGCTCGTCAGAGAATTTCCAGAGGGCTGCGCTTCCACCGTCCGGAGGGGTCTCGGGCCTCGCGTCCTGGGGCTCTCGACCTCGGCTGACTCGAGGCCATGCGACCCGCTCGCCGGCTCGCAACGGGAGCGCCCGCACGGTGGGACACCGCATCTTGCGATGCGGGCAATGCGTCCGAGGCGTGAACGGCGCTAATAGACTCGGGTGAGTGATACGCCGCATCGACCTGCGGGGGAGGCTCGCCGCCGGCGAGACCCTCGACTACCGCACGCTCGTCCCACGCGCACCGGTCGACGTCGAGGCCGCGCTCGACGCCGTCCGGCCGATCTGCGACGACGTGCGGCATCGGGGGCTGGCGGCGGTCCGGGAGCTCACTCTACGGTTCGACGGGGTCGAGCTGAGGGACGTGCGCGTCCCCCAAGACGCGATCGACCAGGCGCTCGCCGGCCTCGACGGCCGCGTCCGGACGGCGCTCGAGGAGTCCATCCGCCGCGCCCGCCTGGTCCACGGCGACCAGCGCCGGCAGGACGTCACCACGACGGTGGTCCCCGGCGGCACCGTCACCGAGCGGTGGATCCCGGTCCAGCGGGTCGGCCTCTACGTGCCCGGCGGCCTGGCGGTCTACCCGAGCAGCGTCGTCATGAACGTGGTCCCGGCGCAGGTCGCGGGCGTCGACAGCCTCGCCGTCGCCAGCCCGCCCCAGAAACACTTCGGCGGCCTGCCGCACCCCACCATTCTCGCCGCCTGCGCCCTCCTCGGCGTCACGGAGGTCTACGCGGTCGGCGGCGCGCAGGCGCTCGCGATGTTCGCCTATGGCCTGAGCAACGACGCCGTCGGCGACGACGGCGTCCGCGTCCGGCCCGTCGACCTCGTCACCGGGCCCGGCAACGTCTACGTCGCGGCGGCGAAGCGGCTGTTGCGCGGCGTCGTGGGCATCGACGCCGAGGCGGGGCCGACGGAGATCGCGGTGCTCGCGGACGACACCGCCGACGCCGGTCACGTCGCCGCCGACCTCATCAGCCAGGCCGAGCACGACCCCCTCGCGGCATCGGTGCTGGTCACCGACAGCGACGCCCTCGCCGACGCGGTGACGGCCGAGCTCGACCTGCGCACCAAGACCACCAAGCACGACGAGCGCGTCCGCACGGCGCTCAGCGGCGAGCAGTCCGGCATCGTCCTGGTCGACGACCTCGAGCAGGGCCTCGCCGTGGTCGACGCCTACGCGGCCGAGCACCTGGAGATCCAGACCCGCGACGCCGCGACGGTGGCGAGCAGGGTCAGGAACGCCGGTGCCGTCTTCGTCGGCCCCTGGTCCCCGGTCAGCCTCGGCGACTACGCGGCCGGCTCCAACCACGTCCTCCCCACCGGCGGCAGCGCCCGGCACACGTCCGGCCTGTCGGTGCAGACCTTCCTGCGCGGCGTCCACGTCGTCCACTACGACCAGGAAGCTCTGAAGAACGTCGCCGACGACGTCCGCGCGCTCGCCGACGCCGAGGACCTGCCGGCGCACGGCGAAGCGATCACGGCGAGGTTCGAAGGGGACGGGCGATGACCGACCTCCCCATCCGCGACGAGCTGCGCGGCTTCGAGCCGTACGGCGCGCCGCAGCTCGACGTGCCGGTCTGCCTGAACGTCAACGAGAACCCGTTCCCGCCGTCGGAACGGCTGGTCGCCGACGCCGCGCGGGCGGTCGCGCACGCCGTCCGCACCCTCAACCGCTACCCCGACCGCGAGGCGACGACGCTGCGCGAGCGGCTGGCCGCCTACCTCGAGCGCGAGTCCGGCGTGGCCCTCGAGACGGGCCAGGTGTGGGCCGCCAACGGCTCCAACGAGGTCATGCTGCAGATCCTGCAGGCCTTCGGCGGCCCGGGCCGGACGGCCCTCAGCTTCGCGCCGACCTACTCGATGTACCCGGAGTACGCCCGCGACACCGCCACCGACTGGGTGACGGCTCGACGCAGCGACGATTTCGGCATCGACCGGGAACAGGCGCTCAAGGCGATCGCGGAGCACCAGCCCACGGTCGTCTTCATCGCCTCGCCGAACAACCCGACGGGGACGGCGGTCCCGCTCGGCCTGGTCACGGCGCTGCACGAGGCCACCGACGGCATCGTCGTCGTCGACGAGGCGTACGCCGAGTTCCGCCGCGACGGTGTGCCGAGCGCGCTCACCCTGCTCGAGACCCACCCCCGGCTCATCGTCACCCGGACCATGAGCAAGGCGTTCGCGTTCGCCGGCGCCCGGCTCGGCTACGCCGCTGCCTCCACACGGATCGTCGACGTCCTGCGCGTCGTCCGGCTGCCGTACCACCTGTCGGCGGTCACGCAGGCCGTCGCCGTCGTCGCCCTCGAGCACGCGACCGAGCTGCAGGCGCGGGTCGCCCAGCTGCGCGACGAGCGCGACGCGCTGGCGCTGTGGCTGCGCGACCAGGGCCTCGACGTCGCCGACTCCGACGCCAACTTCGTGCTGTTCGGGCGGTTCGGCGACCGGCACGCCGTCTGGCAGGGCCTGCTGGACCACGGCGTCCTGATCCGCGAGACCGGCCCGGACGGCTGGCTGCGGGTGTCAGTGGGCACCCCCGAGGAGACGACGGCGTTCAAGGTCGCTCTCGTCGACGTACTGAAGGAGCAACGATGAGCCGCACCGCCAAGGTCGAGCGCGCGACCAGCGAGAGCAAGGTCAGCGTCGAACTGGACCTCGATGGCGAGGGCCGCCACGACATCGCCACCACGGTGCCGTTCTACGACCACATGCTGACGGCGCTGGCCCGGCACTCGCTCATCGACCTCACCGTCCGTTCCGAGGGCGACACCCACATCGACGTCCACCACACCGTCGAGGACACCGCCATCGTCATCGGGCAGGCGCTGCGCGAGGCGCTGGGCGACAAGGTCGGCATCGTCCGCTACGGCGAGGCGACCGTGCCGCTCGACGAGGCGCTGGCGCACGCCGTCGTCGACGTGTCCGGGCGCCCGTACTTCGTGCACTCCGGCGAGCCGGCCGGGCAGGAGTTCGTGCTCATCGGCGGCCACTTCACCGGGTCACTGACGGCGCACGTGCTCGAGAGCCTGGCCCACCACGGCGGCCTGACCATGCACATGCGCGTGCTCGGCGGGCGCGACCCGCACCACATCGCCGAGGCGCAGTTCAAGGCCGTCGCCCGGGCGCTGCGCACCGCCGTCGCCATCGACCCGCGCGAGCGCGGCGTGCCGTCGACGAAGGGCGCGTTGTGACGGAGCGATTCCCCTTCTCCCTCGTGGGACTCACCGCCCGGGACCTCGCGGCCGGCCGGGGGCTAGACCTGCACGGCGGCGCCGTCGCCGGCTTCGTCGCCGGCGCCCAGGGCGGGCAGCCCGGTCAGGAACCGCTCGACGGCGCCTTCGTACACCGACGGGCCCAGGTTCCAGCTGCGGACGTGCTCGGCCTCGGTGCGCAGGAACGTCACCAGGTCGGGCCGCGCCGCGGCGAACCGCTCCGACGACGTGACGGGGACAGTGGTGTCGGCCGCGCCGTGCACGAGCAGCACCGGGACGTCGAGCCGGTCGGCGTGCGCCACCTGGTCCATGGCCCAGACGTTGATGCCGGTGCGCGCCCGCACGACCGATGCCGCGACGGTGGCGCCGAACGCCGGCACCCCGCGCAGCCGCGCCTGGTAGACCAGGATGTCCGGCCACGACAGCACGGGGGAGTCGTAGATCACCCCGGCCACGCCGGACGACCCCGCCACTCGCAGGTGGTTGCCGACGATCGCGCCGCCCATGGAGTAACCGGTCAGCACGACGTCGCGGGCCCCGTGCTCGCGGGCCCAGTCGATGGCCGCCGCGAGGTCCTCGGACTCCGTCCAGCCCAGGCCGTACTCGCGGTGCGGGCCCTCGGGGGCGCCGTCGTCGTTGCGGTAGGCGATGGACAGCTGCGGCAGCCCGAGCCGGTGCACCGCCGGCACCAGCCGGTACGCCTGGCCCCGGGTGGCGCCGCGGCCGTGCACGTGGATGAGCCAGCGGTCGCCGCCGGCCGGGACGTAGGTGGCCGGGTAGCGGCCCAGCGGGCCGTCGAACTCGATGACGCGGGCCTCGAGCCCGGCCACGCGCGACAGGTCGTGCAGGTCGGCGGGCGCGGCGTAGTAGGCGACACGGACGTTCGTGCCGACGACGGGCAGCTGCGGGTAGCCGCTGATGCTGCGCAGCACGTACTCGCCGATCACGTCGATGTCGGGCCCGACACGCGCGAAGCCGCCCGGCCACTCGAGGCCGACGACGCCGGGCTCCTGGGCGCCCGCGCCGCTCAACGTGACGGTGCTGCCGACGACGGCGATGACCTCGACCGGGTAGTCCGGCGGATCGGGACGCACCTGCAGCAGCTCGTCGGCGTAGTACCAGCCGCCCGCGCCGGTGGTGGCGAGGCCCGCCACGGCGACCGCCGCGGAACCCACGGCGACCCGCAGCGGCCAGCGTCGGCCCGCCCCCGGAAGTGCGGCGCCGGCGCGATCGTCGAGGCTCACGCTCGCAGTCTGACACGCCGAGGTGGACGATGAGTGACGTGCTGTCGAAACACGATTCCCCCTTGCCCGGCGTCGGGGCCCGGAATGTCTCGAAGCGCGGCATCCGTCAATCGCGCGTTGTCGTGCTCGACTACGGATCGGGCAACGTCCGCTCGGCGACCCGCGCGCTGGAGAAGGTCGGCGCGACGGTGACGCTGACGGCGGATCGCACCGCGGCCGCCGAGGCCGACGGGCTCGTGGTCCCCGGCGTCGGCGCGTTCGCCGCGTGCATGGCCGGCCTGCGCGCCGTCCGCGGCCACGAGATCGTGGGCCGCCGCCTCGCCGGGGCCCGGCCCGTCCTCGGCATCTGCGTCGGCATGCAGATCCTGTTCGAGCGCGGCGTCGAGCACGGCGTCGAGGCCGAGGGCATGGGGGAGTGGCCGGGCACCGTCGAGCAGCTGCAGGCGACCCCGCTGCCGCACATGGGCTGGAACACCGTCGACGCGCCCGCCGGCTCGGTGCTCTTCCACGGCGTGGAGAAGGAACGGTTCTACTTCGTGCACTCGTACGGTGTGCGTCACTGGGTGATGCCGCCGCCGGAGCGGTTGCGCCCGCCCCTGGTGACGACGTCCGAGCACCAGGGCGACACCTTCGTCGCCGCCGTCGAGAACGGGCCGCTGAGTGCGACGCAGTTCCACCCGGAGAAGTCCGGTGACGCGGGGCTGCGGTTGCTCGAGAACTGGGTGAGGAGTCTGTGACCGTGACCAACTGGGACGCACGGGCCTACGATCGCGACTTCGCGTTCGTCGCGGCCTATGGTGCGGAGCTGCTCGACTGGCTCAAGCCGCAGGAGGGCGAGTCGATCCTCGACCTCGGCTGCGGCACCGGCGAGCTGACGCAGCGGCTCATCGACGCCGGCGCGCGGGTCATCGGCATGGACTCCGACCCGGCCATGATCGAGGCCGCCCGCGAGCGGCTGGGCGGCGCGGTGGAGCTGCGGGTCGCCGACGCGCACGACTTCACCGTCGACGAGCCGGTCGACGCCGTCGTCTCCAACGCCGCGCTGCACTGGATGACGTCGCAGGTCGAGGTGCTCGGCTGCGTGTCCGACGCGCTGCGCGAGGGCGGCCGGTTCGTCGCCGAGATGGGCGCCACCGGCAACGTCGCGTCCATCACCGCCGCCGTCGACCGCGCCTGCCGCGAGGCCGGGCTGCCCGACCGCACCTGGCCCTGGTTCTTCAACTCCCCGGCCGAGTACGCCGCCATGCTCGAGGACGCCGGGCTCGAGATCCGCCAGCTCGACTTCTACGACCGTC
Source organism: Jiangella ureilytica (assembly GCF_004348545.1). Lineage (GTDB taxonomy): Bacteria > Actinomycetota > Actinomycetes > Jiangellales > Jiangellaceae > Jiangella > Jiangella ureilytica. Next base: position 39,959 of record NZ_SMKL01000034.1, on the reverse strand, counting down.
CGACGAAGCTCACCGGCCCCGACGGCATGACGAAGTGGCTGGAGATGTTCGCGTCGTCGCAGGTCGAGGCGCTGCCGGCCGAGGTGCTGGCGCGCGCGGAAGAGATCGCCCGGCCGGCGCTCTGGCACGACGACGCCTGGTGGGCCGACTACCGCCGGCTGCGGTTCCGGGCGGTGAAGGTCTGATGGCGATCCTCGAGCTGCTGCCGGCCGTCGACGTCGCCGACGGCCAGGCCGTGCGCCTGGTCCAGGGCGAGGCCGGCTCCGAGACCTCCTACGGCGACCCGCTCGAGGCCGCGCTGGCCTGGCAGAGCGCCGGCGCGCCGTGGGTGCACCTGGTCGACCTCGACGCCGCGTTCGGGCGCGGGTCGAACCGCGAGCTGCTGGCCGCCGTGGTGGGGCGGCTGGACGTCGACGTCGAGCTGTCCGGCGGCATCCGCGACGACGAGTCGCTAGCCGCGGCGCTGGCGACGGGGTGCCGGCGGGTCAACCTCGGCACCGCCGCGCTCGAGGACCCCGAGTGGACGGCGTCGGCCATCGCCCGCCACGGCGACCGCGTCGCCGTGGGGCTGGACGTGCGCGGCACCACCCTGGCCGCCCGCGGCTGGACCCGCGACGGCGGCGACCTGTGGGAGGTGCTCGAGCGGCTCGACCGCGACGGCTGCGCCCGCTACGTCGTCACCGACGTCACCAAGGACGGCACCCTGCGCGGCCCCAACCTCGACCTGCTGCGCGAGGTGTGCGCGCGGACGACGAAGCCGGTCGTGGCGTCGGGCGGCGTGTCCAGCCTGGACGACGTCGCGGCGCTGCGGTCGCTGGTGGACATCGGCGTCGAGGGCGCGATCATCGGCAAGGCGCTCTACGCCGGCCAGTTCACGCTGGAAGAGGCGCTGAAGGTCGCAGTAGCCGACGTACGCTTCTCGGTTGAGGCTCGAGAGGCCCCCCAGTGAGCGTGGCCGTCCGCGTCATCCCCTGCCTCGACGTCGACGCCGGCCGCGTGGTCAAGGGCGTGAACTTCACCAACCTGCGCGACGCCGGCGACCCGGTCGAGCTGGCCGCCGCCTATGGCAGCGAGGGCGCCGACGAGCTGGTGTTCCTCGACATCACCGCGTCGTCGGACGACCGGTCGACGATGTACGACGTCGTCTCGCGCACGGCCGAGCAGGTGTTCATCCCGCTGACCGTCGGCGGCGGCGTCCGCTCCGCCGACGACGTCGACCGGCTGCTGCGGGCGGGCGCGGACAAGATCGGCGTCAACACCGCCGCCGTCACCAGGCCCGAGCTGGTCGCCGAGATCGCGGCCCGCTTCGGCAACCAGGTGCTCGTGCTGTCGGTCGACGCGCGGCGCGGCGGCGGCACCGAGTCCGGCTTCGAGGTCACCACCCACGGCGGCCGCCGCGGCACCGGCATCGACGCCGTCGGCTGGGCGGCGGAGGCGGCGCAGCTGGGCGCCGGCGAGATCCTGCTGAACTCGATGGACGCCGACGGCACCAAGGACGGCTACGACCTCGAGCTGCTGACGGCCGTGCGGGCCGCCGTCGGCGTGCCGGTCATCGCCAGCGGCGGTGCCGGGGCCCTCGCGGACTTCGCGCCCGCCGTCGCCGCCGGGGCCGACGCCGTCCTGGCCGCGAGCGTCTTCCACTTCGGCGATCTGCGCATCGGCGAGGTCAAGAGGGCGCTGACCGAATCCGGTCATACCGTCCGCTAAACCTCGTTCGACCACCTAGCGGGTCGAGTCTCCTCAAGTGGTGTGTTTGCCACTATGCTGACGCGGTCCGTCCGCATGCGCGGGCGGGCCCTGCCACGACACTTTTCTTCTTTGCGTATGACGGCGGCGCCTTCTGGGGCCGCCGGGCCTTGAGGGGGGCACCACAGTGAGGTCTCTGTCGTCTGTCCACAGGACGTCCGCGCTGGTCGCGGGCGGCCTCCTGATCATCGTCGCGGCCGGTGCGCCGGCCGCCCTGGCCGCCGAGGACGCCGGCGGCCGCGTCTCGCCCGAGTCGTTCACGGCCAAGGGCGAGGGCGTCGGCGACCAGACCGTCGCCGACCTCGACACCGGCGGACTCACCGCCGAAGAGATCGTCCAGACCCTGGTCGGCGACGGCGTCACGGTCGACGCCATCGAGTTCCTGGGCAGCCCGGTCGCGGCCGGCCTGGCCGGCGGGTTCGACGACGTCTTCGGCGTGCCCGGCGGCGTCCTGCTGTCGTCGGGCTCCGTGGGCGGCGAGCGCAGCAGTGTCCTCGGCCCGAACACCGCCGACGACATGACCACGGAGCTGGGGCTGCCCGGCGACGCCGACCTCGACCCGCTGGCGGCGTTCCCGACCCGCGACGCCACGGTGCTCGAGTTCGACTTCGTGCCGGAGACCGACCAGATCCGGTTCGACTACGTCTTCGGCTCGGAGGAGTACAACGAGTACGTCGGCGACATCTACAACGACGTGTTCGGGTTCTTCGTCAACGGCGAGAACTGCGCCGTCGTCGGCGACGACGCGCAGCCGGTCACGATCAACACCATCAACAACGACCTCAACGCCGACCTGTACGTCGACAACGAGCTGCCCGGCGGCGCGCACGCCACCGAGCTGGACGGCTTCACGACGGTGCTCACCTGCACCGCCGACGTCCAGGCCGGCGAGACCAACCACATCAAGCTGGCCATCGCCGACGCCTCCGACGAGCAGCTGGACTCCACGGTGCTCATCGCGGCCGGCACGTTCTCGGCCAACCACCCGCCCGTCGCCGACGACCAGGCCGTCGAGACCGTCGTGGACACCCCGGTCGACATCACGCTCACCGGCACCGACGAGGACGGCGACGAGCTCACCTACGAGCTGACCTCCGAGCCGGCCAACGGCACGCTGAGCGGCGAGGGCGCCGACCTCACCTACACCCCGGCCGAGGGCTGGACCGGCGACGACTCCTTCACGTTCACCGTGTCCGACGGTGCGGCCACCTCCGAGCCGGCCACCGTCACCGTCGCGGTGACCGAGAAGCCGACCCCGACGCCCACCCCGACGCCGTCGGAGACGCCGGGCGAGCCGCTGCCCGACACCGGCGCCGGCACCGGCCTGCCGCTGGCGGGTGCCGCCCTGCTCGGCATCGTCGGGCTGGCATTCGTCCTGCGCTCGCGCCGGAGCGCCACCGCCTGACGCCGTCGTCCCACCCGTCGCTGCCCGGCTCGCCCCCTGTGGTGAGGTGGGCAGCTTCGTTCTGCGCGGGGTTGGAGGTTCGGCGTGGGGGTGCTCACGTGGGTCGGGCCCTGCTGTCTTTCATTGTCGAGGGCTTTCACAGCACCAGGGCCCCCTCCCCGGAATGAACCCGGCCCTTAGGCCCGCTGTGCTCCTGTTCCGCTGGCCGCTGGCGGTTGCGCTGTGGTGTTCGGCAGTTGGTTGCGCTCTGCTGACGGTTACGCCGGCCACTCACTGTGGATTCCCATGATCCGGCTCACGCTCCGGAAACCGGCGCTTGCGGCCCGGATCGGGCTGCCATCCGCCGGTCTCGGGGGTGTCCGCCGGTTTCCCGGGCGTGAGCGGCGCGTCACCACGATCGCCGGAGCGTCGACACGGTTGCAGGCGTAGTGCGACACGGGATCTTGTGCTGAACGTGATCATTTCGTGGGGCGGTGGGGAACGGAAACCGATTACAGGTGTGTCGGCGGCTGTTGGTACCGTACAAAGCCGGGCACCCCACGGAATTCGCGCGAGCGGTCGATCACGCCTGCGCGCCCTCCGTGGCCGCAGGCGTGGAGCGCAGAGAGCGAGTGATGTGAGGGACGAGCGGCAGGCCACCCTGCGCGAGGGGGTCCGGATCCTCGTCCGGGCCATGCGGGACGAGCCGGTCATCCTCGGCATCGCGGTGGCGGGCAGCGCGGTGTACGGGTTCGCGACGGTGGCGGCGGCCGAGGTCATCGGGCGGGTCACCGACCGGGTGGTGGTGCCGGCGTTCCGCGAGGGCGAGACCACCACGGGCGCCCTCGCGCTGACAGCGTTGGCCATCATGGTGACGGCGCTGGTCAAGGCCGGTGGCATCGTGGTGCGCCGGTACTTCGCCGGTCTCGGCCAGTATCGCCTCAACGCCCGCTACCGGCGCCAGGTGAGCCGTCAGTACCTCAGGCTGCCGCTGTCCTGGCACCACCAGCACTCCACCGGCAAGCTGCTGTCCAACGCGAACGCCGACGTCGAGGCGTCGTTCTGGCCCATCGCGCCGCTGCCGTTCGCGCTCGGCGTCGTCGTCATGCTGGTCTTCGCGCTGGTGTCGATGTTCCTGGCCGACCCGCTGCTGGCGCTGGTCGGCGCGCTGGTGTTCCCGGCCATCCTGCTGCTCAACTTCGTCTACCAGCGCCGGCTGTCGCCGCTGGCCACCAGGGCGCAGGCGCTGCGGGCCGAGCTCTCCGGCGTCGCGCACGAGTCGTTCGACGGCGCCCTGGTCGTCAAGGCGATGGGCCGCGAGTCCGCCGAGACCGAACGGTTCGCCAAGGTCGCGGGGCAGCTGCGCGACGCCAACGCCGCCGTCGGCCGGGTCCGGGGCGCGTTCGACCCCCTGCTCGAGGCGCTGCCCAACCTCGGCGTGCTCGCGGTGCTGATCATCGGCTCGGCCCGGGTCGCCGACGGTGACATGGCGGCCGGCACGCTGGTCCAGGTGGCGTACCTGCTCACCATCACCGCGTTCCCCATCCGCGCCATCGGCTTCGTGCTCGGCGAGCTCCCGCGCGCCACCGTCGGCTGGCGGCGGGTGCAGGCGGTCCTCGACGCGACGGGGGCGCTGCCGCACGGCACGGGCAGCCTCGACGGCGACGCCGGCCCTGCGCATCTCGGCGTCCGCGACGTCACCTACTCCTACGTCGAGGGCACGCCGGTGCTCGACGGCGTCCACCTCGACGTCGAGCCAGGCCGCACGGTCGCCGTCGTCGGGTCCACCGGGTCGGGCAAGTCGACGCTGGCCAGCCTGCTGGTCCGGCTGGTCGACCCGGGCGGCGGCGCGGTGCTGCTCGACGGCACCGACCTGCGCCACCTCGAGCCCGGCGCGGTCGCCGGGGCGGTGGCGCTGGTCTTCCAGCAGCCGTTCATCTTCGAGGACAGCGTCCGCGACAACGTCACCCTCGGCCTGTCCGTGCCCGACGACGACGTCTGGGCGGCGCTGCGGCTGGCCCAGGGCGACCGCTTCGTGCACGAGCTCGACGGCGACCTCGACGCCCGCATCGGCGAGCGCGGCGCCACCCTGTCCGGCGGGCAGCGGCAGCGGCTGGCGCTGGCCCGGGCGCTGGTCCGCAGGCCGCGCCTGCTCGTCCTCGACGACGCCACCAGCGCCGTCGACCCCGAGGTCGAGCGGCGCATCCTCGCCGGGCTCCGAGACGCGGCGCTGCCGTCCACCGTCGTCGTCGTGGCGTACCGGCGGGCCACCATCGCGCTGGCCGACGAGGTCGTCTACGTCGAGGACGGCCGGGTGTCGGCGCGCGGCACCCACACGGAGCTGCTGGCGGCCTCGCCCGGCTATCGCGACCTCATCACCGCCTACGAGCGCGACGCCGCCGAGCGGGCCAGGGCCGGCACCGACCAGGAGGTCCGGTCATGAGCGCAGTAGCCGGCCGAGGATCGCAGCTGGGCGAGGTCCGCACCGGCGACGGCGCGTGGCGGACGTTCCGCCGCGGGCTGGCGCTGTCGCCCGAGATCTCCACCGGCCTGACGGTGACCCTGCTGCTCGCGCTCGTGGCCACGGCCGGGCGCGTGGTCGTGCCCATCGCCGTCCAGCAGACCATCGACAGCGGCCTCAACACCGGCAGCGGCCCCGACCTCGGCTACGTCCGCTGGATGATCGCGCTGGCCGCCGGCGGGGTCCTCGTCACCGTCGTCGCCGCGTACTTCATGAACCGGCGCATCTTCCAGGCCAGCGAGGCCGGCCTCGCGACGCTGCGGACCAAGGCGTTCCGGCACGTCCACGACCTGTCGGTGCTCACCCAGGACACCGAACGGCGCGGGTCGCTGGTGTCACGGGTCACCAGCGACGTCGACACCATCTCGCAGTTCGTCCAGTGGGGCGGGCTGATCATGCTGGTCAGCATCGGCCAGCTGATCATCGCCACCGTCGTCATGGCGGTGTACTCGTGGCAGCTGACGCTGCTGGTCTGGATCTGCTTCCTGCCGCTGTTCCTGGCGCTGCGCACGTTCCAGCGCATGCTGTCGTCGGCCTACATGGTGGTGCGCGAGCGGGTCGGCGGCATGCTCGGCGCCATCTCCGAGTCCGTCGTCGGCGCCCAGGCGGTCCGGGCGTACGCCGTCGAGGGCCGCACCCAGCAACGCATCGACGACGCCGTCGAGTCGCACCGCGTGGCGGCCAGCCGCGCCCAGCGGCTCGCGGCCACGGCGTTCTCCACCGGCGAGGTGGTGGCCGGGCTGGCCAACGCCGCCATCGTCGTGGTCGGCGTGCTGCTCGGCGTGGCCGGCGACATCTCGCTCGGCCGCATGCTGGCCTTCCTCTTCCTGGTCACCCTGTTCGTGGCGCCGGTCCAGGTGGGCACCGAGGTGCTGAGCGAGGCGCAGAACGCCATCGCCGGCTGGCGGCGGGTGCTGGGCATCCTCGACACCCCGGCCGACGTCGCCGACCCGGCCGACAACGGCGTGCGGCTGCCGCGCGGGCCCATCGACGTCCGGTTCGAGCACGTCTCGTACGCCTACCCGAACGGGCCGACGGTGCTGCACGAGGTCGACGTCGCCATCGCCCGCCACACCAGGGTCGCCGTGGTCGGCGAGACCGGCTCGGGCAAGACGACGTTCGCCAAGCTGCTCACCCGGCTGATGGACCCGGTCGAGGGCCGCGTGCTGGTCGACGGCATCGACCTGCGCGACATCCGGTTCGACTCCCTGCGCGAGCGGGTCGTCATGGTGCCGCAAGAGGGTTTCCTCTTCGACGACACCCTGGCGGCCAACCTGCGCTACGGCCGGCCCGAGGCCACCGACGACGACCTGCTGATCGCCGTCACCGAGCTGGGGCTGGGGGAGTGGCTCGACTCGCTGCCGTTCGGGCTGCAGACGCCGGTCGGGCAGCGCGGCGAGTCGCTGTCGGCGGGCGAGCGGCAGTTGGTGGCGCTGGCCCGTGCCTACCTCGCCGACCCCGACCTGCTGGTCCTCGACGAGGCCACCAGCGCCGTCGACCCCGCCACCGAGGTCCGGCTGGCCCGGGCGCTCGAGGGCATCTCCCGCGGGCGCACGTCGGTGACCATCGCGCACCGGCTGTCCACCGCCGAGGCGGCCGACGAGGTCTTCGTGTTCGACCGCGGCCGCCTCGTCGAGGCCGGCCCGCACGCCGAACTGGTCGAGAAGGGCGGCGTCTACGCCGCCCTGCACGCCGCCTGGGTCAGCCAGTCGCGCTGACCCAGGCGGGCGTGGTCCGTCAGCGGTTGGCGCCCTCGAGGGTGCCGGTCACCGGGCCGGCCGGGTCGTAGACGGTGCAGACGAGCTCGCGGTCGCCCTGGGCCCACGACTCCTCGGTCGGCTCCAGCCACTGGATGTCCAGAACCGACTCGTTGTAGTCCATGCCGACGAACGTGGCGAACTCGCCGATGCAGTCCGACTCGACCTGCGTCTGGAACGTCTCGGACCCGGGGAAGCTGCCGTCGCCCTCGGGGACCTCGAGGACCGCGAAGACCTCCTGGTCGTGCTCCTCCTCGCAGGGGATGACGGTCAGCTCCTCGATCTGCTCCTCGGCGTTGAAGCTGCTGATGCAGTCGCCGAGGCCGACGTCGAAGACGTTCTGGGTCTCGCCTTCCGGCTCCTCGGAGGACTCCTCCTCGGCGGGCGGCTCGGTCTCGTCCCCGGCGGGGGTCTCTTCGCCCCCGGCCGCGGTCTCCTCGCTGGTGGTGCTCTCGTCGCCGTCGCCGGCGTCGGACGCACCGTCGCCACAGGCGCTGAGGCTCAGCGCCGCGGCGGCGGCGAGGGCCGTGACAGCGGTACGAATCGTGATACGCACGATCATTGTCTCCTTCAGATTGAACACGCCGATCTCACGGCGCTGTGCCGCCGCCGCCCGCGCGGACGGGCGGCGGAGTCATGGGGGTGCTCACGACGTCAGCGGTTCGCGCCCTGCAGCGAACCGGTCACGGGGCCCGCGGGGTCGTAGACCAGGCAGACCAGCTCGCGGTCGCCCTGGTCCCACGACTGCGCCGTGGGCTGCAGCCAGGTGAAGTCCAGCGCCGACTCCTCGTAGGCGAGGCCGACGTAGGTCTGGAACTCCGTGGTGCAGAGCTCCACCGCCTGGGCCCGGAGGTCGTCGTCGCCGGGCAGCTCGCCGTCGGGGACCTGCCCCGTCGCATAGACCTCTTGGGCGTGCTCGCCGTCGCACGGCACGACCGCGACGTCCTCGACCTGCTCGGAGTCGCCGAAGTCGCCGAGGCAGTCGCCCACCCGCACGTCGAACACGTCGGCCGCGTCGGCGGTCTCGGTGACGTTGCCCGACGCATCGCGCCGCGGCTCGCCGTCGTCGCCCGAACAGCCGCCCAGCAGGACCGCGGCGGCAACGGCCGACGCCGCCGCGGCGGCGCGGAACGTGCGTGCCACGAGAGAGCTCCTTCGTCAAGGGTCCGGATCCGGGACGGTCGCGAGACGTAGCCGACCACGGCACCCTATCCCGATTCCGTCATGGCTCTCGGCGCTTCCCGCGACCTCCCGGTCGGCGTCCTCCCTCGTCGGTGATCGTCTCGTCCACGACGTGAACCGGAAGTCCGGAGGCGTGTCCTTCGCCCGGACGCCGTCGGGGACAATGGGCAGATGCCCGGTCTCGACCCCTCCGTAGCCGCCCGGCTCACACTCACCGCCGACGGACTGCTGCCCGCGGTCGTCCAGCAGCACGACACCGGCGAGGTGCTCATGCTCGCGTGGATGGACGCCGAGGCGTTGCATCGCACCCTCACCACCGGCCGGGCCACGTACTGGAGCCGCAGCCGGGCCGAGTACTGGGTCAAGGGCGAGACGTCCGGCCACCGCCAGTGGGTCCGCGAGGTGCGCCTCGACTGCGACGGCGACACCCTGCTGCTGAAGGTCGACCAAGAGGGCCCGGCCTGCCACACCGGCACCCGCACCTGCTTCGACGACGGCCTGCTCGACTCCGTCGAGGGGACGGCGGCATGAGCGCGCCCCTTCCGGTCACGCCCGACCTCGAGAACTTCCGGGTCCTCGCCAAGGAGCGGCGGGTCATCCCGGTCGTCCGGCGGCTGCTGGCCGACGGCGAGACCCCGGTCGGCGTCTACCACAAGCTCGCCGCGGGGCGGCCCGGCACGTTCCTGCTCGAGTCCGCCGAGCACGGCGGCGTGTGGTCGCGCTACTCCTTCGTCGGCGCCCAGTCGGCGGCCGTGCTCAGCGAGCGCGACGGCGAGGCGGTCTGGCACGGCAACCCGCCCGTGGGGCTGCCCTCCGGCGGCGACCCCTGGGAGGCGCTGCGTGGCACGCTGCGGGCACTCAGGAGCCAGCGGCTGCCGGGCCTCCCGCCGCTGACCGGCGGGCTGGTCGGGTTCGTCTCCTACGACGCCGTCCGCCGGCTCGAGCGGCTGCCCGAGACCACCGTCGACGACCTGCAGCTCCCCGACATGTCGTTCCTGCTGGCCACCGACCTCGCCGTCCTCGACCACGACGACGGCACCGTCCTGCTGGTGGCCAACGCCGTCAACTGGGACGACAGCGACGAGCGGGTCGACGAGGCATGGGCCGACGCCGTCGCCCGCCTCGACCGCATGACCACCGAGCTCGCGCAGCCCACGCCGTCGTCGGTGGCCTCCTACGACCCCGGCACGCCGCCGCGGCACGACAGCCGCACCGAGAGGGCCGACTTCCTGGCCGCCGTCGAGCGGGCCAAGGAGGAGATCCGGGCCGGCGAGGCGTTCCAGATCGTGCTCTCGCAGCGGTTCCAGACCCCCACGCACGCCGACGCGCTGGACGTCTACCGCGTGCTGCGCCGCGACAACCCGAGCCCGTACATGTACCTCGTCCGGCTGCCCGGTCCCGGCGGCGGCGACGACGGCGCCTACTCCGTCGTCGGGTCCAGCCCCGAGGCGCTGGTCAAGGTCAACGGCGACCGCGTCATGACGCACCCCATCGCGGGCACCCGGTGGCGCGGCGAGACTCCCGAGGCCGACGCCGCGCTGGCCGACGAGCTGCTCGCCGACCCCAAGGAGCGGGCCGAGCACCTCATGCTCGTCGACCTCTCCCGCAACGACCTCGGCCGGGTCTGCGCGCCCGGCACGGTCGAGGTGGTCGACTTCATGACGGTGCGCCGCTACAGCCACGTCATGCACATCGAGTCGACGGTGGTGGGGCGGCTGCGCGACGACCACGAGGCGCTCGACGTGCTGGCGGCCTGTTTCCCGGCCGGCACGCTGTCCGGCGCGCCGAAGGTCCGGGCCATGGAGATCATCGACGACCTCGAGCCGGTCCGCCGCGGCGTCTACGGCGGGGTCGTGGGCTACCTCGACTTCGCCGGCGACCTCGATGTCGCCATCGCCATCCGCACGGCGCTGATCCGCGACGGCGTCGGCTACGTGCAGGCCGGCGCGGGCATCGTCGCCGACTCCGACCCCGAGGCGGAGTGGACGGAGTCGCGCAACAAGGCCGCCGCGGCGCTGCGGGCCATCGCCGTCGCCGAGACCATGCGGCCGGTGCGGTGAGCCCGGCCGCCCGCCGCGAGTACCTCGGCGCGCTGGTCCTGCTGGCCGCCGGGGGAGTCCTCGGGCTGGTCGCGGCGTCGCGGCCGTGGGGGCGTGCGGAGCTGTCGTCGTCACTCTCCGTGACGTCGACGACGGTGTCCGGCTCCGACCTCGTGCCGCTCGCGCCCGCCGTCGCCCTGGTGGCCCTGGCGGCCGTCGTGGCGGTCCCTGCGGTGCGGCGGCTGGGCCGGCGCGTCGTGGGCGCCGCGCTGGCCCTCCTGGGCGCGGCGCAGGCCGCGCTGGCGGCACTGACCCTCCCGGACCTCGCCGGACGGGTGCGGGACTGGCTCGAGAGCAGCCCCGACGGCCTGGGCTCGGCCGAAGAGATCACCACGTCGCCGGCCTGGGCGGTCGCCGTCGTCGTCGCCGGGCTGCTGGTCACGGCGGCGGGGGCGCTGGTCGCGGTGCGCGGGCCCGGCTGGCCCGCCATGGGCGCCCGCTACGAGCGCCCGGCCGGTCACGCCCGTGCGGAGGGGGCGGCCAAGCCGGCCGAGGGCAACCGCGCCACCTGGGACGCCCTCGACCGCGGCGACGACCCCACCACGTGAGCACCGGTACCTGAGCACCGGCAATCGAGCCCCGGTACGGAGGTCGGCCGACGAGCGACCCCGATCATCCGGCACAATGTGCGGTAACGACGCCAGGACGACAGGAGACGAACACCGATGGCGCACAACGAGCACGGCCACACACCTGCCGCCTGGACCACGGTCATCCTGATCCTGGCCGGCTTCGTGGTCGGCTGCATCGCCGTCATCCTGCTCAACTGGCCGCTGTTCTGGATCGGCGGTGTGGGCCTGGTCGTCGTGGCCGGCATCGTCGGCAAGATCATGCAGATGATGGGCCTCGGGCAGCGCGACCCGCAGGCCGGCCCCCGCCAGCCCGCCGCCACGACGGGCGAGGACAGCATCGGGTAGGCCATGACCCGCCCCGGCAGGACGACCTCGGACCGGGCCCGCGGGGGCCCGCCGGTCGTCTCCGTGGGCGGCGTGACGCTCGACGTCGACCACCGCACGGTGGCCACGCCCGGCGGACACGAGGTCGCGCTGACGCCGTTGCAGGCCGCCCTGCTGGCCCATCTCATGTCCCGGGCCGGCCGGGTCTGCACGCGTGAGGAGCTCATGTGCCAGGCGCTGGGCTACCCGGTGCCGGTGGACACGCGCACGGTCGACGTGCACGTCGCGACGCTGCGGGGCAAGCTCGGCGGCGCGCTGGCCATCCGTTCGGTGCGTGGTGTGGGGTACGCCCTCGAGCCGTTCGCCGACGGATGAAGCACACGCCCGTCGGGCACCCTTCACCGGGGGTATGTCGTGACCACTCATCACGCGCCGTTACTCTGGTCCGACCGGGTCGACCGATCCGGGCGCACGGCACCGGCGAGGGGCGGAGATGAGCGTTCTCGAAGAGATCATCGACGGGGTGCGCGCCGACCTGGCCGAACGTGAGGGCCGCTGCCCTCTCGATCAGCTCAAGGAGAAGGCGGCCAAGCAGCCGCCGGCCCGTGATCCGCTGCCCCTGCTCCGTTCGCCGGGTGTCTCCGTCATCGCTGAGGTGAAACGGTCGAGCCCGTCACGGGGTTCCCTGGCCGAGATCGCCGACCCCGCCGCGCTCGCGGTCGACTACGAGGCCGGCGGCGCCGCCGCCATCAGCGTGCTCACCGAGCAGCGCCGGTTCGGCGGCACCCTCGACGACCTCAAGACCGTCCGGGCCGCCGTCGAGGCCCCGGTGCTGCGCAAGGACTTCATCGTCACCAGCTACCAGCTGTGGGAGGCGCGCGCGTACGGCGCCGACCTCGCGCTGCTCATCGTCGCCGCGCTCGAGCAGATCGCGCTGGTGAGCCTCATCGAGCGGGCCGAGTCCATCGGGCTCACGCCGCTGGTCGAGGCGCACACGGCCGACGAGGTCCAGCGGGCGGCCGACGCCGGGGCGAGGCTCGTCGGCATCAACGCGCGCAACCTCAAGACGCTCGAGGTCGACACCACCACGTTCGAGCGGCTGGCGCCGACGGTTCCGGACGGCATCGTCAAGATCGCCGAGTCCGGCGTGAAGTCGCCCCGCGACGTCATCGACCTCGCCCGTGCGGGGGCCGACGCCGTCCTGGTCGGCGAGACCCTGGTGACCGGCAAGGATCCCCGGGCCGCCGTCGCCGACCTGGTGGCGGCCGGTGCCCACCCCGCCCTCAACCGCGGCAGCCGCCAGGGCTGACGCCCGGGTCGCCGTCACGATCGAGGGCCGACGGCCGTGCCCCGGCGCCTGCGTGCCGAGAGTGCGGTGGAACGTCATGACGGCGCTGAACCAGCGTCGAGCGGTTCGGAAAATCCCGATGCGATTGGGGACGGGTCCGCCCGCTGCGATACCGTCACGGGGTGACGGCGCACGGCTGCGCTCTCGTCACCTGTCAGCCATCTCTGCAACGCATCGAGGAGCTACTCGGGTGGACACCATGCCCGACCACGGGCACGTCCTTGCCACTGGTCACGAGGACCGGCCCGGCCGGTTCGGCCCCTACGGCGGCCGCTACGTCCCGGAGGCGCTGATCGCGGCGCTCGACGAGCTCGACCGCGAGTACACCGCCGCCCGGCACGACCCCGCCTTCCAGGCCGAGCTGACCCACCTGCTCACCACCTACACCGGCCGGCCCACCCCCATCACCGAGGCGGCCCGGTTCGGGGAGCAGGCGGCCCATGGCGCGCGCATCCTGCTCAAGCGCGAAGACCTCAACCACACCGGCTCGCACAAGATCAACAACGTGCTGGGCCAGGCGCTGCTCACCAGGCGCATCGGCAAGCAGCGGGTCATCGCCGAGACCGGCGCCGGCCAGCACGGCGTCGCCACGGCCACCGCGGCCGCGCTCATGGGCCTCGAGTGCGTCATCTACATGGGCGAGGAGGACACCCGCCGGCAGGCGCTCAACGTCGCCCGCATGGAGCTGCTCGGCGCCACCGTCGTCCCGGTGAAGACCGGCTCGCGCACGCTCAAGGACGCCATCAACGAGGCGCTGCGCGACTGGGTCACCAACGTCGCCACCACCAACTACGTCTTCGGCACCGTCGCCGGGCCGCACCCGTTCCCCACCCTGGTGCGCGACCTGCAGCGCATCATCGGGGTCGAGGCGCGCCAGCAGGTCCTCGAGCTCACCGGCCGGCTGCCCGACGCGGTCGCGGCCTGCGTGGGCGGCGGCTCCAACGCCATCGGCATCTTCCACGCCTTCATCGACGACGCCGACGTCGCGCTGCACGGCTTCGAGGCCGGCGGCGACGGCGTCGCCACCGGCCGGCACGCCGCGACCATCACGGCCGGCTCTCCCGGCGTGCTGCACGGCGCGCGCTCGTACCTGCTGCAGGACGACATGGGCCAGACCATCGAGTCGCACTCCATCTCCGCCGGCCTCGACTACCCGGGCGTCGGCCCTGAGCACTCCTGGCTGAAGGACTCCGGACGGGCCGCGTACGAGCCGGTCGACGACGCCGACGCCATGGAGGCGTTCCGCCTGCTCTGCCGCACCGAGGGCATCATCCCGGCCATCGAGAGCTCGCATGCGCTGGCCGGCGCCAGGCGGCTGGGCGAGCGCCTCGGCCCCGACGCCACCATCCTGGTGAACCTGTCCGGGCGCGGCGACAAGGACGTCGACACCGCCGCCAAGTGGTTCGGCATCATGGACGAGTCGGGGGAGGTCCAGGCATGACCACCTCCGTCGCGTTCGAGAAGGCACGGGCCGAGGGTCGCGCCGCGCTCGTCGGCTACCTGCCGGCCGGCTACCCCAGCGTCGACGGCTCCATCGCCGCGCTGACGGCCATGGTCGCCGCCGGCGTCGACATCGTCGAGGTCGGGCTGCCCTACAGCGACCCGCTCATCGACGGCCCGGTCATCCAGTCCGCCGTCGACGCCGCGTTGCGGGCCGGCACCACGACCACCGACGTGCTGCGCGTGGTCGAGGCGGTCGCCGCCACAGAGGCGCCCGCCGTCGTCATGTCGTACTGGAACCCGCTCGACCGCTACGGCGCCGCCGCGTTCGCGCGCGACCTCGCCGCGGCCGGCGGGGCCGGCGTCATCACGCCCGACCTCACGCCCGACGCCGACGACACCTGGCTCCCGGCGGCCCGAGAGCACGGCCTCGACACCGTCTTCCTGGTGGCGCCGTCGTCCACGCCGGAGCGCATCGCCATGACGACGGCGGCCTGCCGCGGCTTCGTCTACGCCACCTCCGTCATGGGCGTCACCGGCACCCGCGAGCAGGTCGGCGACGCCGCGGCCGGCCTGGTCGAGCGCACGAAGGCGACGACCGACCTCCCGGTCGCCGTCGGGCTCGGGGTCTCCACCGCCGCCCAGGCCACCGAGATCGCCGCCTACGCCGACGGCGTCGTCGTCGGGTCCGCGTTCGTGCGCCGGCTGCTCGACGCCGCCGACCCCGCGGCGGGGGTCGCCGCCGTCGCCGAGCTGGCCGCTGACCTCGCCGCGGGAGTGCGCGAGCGCTGATGGCCAGCAAACGGGACAACGACAACCGGCCGCCGGCCCGAGGCTCCAAGAGAGAAGCCGCTCGCCGGCGCGCCGAGGCGCTGCGCAAGGAGGCCGAGGCCAGGGCGCTGGCCGAGCGCCGCCGCGAGCGCTTCATCCGGGCCGGCGTCTCCGTGGCTGTCCTCGTCGTGGTCGCCGTCATCGTGATCGCGCTGGTCAACCGCGGGTCCGATGGTCCCGAAGGCACCGGCGCCATCCCGTCGGGCACCGTCGAGGGCGGCACCGGCGTGGCCGCCGGCGAGGAGTCGGCGCCGGTGACCATCGACTACTGGTTCGACTTCCAGTGCCCGTTCTGTGGCGAGTTCGAGGCCGAGAACGGCCCGGTGCTCGAGGAGCTGGTCGCCGCCGGCACCGCCCGGGTGGTCTACCACCCGGCGGCGTTCCTCGGCGAGGAGTCCGACCGCGCCAGCAACGCGTTCGGCTGCGCCATCGACGCCGGCCGGCCGGTCGAGTACCTCACCGAGCTGTTCGCGAACCAGCCGGCCGAGCGCTCCGGCGGCTACACGACCGACGACCTGCTCGCGGCCGGCCAGGCGGTCGGCCTCGACGACGCCGTCTTCGAGTCGTGCGTGCGCGACGGCACCTACGCCGACTGGGGCCGGCACGTCCTCGACGCCTTCCGCGACGAGGGCCTCGAGGCCACGCCGTCGGTGCTGCTGAACGGGGAGCCGCTGGAGAATCCGGCGGCGATGAGCGCCGCCGAGTTCCGCGCCGCGGTCGAGGGAGCCGTGACGTCATCGTGACGGTACGATCTGGAACTCCCGCCAGGGTCAGTGAAGTTGTACCCTCGTCAATCCCCGTGAACCCACTCGTGTCGAAGGAAGCCCAGCGATGAGTAGCAAGAAGGCCGAGGCCCGCGAGCGTGTCAAGGCGATGCGCGAGGAGCAGGCGCGCCAAGAGAAGCGGCGCGAGCGGATGATGCGCTACGGCGTCGCGGTGGCCATCGTGGTCGCGGTCGCGATCATCGCGGTGGCCGTGGCAGCCAGCCGCGGCGGCGACGACGGCCCGGTCGCCGTTCCCGACGCCGCGGGCACCGGCAACGGCCTTCAGATCGACGGCGACGGCCAGGGCGTCCTCAGCGGCGAGGCCTCGGCACCGGTGACCATCGACTACTGGATGGACTTCCTCTGCCCGCACTGCCGCGACTTCGAGGCGGCCAACAGCGCGGCGATCCAGCAGCTGGTCGACTCCGGCGAGGCGAACATCGTCTACCACCCGCTCGACTACACCGGCGGCGTGTACTCCCGGCGGGCCAACAACGCCTTCGCCTGCGCCTCGCAAGAGGGCATGGGCTCGGAGTTCAAGGACGCGGCGTTCGCCGCCCAGGGCACCCAGTGGTCCACCAGCTCGCTGGTCGACCTCGGCGAGCAGGTCGGCATCGGCGGCGACTACGAGAGCTGCGTCCGCGACGACGAGTTCGAGGACTGGGCGGCCGCGGTGCCCGAGACGGCCCGCGAGCACCAGGTCGAGGGCACCCCGACGGTGTTCGTCAACGGTGAGCTGCTCGACGCCAGCCAGTGGACGCCCGAGGGCATCCAGGCCGCCGTCGCCACCGTCGCCGCCGGTGGCAGCCTCGCCACGCCGGCTCCCGACGCCAGCGCGACGGCTCCGGCCACCCCGCCGGCCACCCCGCCCGCGGCCGAGACGCCGAACCCGTCCGCCACGCAGTGACTGCGATCAGTGGCCCCGCGCGCAGCGGTCGCCGCCCGGTGAACGCGGCCAGTTGCCCTGCAGTCAGGCGCCTAGTGAAATGGTGCACACCACGATGAGGTACTGCTTCGACCGGTCCGGTACGGTTCGCCTGTGATCGCGACTCCGGCCATGGTGCTGCCCGCCTCCATCCCCAGCCCCGGCAGCGGTTCCTGGGACATCGGCGGCTTCGAGTTGAGGGCCTATGCCCTGTGCATCATGGCCGGCATCGTGCTGGCGATCTGGCTCGGCAACAAGCGCTGGCTCGCCCGCGGCGGCGAGGCCGGCGTGGTCGCCGACGTCGCGGTGTGGGCGGTGCCGTTCGGCATCATCGGCGGACGGCTGTACCACGTCATCACCGACAACCAGCTCTACTTCCGCGAGGGCCGCGACCCCTGGCAGGCGCTGCGCATCTGGGAGGGCGGCCTGGGCATCTGGGGCGCCATCGCCGTGGGCGGCCTGGGCGTGTGGATCGCCTGCCGCCGGCGCGGCGTCCCGTTCGCGGCCATGGCCGACGCCCTCGCGCCCGGCATCCTCATCGCCCAGGCCGTCGGCCGGTGGGGCAACTGGTTCAACCAGGAGCTCTTCGGCCGGCCGACGGACCTCCCGTGGGGTCTCGAGATCGACCCCGTCAACCGGCCGGCCGGCTACGCCGACGTCACCACGTTCCACCCGACGTTCCTCTACGAGTCGCTGTGGGCGCTGGGCCTGGCGTTCCTGCTGATGTGGCTCGACAAGCGCTACGCCATCGGATTCGGCCGGCTGTTCGCGCTGTACGTCGCCGGCTACACGCTGGGGCGCGTCTTCTGGGAGTACCTGCGCATCGATCCCGCGAACGAGGTGTTCGGCCTGCGGGTCAACCTCTGGGTGTCCGGGCTGATCTTCGTGGCGGCGCTCGCGTTCTACTTCTGGTCGCTCAAGAGGCACCCCGGCCGCGAGGACCCCGAGTCGCTGCGCGGCTTCTACGACCAGCCCGACCCGTTCGGCGACGACAAGGCGAAGGACGACGACGCCCCGCTCACCCTCCCCGACGACGGCGACGGCGAGAGCGCCGAGGCGGGGGAGAAGGGCGGCCTCGCGGTCGCCACCAAGAAGACGACGGCGACGAAGGCGGCTCCCGGCACCACGGCCATTGCCGAGGGCGCGAAGAAGCCCGCCGCTGACGAGAAGCCCGCCGAGGGTGACGAGCCGGCGGCGGACGAGAAGCCGGCGGCGGACGAGAAGCCGGCGGGGGAGAAGCCGGCCGGGGAGAAGCCCGCGGGCGAGGCGGCCGCTCCTGTGGCGAAGAAGGCCGCGGCGAAGAAGGCTTCGGCCACGAAGGCCACGGCCACCGAGGCCACGGCCACCGCCGCCACCGAGACGGCCGCCAGCACCACGACCGCGAGCACGTCGGCGGCCAAGAAGGCCCCGGCCACGAAGGCGCCGGCGAAGACGGCGGCCGGCGCCGCGGACCCCGCCTCCACGACCGCCGCGGCCCAGAAGACCACCACGAAGAAGGCGCCGGCGAAGAAGACGGCGGCCGGCACCACCACGGCGGCGTCGACCGGCACGGCCAAGAAGGCGCCCGCGGCGAAGAAGGCGCCCGCCAAGAAGGCCACCCCGCCCGCCGAGGCGCCCCCGGCGAAGAAGGCGCCCGCCAAGAAGGCCACCCCGCCCGCAGAGGCGCCACCGGCCGACGACTCGACCAACACCCCCTCCTCCGGCGGCTGACCCCGTCGGCGACGCATCATCACCAGCACCGCCCGCCCGCGCCCGAGCCCGAGTTGATCTTGGAGTAAATGCGGGATCGTGGTCCGGTTCGCCCGATTGATCCCGCGGTATCTCCAAGATCAACGGGAGCTGGGGGCGGCCGGGGTGGTCGCCGGCCGCAAGGAAGCGCCGGGTTACGTCACGAAACGGCCACGAACCGCTGACGCCACGCCCGGCGTGGCGCCCTTCACGAGTCCGTGGACGTCAACGTATTTGTCCCGGTCCGACAGTCTTCCGAGCTCACGATCTGCGGCGACGACCGGCCATCGGCGGAGAATCCGATGATCAACCGGTGATTCCTCCGCGCGCCGGAGAACGCCGTCGCCGATATCATGGAGAGACGCGACAACACACAACGGCCGAAGTGTTGTAATCTCCACGAAACTCAAGCACGGGCCAGCGCCGTCCCTGCACCCGCCGCCAGTCTGCGACGACGGGAGTGCCATGCGCCTCACGCCCGACCCTCAGGGCCTGTACGACCCGAAGTTCGAACACGACGCCTGCGGGGTGGCCTTCGTGGCCACGCTCGACGGCGTGGCCAGCCGCGCGATCGTCGATCGCGGGCTGACCGCCCTGAGCAACCTCGACCACCGGGGCGCCTCGGGCGCCGAGCCCGACTCCGGCGACGGCGCCGGCATCCTGCTCCAGGTCCCCGACGCGTTCTGCCGGGCGGTCGCCGGCGTCGAGCTGCCCGCCGCGGGGCACTACGCCACCGGGCTGGCCTTCATCCCCGACGACGATGCGCAGAACGCGCGCATCGTCGAGGACACCGCGCGCATCGCCGCCGAGGAGGGGCTCACGGTCCTCGCCTGGCGCGAGGTGCCCACCACGCCGGGCCTGCTGGGGGCGACGGCGCGTTCGACACTGCCGCGCATCCGCCAGCTCTTCGTCGCCGACGCACACGGGTACCAGCTGAGCGGCATCGAGCTGGACCGCAAGACGTTCGCCCTGCGCAAGCGGCTCGAGCGCACCGCAGGGGCGTACTTCCCGAGCCTGTCGTCGCGCACCATCGTCTACAAGGGCATGCTGACCACCGGCCAGCTGGAGCCGTTCTTCCCGGACCTGTCCGACGAGCGGCTGGCCTCCGCCATCGCCGTCGTGCACTCGCGGTTCTCGACGAACACGTTCCCGAGCTGGCCGCTGGCGCACCCGTACCGCTTCGTCGCGCACAACGGCGAGATCAACACCGTCCAGGGCAACCGCAACTGGATGCGCGCCCGCGAGTCACAGCTCGAGAGCGACGTCATCGGCGGCGACCTCGCGCGGCTGTACCCCATCGTCGCGCCCGACGGCAGCGACTCCGCCAGCTTCGACGAGGTGCTCGAGCTGCTGCACCTGGGCGGGCGGAGCCTGCCGCACGCGGTGCGCATGATGATCCCCGAGGCGTGGGAGAACCACCAGGGCATCTCGAAGTCGCGGCGCGACTTCTTCGAGTTCCACAGCACGATCATGGAGCCGTGGGACGGCCCGGCCGCGGTCGTCTTCACCGACGGCAGCCTGGTCGGCGCGCTGCTCGACCGCAACGGCCTGCGCCCGGGCCGCTACTGGATCACCGACGACGGCCTCGTCGTGCTGGCGTCCGAGGCCGGGGTGCTCGATCTCGACCCGGCCACCGTCGTGCGCAAGGGCCGGCTCGAGCCGGGCCGCATGTTCCTCGTCGACGTCGCCGGCCACAAGGTCATGGACGACGACGAGGTCATGGACGACCTCGCCGCGGGCGAGCCGTACGGCGAGTGGCTGCACGCCGGCCTCATCCGCCTCGGCGACCTGCCGCAGCGCGAGCACGTCGTGCACACCCACGCCAGCGTCACCCGCCGGCAGCAGACCTTCGGCTACACCGAGGAGGAGCTGCGGCTGCTGATCGCGCCCATGGCCAATGCCGGGGCGGAGCCGATCGGATCAATGGGCACCGATACGCCCATCGCGGCGCTGTCGAACCGGCCGCGGCTGCTGTTCGACTACTTCTCGCAGTTGTTCGCGCAGGTCACGAACCCGCCGCTCGACGCCATCCGCGAAGAGCTGGTCACGTCGCTGGCCGGCACCATCGGCCCCGAGGGCAACCTGCTCGACCCCGGCCCGGCCTCGTGCCGCCAGCTGGTGCTGCCGTTCCCGGTCATCGACAACGACCAACTCGCCAAGATCATCCACATCAACCGCGACGGCAACCTGCCCGGGTACGCCACGCACGTCATCCGGGGGCTCTACGACGTCTCCGGCGGCGGCGCCGAGCTCGGCCGGCGGCTGGCGGAGATCTGCGCCGAGGCGTCGAAGGCCATCGAGGCCGGCGCCCGCATCATCGTGCTGTCCGACCGCCACTCCGACACCACGCTGGCCCCGATCCCGTCGCTGTTGCTCACGTCGGCGGTGCACCACCACCTGATCCGCGAGAAGAGCCGTACCAAGGTCGGCCTGGTCGTCGAGGCCGGCGACGTCCGCGAGGTGCACCACGTCGCGCTGCTCATCGGCTACGGCGCGGGCGCGGTGAACCCGTACCTCGCCATGGAGAGTGTCGAGGACCTCGTCCGCCAGGGCACCCTGCTGCCCGACATCAGCCCCGAGAAGGCCGTCGCCAACCTCATCAAGGCGCTCGGCAAGGGCGTGCTCAAGGTCATGAGCAAGATGGGCGTCTCGACGGTCGCGTCCTACACCGGCGCGCAGATCTTCGAGGCGGTCGGCCTGGCCAAGGACGTCGTCGACCGGTACTTCACCGGCACCACGTCGCGACTCGGCGGCATCGGCCTCGACGTCGTCGCCGAAGAGGTCCGCCGTCGCCACGCCCGGGCCTACCCGCGCGGCGGCAGCGCCACCCGGCACCGCAAGCTCGAGGTGGGCGGCGAGTACCAGTGGCGCCGCGAGGGCGAGCCGCACCTGTTCGACCCCGAGACCGTCTTCCGGCTGCAGCACTCCACGCGCGCGGGCCGCTACGACGTCTTCAAGCAGTACACCGAGCGGGTCAACGAGCAGTCGCAGCGCATCATGACGCTGCGGGGGCTGTTCACGCTCAAGACCGGCGAGCGCCCGCCCGTCCCGCTCGACGAGGTCGAGCCGGTCGAGGCGATCGTCCGGCGGTTCTCCACCGGCGCCATGTCGTACGGCTCCATCAGCAAGGAGGCGCACGAGACGCTGGCCGTCGCGATGAACCGCCTCGGCGCGAAGTCGAACACCGGCGAAGGCGGCGAGGACACCGACCGCCTGCACGACCCCGAGCGGCGCAGCGCCATCAAGCAGGTGGCCAGCGGCCGGTTCGGCGTCACGTCCGACTACCTGAGCAACGCCGACGACATCCAGATCAAGATGGCGCAGGGCGCGAAGCCCGGCGAGGGCGGCCAGCTGCCCGGCCACAAGGTGTACCCGTGGGTGGCCCGCACGCGGCACTCCACCCCGGGCGTCGGCCTCATCTCGCCGCCGCCGCACCACGACATCTACTCCATCGAGGACCTCAAGCAGCTCATCCACGACCTCAAGAACGCCAACCCGGCGGCGCGCATCCACGTGAAGCTCGTCGCCGAGGTGGGGGTCGGGACGGTCGCCGCGGGCGTCTCGAAGGCGCACGCCGACGTCGTGCTCATCTCCGGTCACGACGGCGGCACCGGCGCCGCCCCGCTGACCAGCCTCAAGCACGCCGGCGGCCCGTGGGAGCTGGGCCTGGCCGAGACGCAGCAGACGCTGCTGCTCAACGGGCTGCGCGACCGCATCGTCGTGCAGACCGACGGCCAGCTCAAGACCGGCCGCGACGTCATCGTCGCCGCGCTGCTGGGTGCCGAGGAGTACGGGTTCGCGACGGCGCCGCTGGTCGTGTCGGGCTGCATCATGATGCGGGTCTGCCACCTCGACACCTGCCCCGTCGGCGTCGCGACGCAGAACCCGGAGCTGCGCAAGAAGTTCACCGGCCGGCCCGAGTTCGTCGTCAACTTCTTCGAGTACATCGCCGAGGAGGTCCGCGAGTACCTGGCCGAGCTGGGCTTCCGCAGCCTCGACGAGGCCATCGGCCGCGCCGACCTGCTCGACACCGAGGCCGCCGTCGACCACTGGAAGGCCGCCGGGCTCGACCTCTCACCGATCCTGCACGTGCCCGACCTCCCCGACGGCGCCGCCCGCCGCCAGGTCGTCGGCCAGGACCACGGCCTCGAGAAGGCGCTGGACAACCAGCTCATCGCCCTGGCCACCGACGCGCTCGAGCACGGCGAGCCGGTGCGCATGCAGCTCGAGGTGCGCAACGTCAACCGCACCGTCGGCACCATGCTCGGCCACGAGGTGACCAAGCGCACCGACGGCACGGGCCTGCCCGACGACACCATCGACGTCACGTTCACCGGCTCGGCCGGGCAGTCGTTCGGCGCGTTCCTGCCGGCCGGCGTCACGCTCCGGCTCGAGGGCGACGTCAACGACTACCTCGCCAAAGGGCTGTCGGGCGGCCGCGTCGTCGTCCGGCCGGACCGCTCCGCACCGTTCGCGGCCGAAGAGAACATCATCGCCGGCAACGTCGCCGCCTACGGCGCCACCGGCGGCGAGCTGTTCGTCCGCGGCCTGGTGGGCGAGCGGTTCTGCGTCCGCAACTCCGGCGTCACCGCCGTCGTCGAGGGCGTCGGCGACCACGCGCTCGAGTACATGACCGGCGGCACCGTCGTCATCCTGGGCCGCACCGGCCGCAACATCGCGGCCGGCATGTCCGGTGGGACGGCATTCGTCCTCGACCTCGACACCAGCCTGGTGAACCCCGAGATGGTCGAGGTCGAGACGCCCGACGCCGGCGCGCTGACGCGGCTGTACGCCATCATCCAGAAATACCGCGACGAGACCGGCTCGGCCGTCGCCGAGGAGCTGCTGGCCGACTGGGCGCTGGCCCAGGCCCGGTTCTCGCTCATCATGCCCACGGACTACAAGCGAGTGCTCGCCGCCAAGGCCGCCGCCGAGCGCGATGGACGCGATGTCGACGTCGCGATCATGGAGGCGGCGCATGGCTGACCCACGAGGCTTCCTGAAGACCCCGCGCCAGGTGGCCAAGGCGCGGCCGGTCGAGGAGCGGCTGCGCGACTGGAACGAGGTCTACCCCGCACCGGGCATCGGCCGCACCCTGCTGCCGATCATCGTCGAGCAGGCCGGGCGCTGCATGGACTGCGGCATCCCGTTCTGCCACCACGGCTGCCCGCTGGGGAACCTGATCCCGGAGTGGAACGACCTCGTCTGGCGCGACGACTGGAAGGTGGCGGCCGAGCGGTTGCACGCCACGAACAACTTCCCCGAGTTCACCGGGCGGCTGTGCCCGGCGCCGTGCGAGGCGGCCTGCGTGGTCGCCATCGCCGACGACGCCGTCACCATTAAGAACGTCGAAGTGTCGATCATCGACAAGGCGTTCGACGAGGGCTGGGTGGCGCCGCTGCCGCCGGAGCGGCTGACCGACCGGACGGTGGCCGTCATCGGCTCCGGACCGGCCGGCCTCGCCGTCGCCCAGCAGCTGACCCGCGCGGGGCACACCGTCGCCGTCTACGAGCGGGCCGACCGCGCCGGCGGGCTGCTGCGCTACGGCATCCCCGAGTTCAAGATGGAGAAGAGGCACCTCGACCGGCGGCTCGACCAGATGCGGGCCGAGGGCACCATCTTCCGCACCGGTGTCGAGGTCGGGGCGACCATCACCGGCAAGGAGCTGCAGGCCCGCTACGACGCGGTCGTGCTGGCCGTGGGCGCCACGGACTGGCGCGACCTGCCGATCCCCGGGCGCGAGCTCGACGGCGTCCACCAGGCCATGGAGTACCTGCCGCAGGCCAACCGCGTCGCCCAGGGCGAGACCGTCCCCGGGCAGATCACGGCCGAGGGCAAGCACGTCGTCATCATCGGCGGCGGCGACACCGGCGCCGACTGCCTGGGCACCGCCCACCGGCAGGGCGCGGCGTCGGTGACGCAGCTCGAGATCATGCCGGAGCCCCCGGGCACCCGGCACGCGTCCACGCCGTGGCCCACCTGGCCGCTCATGCTGCGCACGTCCAGCGCCCACGAGGAGGGCGGCGAACGCGTCTACGCCGTCTCCACGCTGGAGTTCACCGGCGACGACGGCCGGGTGACGGCGCTGCGGCTGGTCGAGGTCGAGCGGACGTCGTCGGGCTTCGAGCCGGTGCCGGGCACCGAGCGCGACCTGCCCGCCGACCTCGTCCTGCTGGCCATGGGGTTCGTCGGACCCGAGAAGTCGGCGCTGGTCGAGCAGCTCGGCGTCGACCTCGACGCGCGGGGCAACATCGTGCGCGACGAGTCGTTCGAGACCACGGTCCCGGGCGTCTTCGTGGCCGGCGACGCCGGCCGCGGCCAGTCCCTCATCGTGTGGGCCATCGCCGAGGGCCGGTCGGTGGCTGCCGCCGTCGACCGGAAGCTGACCGGAGTCGACCGGCTCCCGTCGCCGGTCTCGCCCACCGACCGTCCGCTCGCGGTGTGAGCCCGATGACGACTAGTGTTGGCGGACGTGCGTAGAGCGAAGATTGTTTGCACTCTTGGTCCAGCGACCGACTCGCCGGAGCGGCTGCGGGAACTGATCGACGTCGGCATGGACGTCGCGCGGTTCAACCTCAGTCACGGGAGCCACGCGGAACACGAGGAGCGGTACCTCAGGGTGCGCAAGGCGGCCACCGAGGCTGAGCGCAACGTGGGCGTCCTCGTCGACCTCCAGGGCCCGAAGATCCGGCTGGGCGAGTTCGCCGGCGGTTCGGCGGAGCTCGAGGTCGGCCAGACCTTCACCATCACCGTCGACGACGTCGAGGGCACGGCCGAGCGTGCGTCCACCACGTACAAGGGCCTGCCCGGCGACGTGACGGCGGGCGACTCCGTGCTGATCGACGACGGCCGCCTGGCGCTCGAGGTCACCGAGGTCACCGACACCGACGTCGTCACCACGGTCGTCATCGGCGGCAAGGTCTCCAACCACAAGGGCCTCAACCTGCCCGGCACCGCCGTCAGCGTGCCGGCGCTGTCC
Source organism: Jiangella ureilytica (assembly GCF_004348545.1). Taxonomy (GTDB): domain Bacteria; phylum Actinomycetota; class Actinomycetes; order Jiangellales; family Jiangellaceae; genus Jiangella; species Jiangella ureilytica. The sequence continues at coordinate 14,359 of NZ_SMKL01000034.1, read as the reverse complement.
GAGAAGGACATCGAAGACCTGCGGTGGGGGCTGCGCATCGGCGCCGACATGATCGCGCTGTCGTTCGTCCGGTCCGCCGCCGACGTCGACGACGTCCACCGCATCATGGCCGAAGAGGGCGTCCGGCTGCCGGTCATCGCCAAGGTCGAGAAGCCGCAGGCGGTCGAGAACCTCGCCGAGATCGTCGACGCGTTCGACGGCGTCATGGTCGCCCGCGGCGACCTCGGCGTCGAGCTGCCCCTGTGGGACGTCCCGCTGGTGCAGAAACGCGCCGTCGAGCTGTGCCGGCGCCGGGCCAAGCCGGTCATCGTCGCCACCCAGATGCTCGACTCCATGATCACCAACCCACGGCCCACCCGCGCCGAGACCTCCGACGTCGCCAACGCCGTCCTCGACGGCGCCGACGCCGTCATGCTGTCCGGCGAGACCAGCGTCGGGGCCTATCCCATCGAGACCGTCACCACCATGGCGAAGATCGTCGAGACGGTCGAGGAGCACGGCCTCGAGCGCATCCCGCCGCTGGGCACGCAGCCGCGCACCAAGGGCGGCGCCATCACCAAGGCCGCGGTCGAGACCGGTGCCCTGCTGGGCGCGAAGTACCTGGTCGCGTTCACCCAGAGCGGCGACTCCGCCCGCCGGATGGCCCGGCTGCGTCCCGACATCCCGCTGCTGGCGTTCAGCCCGCTGAGCGCCACCCGGCACCAGCTGGCGCTGTCGTGGGGCATCGAGGCGTTCACCGCCGAGCACGTCGACCACACCGACGAGATGGTCAAGCAGGTCGACCGCATGCTGCTCGAGCAGGAGCGCTGCCGCCGCGGCGACCTCGTCATCATCGTGGCGGGCTCGCCTCCCGGCATCCCCGGCTCGACCAACGCCATGCGGGTGCACCGCATCGGCGACGCCGTCGGCAAGGTCGCGCCGGCGTACCACTGACGCTTCGCCGAGGGTGCGGCCGGCCGACGTTCAGGCGTTGGCCGGCCGCAGCACCTCGTCGAGCCGGCCCTCCTTGGCCGACTCGACGATGGTGCGGAACTGCGCCAGGCTCATCTGCACGCGCTGGCCGAAGTCGTCGGTGATGACGACTCTGCGCTCCGGGGGAGCGTTCTGGTCCAGGAAGAGGTCCGGGCAACCGCAGTCGCAATTGCCGCAGAACGTCGCGATGTGCTGGAGAGGGGCCTGGTGGTTCATGGCGGCCTCGATTCTCTGGGTTCGGGAATGCTGCAGCACCGATTCGGACCGTAGCCGAAACAATCGATCATGAACAGTCTTGTTCGTCGTTGTGACGGCGAGTAAGATCGCGCCGGTCGCTGGTGGTGGATTCGCCCCGGGTTAGGCTGGTCCGTGACCATCGGACAGGCGCTGCTCTCGTTCTCCGTCGTAGCCGCCCTCCTCACCGTCATTCCCGGGCTCGACACCGCCCTGGTGCTCCGCGCCGCCGTCAGCCGGGGCCGCGGGCACGCCGTCGCCGCCGCGCTGGGCGTCGGCGCCGGCTGCCTGGCCTGGGGCGTCGCCGCCGCGGTCGGGGCGTCGGCGCTGCTGGTCGCGTCCGAGACGGCGTACCGGCTGCTCACGCTCGCCGGCGCGGTATACCTGGTCGGGCTCGGCGCGCACCTGTTGTGGACGAGCCTGCGGCGGCGGCCTGCCTCCGACGACCCGTTGGAGGCGGCGGATGTGCCCGAGCGCGGGTCGCTGTGGGTCTCGTGGCTCACCGGACTCGGGACGAACATTCTCAATCCGAAGATCGGGGTGTTCTATGTCGCGACCATTCCGCAGTTCATTCCCGAGGGCACCTCGCCGCTGCTGATGGGCATTCTGCTCGCGGTCGTGCACAACCTCATCGGAATGGCCTGGTTCGCGTTCGTCATCGCCGGGGCCGGATTCATGGCGCGCACCCTCGGGCGCTCGCGCTTCGCGCGCGTGGCCGACCGGGTGACGGGGGTCGTGCTGGTCGGCTTCGGGCTGCGGCTCGCCCTGCAGCACCGCTGACGCCGTCGCCGCCCGTCGGTCACTCGGCCGCCGTGTAGCGCCCTTCCGGCTCGCACGCGGGCTCGGCGTCGCGATCGAGCTCGATGTGCACGGCCTGCTGGAGGTCGGTGAGGACGACGACCCTGCGCACCGTCTTCGCCGGTGTCAGCGGACGCGGCTACGGTAGGTGCGGTGAGAGTCGCCACGTGGAACGTCAACTCCGTCAAGCAGCGCATGCCCCGGCTGCTGCCCTGGCTCGACCAGCGCCGCCCCGACGTCGTCTGCCTGCAGGAGACCAAGCTCGCCGACGACGCCATCGAGGGGCTGCTGGGCGCCGAGCTCGAGAAGCGCGGCTACCAGGCGGCCTACCACGGCGAGGCGCGCTGGAACGGCGTCGCGCTGTTCTCGCGGGTCGGTCTCGACGACGTCGTCACCGGGCTGCCGGGCGGGCCGGGGTTCCCGCACCAGGAGGCGCGGGCCGTCTCGGCCACCTGCGGGGGCGTGCGGGTGCACTCGGTCTACGTGCCCAACGGCCGCGAGCCCGACTCCGAGCACTACGCCTACAAGCTGCAATGGCTCGCGGCCCTGCGCGCCCAGGTCGAGGCCGGGCCCGACTCCGTCATGGTCTGCGGCGACATGAACATCGCCCCCGCCGACGCCGACGTCTTCGACCCCGACGCCTACATCGGGCAGACCCACGTCACCCCGCCCGAGCGGGCCGCGCTGGCCGACCTGCAGTCCGCCGGCCTGCACGACGTCGTCCGCGACCGCTGGCCGTCCGAGCGGGTGTTCACGTACTGGGACTACCGCGCCGGCATGTTCCACAAGGACCTCGGCATGCGCATCGACCTCGTGCTGGCCAGCTCCGCGGTGGCCGGGCGGGTGGCCGCCGCGTGGGTCGACCGGCACGCGCGCAAGGGCACCGGCCCCAGCGACCACGCCCCGGTCATCGTCGACCTCGACGAGGCCCCCGACGGCGACATCGGCCCCGTCGTCCCGCCGCCGTCGGCCGGCGCTCCGCGCCGCGGCTCGGTCAAGCTGCCGCAGTCGAAGTAGCGCTGCCGACTCTCGCCGCGTTCCGGCTGTCCTCGTATGGGTCCGGCGTGGTGGTGCCCAGTTCGTGGACGTGTAGGACCCGCGGAAGGTCGTGGTCACGGGCGAGGGGGACCGACATGATCGACCTCGCGGGCGCGGCGGCGCGCCTCGAGCCCGCGCGCCTTAGGGCCGGGTCGCTGCTGTGGTGGGGCGCTTGACGTGACCCGCGCCGCCGCCCTCACCTTCCACAGCACCAGGGCCTCGTCCGCAGAAAGGCCCCGGCCCAGCCCGCCGTGCCTTGGGTCGCGCTGGCCGCTGACGGCTTCGTGGGTGGTGTCGGCGACCGGTTCGGCTGTGGCGGGGTTCGCGCCGGCCACGCACTGTTGATCATGGCGAAGAGCGGCTTCCGGAGCTCTGGTGACCCTTCCTTCTCCGTGATCAACGGTGATCGCTGGCGCCGGGCCGCCAGTGACCGCCGATGATCACGGGGTCCGGCGCCAGCGACCGGCGGGCCGGACTCCAGCCGGACCGGTCGCCACGCCACGCGTGAACCGCCGGCGGCCAGACCAACAGGAGACACGCGGGGGCGCCCCTACTTCGTCGCCGCCCGCGCGTAGTCGCCGGCCGGACCCTGGCGGACCCCGCCCCGGAGCGGCATGCTGGGGCGGGGGGTGTCATGGACTCGACCGTGCGGGTGCGGCTCCTGGGGCCGGTCCGGCTGGCCGTCGGCGGCGACGACGTCGCGGTGCCCGGGCCGGAGCGGCGGGCCGTCCTCGCCGTCCTCGCGCTGGCCGAGGGCCGCGCCGTCACCGCCGACCACCTGCTCGACGTGCTCTGGCCGGACGAGCCGCCCGAGTCCGGCCGGGCTGCCCTGCACCACCACCTGTCTCGGCTGCGCGGACATCTCGGTCCCGCGGCCGCGCGACTCGAGACGCTCGACGACGGGTACCGGCTGCGGCTGGCCGACGGCGAGCTCGACCACGTCCGCGCCCGCACCCTGCTGGCCCGGGCCCGCGCCACCACCGACGAGCCGGCCGCCGCCGTCGAGCTGCTGCGGACCGCGCTGGCGCTGTGGCGCGGCCCGGCGCTGGCGGAGCTGGCCGCCGTCGAGCCGCTCGCAAGCGCCGCCGCCGGCCTCGACCTGCTGCGTCGCGACGTCACCGAGGCGCTGGCCGGGTGCCTGGCCGACGCCGGTGCGGCCGGCGACGCCGCGTCCGCAGCCGAGGCGATCGTCCTGGCCGGCGACCTGCTGGCGGCCGACCCGCTGCGCGAGCCGGCCGCCCGGCTGCACGTGCGCGCCCTCGCCGCCGCCGGCCGGCGGGCCGACGCGCTGGCGGCCGGGCGCGCGTTCCGCCGCCGGCTCGCCGAGGAGGCCGGGCTGGACCCGTCGCCGGAGCTGGGCGACCTCGAGCGGGCCGTGGCGGGCGGGTCGCTGACGGGGCGGGCGCCGCGAGAACGGCGCACGCGAGTCGCCGAGCATCCGGTGCACCCCGGCGCGGACCCGCCGGTGACCGCCCGCCCGCCCGGCCCGCTGTACGGCCGCGAGGCGCAGCTGGCCGCCGTCGAGCGGCTGCTCGCGACCGAGCGGCTGGTGACGCTGGTGGGCGCCGGCGGGGTGGGGAAGACCCGGCTGGCCGTCGAGGTGGCGCACCGGGCGGGCGCCGTGGCGCTGCTGCCGCTGGCGGCCGTCACGTCTCCTGCGGCGGTACCGTACGCGCTGGCCGGCGCGATCGGGCTCGACGTCGTGCACGGCGACGTGCTGGCCGCGTGCGTCGCGGTGCTCGCGACCGCGCCGGGGCTGGTGGTGGTCGACGACTGCGAGCACCTGCTCGACGCCGCCCGCGACACCGTCGCGACCCTGCTGGCCGGCTGCCCGGAGCTGACGGTGCTGGCGACCAGCCGCGAGCCGCTCGGCGTGAACGTGGAGTGCCTGGCGCCCCTGGCGCCGCTACCGGTCCCGCCCGGCGGGCCCGCCGAGGGCGACGGCGTGCGCTCCGTGCCGTCGGTGGCGCTCTTCCTCGACCGGGCGACGCGGGGCGGACGGGCCGGGCTCGGCACCGTCGGCGACGAGGACCTCCCGCTGGTCGCCGACATCGTGCGCGCCCTCGACGGCGTGCCCCTGGCGATCGAGCTGGCGGCCGGCCGGCTGACCACGTTCGCGCCGGCCGAGCTGCGGGCTCGGCTGGACGAGCGGCAGCGGACGGCCGGCGACATCGTCGAGTGGGCCTACGCTCTGCTCGGCGACGACGAGCGGCGGCTGTTCCGGCACCTCGCGGTGTTCCCCGACGGCGTCGACCTGCCGACCGCCGAACGGGTCGGGACCGGCCTCGGGCTCGACGACCCGGCCGCCGCGCTCGCCCGGCTGGATGACGCGGCGCTGCTGGTCGCCGGGCCCGAGCGGCCGCGGCGATACCGGCTGCCCGAGCCGTTGCGCGCGTTCGGCCGCGACCGGCTGGCGGCCGCCGGCGAGGAGGAGGCGGCGGACCGGCGACTGCTGCGCTCGGCGCTCGACACGGTCGCCTGGATCGACGCCGCCGTCACCTCCGAGGACGAGCCGGCTGCCGACGCCGTCCTGCGCCGCGAGCTGCCGAACCTGCGGGCCGCGTGGGCGCTGGCCCGCCGGCCGGACGAGATGGAGGCAGCTGCCGCGCTGGTCACCGGGTTGTTCGAGGCGTCGGCGTGGCGCGATATCACCGAGCTGCGCGCCTGGGCCGAGCACCTGGCCGCCGACCTCGTCGTCGCGTCCCACCCGGCGCGTGCGGACGTCGTCGCCGTCGTCGCCCATGGTGCTCACCAGGCCGGCGACCGGGTGCGGGCACAGCGGCTGGCCCGGGCCGGGCTCGGGCTGGCGCCGGCCGGGTCGCGGGCGGCGCGGAGCTGCCTGACGACGCTGGCGTCGGCCGAGCTCGCGGACGGCCGGTTCGCCGACGCCGTCGGCCACGCCCTCACCGCGGCCGCGTCGGACCCCTGGCCGGCGACGGCGTACGGCATCGCCGCCCTGGCCGCCCTGTACGACGGCGACGACGACCGCGCCAGGGCGCTGGCCAAGCCCATGGCGCACGCCGCCGGTTCGCCGAGCGCGCGAGCGTTCACGGCCTACCTCGAGGCGGAGATCGCCAACGCGGCGGGGGAGTGGGAGCGGGCCGAGGAGCACTACGCCGCGGCGATCGCCGGGTTCCGGGCGTCGGGCGCCACGGCCGGCGCCGGCCTCGCGTCGATCGGCCTGCTGACCGCCCGCGCCGACGCCGGCCGCCTGCGCGACGCGCTCGAGGGCTACCGCGAGGTGATCGACTACCTCGCCCGCACCGGCACCTGGACTCGGCTGTGGGTGACGGTGCGCAACCTCGCCGACCTGCTGCGCCGGCTCGGCGACGGCGGCCCGGCGGCGATCCTCGACGCCGCCGCCGACCGCGCGCCCGATGCCCCGCTGGCCCGGCCGCCCGGCGCGCCACCCGCCGACGCGCCTCCGGGCGGCGTTCCCGGCCGGGCCGCCGTGCTGCGGCTGGCCCGCGACGCCATCGCCCGCAACCTCCCGTAGGCCCGCCCGCCTTCTCCACGATCGACCGCGGGTGGGAGCGGTCAGTGCACCGGAAGCGCGGCGTGGTCCGGGCGGCCGGCCGGGATCAGGAGCAGCGCCAGGACGGCGGCGGTGGCAGCGGCGACGGCACCGGCGGTGTACGCGGCGGTGAACCCATCCGTGCCGCCGGCGCCGGGCGCGAGGTCCGCGGCGGCGACGCTCGAGGCGACGGCCACACCGAGGGCGGCGCCGAACTCGTGGAACGTGCTCACGATGCCCGATGCCAGCCCGGCGTCATGATGGTCGACGTGCGCGAGGGCGCTCGTGGTGGCGGTGACGAAGCCGGCGCCGAGCCCGGCCGCGGTGACGCCCATGCCGGTGACCAGCGCCGCCGTGCCGATGCTCGGGTCGGCCAGGGTGGTCGCGACGGCGGCGAGGGTCGCCCCGGCGGCGGCCACGGCCAGTGCGACGGTGGCGACCGGGCGCGGGCCCAGCCGGCCCACGGCCCGCCCGCCCGCGTGCGCACCGGCCGCCGTCGCGACCGCCACCGGCAGGAACAGCAGGCCGGTGGTCAGCGCGCCGTACCCGCGCCCGTGCTGCAGGAGGAACGAGCCGAGGAAGAACGACGAGATCAGCAGCCCGGTCGCGACCAGCATCAGCAACACGCCGGCCAGCATCGGCCGCCGGGTGAGCAGCCACGGGTCGATCAGCGGCGCCCGCAGCCGCCGCTGCAGCAGGACGAATCCGGTGTACAGGACGGCCGCGGCGGCGACCGGCGCCACCGTCGAGGAAGCCGTCCAGCCGTCGTCGCCGGCGTTGACCAAGCCGTAGATCAACGCCGCGGTGCCGGCCGTCACCAGCAGGGCGCCCGGCAGGTCGAGCCGCGGCCGCCTCGTGCGGCCGGGCCCGGCCGGAGCCGGGACCGGCAGTGCCCGCCGCAGCAGTGCGAGCACCGCCACGCCGACCGGCACATTGACGTAGAAGATCCACGACCAGCCCGGCCCGGCCGTGAGCAGCCCGCCGACCAGCACGCCGGCCGCGGAGCCGGCGCCACCCAGCGCGGACCACACGCCGAGCGCCCGGTTCCGCTCCGCGCCGTGGAACGTCGTCGCGACGATCGACAGTGCGGCAGGGGAGAGCAGCGCGGCGGCGGCGCCCTGGCTGATCCGGCCGCCGATCAGCGACTCCGCGTTCCACGCCACCCCGCTGACCAGCGAGGCCGTCGTGAACAACGCCAGCCCCGCGAGCACGACGCGGCGTGCGCCGACGAGGTCGGCCAACCGCCCGCCGAGCAGCAGCAGGCCGCCGAACATCAGCGTGTACGCCGAGACGACCCAGGTCAGCGCCGTGCGGCCGAGGCCGAGATCGGTGCCGATGTCGGGCAGGGCCACCGCCACCACCGTCACGTCCAGCACCAGCATGAACTGGGCGACGCCCAGAAGGGCGAGGAGCCGCCAGCGGCCGGCGGCACGCGTCGTATCGGCGTCCATCGATGACTCCCTAACCTGAACAACTGTGTTCGACTTCTACGCGATACAGTAACTCGAACACGGCTGTTCGACAAGACGGGAGCACGCGATGCCGGTCACGACGGGCCGCCGCGCCGATGCGCAGCGCAACGTCGCCGCGATCCTCGACGCCGCCGCGGCCTGCCTGGTCCGCGACCCCGATGCGAGCGTCTCGGACATCGCCGCGGCGGCCGGGGTCGGGCGGGTCACGCTCTACGGGCACTTCAGCTCGCGCACCGAGCTGGTCGACGCCGTGTTCGTCCGCGCGATGACCCGCGCGCACGAGACGCTCGACGCCGTCGACCTGGATGGCGACGCCCGCCAGGCGCTGGCCCGGCTGGTCGAGTCCAGCTGGCAGGTCGTCGACGAGTCGCGCATGCTGCTGGTCGCCGCGCAGCGCGCGCTGCCGCCGGAGCGGATCCGCGAGCTGCACGAGAGCCCCTTGCGGCGCGTCCGGGCGCTGCTCGAGCGCGGCCGGGCCGACGGCGGGTTCCGCTCCGACCTGCCCGCCGACTGGCTGGTCGCGGTCTTCTACACCGTCGTGCACGGGGCGGCCGACGAGCTCGGCGCGGGCCGGCTCGCCGCCACCGCCGCGCCAAGCGCCATCACCGCCACTCTGCTGGCCGCGTTCACGCCGCCCGGCGAGCGCGTCCTCGCCGACGCCCTGCCCCTCGACCCGAGTTGATCATGGCGAAGGGCGGCCTCCGGAACACGGGGAACCCGACCTTCTCCATGATCGACAGCGGTCCGGGCGAGTCCGGCGGCGTCGTCACCAGAGGTCGGCGGCGTGGGCGGCCACCCGGGCGCAGATGCGGGCCACGGCCTCGGCCGCCGGCAGCGGGTCGAGCCGCCGTCCGTCCCGCAGCCTCAGGGCGACCCCGTCGCCGTCGGCCTCCTGGGCTCCGACGACGGCGGCGTACGGGACCAGCCGGGCGGCGCGGATGCGGGCGCCCAGGCTGCCCTGTCCGGGCGCGGCGACCTCGGCTCGCAGCCCGGCGTCCAGGCAGCGCTCGACGACGGCGTGCGCCGCGGCCTCCTGCGCCGCCGCGACCGGCAGCACCACCACCTGCACCGGCGCCAGCCAGGGCGGGAAGGCGCCGCCGTGCACCTCGATGAGGTGTGCGACCGCACGCTCCAGGCTGCCGATGACGCTGCGGTGCACCATGACCGGCCGGTGCCTGGCGCCGTCGGCCCCCACGTACTCGAGGCCGAAGCGCTCGGGCTGGTGGAAGTCGATCTGGACGGTGGACAGGGTCGACTCGCGCCCGGCGCCGTCGGTGATCTGCACGTCGATCTTGGGGCCGTAGAACGCCGCCTCGCCCTCCTCGGCCTCGTACTTCTCGCCGGACCGTTCCAGCACGTCGGCCAGCAGCTCGGTGGCCCGCTGCCAGGCCGCCGGTGCGCCGGCGTACGTGCCGCCGGCGCCGGGCAGCGACAGCCGCAGCCGCGCGGGCCGGATGCCCATGGCCGCGTGCGCGGCCCTGATCAGCGCGAGCGCCGCGGCCGCCTCGTCCGCCGCCTGCTCCTCGGCGCAGAAGACGTGCGCGTCGTTGAGCTGGATGGCCCGCACCCGGGTCAGCCCGCCGAGCACGCCGGACAGCTCCGAGCGGTACATGCCGCCCAGCTCGGCGATGCGCAGCGGCAGCTCGCGGTACGAGTGTCCGCGCGAGCGATAGATCAGCGCGTGGTGCGGGCACAGGCTCGGCCGCAGCACGAGCTGCTCGCCGCCCACGTCCATGGGTGGGAACATGTCGTCGCTGTAGTGCGACCAATGGCCGGAGAGCTCGAACAGCTCCCGTTTGCCGAGGACGGGCGAGTTCACGTGCCGGTAGCCGGCCCTGCGCTCGACGGCGTGGACGTACTGCTCGAGCGCATGGCGGACGGCGGCGCCGCCGGGCAGCCAGTACGGCAGCCCGGCGCCGATGAGCGGATCGGTGTCGAACAGGTCCAGCTCGCGGCCTAGCCTGCGGTGGTCGTGCATCGTGGTCTCCTCATGAGTGAGGGCGAGTGACCACGCGGCGACGCCCGGGGCACTCGCCCCGGACGTCGGTGGACAGCTGTCAGCGCGCCGGGACGGTCTCCGGCGTCGTCGTCAGCTGCGCGCGTTGCGGCATGGGGCCGACGGTAGCAATCTCGCACCGTCGTGCGCGCGCGGTTTTCGCTCAGCCCGGCAGCAGCTGCTCGACGTCGCGGACCCCGCGCAGCGCCCACCAGAGCGGGAGCGGCGCGAGCAGCGTCAGCGCGCCGCACACCCACAGCGTCGCCCGCGGCCCGGCCAGCTCGCCGAGCAGGCCGCCCACCACGCCGCCCAGCGGGAACGCGCCCATGATCAGCACCCGCATGGTCGCGTTGACCCGGCCGAGCAGCTCGTCCGGGGTGATCTGCTGGCGCAGGCTCACGCTGGCGATCGCGTAGACGATCTGGCCGAGCTCGCCGGCGCCCAGGCCGGCGACGAGGAAGGCGATCGCCGTCCAGCCGGGCTCGGCCAGCGGCACCAGCAGGCCGAACGGGCCCGTCACCGCGAGTGCCAGCCAGCAGATCCGGGCCGACCCGGCCCGCCGCGACAGCCAGGGGGTCGCGGCCGCGCCGGCCAGGACGGTCGCGGACCCGGCCGCGACGGCGAGCCCGATGGCCGCCGGCGACAGATCCAGCGTCCGGGCCATGAAGATCACCGAGACCGCGGCCGCCACCGCGAAGCAGAAGTTCGACAGGGCGCTCGCCGCGGCGGTCGCGCGCAGCGCCGGGGTGCGGCGGACGAACGCGAGGCCGGCGCGGATCTCGGCCCGCAGCCGGCCCCGCCCGACTCGCCCCGGGACGGGCGCCGGTGCGGGTTCGGGCGTGCGGATCGCGGCCAGCGCGGCCGCCGACACCAGGAACGTCACCACCTGCACCGCCACCACGGCGGCGCCTCCGAGCAGACCGGTCAGCCAGCCGCCCAGGCCGGGCCCGGCGAACTGGCCGGACGCGCGCACCGTCTCCATCGCCGAGTTGCCGGCCAGCACCCGGTCGCGGCCGATGACCGCGGGCAGGTAGCTCTGGTAGCCGACGTCGAAGAAGACCCGCGCGACCCCGGTCAGCAGGGCGACGGCGATCAGCTGCGGCACCGTCAGCACCCCCAGGACGGCCGCGAGCGGGATGGTGGCGAGCAGCAGCGCCCGCGCGAGGTCGGCGGCGATCAGCACCGGCCGCCGCCGGCAGCGGTCGATCCAGGCGCCGGCCGGCAACCCGATGACGGCGAACGCGAGGGTCGACGACGCCGCCAGCAGCCCGGCCTCCAACGCCGAGGCGCCGAGCGTGAGGACGGCGAGCAGCGGGATCGCGATGCCGCTGATCTGGGCGCCGAACTGGCTCGTCGCCTGGCCGGCGAGGAGCAGGCGGAAGTCGCGGTGGCGCAGCGGAGAGGGCGTGGACACGAAAGAGCCTCCATCGAACGGGCGGGCAGGTGCCCCACCCGCTACCGACGGAGGCGTCGCTAGGGGTGGGGTACGTTACCGGCCCCTCCGAGGAGGGTCAAACGCGCTCTGTCCGTGGCACCGCCGACGGGAACAACCGCGCCGCCGTCGCGGTTATGAGAACAGTTCTCGTCAGAGGAGGCGCCATGAAGGTCCGCAACTCGCTCAGGTCGCTGAAGAACCGGCCCGGTTCGCAGCTGGTCCGCCGTCGCGGCCGGCTGTTCGTGATCAACAAGAACGACCCGCGGCTCAAGGCCCGCCAGGGTTGATGACGGCTCGCAGCTCAGAGGAAGGACAGACATGGCGCGCACCGATCTCCGTCCGGTCGTGAAGCTCCGGTCGACGGCCGGCACCGGGTACACCTACGTCACCCGGAAGAACCGCCGCAACGACCCCGACCGGCTGGTCCTGCGCAAGTACGACCCGCTCGCCGGCCGGCACGTGGAGTTCCGCGAGGACCGCTGACGGTCCGCCCGGGTACGCGTTGCGGGCGCCGCCGCCGAGCGTGGGGGCGCCGCCGCCGGGCCGGGCGCGGTCGTAGGATCGCGGCCATGGCCGATGACGACGCCGACCGGCGCAGCGCCCTGCAACGCGTCTCCGACGCGGAGCGTGAGCAGGTGGCCGAGCGCATCCGCGCGGCCGCCGCCGACGGCCGGCTCGGACTCGACGAACTGGACGACCGGCTGGGCTCCGCCCTCGCCGCGCGCACGCGCGGTGACCTCGACGCCGTCGTCGCCGATCTCGGTGACGACGGCGTCTCCGCGCGTCCGGTGCCCGACGCCGTCATCAGAGCCGACGGCTCGTCCGTGCAGCGGGTCGGCCGGTGGGACGTGCCGGCGCAGCTGACCGTCCAGTCGTCGATGTCCTCGGTGACGCTCGACTTCACCGAGGCGATCTTCACCGCGGGCGGCTGCCGCATCGACATCGAGGTGTCGGCCGGCTCGCTGCGCCTGGTCGTTCCCGAGGACGTCGCCGTCGACGTCGACGTCGAGCCGCGCTTCTCCAGCGTCGACGTCAAGGTGCCGGAGCGGCCGGCCTCGCCGCGCGCCGTCGTCACCGTCGCCGGGACCCTGAACATGGGCAGCATCAGCGTGCGGCGGCCGGGCTGGCGCCGTCGCCGGCAGCTCAAGAAGGCCGCGTCGAGGCCACAGCTGGAGGCCTGAGCCGGGCGGTCAGTCCTCGAGGTCGAGGACCAGGTGCGGACGGCTCCAGCCGATGCGCCCGTACGGGGCGATGACGGCGACGTCGCGCGCCCCGCAGCGCCGGTAGAACCCCGCCGACGGCGGGTGCGAGACGATGTGGACGCGGACGAGGCCCTGCGCGCGGGCGTGGGCGACGACGTCGTCGATCAGCAGCCGGCCGATGCCGAGCCCCTGCGCGTCGTCGGCGACGAACATGAAGTCGAGCTCGCCCTCGCCCGGCCCGCCGCGCCCGGGCACCTGCAGGCTGGCGAACCCGAGGATCCGGCCGTCCGGCCCGTGCGCGACCCGGGTCAGGTGCCGCCCGATGTAGGCGGCGTCGATGGTCTGGTTCGCGACCATGACGCGGTACGCGCCGTCATACGCGCGGGCGGTGCGCACCATGGCCGTCAGCTCCTCGGTCTCGGCAACCGTCGCGGCGGCGATCTCGACCTGCAGTGTGCTCGTCATCGGTCCGGCTCCCGTTGCTCGTCGGTTACTGCTACCCCGTAGGGGTACTCTAGATACGGGGGAGGGGTATCCGCAAGGGGTGCTCGTCACTCGTCGGCAGCAGGGGGGTGTCACGGCGGTGACGGCGACGCTGCCCAGCAGGACCTCGCGGTGCCGGCGACGAGCCGATGAGGCGGTCGGCCGGCGAGCCGGCGAGCAGCCCGGTCAGCAGCCACGGCAGCGTCGCCGCGGCACCCGCCGCCGCGACCGCGGCCGGGTCGTCGGTCAGCGAGACGGGGGTAGCGGGTATGCCGCCAGCCCGATGCCGCCGCCCAGATCGGTCCGCGTCGCGGCGGCCCGGAACTGCCAGAACGGCCTGCCCGGCCCGCGTCCGTGCGCCATCGTAGAAGGACGGTTCGACGGGTAGCCCGGGCGGGACTCGAACCCGCAAACAACGCATTTTGAGTGCGCCGGCTTTGCCAATTTGCCTACCGGGCCGCTCGCTCACGCTCGGTCCGCGGCGACAGGGGCCCAGCCTACCCTCATCCGTAACATGCGCCGAGTAGGCTTCCCGGGTGACCGAAACGCCTACGCCAGCCGCGCCCGCCCGACGTGTCCTCGTGGCCGAGGACGAGTCGCTCATCCGCCTCGATCTCATCGAGATGCTGGGTGAAGAGGGCTATGAGGTGGTGGGAGAGGCCGCCGACGGCGCCAGTGCCGTCCGGCTGGCCGAGGAGCACCGCCCCGACCTCGTCGTCATGGACGTGAAGATGCCGGTACTCGACGGCATCTCGGCCGCCGCCCGCATCGTCGAGCAGCGCATCGCTCCCGTCCTCATCCTCACCGCCTTCTCCCAGCGTGACCTCGTCGAGCGGGCCCGCGAGGCCGGCGCCATGGCCTACCTGGTGAAGCCGTTCAGCAAAGCCGACCTGGTGCCGGCCATCGAGATGGCGCTGTCGCGACACGAAGAGATCACCCAGCTCGAGAACGAGGTCGCCGACCTCAACGACCGTCTCGAGACGCGCAAGCTGGTCGACCGCGCCAAGGGCATCCTGCAGACGAGATACGGGCTGAGCGAGCCCGACGCGTTCCGGTGGATCCAGAAGGCCGCCATGGACAAGCGCACGTCCATGCGCGAGGTCGCGAGAGTCGTCCTCTCCGACGCCGAGGGCGAGTCGAAGAGCTGACCCGTGGAGTGCCGTGCACGCCGGCAGCGACTGGGGGCCGGAGGCTTCCCGTCATCCGGGGGCGGGC
>NZ_SMKL01000033.1 GCF_004348545.1 Jiangella ureilytica | reverse complement strand
CCGCCCGCCACACCCACGCCGCCGTCGAGGCGCCCGCCCGGGCAGCCGCCGGTGATGCCGTCCGCCCCGCCGGTCGTGCCGGCCGGGGCGGGCGACGCGCTGCGGCTGCCAGGACTGGCGGTGACGATCGTCGGCGTGCTGCTGCTCGGGTTCGTCGGGCAGCTGGCGCTGCTGTCGCAGCTGGGGCACACGCGGGCCCAGGAACTGGCGTTCGACGAGTTCCGCGTCGAGCTCGCCAACGGCACCGCCCCCATCGGCCAGCTCAACCGCGACGATGCGATGTGGCCACTGGGAACGGCGATGGCCGTGCTCGAGATCCCGGCGCTCGACCTGCACGAGGTGGTCTTCGAGGGGACGACGTCGGCGGTCCTGCAGGACGGGGCCGGGCACCGTCGCGACACCGTGTTCCCCGGCCAGGAGGGCACCAGCGTCGTCATGGGCCGGCAGGCGACCTACGGCGGCCCGTTCGGGCGGCTGGACCTGCTGCAGCCCGGGGAACCGTTCACCGTCACCACGGGGCAGGGCGCGCACACGTACCACGTGACCGGCGTGCGCCGCGAGGGTGACCCGCAGCCGCCGCCGCTGGCCGACGGCGAGGGCCGGCTCACGCTGGTCACCGCCGGCGGCGACCCCTTCCGCCCCGACGGCGTCCTGCGGGTCGACGCCGAGCTGGTCAGCGACCCGGTGCCGACGCCGAGGCGGCCGTTCCGCTCCGCCGACCTGCCCGCGGAGGAGCAGGCGATGAAGGGCGACCCGTCGGGCTGGGTGGCGGTGATGCTCTGGGCGCAGGCGACGGCGTTCGCCGCGGTCGGCGTGGCGTGGGCGTCGGTGCGCTGGGGGAAGGCCCAGGCGTGGACCATCGGGGTGCCGCTCCTCGGCGGCCTCGGCATCGCCCTCGCCGACGCGGCCGCCGTCCTGCTCCCCAACCTCATGTGAACCCGCGCCGGTACCGAAGTCGATCGTGGAGCACGTGCCGCATCACTCGGACGAATTCCGCCGCGACTGCGCACGTGCTCCACGATCAACGAGTGAAGGCGGGCGGTGTCAGGAACGACCGGTATCGTCGGGGCTGTCGCCAGCGAAGACATCCCGGAAGGACGGACCCATGCCTCGCGTCGCCCTGGTCACCTGCGCCGAGCTGCCCGGCCTCGACACCGACGACCAGCTGGCGATCGAGCCGCTGCGGGCGCTCGGCGTAGCCGTCGAGACGCCGGTGTGGGACGACCCCGGCGTCGACTGGGACCGGTTCGACCTCGCCGTGCTGCGCAACCCGTGGGACTACCCGCGCCGCCGCGAGCAGTTCCTCGCCTGGACCCGCTCGGTGCCGCGGCTGCTGAACCCGCCCGCCGTCGTCCAGTGGAACACCGACAAGGTCTACCTGCGCGACCTCGCCGCCGCCGGCCTGCCCGTCGTCCCCACCACCTGGCTCGTTCCGGGCGGCACCCCGGACCTGCCGCACGAGGGCGAGGTCGTCGTCAAGCCGTCGGTCAGCGCCGGCTCGGCCGACACCGGCCGCTACGACCTCGGCGACGGGCAGCAGCGCGCCCTCGCAGAGGCGCACGCCGAGAAGCTGCTGACCCGCGGCGACACCGTCATGCTGCAGCCGTACCTCGGCGCCGTCGACACCGCGGGCGAGACCGCCATGCTGCACATCGGCGGCGTCTTCAGCCACGCCATCCGCAAGGGCCCGCTGCTCGACGGGCCCGACCTGCGCGACGGCGCGCCGCTGTGGTCCGAGGACATCACCGCGCGCGAGGCCTCCGAGGAGGAGCGCGACGTCGCGCGGCGCACCCTCGCGGCCATCCCGGGCGGCTCGGACCAGCTGCTCTACGCCCGCGTCGACGTCATCCCGGGGGCCGACGGCACGCCGGTCGTGCTCGAGGTCGAGCTCACCGAGCCGAGCCTGTTCTTGGCCACGTCGCCGGGCGCCCCCGAACGCCTGGCACGGGCGATCACCGCACAGCTCTAACCGGTAGCATCGACCCGGCCCGACCACACAGTCACGCACCCAGGGAGCAGTCGTGTCCGAACACATCCGCGTCGTCGTCGCAGGGAGCGAGCGACAGGCCGGTGCGGGCACGACGGCGGCCGACCTGTTCGCCGACGATCCCACGGTGGTCGCCGCCCGGGTCGGCGGCACGCTCGTCGACCTCGCCAGGGTGCTGGCCGACGGCGACGAGGTCGAGCCGGTGGCCATCGACAGCCGCGACGGCCGCGACATCCTGCGCCACTCCACGGCGCACGTCATGGCGCAGGCGGTGCAGGCGCTGTACCCCGAGGCCAAGCTGGGCATCGGCCCGCCGGTCGAGAACGGCTTCTACTACGACTTCGACGTCGCCGAGCCGTTCACCCCTGACGATCTCAAGAGCATCGAGAAGAAGATGCAGCAGATCGTCAAGGAGCGGCAGTCGTTCGTCCGGCGCCCGGTGAGCGACGACGAGGCCCGCACGGAGCTGGCGGCCGAGCCGTACAAGCTCGAGCTGATCGGCCTCAAGGGCGGCGGCGCCGAGCAGGCCGCCGAGGGCGCGTCGGCCGAGGTCGGCGGCGCCGAGCTGACCATCTACGACAACGTGAGGCCCGACGGTGAGTCGGCCTGGAAGGACCTCTGCCGCGGCCCGCACCTGCCCACCACGCGCAACATCCCGGCGTTCAAGCTCATGCGGGTCGCCGCCGCGTACTGGCGGGGGAGCGAGAAGAACCCGCAGCTGCAGCGCATCTACGGCACCGCCTGGGAGAGCCGCGACGCGCTCAAGGACTACCTCGACCGCCTCGCCGAGGCCGAGCGGCGCGACCACCGCAAGCTCGGCCGCGAGCTCGACCTGTTCAGCTTCCCCGACGAGCTGGGCTCCGGCCTGCCGGTGTTCCACCCCAAGGGCGGCGTCCTCAAGCGTGAGATGGAGGACTACGTCCGCCGCCGGCACCTGGAGGAGGGATTCCAGTACGTCGGCACGCCGCACATCTCCAAGCAGGGCCTGTTCGAGACCTCCGGGCACCTGCCGTACTACGCCGACGGCATGTTCCCGCCCATGGAGCTCGAGGGCAGCTCGTACTACCTCAAGGCCATGAACTGCCCGATGCACAACCTGATCTTCCGCTCCCGCGGCCGGTCCTACCGCGAGCTGCCGCTGCGGCTGTTCGAGTTCGGCTCGGTGTACCGGTACGAGAAGTCCGGCGTGGTGCACGGCCTCACCCGTGTGCGCGGCATGACGCAGGACGACTCGCACTCCTACGTCACCCAGGAGCAGGCGGCCGCCGAGATCACTCACCTGCTGAACTTCGTGCTGGGGCTGCTCAAGGACTTCGGGCTCGACGACTACTACCTCGAGCTGTCCACCCGCGACCCCGAGTCGGACAAGTTCATCGGCACCGACGAGCAGTGGGAGCAGGCCACTCGCACGCTCGAGGAGGTCGGCAAGGCCTCCGGCCTCGAGCTGGTGCCCGACCCGGGTGGCGCCGCCTACTACGGCCCCAAGATCTCGGTGCAGACCCGCGACGCCATCGGCCGTACCTGGCAGATGTCGACCATCCAGCTCGACTTCAACCAGCCGGCCCGGTTCGAGCTGGAGTACCAGGCCGCCGACGGCACCCGGCAGCAGCCGGTCATGATCCATTCGGCGAAGTTCGGCTCCATCGAGCGGTTCATCGGCGTCCTGGTCGAGCACTACGCCGGCGCGTTCCCGCCCTGGCTCGCGCCGGTGCAGGCGGTCGGCATCCCCATCGCCGACGAGCACGTGCCGTACCTGCAGGGCGTGGCCGCGAAGCTGCGCGACGCCGGCATCCGGGTCGAGGTCGACGACTCCGACGACCGCATGCAGAAGAAGATCCGCAACGCGCAGAAGCAGAAGATCCCCTTCATGCTCATCGCGGGCGACGACGACGTCGCCAAGGACGCGGTCTCCTTCCGCTACCGCGACGGCAGCCAGAAGAACGGCGTGCCGGTCGACGACGCGGTCGCCGAGATCGTCGACGCCGTGAAGCGCCGGATCCAGGTCTGACCGTGCCCGAGGCCGACCGCCTGGAGCGGCTGTGGACGCCGTACCGCATGGCCTACATCACCGGCGAGCCGGGCAACGGGCGCGACGGCGACGGCTGCCCGCTGTGCGCCATCCCGGCGAAGTCCGACGAGGACGGGCTGATCCTGCACCGCGGCCGCACGGCCTACGCGGTGCTCAACCTGCACCCGTACAACCCCGGCCACCTCATGGTCGTCCCGTACCGCCACACCGGGGTATTCGAGACGCTCACCGACGACGAGTCGCGCGAGCTGACCACCATGACGCAGGACGCGCTGCGGGCCGTGCAGGCGGCGTCGAGCCCGCACGGTTTCAACATCGGGCTGAACCTCGGCGGGGTGGCCGGCGGCTCGCTGTCGGCGCACCTGCACCAGCACGTGGTGCCCCGGTGGAGCGGCGACGCCAACTTCATGACCGTCCTCGACAACACCAAGATCATGCCGCAGCTGCTGGCCGACACCCGGGCCATGATCGCGGCGGCCTGGCCGGCCGATCCGGCCTGAGGCGTCAGCCGAACAGCGTCTCGCCCCAGTAGGGCGGGCACGGTTTCATCCAGGATCGGCCCCGTCATGGTGTGGTCGATCCTGGATGACCACTCCCGGCCGGCTACGCCGAGCTGTCCGCCGTCATCTTCGCGGCGATGTTCTGCGGCATCGGCTCGTAGCGGGCGAAGCGGCGGGTGAACGTCCCCGTCCCATGGCTCATCGCGCGCAGGTCGATCGCGTACCGCACGATCTCCATCTGCGGCACGTGGGCGCGCACCACCGTCCGCCCGGAGCCCACCGTGTCGGTGCCGAGCACCCGGCCGCGGCGGCCGGCGAGGTCGCCCATGACGGCGCCCACGTAGTCGTCGGGGATCATGACCGAGATCTCGTCGACCGGCTCGAGCAGGCTCACCCCGGCCGCCGACGCCGCCTCGCGCAGCGCCAGGCCGCCCGCCGTCTGGAACGCCATGTCCGAGGAGTCGACGCTGTGCGCCTTGCCGTCGTAGAGCGTCACCTTGATGTCCACCATGGGGTAGCCGGCGACGGTGCCGCGCTCCATCTGCGCGCGCACGCCCTTCTCGACCGACGGGATGAACTGACGCGGGACCGCGCCGCCGACCACCTTGTCGACGAACTCGAAGCCGGCGCCCTCGGGGAGCGGCTCGACCTCGATCTCGCAGACGGCGTACTGGCCGTGGCCGCCGGACTGCTTGACGTGCCGGCCGCGGCCGTTCGCCTTGCCGGACAGCGTCTCGCGCAGCGGCACCCGCAGCGCGACGGTGTCGACGTGGACGCCGTGGCGGTTCTTCAGCCGGTCGAGGACGAGGTCGGCGTGCGCCTCGCCCATGGTCCAGAGCACCAGCTGGTGCGTCTCACCGTTGTTCTCGACGCGCAGGGTCGGGTCCTCGGCCACCAGCCGCGACAGGCCCTGGGCGAGCTTGTCCTCGTCGGCCTTGGCGGAGGGGACGATCGCGAACGGCAGCAGCGGCTCCGGCATCGACCACGGCCGCATGAGCAGCGGGTCGTCCTTGCCGGACAGCGTGTCACCGGTCTCGGCGCGCGACAGCTTGGCGATGGCGACGATGTCGCCCGCGTGCGCCTCGGCGACCGGGCGCTGCGTCTTGCCCAGGGGGCAGGACAGCGTGCCGACGCGCTCGTCCTCGTCGTGCTCCTCGTGCCCGCGGTCGGCCAGGAAGTGGCCCGAGACGTGCACCGTCGCGTCGGGCCGCAGGGTCCCGGAGAAGACCCGGACCAGGCTGACCCGCCCGACGTAGGGGTCAGACGTGGTCTTGACGACCTCGGCCAGCAGCGGGCCGGCCGGGTCGGCCGTGATGCCGTCGCGCGGCGTGCCGTCCAGCGTCGTGACCTCGGGCAACGGGTGCTCGGCGGGGGAGGGGAAGCCGCCCGCGATGACCTCGAGCAGCTCGTGCGTGCCCAGGCCGGACGCGGCGCAGACCGGGATGACGGGGTGGAAGGAGCCGCGCGCGACCGCCCGCTCGAGGTCGTCGACCAGCACCTTCAGCTCGATGTGCTCGCCGCCGAGGTAGCGGTCCATCAGGCTCTCGTCCTCGGACTCCTCGATGATGCCCTCGATCAGCTCGCCGCGGGCCTCCTCGAGCAGGGCGGCCTCGTCACCGGACGGGTCGCGCTCGCTGCGGCTGCCGCCGCCGTAGCTGAAGACCCGCTCGCTGAGCAGGCCCACCAGCGAGTCCGTGCCGCTGGGAAGATAGAGGGGGAGGACCTTGTCGCCGAAGCCGTCGCGGATGGCGGCCAGCGTGCCCGCGTAGTCCGAGCGCGGGTGGTCCAGCTTGGTGAGGACGACGGCGCGCGGCATGCGGACCGCTTCGCACTCGGCCCAGAGCAGCCGCGTCGTGCCGTCGATCGGCTCCGCGGTGGACACCACGAACAGCGCGCAGTCGGCGGCGCGCAGCCCCGCGCGCAGGTCGCCGACGAAGTCCGCGTAACCGGGGGTGTCCAGCAGGTTGATCTTGGTCTGGTCGTAGAGCAGCGGCGCGAGCGCGAGACCGACGGACCGCTGCTGGCGGACCTCGCTCTCGTCGTGGTCGCACACCGTGGTGCCGTCCTCGACCCGTCCGGCCCGGTGGATCGTGCCGGACGCGACGAGGAGGGCCTCGACGAGCGTGGTCTTACCCGCGGAGGTCGGGCCGACGAGAACGACGTTGCGCACGTCGACCCCGTCGGCCGGAGGTACACCTCCGGCGTCGCCCTGCTCTCCTGTCTGGTGCCGAGTCGCCATGCGCCAGCCTCCTGCCTCGCAGGCGACGCGCGGCCCGGCGGATCCAGCGCCTCGTTGCGCCGCCGCGGTTCGTAGATGTGGTGATGGCCACTTTGGTGCTCGAAGCGCGGATGCGCAAGGCCCGTGGGCACATCGCCAGTAGCATGGCGGCGCCGGGTGCTGCTGGTACGGCGGACCGGTTCGGAACATCTGGAGTCGAACGGACGGGCGATGCTCGACAAGTACACCCGGGTCTATTCGACCCGTATCCTGACCCCGGCCGCGCGCGGGCTGCTGAAGCTGGGGCTGGGGCCGGATGCGGTCACGGTCATCGGGACGCTCGGCGTGTGCGCCGGCGCGCTGATCTTCTACCCGCAGGGCGAGTTCCTGTGGGGAACGCTGTTCATCACGGCGTTCGTGTTCTTCGACAACATCGACGGCATCATGGCGCGGCTCTCGGGCCGGACCAGCAAATGGGGGGCGTTCCTCGACTCCACGCTGGACCGCTTCGGCGACGCCGCCATCTTCGGCGGGCTGGCGCTCTGGTTCGCCGGCGACGGCGACGACCTGCGCATGGTGGCGCTGCTGATCGCCTGCCTGACGCTGGGGGCCGTCGTCTCCTACGCCAGGGCCCGGGCCGAGAGCCTCGGCTACACCGCCGGCGGCGGCATCGCCGAACGGGCCGACCGGCTGGTGGCCATCCTGGTGATCACCGGGCTGGTGGGCCTGCTGGACCTGACCGTCGTGGTGCTCGAGGTCCTACTCTGGCTGTTGGCGGCGGCGAGCGCGTGGACCGTATGGCAGCGCGTGAGCGAGGTCAGGCGGCAGGCGGCCCGGGAGTGAGTGCCTTCAGCGACCAGCGGCAGCTGTGGCTGTACAGCACCGGCTGGAAGGCGGTGCAGCACATGCCGGAGAAGGCCGCCTACCGGTCGTTCCGGACCATCGCGGACTTCTTCTGGCGCCGTCGCAGCCCGTCGGTGCGCCGGCTCGAGCTGAACTACGCGCGCGTGGGGAAGTGGTCGCCCGACGAGCTGCGCGAGCTGACCCGGCTGGGCGCCCGGTCGTACATGCGGTACTGGTGCGACGCGTTCCGGATGTCCGAGTGGAGCCACGAGCGCATCCTCGACCGGGTCCGGGTGGTCGACGAATACCGCCTGCGCGACGCCCTGGCCGCCGGCCGGGGCGTCGTCGTCCCGCTGCCGCACATGGGCAACTGGGACTGGGCGGGCGCCTGGGCCTGCCTCACCGGGGCGCCGCTGGCGACGGTGGCGGAGCGGCTGCGCCCGGAGAAGCTGTACGAGCGGTTCGTGACCTACCGCGAGGCGTTGGGCATGACGGTGCACCCGCTGGGCGGCGACGGCGTCATGGGCGCGCTGGCAGGGCACCTGGACCGGGGCGGCCTGGTCTGCCTGCCGGCCGAGCGCGACCTGTCGCGCCGCGGCGTCCCCGTCACCCTGTTCGGCGAGCCGACCCGCATGCCCGCGGGCAGCGCCATGCTGGCGCTGCGCACGGGAGCGGCCCTGATCCCCGCCACCCTCGCCTATGAGGGCCAGGAGCCCGACCACCGGCTGGTTATCCGGTTCCACGAGCCCGTCGAGCCGCCCGAAGAACGGGGCGAGCGGCTGGCCATCATGACCCAGAGCATCGCCGACGCCTTCGAGGTGGGCATTCGGGCCAACCCGGAGGACTGGCACATGACCCAGCGGCTGTTCCTGGCCGACCTCGACGCGAACGACCCCCGCCGGCGGGTGGAGCCGGTGGCGTCATGAGGGTCGGCATCGCCTGCCCGTACGCCTGGGACGTCCCCGGTGGCGTCCAGGTGCACATCCGCGACTTCACCGAGGAGCTGACCCGCCGCGGGCACACCGTCTCGGTCCTGGTGCCGGGCGAGGACGACCCCGCGCTGCCGCCGTACGTCACCACCGTCGGGCGGCCGGTGTCCATTCCCTACAACGGGTCGGTGGCGCGGGTCGCGTTCGGGCCGCGCATCGCAGCCCGCGTGCGCCGCTGGCTCGTCGACGGTGAGTTCGACGTCGTCCACGTGCACGAGCCGGCCTCGCTGTCGCTGGGCCTCATCACCACGTGGTGGGCCGAGATCCCGATCGTGGCGACGTCGCACTCGGCGATGCGCCGGTCGCGGGCCATGAGCGCCGCACAGGGCATCCTCAAGTCCGCGTTCGAGAAGTTCGCCGCCCACATCGCCGTGTCCGACGAGGCACGGCGCACCGTCGTCGAGCACCTGGGCGTCGATGCGGTCCAGATCCCGAACGGCCTGTTCGTCGACCGGTTCGCCGTCGCCGCTCGCGAGGAGTGGCGGTCGCCCGAGGGGACGCTGTCGTTCCTCGGCCGGCTCGACGAGCCGCGCAAGGGGCTACAGGTGCTGCTCAAGGCCTGGCCCGTCATCCACGACGCGTTCCCGAAGGCGCGGCTGCTCGTCGCCGGGCGCGGCGAGATCGACGACATCCGCCGCGGCATCGACCCCCGCCACCGCGACGCCGTCGAGTTCCTGGGCGGCGTCAGCGACGACGACAAGGCGGCCATGCTGGCCAGCAGCGACATCTACGTCGCCCCGCACATCGGCGGCGAGTCCTTCGGCATCGTCCTGGCCGAGGCCATGGCGGCAGGCGCGCCCGTGCTGGCCAGCGACCTCGAGGCCTTCCGCGCGGTGCTCGACGACGGGCGCCTGGGTGCGCTGGTGCCGGTGGGCGACTCGGTCGCGCTGGCGGACGAGGCGATCGCGCTGCTGGGCGACCCGGCCAGGCGGGCGCGCTACCGCAACGCCGCCTCCCTGGGGGTGCGACGGTACGACTGGGCGCGGGTGACCGACGAGATTTTGGCCGTGTACGAGATGGCGATCGCCGTCGGCTCCGGCGGTCACACCTTCAAGCTGCCGGGGCTGCCGTGAACTGGGAGTGGCTGTTCGTCACGATCGCCGTGCTCGCGGCGCTGGGCGTGTACCTGTCGTGGACGGCCGGCCGGCTGGACCGCCGGCACGCCCGGCTCGAGGCGTCGCGGGCCGTGCTCGACGCGGAGCTGCTGCGGCGGTCCGCGTCGGTCCTGGACCTGGCGACGGCCGGCCTGCTCGACCCCGCGTCGTCCGTCGCGCTGGCCGACGCGGCCTCGCGGGCCCGGACCGCCGCCGAGGGGACCGAGCGGTACCAGGCCGAGAGCGACCTCACCGCCGTCCTCACCGCCGTGCTGGACGACCCCGAGGACCTCGAGCCGCTGCGCTCGGACCCCGCCGCCGAGGCGGCCCTCGAGGACCTCGCCATGGCCTGCCGCCGGGCGGCGCACGCCCGCCGGTTCCACAACGAGCTGGTCCGCGGCGCGATCCGGCTGCGGCGCAAGGCGCTCGTTCGCTGGTTGAGGCTGGCCGGCTACGCCCCGATGCCCGAGACGGTCGAACTGGACGACACCGTGCCGCACGGGTTGGCGTCGGAGTGAGGTTCTTCGTTGCGGGGTCGGGCTGGGTTCCCCCGTCCCCCTGCTGCCCATTCTCTTAGCCCCGGACGGTCGCCTCAAGCGGACCCTGGTGGCGCTTCGCGCCGTGGGGGTCCGCTTGACCCGCCCGTCCGGGGTCTAAGAACGGGCAGCTATCAGGGGGACGGGGGGAGTCTGGCGACGGGTGCGGGTCCTGGCGGGCCCTGCTGGTGTCCGCGTGGTGGGATTTGGCGGCGTTGGCGGGGCCGTCACGAGGTTCTCTGCCGCTTCACGAGGCATGCATGCCTGGTGATGTGGCAGAACGCCTGGTGATGTAGCGGATCGCCGATGATCATCGCGGTGCACAGCCCGGCGAACCGGGCCAACCGGGCACGCGAAGCGGTGAGGCGTGCCCAGGGTCTCCCCGTCCCCCTGATAGCTGCCCGTTCTTAGGCCGCGGGCGCCCGGGTCAAGCGGACCCCCAGGGCGCGCAGCGCCCACCGGTCCGCTTGAGGCGTGTGCACGCGGCCAAGAGAATGGGCAGCAAGGGGGACGGGGAGCCCACCAGGAAACTGGCGCGAAGGTGTCACGGGCGAGGACGTACCATGGACCTGACCATCCGTCCATCGACTCATGAGGTTCGAGCAGCAGTGTCCGAAGAGACGCAGTCCACCGTCGGTACCGCCCGGGTCAAGCGTGGTATGGCCGAGATGCTCAAGGGTGGCGTGATCATGGACGTGGTCACCCCCGAGCAGGCTCGCATCGCCGAGGACGCCGGCGCCGTCGCCGTCATGGCGCTCGAGCGGGTGCCGGCCGACATCCGCGCCCAGGGCGGCGTGGCGCGCATGAGCGACCCCGACCTCATCGACGGCATCATCGACGCCGTGTCGATCCCGGTCATGGCCAAGGCTCGCATCGGCCACTTCGTCGAGGCGCAGGTGCTGCAGAGCCTCGGCGTCGACTACGTCGACGAGTCCGAGGTGCTCACCCCGGCCGACTTCGAGCACCACATCGACAAGTGGCAGTTCACGGTGCCGTTCGTCTGCGGCGCGACGAACCTGGGCGAGGCGCTGCGCCGCATCGCCGAGGGCGCGGCCATGATCCGCTCCAAGGGCGAGGCCGGCACCGGCGACGTCTCCAACGCCACCACGCACATGCGCAAGCTGCGCGACCAGATCACCCGGCTCGCCTCGCTGCCCGAGGACGAGCTGTACGTGGCGGCCAAGGAGCTGCAGGCGCCGTACGACCTCGTCAAAGAGGTCGCGCAGGCCGGCAAGCTCCCCGTGGTCCTGTTCACCGCCGGCGGCATCGCCACCCCGGCCGACGCTGCCATGATGATGCAGCTGGGCGCCGAGGGCGTCTTCGTCGGCTCTGGCATCTTCAAGTCCGGCGACCCCGCCCGCCGCGCCGAGGCCATCGTCAAGGCCACCACGTTCTACAACGACCCCGACACGCTGGCCAAGGTGTCCCGCGGCCTCGGCGAGGCCATGGTGGGCATCAACGTGGCCGACCTGCCCGAGCCGCACCGCCTGGCCGAGCGCGGCTGGTGAGCCGGCGGCCGTGACGGCGGACGCCTCCGATCTGGGGGAGTGGCGCGACGACGACGGCGTCTGGTTCCGTCGCGCCGCCCGGGTCATCGCGGTCGACGCCGCCGGGCGCGTGCTGATGATGCGCGGGGTCGACCCCGCCGAGCCGGACCACGTCTGGTGGATCACGCCCGGCGGGGGCCTCGACCCCGGCGAGGGCGAGCGGGCCGGCGCCGTGCGCGAGCTGTTCGAGGAGAGCGGCATCCGGCTCGACCCCGCCGACCTCACCGGGCCGGTCGCCTCGCGCAGCGCGTTGTTCAGCTTCGACGGCCGCCCGTACCGCCAGGACGAGGTGTTGTTCTTCGCCCGGCTGAACGGCTCGGCCGAGAGCTCGGCCGAGATCGACCGGTCCGGCTGGACGGCCATCGAGCGGGCCTCGGTGACGGAGCTGCGCTGGTGCACCGCCGCCGAGCTCGACGCCGTCGCCGCCGAGGAGCCGGTGTACCCGCCGGCGTTGCCGGCCATCGTCCGCGGCCTCATCGAGTCCGGCTGGGACGGCGTCGCCCATGCGGTCGACTGACCGCCGGAACGGTAAAATCGAAGGTCGAGACCGAGACAGAGACGAAGAGGTTCACCGTGTCCCAGCCCACCGTCGGGGTGCTCGCCCTGCAGGGCGACGTCCGCGAGCACCAGCGCATGCTGGCCGCCGTCGGCGCGCAGAGCACGCCCGTGCGCACGCCGGCGGAGCTCGACGCCGTCGACGCCCTCGTGCTGCCCGGCGGCGAGTCCACCACCATGTGGCGGCTGGCGCGCACGTTCGGGCTGCTCGAGCCGCTGCGCCGGCGGGTCGCCGCGGGCATGCCGGCCTACGGGTCGTGCGCCGGCATGATCATGCTGGCCGACCGCATCGAGGGCGGCGTGACGGGGCAAGAGACCGTGGGCGGCATGGACATCACGGTGCGCCGCAACGCGTTCGGCCGCCAGGTCGACTCCTTCGAGGCCGACGTCGACTTCCCGGCCCTGCGCGAGCCCGAGCGGCCGCTGCACGCCGTCTTCATCCGGGCGCCCTGGGTCGAGAAGGTCGGCGACGGCGTCGAGGTCCTGGCCCGTGCCACGGGCAGTGATGTCGACGCCTCGGCGGAGAAGCGTGCCTCGGCTAGGATCGTCGCGGTCCGGCAGGGACGCCTCCTGGCCACGTCCTTCCACCCGGAACTGACAGCGGACGCGCGTGTGCACGCGCTCTTCCTCGACATCGTGAAGGAGGCTTGACCCTCTATGTCCGGCCACTCCAAGTGGGCGACCACCAAGCACAAGAAGGCCCTGGTCGACGCGAAGCGGGGCAAGCTCTTCGCCAAGCTGATCAAGAACGTCGAGGTGGCGGCCCGCACCGGCGGCGGCGACCCGGCGGGCAACCCGACGCTGTACGACGCCATCCAGAAGGCGAAGAAGTCGTCGGTCCCCAACGACAACATCGACCGCGCCGTCAAGCGCGGCTCCGGCGCCGAGGGCGGCGGGGCCGAGTACCAGACCATCATGTACGAGGGCTACGGCCCCAACGGCGTCGCCGTCCTCATCGAGTGCCTCACCGACAACCGCAACCGCGCGGCGTCCGAGGTCCGGGTCGCCATGACCCGCAACGGCGGCTCCATGGCCGACCCCGGCTCGGTGTCGTACATGTTCGACCGCAAGGGCGTCGTCGTCGTGCCCGCGGCCCAGGACGGCGGCCGCAAGGTCACCGAGGACGACCTGCTCGAGGTGGTGCTCGACGCCGGCGCCGAAGAGGTCGAGGACCTCGGCGAGGCGTTCGAGATCCGCAGCGAGGCGAGCGACCTCGTCGCCGTCCGCACCGCCATCCAGCAGGCCGGCATCGACTACGACTCCGCGGAGTCGTCGTTCATCCCGTCGGTCAGCGTCCCGCTCGACGAGGACGGCGCCCGGAAGATCTTCCGGCTCATCGACGCCCTCGAGGACAGCGACGACGTCCAGAACGTGTGGGCCAACTTCGACGTGTCCGACGACGTCATGGCGGCGGTCGGCTGACGCTGGGCGGCGAGTCTGCCCGCCTCGGCGGCGCCCCGCCGGTAGGGTCGGCACCGAACTGGTGTTCGGCCCGAGTCGTGTCGGAGGGTGCTGCATGCGGGTGTTGGGGGTCGACCCGGGCCTGACGCGCTGCGGGCTCGGCATCGTCGAGGGGTCGCCCGGGCGGGCGCTCCGCCTCGTCGCCGTCGACGTCGTCCGCACGCCCGCCGACGCCGAGCTGGGGCACCGGCTGCTGGCCATCGAGACGGCCATCGACCAGTGGCTGGCCACGTACCGGCCCGACACCGTCGCCGTCGAGCGCGTGTTCAGCCAGCACAACGTCCGCACGGTCATGGGCACCGCGCAGGCCAGCGGTGTCGCGACGCTCGCGGCAGCGCGCCGGGGCATCCCCGTCGTCACCCACACGCCCAGCGAGGTCAAGGCGGCCGTCAGTGGCAGCGGCCAGGCCGACAAGGCGCAGGTCGCGTTCATGGTGACCCGGCTGCTCCGGCTCGACGCCGCGCCCAAGCCCGCCGACGCCAGCGACGCGCTCGCACTCGCGATCTGCCAGATCTGGCGGGGCGCGGCACAGAACCGGCTGCAGGCCGCGGTCGCCGCGGCAGGGAGGGGTCGACGGTGATCGCTTACGTCCGTGGCCAGGTGACTGCGGTCCGCCCCACCGAGGCGGTGGTCGACGTCGGCGGCGTCGGGCTGGCGCTGCACTGCACGCCGTCGACGACGTCCTCGCTGCGGCTCGGCGAGGTGGCCCAGCTGGCCGCCAGCCTGGTCGTCCGCGAGGACTCCCTGACGCTCTACGGCTTCGCCGACGAGGACGAGAAGACGGTGTTCGAGCTGCTGCAGACGGCCAGCGGCGTCGGCCCGCGGCTGGCGCAGGCCATGCTGTCGGTCCACTCGCCCGACGACCTGCGCCGCGCCGTCGCCACCGAGGACCTCGTCGCGCTCACCAAGGTGCCGGGCGTCGGCAAGAAGGGCGCTCAGCGCATCGTCATCGAGCTCAAGGACAAGCTCGGCCTGCCCGGCGGCGGCCCGTCGCTCGCGGCGGTGCCGTCGGCTCCGGCGCCGGGGGCGGCCGGCTGGCAGGTGCAGGTGCACGAGGCGCTGCTGGGCCTGGGCTGGTCCGCCCGCGAGGCCGACCGCGCGGTCGAGAGCGTGGCGGCCGACGTCAACGGCGACGCCGGCGACCACGACGTCTCCGTGCTGCTGCGCAAGGCGTTGCGTAACCTGGCCAGGACATGAGCTTCCCCGACGACCACGTGCACCGGCTGGTGGGCGGCGACGCCGACCAGGAGGAGCGCACCGTCGAGGCGGCGCTGCGCCCCCGCACCCTGGCCGAGTTCGTCGGGCAGGAGCGGCTGCGCGAGCAGCTGTCGCTCGTGCTCGACGCCGCCCGGGCCCGGGGGAGGAGCGCCGACCACATCCTGCTCTCCGGCCCGCCCGGCCTCGGCAAGACGACGCTGGCCATGATCGTCGCGGCCGAGATGGGCGTGCCGCTGCGCATCACCAGCGGCCCGGCCATCCAGCACGCCGGCGACCTCGCGGCCATCCTGTCCTCGGTCAACGAGGGCGACGTGCTGTTCTTCGACGAGATCCACCGCATGGCCCGCCCGGCGGAAGAGATGCTCTACACGGCCATGGAGGACTTCCGGGTCGACGTCGTGGTCGGCAAGGGCCCGGGCGCGACGGCGATCCCGCTCGACCTGCCGCACTTCACCATGGTCGGGGCCACGACGCGCACCGGCCTGCTGCCGGGGCCGCTGCGCGACCGGTTCGGGTTCACCGGGCACCTCGAGCTGTACGAGCCGGGCGAGCTCGAACTGGTGCTGCGCCGGTCGGCGGGGCTGCTCGGCGTCGAGCTGAAGGGCGACGGCACGGGCGAGATCGCCGGCCGGTCCCGCGGCACGCCCCGCATCGCGAACCGGCTGCTGCGCCGGGTCCGCGACTTCGCCGAGGTCCGCGGCGACGGCATCATCAGCGGCGATGTCGCCCGGGCGGCGCTGAAGGTGTTCGCCGTCGACGAGCTCGGGCTCGACCGCCTCGACCGCGCGGTGCTGACGGCGCTGTGCAAGAGCTTCGGCGGGGGACCGGTGGGGCTCGGCACGCTCGCCGTCGCCGTCGGCGAGGAGCGCGAGACGGTCGAAGAGGTGGCCGAGCCGTTCCTCGTCCGCGCCGGGCTGCTGGCGCGGACGCCCCGCGGCCGGGTCGCGACCCCGGCCGCGTGGAGGCACCTCGGACTCGCCGTCCCCGCGCAGACGGCGTTCGGACGCGGGTTCGACGAGCCCGATCTGTTCTCGGCCGCCGACGGTGCGTAAGAGCCGCCGCCGGTGTGGGTAGACTCGTCCTTTCGGTGGCCGCCAGGGTCGCCGTCCGGTACACACGGCCCCGCCGTCGCGGGTGCTCTGGGAAGGATCTCGTAGATCACCATGGATGCTGCGTCGTTGCTGCTCCCGATCCTGCTGATCGCTGTCTTCTACTTCTTGCTCATCCGGCCGCAGCAGAAGCAGCGGAGGCAGATGATGGAGCTCCAGCAGTCGGTCCAGCCCGGGTCGAAGGTCATGACGAGCGCCGGCATGCTCGCCACCGTCGTCGAGATCGACACCGACAAGGACGAGATCGTCCTCGAGGTCGCGCCCGGCGTGCACAGCCGCTACGTCCGCCGGGCCATCGTCAACGTCCTCCCGTCCGGTGAGCCCACGTCGCCCGGCGCCGCCGACGACGCGCCGACGCACGAGCCCGTGGCGCAGGGCGAGGACCGCACGAACGGCGACGACATCCGCTGATCCGGGCCCGCGATAGCCTCTGACGTCGTGACGCACATTCCGGCCATCGCCGACTCCGACCGCGACCTCCTGCTGTCCCGCATCCGCGACGTGCCGGACTGGCCGGAGCCGGGCGTCGTGTTCAAGGACATCACGCCGTTGCTGCGCGACCCCGCCGCGTTCGACACCCTGGTCGAACTGCTCAGCGGGGTCGGCGGCGACGGCGTCGACGTCGTCGTGGGCATCGAGGCGCGCGGGTTCATCCTCGGTGCGCCGGTGGCGCACCGCCTCGGAGCCGGCTTCGTCCCCGTGCGCAAACAGGGCAAGCTGCCCTGGACCACCACGGCCGCCAGCTACGCCCTCGAGTACGGCGAGGCGACCATCGAGGTCCACACCGACGCCTTCAAGCCGGGCGAGCGCGTCCTCGTCGTCGACGACGTGCTCGCCACGGGCGGGACGGTGCGGGCCACCGTCGACCTCGTGCGCGGCGCCGGCGCCGACGTGGTGGGCGTCGGCATCCTCATGGAGCTCGGCTTCCTCAACGGCCGCGACAAGTTGGCCGACGTCAACGTCCGGTCGCTGCTCGTCATCTAGCCATGGTGTTGCGCGAGAAATAATATGCGCGCATACTAAATGCGTGATCGAGCTCGCTTGCGCGTCCCGCGCGTCCACCGCCGCGCCCTCGCTCTTCTTCGACAGGTGGGTCGACCACTCCAGCTGGTCCGAGTGGTCCCCCGACACGCAATGGGTGCGGGTCGAGGGGCCGGTGGCGGCCGGGGCACGCGGCGTGCTCAAGCCGAAGGGCGGCCCGAGGACGAGGTTCCTCGTGGCCGAGCACGAGCGCGACCGCGTCTACACCGACGTGAGCCGCGTCCCGGGGGCCACGCTCACCTTCCGGCACGCCGTGGCTCCCTCGCCGGCGGGGTCGGAGCTGACGGTGCGCGTGTGGCTGGACGGGCCGATGTCGTGGCTGTGGGCGCGCACGGCCTTCCGCGGCTTCCGCCACTCCGTCCCGAGCGACCTCGACCGCCTCATCGCGCTCGTGGAATCGTGACCGGCTCTCTTCCCAGCCGGTACGGGTCCGAACGGGCCAGCCCCGGATTCATGCTCTGGCGCATCACCAACCGCTGGCAGGCCGCCATTCGCGCCGCCCTGGCACCGTTCGAGCTCACGCATGTGCAGTTCGTGCTGCTCGCCGCCCTGACTCGGGCCGGCGACACGGACGGCACGACGCAGGTCGAGCTGGCCCAGCAGGTCCGCACCGACCCCATGATGGTGTCGCAGGTCCTCCGCGCGCTCGAGCGGAAGGGACACGTCGAACGTCTGCCGCACCCGGACGATCGCCGGGCCGTCCTGGTGCGGGTGAGCGCGGGCGGAGCCGACCTCGCCCGCCGGGCCAACGCCGCCGTCGAGGCCGCCGACGAGGAGTTCTTCGGACCCGGCACGGACCGCGAGCGGACCTTCCTCGACCACCTCGCCGACCTGGACGAGCGCAACCGCATCGCCCGCCCGTCGTGAGTCATCGTCCTTTTGTGCCGTTATGGCAGCGCACACGGTTGATGATCATGGGTCGCGGGCCGGTGCGTTACCCGTGGGGAACACGGCCCGTCTAAGCTGTGTTATCTCCTTCACACGGGACGAGAGGGGGCCTGTGGCCGAGCAGAGTGTTCCCAGCGGCGCGCTGACCCCGGTCAGGGTGCGGGCGAGGCTCGCCCGCCTGACCGCGCAACGCCAGCAGTCCGATCCAGCCCTGGAACCGCTGTTCCGGATCATCCGGGCCAACCACCCGAAGGCCGACCTCGAGATCATCGAGCGGGCCTACCGCACCGCCGCGCGCGCCCACAGCGGGCAGAAGCGCAAGAGCGGCGACCCGTACATCACGCACCCGCTCGCCGTCACCACCATCCTCGCCGAGCTGGGCATGACGCCGCCCACACTGGCGGCGGCGCTGCTGCACGACACCGTCGAGGACACCGACTACGCCCTCGAGCAGCTGCGCACCGACTTCGGCGAAGAGATCGCCATGCTGGTCGACGGCGTCACCAAGCTCGACAAGGTCAAGTACGGGCAGGCGGCCCAGGCCGAGACGGTCCGCAAGATGGTCATCGCCATGGCCAAGGACATCCGGGTGCTGGTGATCAAGCTCGCCGACCGGCTGCACAATGCGCGTACGTGGCGTTATGTTCCAAAAGAATCCGCCCGACGCAAGGCGCACGAGACGCTCGAGATCTACGCCCCGCTGGCGCACCGGCTGGGCATGAACACCATCAAGTGGGAGCTCGAGGACCTCTCGTTCGCCACCCTTCACCCCAAGGTCTACGACGAGATCGTGCGGCTGGTGGCCGAGCGGGCGCCGTCGCGCGACGACTACCTGGCCTCGGTCATCGACCAGGTGCAGGGCGACCTGCGGGTGTCGAAGATCAAGGCGAACGTTTACGGGCGGCCCAAGCACTACTACTCGATCTACCAGAAGATGATCGTCCGCGGCCGCGACTTCGCCGACATCTACGACCTCGTCGGCATCCGTGTGCTGGTCGAGTCGGTCCGCGACTGCTACGCCGTCCTGGGCATCGTGCACGCGCGCTGGAACCCGGTTCCCGGCCGGTTCAAGGACTTCATCGCCATGCCGAAGTTCAACATGTACCAGTCGCTGCACACGACGGTCATCGGGCCGGGCGGCAAGCCGGTCGAGCTGCAGATCCGCACCCACGCCATGCACCGCCGCGCCGAGTACGGCATCGCGGCGCACTGGAAGTACAAGGAAGACTCCAACGCCGGCCGCGAGACCGACAAGCACATCGGCAACGGCGACAACGCCGGCAACGACATGGCCTGGCTGCGCCAGTTGCTGGACTGGCAGAAGGAGACCGAGGACCCGGGAGAGTTCCTCGAGTCGCTGCGCTTCGAGATGGAGTCCAACGAGGTCTTCGTCTTCACGCCCAAGGGCGACGTCGTCGCGCTGCCGGCCGCGGCCACCCCGGTCGACTTCGCCTACGCCGTCCACACCGACATCGGCCACCGCACCATCGGCGCGCGGGTCAACGGCCGGCTGGTGCCGCTGGAGTCCAGCCTCGACAACGGCGACGTCGTCGAGGTGTTCACCTCCAAGGCGGCCGGCGCCGGGCCCAGCCGCGACTGGCTGACGTTCGTCACCAGCGCCCGCGCCCGCAACAAGATCAAGCAGTGGTTCTCCAAGGAGCGCCGCGAAGAGGCCATCGAGCACGGCAAGGACGCCATTGCGCGGGCCATGCGCAAGCAGGACCTCCCACTGCAGCGCATGATGAGCCAGGAGTCGCTCAAGGCCGTCGCCGACGAGCTGCGCTACCCCGACATCTCCGCGCTGTACGCGGCGGTCGGCGAGGGCAACGTCTCGGCACAGAGCATCGTGCAGAAGCTGGTGCAGATCCTCGGCGGCGAAGAGGGCACCACCGAGGACGTCGCCGAGGCGGCCACGCCGGACCGCCCGCGCCGGCGCACGGGCGGCGACCCCGGCGTCGTCGTCAAGGGCGTCTCCGACGTGTGGGTCAAGCTGGCCCGCTGCTGCACGCCGGTGCCGGGCGACACCATCGTCGGCTTCGTCACCCGCGGCTCCGGTGTGTCGGTGCACCGCGAGGACTGCGTCAACGTCGACTCCCTGCGCCGCCAGCACGGCCGCATGGTCGAGGTCGAGTGGGCGCCCACGGCCAACAGCATGTTCCTCGTGGCCATCCAGGTCGAGGCGCTCGACCGCGCCCGGCTGCTCTCCGACGTCACCCGGGTGCTGTCGGACCAGCACGTGAACATCCTGTCGGCGACGGTGTCGACCAACACCGACCGCATCGCCACCAGCCGGTTCACCTTCGAGATGGCCGACCCCAAGCACCTCGGCCACGTGCTGAAGGCGGTCCGCGGCGTCGAGGGCGTCTTCGACGCCTACCGGCTCACCAGCGGCATCCCGGCGCCGACCCTGCACTGACCAGCATCGGCGACGGCATCAGTCCTGCGGAACCCGCGGGCCGGCGCCGTCGTCGACTGTGGGTCAGCCGGTGAACTCCTCCAGCGCCTGCTGCGCCTGCTCGAGCCAGGACCGGCGGGCCGCTATGGCCTCTTCGGCCTCGCGGAGCTTGCGGTCGTTGCCGGCCTCGCGGGCCTTCGCCGCCTTCGACTCCAGGTCGGCGATGGATGCCTCGAGCTGGGTCACCGTCGCCTGGGCGCGGGCCCGGGCCTCGGGGTTGGACCGCTGCCACTCGTTCTGCTCGGCCTCGCGGATGGCGTCCTCGACCCGGCGCATGCGGCCCTCGATCGAACGCATGGAGTCGCGGGGGACGTGGCCGGCCTCTTCCCAGCGATCCTGCAGCACCCGCAGTTGCTGGCGGGCGGTCTTCCAGTCGGTGACCGGCAGCAGCGCCTCGGCGTCGGCGAGGATGGCCTCCTTGACCGTCAGGTTGGCCTGCTGCTCGTCGTCGCGCTGCGACTGGTGCGCGGTGCGGGCGCCGAAGAAGGTGTCCTGCGCGGCGCGGAACCTCTTCCACAGGCTGTCCTCGACGCCGCGCGGCGCCGGGCCTGCGGCCTTCCACTGCGCCATCAGCTCGCGGTAGCGCCGCGACGTCGGGCCCCAGTCGGTCGAGCCGCTGATCTCTTCGGCCTCGGCGAGGATGCGCTCCTTGATGACGCGCGCCTCGTCGCGGCGCTCGGCCAGCTCGGAGAAGTGCGCCTTGCGCCGGCGGGTGTAGTGCGTGCGGGCCGACGAGAAGCGGCGCCACAGCTCGTCGTCGGTGGAGCGGTCGAGCCGCGGCAGCGACTTCCACTCCTCGAGCAGTGCCCGCAGCGTGTCGGCGCCGTTGCGCCAGTCGTTGCCCTCGGCGATGCTCTCGGCCTGCTGCGCGATCTGCTCCTTGCGCCCGCGCGCCTCCTCTTGCGCCTTGGCGCGGGCGGCGCGGCGCTCGGCCCGCCGCTCGGCGATGCGGGCGTCGAGCGCGTCGAGCCGGCCGGACAGCAACGCGAGGTCGCCGATCGCGTGCGCATCGGTCAGCTGCGCCCGCACCTTGCCGACGCCCTGGGCGGTCTCGTCGGGCGCGGCGGCGCCGGACTCGAGCCGCGTCTCGAGCAGGTCGACCTGCACGGCGAGGTCGTCGTACTTGCGGACGAAGAAGGCCAGCGCCTCTTCGGGCTTGCCGACCTGCCACGAGCCGATGTGCCGCTCGCCTTCGGCGGTGCGCACGAACACCTCACCGCGCTCGTCGACCCGGCCCCACTCGTTGGACGCGACGGTGGGCGTGTCGGTGGCGGGCGGGATGTCCCCGGGCGGAGTCGGGCCGGGAGCCGGTGCGGCCGGCGTCGCCGGTGCCCGCTCGGCAGGCGTCGCCGCCGCGGGCGCGAGCGCGAGGTCGGCCGGGGTCGGCACGGCCACCGGCGAAGGCGTGGGCGTGGGCTCGGGCGTGACGGCCTCGGGTTCCGGCTCGGGCTCGGAGGCGACCGGCTCGGGTTCGGCGGCGTCCGGCTCGGCTTCGGCGGCCGCGGGCTCCGGCTCGGGCGTAGCCGGCTCGGGCTCGGAGGAGGCCGGCTCGGGTTCGGCGGCCTCGGCCTCGGGTTCCGGCTCGGGCTCGGAGGCGTCCGACTCGGGTTCGGCGGCCGCGGGCTCCGGCTCGGGCGTAGCCGGCTCGGGCTCGGAGGCGTCCGACTCGGGTTCGGCGGCCGCGGGCTCCGGCTCGGGCGTAGCCGGCTCGGGCTCGGAGGCGTCCGACTCGGGTTTGGCGGCCTCGGCCTCGGGTTCCAGCTCGGGCGTAGCTGGCTCGGACTCCGGCGTCACGGCCTCAGGCGTGGTGGCCGCGGGCTCCGGTTCGACCTCCGGCGCCGGATCGGGCTCCGGGGTGGCGGCCGCGGGCTCGGGCGCCTCGGCGGCTTCGGGCGTCGGCGCCGCCTCGGCGGCGGCGTCGGGGGACTCGGGGGCCTCGGTGGGCTCGACCTCGGCGGCGGGCAGGGCCGCTTCGGTGGGCTCGGGGCTACCAGTCGTGTTGGTCACGGTGTCCTCATCCGGGTCAGGCGGTGGTGACGGAGTCGAGGGTGACCGGCTGGATGGGCGCGCCATCCTCCGATCCATTGTCGGTGCCGCCGTCCGCGATACCAGTGATCACGTCCAGACCAGTGGTGATCTGTCCGAAGACGGTGTAGTCGGGTGGTAGCTGGGAGTCGCCGTACACCAGGAAGAACTGGCTGCCGTTGGTGTTCGCGCCGGCGTTGGCCATGGCGACGGTTCCGGCCGGGTACGTGGCGCCGTCGGTGTTCTCGTTGTCGTACTCGTAGCCGGGGCCGCCGGAGCCGCTGCCGGTCGGGTCACCGCACTGCAGGACCTTGAGGCTGTCGGACGTGGTGAGGCGGTGGCAGGCGGTGCCGTCGTAGTACCCGGCGGCGGCGAGGAAGGCCAGCGAGTTGACGGTGCACGGCGCGCCGGGGTCGAGCGTGACGGTGACCGGCGCACCGTTGATGGTCAGGGTGGCCGTGGTGGGCAGCGGCGTGGTGAGCGCGGCCGGGTCGATGGCCGGCGGCGTGCCGAGGTTCGGGACGGCGGACTCGCCGGCGGCGCGGTAGTCGCAGGTGCCCGCGGCCGCGTCGGCCGAGGCCGAGGGCGAGGGCGACTCGTCCGACCCGGACGCGACCGGTGCCTCGTCGTCGCCGCCGAGTGCGCCTGAGACGAGTAACGTGCCCATGACCAAGGCGACCACGGCGATGACGGCACCGACGACGATGCCGATCTTCCGCCGCTTCTGGCCTTCCTCGGCCCGCCGGGCCTGCTGACGCTCGTAGCGCTGGCGCGCGAGCTCACGCCGACGTTGCTTGGCGCTCTGGGCCACCGGCCATCCTCCCGCTCGTTCGAGATCGCTCGGGAGGCCTCCGGGACCCCCCTTCCACGTGTGGTACGCGGGGACAGTCTAGGCAGTACACGGCGGGAATCAGATAACGAGTTCGCGGCGATGAGTGGGCCGCCGGTAACCTTCGTGGGTGCTCGTGCTCACCCTCGTCGCCCCCGTGCTGGGCACCAACTGCTACGTCGTGGCGCCCGACGGCGGCCGCGAGTGCGTCGTGATCGATCCGGGCATCGGAGTCGAGGAGCAGCTCGAGAAGACGTTCGCCGAGCACTCGCTCGAGCCGGCCGCCGTCCTCGTCACCCATGGGCACCTCGACCACACCTACGCGCTGAGCGAGCTCTGCCGTCGTCGTGAGCTGCCCGTCCACCTGCACCAGGACGACGCGTACCGGCTGTCCGACCCGCTCGGCTCGCTCGGTCCGCAGCTGGCGCAGCAGTTCGCGCAGTTCGTCGAGGGCTGGACGCCGCCGCCCGACGTCCGCCCGTTCGAGGGCGCCGAGACCGAGCTGGACCTCACCGGTGTCGTGCTGCGCGCCCTCCACGCCCCGGGCCATACCGAGGGGTCGACGCTGTACCACCTGCCCGCCGACGGCGTCGTCTTCACCGGCGACGTCCTGTTCGCGGGCACCGTCGGCCGCACCGACCTGCCCGGCGGCGACGACGCGCTCATGCGCGCCACGCTGACCCGCCTGGCATCGGGGGACGGACTGCCCGGACCCACCGCCGTCCGGCCCGGCCACGGTCCGGCGTCGACCCTCGACCGGGAACGCGCATCCAACCCGTACCTGCGAGGACTGTAGACACGTGAACGCTGAATTCCGGGCCCCGAAGGGCACCTTCGACCTCGTGCCGCCGCGCGGCGAGGCCATGCTCGCCGTCCGCGAGGCCATGGCCGCGCCGCTGCGCTCGGCCGGCTACGGCTACATCGAGACGCCCAGCTTCGAGGAGACGGCGCTGTTCGCGCGCGGCGTCGGCGAGTCGACCGACATCGTCACCAAGGAGATGTACTCCTTCACCACCCGCGGCGGCGACGACGTCACGCTGCGGCCCGAAGGCACGGCGCCGGTGCTGCGCGCCGTCCTCGAGAACAACCTGCACCGCGGCGCGCTGCCGGTGAAGCTCTGGTACTCCGGCTCGTACTACCGCTACGAGCGCCCGCAGAAGGGCCGCTACCGGCACTTCTCGCAGGTCGGCGCCGAGATCCTGGGCACCGAGGACCCCGCGAGCGACGCCGAGCTCGTCGTGCTGGCCGTCGACGCCTACCGCTTGCTCGGACTGACGGGCGTGCGGGTGCTGCTGAACTCGCTGGGCTCGCACGAGTCGCGCCCGGCGTACCGCGCGGCGCTACAGGACTACCTGCGCGGCCTCGACCTCGACGAGGAGACGAAGCGGCGGGTCGAGCTCAACCCGCTGCGGGTGCTCGACGACAAGCGGCCCGAGATCCAGAAGGCACTGGCCGAGGCGCCGCTCATCACCGACTTCCTGTCGCCGTCCGACCGCGCCCACCACGAGACCGTCCGGTCGCTGCTGACGGCGGCGGGCGTGGCGTTCGAGGACGACCCCCGGCTGGTCCGCGGGCTCGACTACTACACGCGCACGCTGTTCGAGTTCGTGCACGACGGCCTCGGCTCGCAGTCCGCGGTGGGTGGCGGCGGCCGCTACGACGGCCTGTCGGAGCTGATCGGCGGGCCCGCTCTGCCCGGCGTCGGCTGGGCGCTCGGCGCCGACCGCACACTGCTCGCCCTGGAGGCCGAAGGGCTGGCGCTACCGGGCACCACGGGCGTGCAGGTGTTCGCCGTCCCCCTCGGCGACGAGGCGGCGGCCTGGGCGTTCGGCCTGGTGACGACGTTGCGGCGCGAGGGCGTGGCGGCCGACGTCGCCACCGGCGGCCGCGGGCTCAAGGGCGCCATGAAGGCTGCCGACCGCAGCGGCGCCAAGTACGCCGTCGTCGTCGGCGAGCGCGACCTCGCCGAGGGCGTGGCCCAGGTGAAGGACCTGGCGACGGGAGAGCAGCAGGCCGTCTCGGTGAACGAGCTGGTCACGCACCTCAAGCGGCTCGTCTAGGACCCTCGCTCCGCGCGCGTCCTCCACGGCTGCGCCGGCCGGCCGACCCAGGCTGCACCCGCCGTTGGATCGGTGCGGAGCGGCATGAAGCGGATCTGAAGCAGCTTCGTGATTCGCTCGGCTCATCCGCAGTCGGTCACGCCTGGGGAATCCGATGGTGAAGCACTTCGGAGGTGCAGCGTGGACACGTCCACCTATCTGAACGTCGTCGTCGCACAGACGAGCACGTTGGCCGACTGGGTGCATGGCAGGGACGCGTCGGCCCCGGTGCCGACGTGCCCGAAGTGGACGCTGGCCGACCTCGTCGA
The DNA here is from genome assembly GCF_004348545.1 of Jiangella ureilytica. Lineage (GTDB taxonomy): Bacteria > Actinomycetota > Actinomycetes > Jiangellales > Jiangellaceae > Jiangella > Jiangella ureilytica. Next base: position 43,245 of record NZ_SMKL01000033.1, on the reverse strand, counting down.
CCATGTCGGCGCGGTACAACGCATGGTGACGATGCTCGTGGGCGAGCGGATGGCCGAGCCGAGCAGTGCCTTCGCCCGCTACGTCCCGGGTCCGGCCGATTCGACCGTGTGGCGGGCTTGGCTGAACGACGGGGCGGCAGAGGCCAAGCAGGCGTTCGAGTCCGTCGCCGAAGACACGCCGGTGTGGGACCCGTCCGGCGGCGCTGCGGGCGTGCCGTTCTGGTCCCGCCGGCTGTTCGGCGAGGCGTGTGTGCATCGTGCGGACGCGGCGGCGGCGCTCGGCATGCGGTACGAGCTGGCGCCGGAGCATGCCGTCGGCGCCGTCGACGACTGGCTGCGCAACATGACCTCCCTCGGCTACTGGGAGAACCGGCCGAACTTCGCCGACGGGATGCGCGGCGACGGCCAGACCCTGCACTTCCACGCGACCGACGCCCCCGGAGAGTGGCTGGCACGCCGGGAACCTGACCGGGTCGCCCTGGAACACGTGCACGGGGATGCGGACGTCACGGTCCGCGGCCCGGCCGCCGACCTGCTGCTCGTGACCAGCAGGCGCCGCCCGCTCGACGAGACTCCTGGCGTGGAGGTGCAGGGCGATCGGGCCCTGTTCGACCTCTGGATCGACCACATGGACTGGGTCAGCGACTGACTGCGCCCGCGCTCGGCAGCCTGGTGCCGAACGAGGCCGGGCACCCATGTTCGGTCCCGACTTGCCTCGGGACCGAACGTGTGTTCGAATGGATGCGTGCGCTGGGAAGGTCAGGAACTCGCCGTCACCGACGGGGCAGCGCTGCCGGGGTTGCAGCGCATCGCCGGGCTGGTCCGCAGCGTGCGCACACCCGAGTTCGAGGGCATCACCTTCCACGAGGTGACGTCCAAGTCGGCGCTGAACAAGGTGCCCGAAGCCTCCCACGTGCCGTTCCGATGGACGGTGAACCCGTACCGCGGCTGCAGCCACGCCTGCACGTACTGCCTGTCCGGCTACGCGCCCATCACCATGGCCGACGGCTCCACCATCCCGCTGGCGCGGGTCCGGCCGGGCGACCAGGTGCTCGGCACCCGTCAGCAGGGCCTCAGCCGGCGGCTGGTGCGCACCCAGGTGCTCGACCACTGGCGCACCACGAAGCCGGCCTTCCGGGTCGAGCTCGACGGCGGCGAGTCCATCGTCGCCAGCGGCGACCACCGGTTCCTCACGCCCGATGGCTGGAAACACGTCACCGCGGCGGCCGAGGACGAACCGCCGCGGCCGCACCTCACCACCCGCGACCGGCTGGTCGGGCTGCGCCGTGGGGTGGTCGGCGCGGCGGTGCGGCCCGACGACACACTGACCGTCAGCTACGTGCGGCCCATGGGCGTCGACCTGCCGATGTTGGACCTCACCACCGGCACCGGCGACTTCATCGCCCACGGCGTCGTCAGCCACAACTGCTTCGCCCGCAACACCCACACCTATCTCGACCTCGACGCCGGCGACGACTTCGACCGCCAGGTCATCGTCAAGGTCAACGTCGCCGAGGTGCTGCAGCGCGAGGTCGGCCGGCGCACCTGGGCCCGCGAGCACGTCGCCATGGGCACCAACACCGATCCCTACCAGCGCGCCGAGGGCCGCTACCGGCTCATGCCCGGCATCATCGAGGCGCTGGCCGGGTCCGGCACGCCGTTCAGCATCCTCACCAAGGGCACGCTGCTGCGCCGCGACCTGCCGCTGCTGCAGCGCGCCGCCCAGCACGTCCAGGTCGGCATCGGAGTGTCGCTCGCCCTGCTCGACGAAGGGCTGCACAAGTCCGTCGAGCCCGGCACGCCGACGCCCAAGGCCAGGCTCGATCTCATCCGCGCGGTGCGGGCGGCCGGGCTGCCGTGCACCGTCCTGCTGGCGCCCATCCTGCCCGGGCTCACCGACTCCGAGGAGCACCTGTCCGCGCTCGTCGCGGCCGTCGCCGACGCCGGCGCCACCGGCATCAGCCACATCCCGCTGCACCTGCGCCCCGGCGCCCGCGAGTGGTACCTCGGCTGGCTCGAGTCCACCCGGCCTGACCTGCTACCCATGTACCGGCGGCTCTACCACCGCGGCTCCTACTCCGACCAGCGCTACCGCGACTGGCTGCGCGCCCGGGTCGAGCCACACCTGCGGCAGTTCCGGCTCCGCGACGACGACGAGCCGCTGGTCGACGACCGGCGGCGGCCGCTGCACGGCACACGCTGGGGCACCCGGCTCACCCCCGCGCCGGCTCCGGCCCCGCACGAGCCCGCCCAGGACGCCCTCTTCTGACCGGCGGCCCCGTGGCCGCGAACGCGTCCCCCCGCGGCCTGACGTCGATCTTGGAGTAACCGCAGAGTTCCCGGGTGGAATGCCCGATCGATTCCGCAGTTGCTCCAAGATCAACGGGGTTGGGGGAATCGCCTCGCCGGGGCGTGGCGCGGTTCCGTAGGATCGGCGGGTCAGCACACCACACCGCTTCCCGGAGGAACACCCGTGCTCCGCACCCACGAGGCCGGCACCCTGCGTGCCGGCCACGCCGGCCAGACCGTCACCCTCACCGGCTGGGTGGCCCGCCGCCGCGATCACGGGGGAGTGGCGTTCCTGGATCTGCGCGACGCGTCCGGGGTGGCGCAGGTGGTGGTGCGCGACGAGGCCGTGGCGCACGGGCTGCGCAACGAGTTTTGCATCAAGGTCAGCGGCCAGGTCGGCCGCCGCCCCGAGGGCAACGAGAACCCGAACCTGCCCACCGGCGAGATCGAGGTCGTCGCCGACACCGTCGAGGTGCTCAGCGAGGCCGAGCCGCTGCCGTTCCAGATCGACGACCACGTCGACGTCGGCGAGGAGGTGCGGCTGAAGTACCGTTACCTCGACCTGCGCCGCTCCGGGCCGGCCGCCGCCATCCGCCTGCGCAGCGCCGTCAACAAGGCCGCCCGCGACGTCCTGCTGGCCGAGGACTTCGTCGAGGTCGAGACGCCGACGCTCACCCGCTCGACGCCCGAGGGGGCGCGCGACTTCCTGGTGCCGGCCCGCCTGCGCCCGGGGTCCTGGTACGCGCTGCCGCAGTCGCCGCAGCTGTTCAAGCAGCTGCTCATGGTCGCCGGGCTCGAGCGGTACTTCCAGATCGCCCGCTGCTACCGCGACGAGGACTTCCGCGCCGACCGCCAGCCCGAGTTCACCCAGCTCGACATCGAGATGAGCTTCGTCGAGCAGGACGACGTCATCGCGGTGGCCGAGCGCGTCCTCCGAGCGCTGTGGGCGCTGGTCGGCCACGAGATCAGCACGCCGATCCCGCGCATGACCTACCACGACGCCATGGACCGGTTCGGCTCGGACAAGCCCGACCTGCGGTTCGGGCAGGAGCTCACCGAGGTCACCGAGCACTTCGCGAACACCGGGTTCCGGGTGTTCCAGGCGCCGTACGTCGGCGCGGTCGTCTTCCCGGGCGGCGCGTCGCAGAGCCGCAAGGAGCTCGACGGCTGGCAGGACTGGGCCAAGGCGCGCGGCGCCCGCGGCCTGGCGTACGTGCTGGTCGGGGCCGACGGCGAGCTGTCCGGCCCGGTCGCGAAAAACCTGTCCGAGGACGAGAGGGCCGGCCTGCCGAAGCTGGTCGGCGCCGTCCCCGGCGACGCGATCTTCTTCGGAGCCGGCCCGCGGCGGTTCTCGCAGAACCTGCTCGGCGCGGCCCGGCTCGAGATCGGCCGCCGGGCCGGGCTCATCGACGAGTCCGCCTGGGCGTTCACCTGGGTGGTCGACTCCCCGCTGTTCGAGCCGGTCGACGAGACCGACGACGTCGCCGTCGGTGCCGGTGCCTGGACCGCCGTGCACCACGCGTTCACGTCGCCGAAGCCGGAGTCGCTCGACACCTTCGACACCGACCCGGGCGGCGCGCTCGCCTACGCCTACGACATCGTCTGCAACGGCAACGAGATCGGCGGCGGCTCGATCCGTATCCACCGTCGTGACGTGCAGGAGCGGGTCTTCCGCGTCATGGGCCTGGGTGCTGAGGAGGCGCAGGAGAAGTTCGGCTTCCTGCTCGACGCGTTCAAGTTCGGCGCCCCGCCGCACGGCGGCATCGCGTTCGGCTGGGACCGCATCACCGCGCTGCTGGCCGGGTCCGACTCGATCCGCGAGGTCATCGCGTTCCCGAAGACCGGCGGCGGCTACGACCCGCTGACGGCGGCGCCGGCGCGCATCACGGCGCAGCAGCGCAAGGAGGCCGGCATCGACGCCGTCCCGGAGAAGAAGGCCGACGCCTGACCTTCCGGAATTCCATTTGCCCGGGCGCGAGCGGGAGTGGCATCATCGTTCGCGATGTGATCTGACCAGCGACTCCCGCCCGCGCCCGAGGTGTGTCCACCCGGCGGGCTCCCGTCGAACCTCGCCGAGGTCGGTCACGTGTCTCTCCTTTCCGTTCGTTCGCTCTCCATCGCCTACTCCGGCCGTCCGGTCCTCGACGGCGTCGGCTACGACGCCGGCCCGGGGGAGCGCCTCGGCATCGTCGGCGAGAACGGGGCCGGCAAGTCCACGCTGCTGCGACTCTCCGCCGGGGTCGAGGCGCCCGACTCCGGCACCGTCGAGCGGCACGGCACCCTCGGCTACCTCACCCAGGAGCCCGACCTGCCCGACGGCGGCACGGTCGACGGCGCCGTCGACGCCGCCCTCGCGGAGTTCCGCGTGCTCGAGGAGCGCATGCGCGCGGCCGAGGCGCGGCTGGCCGGCGGCGACCAGTCCGTCCTCGACGAGTACGGCGACCTGCTCGCCGAGTTCGAGCACCGCGACGGCTGGGCCGCCGACGCACGGGCGGCGCGCGCGCTCGCCGGGCTGGGCCTGGCCGGCATCGCGGGCGACCGGGCGCTCGGCACGCTGTCCGGGGGCCAGCGCTCGCGGCTGGCGCTGGCGCTCGCGCTGGTCACGGCACCCGACGTGCTGCTGCTGGACGAGCCGACGAACCATCTCGACGACGACGCCATCGCCTTCCTCGAGGACGCGCTGCGCGAGTACCGGGGCGCCGTCGTCATCGTCTCGCACGACCGCGCCTTCCTCGACGGCGTCGCGACGTCGATCCTCGACCTCGACCCCGTCCTGACGGTCGGGCGCGACGGAACGCCGCACATCGGCCCGGCCCGCTACACCGGCACGTACACCGACTACCTGGCCGGCAAGGAGGCCGCGCGGGCCCGCTGGGAGCAGGCGTACGCCACCTGGACCGACGAGGTCGACGAGGCCCGCGCCGTCGTCAAGCAGGACGCCCGCCGGGTCGGCCACGAGGGCCGCGGCCGCCGCGACAACGACAAGTTCGTCGCGCACTTCCTCGGCCAGAAGGTCGACGCCGCGGTGTCGCGACGGGTCCGCGACGCCGAGATGCGGCTGCGCCGGCTCGAGGAGTTGCGCATCCCGAAGCCGCCGCGGCTGCTGACGTTCGACGCCGCCCTGAGCGCCGACGTGCCCGACGGCGTGCTGGTCGCCGTGCGCGACGTGAAGGTGCCGGGCCGCATCACCGCCCGCGCGCTCGACGTCACCGCCGACACCCGGCTGATGGTCACCGGCCGCAACGGCTCGGGCAAGTCGTCACTGCTCGCGGTGCTGGCCGGGGTGCTGGAGCCCGAGACCGGCGAGGTGCTGCGCTCGCGCCGGCTGCGGATCGGGTGGCTGCCCCAGACCGGCAGCTTCCCCGACCCGTCGCTGACGGCGGTGCAGGCCTTCGCCGCCGGCCGCCCGGGTCCGGCCGGCGAGTACCAGGCCGAGCTGGCCGGGCTCGGGCTGCTGCCCGGTCCCGCGCTGGCGACTCCGGTGGGGGCGCTGTCGGTGGGGCAGCAGCGGCGGCTCGCGCTGGCCAGGCTGCTCGTCACCCGCCCCCAGGTGCTGCTGCTCGACGAGCCGACGAACCACCTGTCGCTCGGCCTGGTCGAGGAGCTGGAGGAGGCCGTCGACGGCGCCGGTCTCGCAGTCGTCGTCGTCACCCACGACCGCTGGGCGCGGCGCCGCTGGCAGGGCGAACGCGCCGAGGTCGTCCACAACGAATTGCTGCTCGGCTAGTTATCCACAATTCGCGTTTAGTCGTTTGCGGGGTCCGGTGGCTCCGGACAGGCTGAGTGGCGACAGAGCCCGGAAAGGGGGCACCATGACAACCATGATGGAGCGGCCACGGGCGGTTGACGGATGGACCGTGGCGGACCTCGAGGACTTCCCCGACGACGGTCTGCGCTACGAACTGGTCGACGGGACATTGCTCGTGAGCCCGTCGCCCCGGCCCATTCACCAGGAGGCGCTGCTCGAGCTCGCTGTCCTGTTGCGGGCGGCAGCGACCCCATCGATGAAGGTCTACATCGCACCGTTGGACTGGCAGCCCAACGACACAACATCGCTCGAACCGGACGTCCTAGTCCTACGGCGCGACCACGTGGGCGAGCGCAGAATCACCGCGCCGCTCACGCTGGCGGTCGAGGTGCTGTCGCCGAGTACCCGGCGCTATGACGCGGTGCTCAAGACATCTGTCTATGCCGAGCACGGGGTGGAGTCGTACTGGCTCGTCGACCCGGTCGAGCCATCGATCTTGGCATACGAGCTGAAGGACGGGGCGTACGTCGAGGTGGGACGGGCCACCGGCGGCCAGAGCCTCACGCTGGAGAAGCCGTTCGAGGTCACCGTCACGCCTAAATCGTTGGTGTCCGGCTGAGCGCACCCGTTAAGCTGGAATCGTGGGAGTGACAAAGAACGGCGCTGTGGCGTACTGGCGTCCCCGCCTGTCCGTCACGGCGTAGCTCTGCGTTCGACCGGCCGACCTGATCTGACGGGTCCACGCCGGTAGCGGGAGCACGCCGCGGTCGCGTCCGTCCCTCGGTGATCACACCCGAGGCACACGGCGCGGCTTTTCGACGTCCTCGTCCTCCCGCGTTCCCGATTGGTCGTGATGGCCCATGTCGCGCCACGCCCGCACCCATTCCCGCCAGAACCAGCAGAACCGTCAGAGCCGGCAGAACCGCGCCGCCCGGACCAGCCCGCCCAACCACGCCGGCATCCACCTGCTCCGCGACCCCGCCGTCAGCGCCCGCATGGTCCGGTCGTCGAAGGCCGGTCCCGGCGATCTGGTCGTCGAGCTCGGCGCCGGGCTCGGTGCGCTGACCGCGCCGCTGGCCGCCACCGGCGCGCGCGTCATCGCCGTCGAGCGCGACCCGAGGTTCGTCGCCCGGCTGCAGCGCCGGTTCGCCGGCCACGCCGGCGTGCGCGTCGTCGAGGGCGACGCGCGCACCGTCATGCTGCCGCACCGGCCGTACGCCGTCGTCGCGAACATCCCGTACGCGATCTCGACGGCGCTGCTACGCCGGGTGCTGGACTCGGAGGCAACGGCGATCGCGAGGGCCGACCTGCTGGTCGAGTGGGGGTTCGCCAAGCGCATGACGGCGACGCACCCGCGCGACCTCGAGGTCGCCTGGTGGCAGGCGCGGTTCGAGCTGCGCATCGCCGGCCGCGTCACGCCGGGCAGCTTCACGCCGGCGCCGTCGGTCGACTCCGCGCACCTGGTGATCCGGCGCCGCACGGACGTCTCCCCGCCGCAGGCCCGGCTGGCCCGGCGGCTGCTGCAGGACGCCTACCGGCAGCCGGGCCGGGCGGCCCGCGAGGTCCTGGGCGCCCACGTGCCGAAGAAGCGCGCCCACCGGTTGCTCACGTCCACGGGCATCGATCCGCCGGCCGCCGCCGGCACGATTCCCGCCTCGACCTGGCTGGACCTGGCCCGAGAGGTCGTCGGCACAAGAACGGATCGCCCTTGACCGTGTTCGACGGTCAGCTATAGTTTCGGCCCAGGCCGGTATTTGCCGGTCTTTGGGCGAGGAGGTTTCCGGTGCGAGTTCGAGGTATGGCGGTCGGTCTGGCGGCGCTGGTGACCGTTGCCGCATGCGGGGGTTCGGGTGACGACACGGCCGGCGGGTCGGCCGAGGTCACGGTGTGGATGTACCCGGTCATCGCGGACCAGGACGCCAGCATCGACTTCTGGGAGCAGGTGGAGTCGGGCTTCGAGGCGGAGCACGACGACATCGATCTCACCATCGAGCTGCAGCCCTGGGAGGGCCGCGACGAGAAGATCGCCACCGCGATCGCATCCGGCCAGGGTCCGGACCTCGTGCTGCTGACACCGGACCAGACACTGCAGTACCAGGTGACCGGCGGACTGAAGCCGGTGGACGACGCCGTCGAGGACGAGCGCGACGCGTACCTGGAGAGTGCTCTGGACGTCGTGACCTTCGAGGACGAGCTGTACGGGGTGCCGATCTACCACACCAGCACCACCACGGCGTACAACATGGCCGCGTTCGAGGCCGCCGGCATCACGGAGCCGCCGACCACGTGGGACGACGTGCTGGCCGCGGCGCCGGCGCTGGCGGCGAACGGTGTCGCGGTCATGGACTACTCCGGCTCGCCGGAGATGACGCTGAACCTCAGCTTCTACCCGCTGCTCTGGCAGGCCGGCGGCTCGGTGTTCACCGAGGACGGCTCCGACGTCGCCTTCGACGGCCCCGAGGGCCTCGCGGCGCTGCAGTTCCTGCTCGACCTGCAGGAGGCCGGCGGGCTCCCCGCGGACGCGGCGACGAAGGCGAACGCCGTCGACGGCGGCCCGCTGGGGACCGGGACCGCGGCCATGGGCTACGCCCTCACCGCGACCGACATCGAGCACATGAAGACCGGGGTCGGCGCCGAGAACGTCGTGGTCGGCGCTCCGCTGACCGACGAGGAGCAGGCGAGCTTCGGCATCCCGGGTGTCCTGGCCCTCACCAGCATCAGCGACGACGACGAGGCCGCGAACACGGTGGCCGGCTACATCGCCTCGCCGGAGGTCTCCGCCCGCCTGAACGACGCTGCCGGCACCTTCCCGGCCCGCACCGACGTCGACGCGCCCACTGGCGACGACGCCCTGACCGCGCTCAACGACGCGCTCCAGTTCGCCATCCCGGGCGAGGTGACGCCGAGCGCCCGGCAGGTCATGGCGGTGCTGTCGGCGCAGCTGCAGGCCGCGCTGCAGGGATCGAAGTCGGCCGAGGACGCGCTGGCCGACGCCGCCACGGAGGCCCGCGACCTGATCGCCCGTGGCGGCTGACGCCACGACCGCCGACGCCCCACGGCGGGCGAGGAGACCCGTATGACGTACCAACGCACCGCGGTGACTCGCCCGACGTGGCGGCAGCGCGCCCGCGACCCGGGCTGGGGCCTGATCTTCGTCCTGCCGATGCTCGTGCTGTTCGTGATCTTCCGGTTCGTTCCGAGCCTGGGCGCGGTCGGGATGAGCTTCACCGACTACCGGCTGAGCGGGGACTTCTCGTTCATCGGCGTGGAGAACTACAGCCGCCTGATCAACGACGACCTGTTCTTCGACAGCCTGCGCGTCACGCTGCTCTACGCGGTCATGTACGTGCCGCTGACGCTGGTGGTGTCGCTCGGAACGGCGACCATGCTGCATCACGTGGTGCGCGGCCGCGGGCTGTTCCGGGGCCTGCTGTTCCTGCCGTACGTGACCTCGTTCGTCATGGCCGGCATCATCTGGATCTGGATGTACCAGTCCGACGGGCTGATCAACGGGCTGCTGGACGGCGTCGGGCTCGGCCCCGTGCCGTTCCTCACCGGCAGCCAGACGATGGTGCTCGGCTCGCTGGCCGTGGTGTCGGTGTGGAAGAGCTTCGGGTACTCGATGCTCATCCTGCTGGCCGGGCTGAAGAACATCCCCGAGGACGTCATGGAGGCGGCGACGCTCGACGGCGCCGGCCCGTGGGCGAAGTTCCGCCGGATCACGCTGCCGCTGCTGCGCCCGGTGATCTTCTTCGTCCTGGTCATCGAGACGATCGCGGCGTTCCAGGTGTTCGACACGATCTACGTCATGACCGGCGGCGGCCCGGCCCGCGCGTCGTACGGATTGGTGTACATGCTCTACGACCAGGGCTTCCGGTTCTTCGACTTCGGCTACGCCGCCACCATCGGCGTCACGCTGTTCGTCGTCGTCTTCGTGATCTCCCTGGTGCAGCGGTACGTCCTGGACCGGGAGAACACGTGACCACCCTCACCGCACCGCCCGCGCCGGCGGCGACGCGACCGCCCGGCCCGGGCCGCCGTCGCCGCCGGTGGTCCGGCGCGAACATCTGGCTGACCGTCCTGCTCATCCTGGCGTCGGTCTTCACCGTGCTGCCGTTCGTCGCGGTGTTCGTGCTGGCGCTCAGCCCCGAGGGCGCCCAGACGATCCCGGACCAGCTGCCCGACGAGGTGACACTGGACAACCTGTCGGCGGTGCTGTCGGCGTCGTCGTTCCTGCGCTGGACGCTGAACTCGTTCGTGTACTCGATCGTCTCCGTCGCCGTCATCCTGCTGACGGCGGCGATGGCCGGCTACGCGTTCGCGCGCAAGCGGTTCCCCGGCAGCAACGCGCTCATGTGGTCGTTCCTCGCGACGCTGATGGTGCCGTTCCAGGCCACCCTGATCCCCATGTTCGTCCTGGTGTCGAAGATGGAGGGCGTGAACACGTTCTGGGGCCTGATCGTCCCGACGCTGGCGAACTCGCAGGCGGTGTTCCTGATGCGCCAGTTCATCAAGGGGCTGCCGGACGATCTGTTCGACGCGGCGAAGATCGACGGCGCGGGGGAGTGGACGGTGTTCTGGCGGCTCGTGCTGCCGCTCACCAAGCCGGTCCTGGCGACGCTGGGCATCTTCGTGTTCCTGTGGCACTGGAACGACTTCCTGTGGCCCCTGGTCATCGCGCAGACCGACGAGATGCGCACGCTGACGGTCGGGCTGTCGACGCTGAACGCCGAGACGGTCGCGCGGGCGCGCGTCATGGCGTCGGCGGCCATCAGTGTCATCCCGTGCCTGGTGATCTTCGGAGTCCTCCAGCGGTACCTCGTGAACAGCATCGCGACCACCGGGTTGAAGGGCTGACCGGACGGTGCGGATCTTCGACGCCCACCGGCTGCTCGGGTCGGTGCCCGGCGACCACGTCCCATCCGTGGACGTCGCGGGGATGCTCGCGGAGCTGGACCGGCTCGGCATCGACGGCGCCGCCGTGACGCCGAGCCACGGGCTGTACGGCGACCCCGCACACGAACACGCCGCCGGGGCCGGCCACGAGCGGCTGACCACGGTCCCGGTGATCCTCCCCGCCGTGCCGGGTGCGGGTTGGCCCGACGAGCCGGGCGTGGTCGTCGAGTCCGCGCCGGCGATGGTGCGGGCCTGTCCGGTGCGGCACCGGTTCGCGTTGACCGGGCCGGTGGCGCTGCGCTGGTGGCACGAGCTGGCCGCGGCCGGGATCCCGCTGGCACTCGACGCCCACGAGACCGGTCTCGACCGCGTCGGTTCCGTGGTCGCGGCGGTGCCGCGGCTGCGGGTGCTGGTGCTCTCGCCGGGCTACCGGTGCCTGCGCGAACTGGCCGAGCTGCTGGACGTCCACCCCGGGGTCTACGCCGAGACCGGGACACTCGCCGCGGCCGGCGCCGTCGAGTGGCTGGCCCGGCGCTGCGGAGCGCACCGGCTCGTGTTCGGCACCGGCGCTCCGGTGTGGGACGACGCCGGGCCTAGGTTCCAGCTGGAGCACCTGCGGCTGCCGGACGCCGACGTCGAGCTGATCGCGGCCGGTTCGTTCGCGGCGCTGAGCAGGGGAGAGTCCTCGTGAGCCCCGTCGTCGACGCGCACGGCCACGTCGGTGGCTGGGCCGACTTCTTCGTCCCGGAGCCGGACTCGGCCTGGCTGGTCGACGTCAACGCCGAGATCGGCATCGACGTGGTCGGGATCTCGCATCTGGTCGCCGTGGGCCGCGACACCGTCGCGGGCAACGAGCTGGCGCTGGCCGAGGCCGGCCGGCACCCGGGCCGCGTCGGCGTCTGGCTGGTCGCCGACCCGCACCTCCCGGACGCCGTCGCGCTGCTGCGCGACCAGCTCGACCACCCGGGCGTCTGGGGTCTCAAGCTGCACCCGGACACCCACCTGTGCGCCGCGACCGACCCTCGGTACCGGCCGCTGCTCGAGCTGGCCGCCGCGGCGGGCGTCCCGGTGCTGTCGCACGGGCAGACGGGGTCGCCGTACTCCGACCCCGCCGACCTCGCCGAGCTGGCCCGGCGGCACCCCACGCTGCCGATCCTCGTCGGCCACGCCGGGCTGTGGCAGGAGGGCTTCGACCGCGCCGCCCGGCTGGCCGCCGCGCAACCCAACCTGTACCTGGAGATCTGCGGCTCCCGGCTCACCACGCGCTGGCTGGAGCGGCTGGTCGCGGTCGCCGGCGCCGACCGCGTGCTGTTCGGCACCGACGCCTGCTTCCTCGACCCCCGGCTGGGTCTGGGGAAGGTCCGGCTCGCCCAGCTGTCCGACGCCGACCGCGCGCTCGTGCTGGGCGGCAACGCCGCCCGGCTGCTGGGCCGGCGCCTCATCATCGCCTCGCAGGAGACGCCATGACGACACTCGCGATCGACGGCGGCGAGCCCGTCCGCCGTGCCCCCTGGCCGTCCTGGCCGCCGCCCACCAGCGACGCCCAGCGCACGCTGCTGGCCGAGGTGGTCGACAGCGGCCGCTGGGGCGCGACGTCCGGCCCGCTGTGCGAGCGGCTGGCCGCCGAGTTCGCCGAGCGGCACGGGGCGCGGCACGGCATCGTGCTGACGAACGGGACGCTGGCACTGTTCGTGGCGCTCCGGGCGGCAGGCGTCCGGCCCGGCGACGAGGTGGTCGTCCCGGCGTACACCTTCGTCGCGTGCGCGACGGCGGTGCTGCTGCTCGGCGCGGTGCCGGTCGTGGCCGACGTCGACGCCGTCCACCTGCACCTCACGGCGGACACCGTCCGGCCGGCGCTGACCGCTCGCACCCGGGCCGTGATGCCCGTCCACCTCGCCGGCAGCCCGGCGCCGCTCACCGACCTGCTGGCGCTGGCGGCCGAGCACGGCCTGGCCGTCGTCGAGGACAGCGCACAGGCCCACGGCGCGTCCTACCGCGGCCGGCCGGTCGGCGCACACGGGACGGCCGGCACGTTCAGCTTCCAGTCCAGCAAGGCGATGACGGCCGGCGAGGGCGGCCTGATCGTCACCGACGACGACGACCTGGCGGCGTGCGCCTGGTCGGCTTGCAACGTCGGCCGGGTCCGCGACGGCGCCTGGTACCACCATGCCGACGTCGGCTGGAACCTGCGCATGACCGAGCTGCAGGCGGCGCTGCTGCTGCCGTGGCTGGACCGCCTGGACGACGAGGTCGCCGCCCGCGACGCCTTCGCACGCCGGGTGGCCGACGGCCTGGCCGCGACGGACCGGCCGGTCGAGGTGGTGCCGCAGCCGCCCGGGACGACGGCGGACTCGCGGCATCTGCTGATGCTGCGGGCGACGACGCCGGTGGACCGCGACTGGGTGAGCCGCGCGCTGGCCGCCGAGGGCGTGCCCGTCGACGACGGCTACCCGCCGCTGGGCGGCCTGGAGCCGCTGCGGGCACGGGCTCGCGCGCTGCCCGCGCCGGGTGCGGAGGCGGCGGCAGCGTCGGTGTTCTGGCTGCGCCAGCCGCAGCTGATGGCCGGGCCCGACGGCGCGGACGACGTCGTGGCGGCAGCGCGCCGCGTGTTCGGCGACGATCGTGCCGTCCCGGGGCGGTGACGTACCCCGACACACACGGACGAACCACCGCGGCCCGTCCCTCAATGTGAGACTTTCGCTTGCGCGGCTCCGGGCGGCCTGGCCGATCATGGAACCAGCGTTGTCCCCACCACTGCAGGGAGTGGCGATGGGTCAGAAGCTGGTCAAGAGGTTCATGGTCGCGTTCGGGCTGGGCCTGGTCCTGGCCCTGGTCTTCGACCATTCCGCCGCGGGGTTCGCGGTGGGTTTCGCCATCGTCTTCGGCGCAGGTCTGGCCGCCGAATAGCACCCGTATCACCCCGAGAGCACACCTTGACAGCATCCTGCTCGGCGAAATACGGTCTGGCCCGTAAGTACCATAACGGAGGGGTGTGCGGGTGCGGAGCATCGACGAGCTCGAGGAGCGACTTTCGCGGCCACGGCCGGACCTGGTGGAGGACCTGCGCCGCCTCGACGGTGACATCGTCATCCTGGGCGCCAGCGGCAAACTGGGCGTCAGCTTGGCCCGGCTGGCCGTGCGGGGCATCGAGGCGGCCGGCACCGGCGCCCGCGTCATCGCCGTGTCGCGCTACAGCGCGCCCGGCGCCGTCGAGGCCATGCGGGCCACGGGCGCGGAGGTGATCGCGGCCGACGTCGGCGACGACGACGCCCTGGCCGCTCTGCCCGACGTGCCCAACGTCGTCTATCTGGTCGGCGCGAAGTTCGGCACCGAGGGCAACCAGTCCGGCACCTGGGAGACCAACGTCTACCTGCCCGGCCGGGTCGCGCGGCGGTACGCGGGCAGCCGCATCAGCGCGCTGTCGACCGGCAACGTCTACCCGATGGTCGGCGTCGGCAGCGGCGGCGCCACCGAGGACACCCTGCCGGGACCCGTCGGCGAGTACGCGATGTCCTGCCTCGGCCGCGAGCGGGTCCTCGAGGCCGCCTCGCGCCGCGACGGCACCCCCATGGCGTTCATCCGGCTCAACTACGCGGTCGAGATGCGCTACGGCGTGCTGGTCGACATCGCGCAGACCATCGAGGCCGGTGAGCCGGTCGACGTGACGATGGGCAGCTTCAACCTGGTCTGGCAGGGCTACGCGAACGAGGCGACGCTGCGGGCGCTGCTGCACGTGTCGACCCCGCCGCTGCTGCTCAACGTCACCGGCCCCGAGACGCTGAGCGTCCGGCGCCTGGCCACCGACCTGTCCGCGGTGCTGGAGAAGCCGGTGACCTTCACCGGCACCGAGGAGCCGACGGCCCTGCTCGGCAACGCCCAGCGCTGCCACGCGCTGTTCGGCTACCCGGACGTGACGGTGCCGGAGCTGGTCGGGGCCACGGCGCGCTGGGTCCGCGCCGGTCTGCCCACGCTGGGCAAGCCGACCAAGTTCAACCGCCGCGACGGGAAGTTCTGATGGCCCGCGCGCTGCAGCGGTTCCGCGCCGGCGGCGTCATCCCGGCGCACCCGCTGGCGCTGGACGAGGACCGCAAGCTCGACGAACGGCGGCAGCGGGCGCTCTCGCGCTACTACGTCGAGGCCGGCGCCGCCGGGCTCGCCGTCGCCGTCCACACCACCCAGTTCGCCGTGCACGAGCCGGGCCGCGGCCTGCTCGCCCCGGTGCTGGAGCTGGCCGCCGAGACCGCGGCCGAGTACGACGGCGACGGCGTCGCCGGCGCCACCCGCCCGGTGCTCGTCACCGGCATCGTCGGCCCCACCGAGCAGGCGGTGGCCGAGGCGGAGCTCGCCCGCGGCCTGGGCTACGACCTCGCCCTGCTGACGCCGTACGGCACCGGCGATGCCACCGAGGACGAGTTGCTCGACCGCGCCCGCGCCGTCGGCGAGGTCATCCCGGTCATCGGGTTCTACCTGCAGCCCGCGGTCGGAGGCCGCGTGCTCGGGCGCCACTTCTGGCGCCGGCTGGCCGAGCAGCGGTCCGTCGCAGGCTTCAAGATCGCGCCGTTCGACCGGTACGCCACCCTCGAGGTGATCCACGGCGTCGCCGCGTCCGGCCGGGCCGGCGACCTCACCCTCTACACCGGCAACGACGACCACATCGTCATGGACCTGCTCACCACCTACGACGTGGGCGGGCAGCGGCTGGAGATCGTCGGCGGCCTGCTCGGCCAGTGGTCGGTCTGGGTCCGCGGCGCCGTCGAGACCGTCGAGCTCGCACGCAAGGCCAAGCAGGGCGACGACGGCGCGCTGCGGCGGCTGCTCGCGCTGAACCCCGTCCTCACCGACGCCAACGCCGTCCTGTTCGACGCCGCCAACGCCTTCCACGGCAGCATCCCCGGCCTGCACGAGGTGCTGCGCCGCCAAGGACTGCTGGCGGGCCTGTGGTGCCTGGACGAGGACGAGACGCTGTCGCCGGGCCAGCTGGCCGAGATCGACCGCATCTGGGCCGGCTACCCGCAATTGCGCGACGACGACTTCATCGCCGAGCGACTCGACCGCTGGCTGCGGTGACGTCAGAGCGTGACGCGGTAGAGCGTCAGCGGCCGCCCTATGGCGCCGGAGTCGAGGCTGCCGGACCGCTCGGCGTGCCCGGCCAGCTCGAGCCGCTGCAGCAGCCGGCGGGCGGTGCGCAGTTGCACGCCCAGACCGTCGGCGACGTCGCGGGTGGTCAGCGGCCGGTCGCCGGACGTCGTCGCGAGTTCGCGCAGCCGGTCGAGCGTGGCCACGGACAACCCGACCCGGCTGGCGACGACCGCGCGGCTCTGATCGGCGGAGACGCCGTCGGATGCCGCCGGCGGCACCGCCTCGAGCACGATGTCGAGCTCGTAGCGCGCGGACACGACGGCGGCGACGTCGCCGTGGCTGCGTGCCCGGGCGAGTGCGCGCCGTGCCAGCCGCTCCGCCTCGGCGCCGCTGTGTCCGAGGCCGAAGCCGATGCGCACGACGTCGTGCCGGTCGCCCAGCCGGTGCAGCAGCGGCAGCGCCGTGAACCCGTGGGTGGCGCCGTGCAGCGGCCCGCGCGTCGTGACGATGAGCGCGACGCCGTCGGCCGACGACGCCACCGCGCCGCCCAGCAGCGCGGCCTCGCGGGCGAGGTCGTCGAGGCCGTCGGGGTGGATCTCGACCAGGCCGAGCGCGAGCTGTGCGTCCTCCTGGATCTGGCCCGCGGCCGCGAGCAGCAGCTGGCGCAGCGCGATGCGGACCGACTGCGGCGACGGCGCCAGCCGCAGCACCGGCACCTCGCCGGCCAGCTCGTCGTGCACCGACGCGAGGCAGGTGACCGCGACGGCACCGGCCACCCGTCCGGCGTGCTTGCGGTGGAACGCGGCGAAGTCGGTGGCCGTGGTGCCGGCGCGGTAGGGGAGTGTGCGGACCTCGGCGGTGGGCACACCGGCCTCGGCGAGGGTGTCGCGGACCTGCGCGGCGTCGAGGGTGTCGACGGAGATGCGGGTGACGTCGCGGCCCTCGCGCAGCAGCCAGACCAGTGCCTGCAGCAGGGTGGAACCGCTGTAGTCGACGAACGCCGCCGGCCGGGTCAGCGCTCCATGCGCCAGGGTGTAGGGAACGACGCCGGTGAACAGCCAGCCGTCGACTTCGGGCGCGTGCTCGGCGACCAGGCTCGGCGCCGACGTCTCGTGGTCGTAGGGGAACGGGACCACCCGCACGCCGGGCTGCTCCGCGCACACCGCGGCGACGTCGCCGACCAGGTCGTGCGGCCCGACCACGCCGATCGAGGTGTCCATGCGACAACTCTAGCCACCCGGTCCAGATTTCGGGCCGGGCCGATACGATCGACACCTCTGGACAGGAAGGGTGAGAGACAGTGACGCTGGCCATCGACGGCGGTGCGCCCGTACGGGCCGGGCGGCCGTTGCCGTCTCCGCTCGACGCGAGCGGGCGCACCATCGGCCCGGAGGAGGAGGCCGCCGTCCTGCGGGTGCTGCGCAGCGGCATGCTGTCGAGCGTGTGGGGCACCGAGGTGGCCGCGCTGACGGAGGAGTTCGCCGCTCTGATCGGCTCGCGGTACGCGGTGGCCTGCAGCAGCGGCACGGCCGCGGTGCATCTGGCGGTGGCCGCCGTCGACCCGGAGCCCGGCGACGAGATCATCGTCCCGCCGATCTCCGACATGGGCTCGGTCACGCCGATCATCGCGCAGAACGCGGTCCCCGTCTTCGCCGACGTCGACCCGCTCACCGGCACCATCGACCCCGACGCCGTCGCCGATCTCATCGGGCCGCGCACCCGGGCGGTCGTTGCCGTCCACCTGTTCGGCAAGCCGGCCCCGGTGGCGCGGCTGCGTGAGCTGACCGACCGTGCCGGCATCGCGCTGATCGAGGACTGCGCCCAGGCCTACCTCGCGCCCGTGCGCCCCGGCGGGCCGCTGGCCGGCACCGTCGGGCGGCTGGGCTGCTTCAGCCTGCAGCAGTACAAGCACATCACCACCGGCGACGGCGGCCTGGTCACCACCGACGACCCCGACCTGGCGCTGCGGCTGCGCCGGTTCGCCGACAAGGGCTGGCCGCGCGAGACCGGCGAGCGCGCGTACCTCTCGTTCGCGCTGAACTACCGCATGACCGAGCTGGTCGGAGCGGTCGCCCGCGCGCAGCTGCGCAAGCTGCCCGCCGTCGTCGAGCGGCGGCGGGCCGGCGCCGCCGCGGTCGCCGGCCGGCTGAGCGGCCTGCCCGGGCTGGGGTTGCCGCCCGACGACGGCGACCACGTGTACTGGTACTTCCCCCTGCTGGTCGACGGGCTCGACGAGGCCGGGCTCGAGCGCTACGCCGCGGCACTGACCGCCGAGGGCGTCCCCGCGCTGGCCGGTTACCTGGCGCGGCCGCTCTATGCCGAGCCGGTGCTGCGCAAGCCGCTGACCTACGGGTCGTCCGGGTACCCCCTGGCCGGCCGCGAGTACCCCGACGGTCTCTGCCCGGTCGCCGAGGACCTCGTGTACCGCCGGCTCGTGGTCGTGCCGTGGAACGAGAACTTCACCGGCGCCGACGTCGACGACATCGCGACCGCCGTCGCGAAGGTGCACACCGCACTGGTGCCGTCGTGATCCTCGACTGCGACCTCCTGATCGGCCGCGACATCGCCGTCGGGACGCGGGTCGACGGCGCCGCGCTGGCCGGCGGGCTCGCCGGGCTGGGGATCGGCGGCGGGCTGGTCACGTCGCTGCGGGCGCTGCTGTTCGACGCGCCGAGCGGCAACGACGAGGCCCGTCTCGTCGCCGCCGAGCACGGCTGGCAGCCGGTCGCGGGGGTCGACCTGCGCGATCCGCTGACGGCGCTCGCGGAGGTCGCACGGGCCGCCGAACTGGGGGTGCGAGCCGTGCGGCTGGCGCCGGGCCGGCAGGGCGTCCCGGCGACGGCGCCAGGGTTGCGTGCCGTGGCGCGCGCGGCGGCGTCGGCCGGCCTGCTCCTGCTCGCCGAGGGCGACGTCCGGGTCGTCGGTCCCGTGCTGGCCGGGCTCGGCGCCACCGTCGTCTTCCTCGACGCGCACTTCTACCACCTGGGCGACTTCGTGCTGCTGGCCGGCGACGAGCCCGGCTTCCACGCGTCGACCCGGCTGCTCGGCGACGTCGACGGCTGGGAGCTCGTCTGTGCGTGGGCCGGCGCCGAGCGGCTGGTGTTCGGCAGCCGCCCGGGCTGGTTCGAGGCGGCCGCCGTGGTCGACCGGCTGGCGGCGGCGGACCTGACGGCGCCGCAGCGAGACCTCGTCACCGGCGGCAACCTGCGGCGGCTGCTGGGACCGGAGGTGACGACGTGATCATCGACGTGCACGGCCACTGGGGCCCGTGGTTCTTCAGCACCCACGTCGCCGACGCCGCGGCGAACCTGCGGGTCATGGACCGGTGCGGCATCGACGTCCAGCTGGTGTCCGCGGTCGAGGCGGTGGTCTACGACCCGCTGACCGGCAACCCGGCGCTGGTTCCGGTGCTACGGGCGGCCGGCCCGCGGCTGCGCGGCCTGCTGGTCGTCGACCCGCGCGACCTGTCGCTCGCCGCGCGGCAGCTGGACGAGCTGCTGCCGACGGGCCTGTTCGTGGGCGCCAAGATCCACACCCACTACGCCGGCTCGCCCGGCGGGTCGGCGGCGATGGCCGACGCGCTGGCGCTGCTGGCGTCGCGCGACCTGCCCGTCCTCGTGCACACCTGGGGCGACGAGCTCGTCGGCCTCGCCGACGTCGTCGCCCGGGTCGACGGTGTCCGGGTGGTCGCCGCCCACCTCGGCGGGCCGGCCTGGCAGCTGACACCGTCGGCCGCCGAGCGCACCGACCGGCTCTGGTTCGAGCCCTGCTGGTCGACGCCCGCGGCCGGCCGGATCCGCTGGGTGCTGGACCGCGTGGGCCCGCAGCGGCTGATGTTCGGCAGCGACTCGACCCTCATCCACCCGGCCGTGACGCTCGGCGCCGTCCGCGCGGCCGGGCTGAGCGCCGCGGAGGAGGAGCTGGTGATGTGGCGCAACGCCACCGAGGTCTTCCGGCTCTGAATGAGCCCGAAATGATCACGTTCACTACGAGATCCCGTGTCGCACTACGCCTGCAACCGTGGTGACGCTCGGGTAGCCGTAGTGAACGTGATCATTTCCAAGGCAGTCAGACCTTGCGCCAGCCGGGGATCCAGGCGCCGTCCTCGACGGTGTAGTCGCCGAACAGGGCGGGCGCCTCCTTGACCATGAGGTCGCCGACCTTGCCGAGGATGAGGCGGATCTCCTCCTCGGCGCCCGGAGCGGTGCGGTTCTCGATGACGTGGCGCAGGGTGCGCACGTTCGCCGTCCACACCATGCCGGTGCCGACGCCCTCGGGGGCGAAGCGGCGCATGAACGACGTCTTGTGCTTCTTCTCGCCGAACTTCACGCCTTCGTCGTCGAGGCCGAAGTGGCCGGCCATCCAGTGCTGGAACTCCTCCATCTGGGTGAGCAGCGCGGTCGCCCGCTCCATGAGCTCGGGATCCTCGCGGGCCCAGCCGGGGAACCAGAAGGGGAGGTCGTCGAGGCGGACGAAGCGCAGCGACTCCTGCGAGACGGCGACGCCGGCGCGGTGCCGGACCAGCTCGTGGGTGGCGACCCTGCTGACGTTGTGCAGCACGAAGGAGAAGTTGACGTGCTCGAGCACCGAGCCGTGCGCGCTGGCCAGGATGTTGCGCAGGTACTCGGTCTGGTCGGTGCGGATGCGGCTGACGTTCGGGTTCAGCCCCGGCTCCCACGAGCGATAGCACATGCGCCCGGCGAACTCGGCGAGGTTCTGCGCGTCGTCGAGGTCGCCGCGGTCGACCCGTTCCAGCCAGTTCTCGCCGCCGACGTCCTTCAGGTAGGTCGCGACCTCGTCGTAGTCGAAGTCGGGACGGGCGATGAGGTGGACTTCCGGCTCTACTGTGCGCACGTGTTCAGTGTGCCAGCACTCGAGCCGGCGCCCACCCCAGGACGGCCTGCGTGTCGTCGGGGACGACGGAGACACCGGTCACGTCGGCTGTGACGGTGAACGGCCGGTACGGCCCCGACCACTCGAGCGCGCGGTCGATCGCGGCCGCCAGGTCGGCGGCGGCCAGCGGCGGGATCCGGGCGCCGCTGCCGTCGCGCATGTGCATGGCCCGCGGCGCGAAGCCCTCGGGCGAGCGCCAGAGTGGCCAGTCGTCGTCGGGCGTCGGGAAGATCAGCCGCAGCGAGCAGGCCGGCAGCCCGAGCGACGGGGACAGCGCCGCCACGACCTGCTCGCCGAGCCGCTTCGTCAGCCCATAGACGGCGACGGCGTCGGGCGCCGCCGTGGCGTCGACGGGGCGCTGCGCATACTCCTCGAAGACCGACATCGTGCTGATGTGCACGAACGACCGCACGTCGGCCGCCGCCGCCAGCGACATCGCGAGGTGCAGTGAGCCGACGTTCACCTCGAACGCCAGCCCGTTCGCGACCGGGTCGTAGCCGTGGGCCCGCGGGACGGCGGCGGCCATGTGCACGACGCCGTCGATGCCCTCGAGGGCGGCGGCGACGTCGTCGGGGGAGCGGGCGTCGCCGGCCACCGACTCGACGCCCTCGTCCTCGACCGGGCGCGGGTCGAGCACCCGGACGGTGTGCCGTTGGGCCAGGTGGGGAACCACGTTGCTGCCGACCATGCCGGCTCCGCCGATGACCAGGACGTGCATGCCGCCGCTCCTCCCGCCTCTGCCTCCGGTCACAGCGTCGCACACTGCCCCGTCCGCGCACCGCGGATCCGGTTCTCGACGCCGTCGTCGGTCGGCGGCTCGGCGTTGCCCGAGCAGTCCAGCGACCCGAGGATGGTCGACCCGGAGATGACGGCGGCCGGCGCCGGCCCGTTGGTCAGCGTCACCGCGCCGCGCACCGTCACACCGTCGATGACCACCGGCGAGGCGCCGTCGGCCGTCACCGACCCGAAGACGGAGCCGCCGTCGATGCGCAGGCCCGCGCCGCCGGTGACGGTGATCGAGCCGAGCACGGTGGCGTCGTCGAGGCAGAGCGTGCCCGTCGACGCGGTCAGCGCGCCGCGATGGGTCCCGGTGACGGCGGTCGTGCAGGCCGGGCGGTAGCGCAGCAGCTCGTCGCCGGACCCGATGTACACGTCGCCGCTGCTGTGCGCGGCCAGGTGCGACGCCGTCCCGGTCCACAGCTCCTCGACGGTCAGCGCCGACGGATCGACGCTGACCAGGCGGGATCCGGCCGGCGACGCGTACAGCAGCCCGTCGGCCGGGTTGAGCACGAGGTCGCCGGAGCTGCTGGCGCTCGAGCCCAGGCCCACCCGCTCCACGACCGAAGCGGAGGCGACGTCGACGGCGAACAGATCGGTGCCGGAGAGCCCCCACAGCCGGCCGGTGTCGTCGAAGGCCAGCGCCGGGATCGACGGCTTGCCCGGTGACGGGTGCAGCTCCCACAGCAGCCGCCGCTCGGCCACCGACCAGGCGAAGACGGTGGCCTCCGGCTGGGTCGGCGGCGTGGCGCTCTGCCCGCCGTAGATGCTGGTGGCGCCGTAGACGACGCCGTCGCGGTAGGCCAGCGCCACGATGCTCTCGTCGTCGATGAGGTCGCGCTCGGCGTGCACCAGCTCGCCGCCGGCCGCGTCGTACAGCGCGAAGACGCCGCCCAGCTCGCCGAGGTCGGGCATGGTGCCGACCGCCAGGTGGTCGCCGGCCGAGACCAGTGCCCGCGGCCGGATCTGCCGGTCGGCCTTGAAGTCGAACAGCCGCGCGGGGTTGTCGACGGCCCCGGGCTCGGGCGAGGGCGAGTACTCCGGGCTGTGCCACGGCAGCGCCGGGTCGTAGGAGTACACCCGCGCGTCGGGGTAGGCGCCGATGTAGAGCCGCCCGTCGTGCGTGGTCATCGCCTCGCTCTGCGAGAACGTGTGGAACTCCTCGCGGACGCCGGTGTCCGGGTCGACGGCCGCGAAGCCGCCGTTGAGGAAGCCGCCGGCGTAGACCCGCCCGTCCGGGCCCTCGCTGAGCGCGGTGATGTCGATCGGCTCGCCCTCGATGGTGGTCTGGACGAACGACTGCGCTCCGGTGGTCGGGTTGTAGCGGAACATCAGCCCGCGCCAGAGCAGTCCGACGATGCTGCTGCCGGGGTAGTCGGGCAGCCCCAGTTCGGCCCAGCCGATGCCGCGGGTGTTGGCCACCCGGCCGATGAACGGCATGTCGGTGCCCACCATGCTGCCGTCGCGGGGGTCGTAGCGGACCAACTCGCCGGCCACGATCAGGTAGACGCGGCCCTCCTCGTCCGGGGGCGACGGCTCCAGCCCGTGCGCCGTCGCGATGCTGTCCACCCACTGGCCGGCCGCGATGTCCCAGACGTAGAGAGGGCTCGGCGACGCCGACCCGAACCGGACGTACAGGTGGTCGCCGGCGACGTCGACGTCGTACGCCCAGGCGGTCGAGACGTCGAGGCCGTCGGGCAGCGGCAGTGCCGTGCGGCCGCCGGTGACGCGGTCGACGGCGAACAGCGCGGCCGGGTTCTCGGTGCCGGCGAAGATCGTGTCGCCGTGCACGGCGACGCTGCGCACGTAGGCGTGCGTGGGGGAGAGCCGGCCGTAGTCGCGGAACGCGCCGGTGCCGGGGTCGTAGCCGAACAGCTTCCCGCCGGGCGAGGTGCCGCCGTAGACCTGGCCGTCGTCGGCGACGGTGACGTCCCAGACGAAGGTCTCTCCCGGAACCGGGTTGCCGAGCGCCTCGACGCCGCCCGCCGCCGTCCAGCGGTAGAGGCCGGCGGCGCCGTAGGTCCCGACGTACACCGAGCCGTCCGCACCGGCGTCGACGGCCCACGAGCCGCCCGCCCCCGTCAGGTCGAACCGCGCCACCGCCTCGCCCGTGGCGGGGTCGACGGCGTTCAGGTGGGCGGGCGCGCCGGACGACGCGCTCCACAGGACCGGCGAGCCGTCCGGCCCGGCGCCGAGCGTGCCGCCGATCAGCAGCACGTCCTGCAGCGGCGTGCCGAGAGAGGTGACCTCACCCGGCGGTGACGCGTCCACGACCTCCTCGGCGGGCGCGGCCGCGGCGGTGCCGAGGGCGAGCACGAGGACGGCCGATCCGGACAGGAGCGCTCTCATCGGGGGACCTCCGAGATGGCGGACGGGGGGGGTTGCCACCGGAGGCTAGCGGCACCGGCGGATATCGGGCAAGACCGAAATTCCGTGATCTCTTGCCCTGGCGAGCGAACGGCTGCCAGGATGACCGCCTAACGGGCCAGGCCGAAATGAACCCCTCTCGAGGAGGATGTCGTGACGAGGCTGCACCGATCACCGCTGGCTGCCGTCGCCGCCGCACTCGTGCTGTCGCTGACGGTGCCGGTGGCGCAGGCGCGGACCGATCCGGCTCCGACGTCCAGTGCGCCGGCGTCCAGCGCGCCGGCGCCGGTCGTCGGGGCCGAGGAGTCCCTCGGGTACCCGATCGAGGGCCGGGTGCTGTCGCAGGAACAGTCCCAGGGGGTAGACGCCGAGGGCCGGCCGCAGGCGTACTGGGTGACCGCGGGCAACGAGGAGACCCCGGGCATGTTCCAGGTGACCGACGTGCGCAGCGGCGAGGTGGTGTTCGCCGAGCGGCTGCCGGCCGGCGTCAACAGCTGGGCCAGCACGTTCAGCGTCGCTGACGGCACCGTCTACTTCGGCATGACCGAGGGCCAGCTGTACTCCTGGAAACCCGGCGACGACGCGGTGACGGCGCTGGGCGTGCCGTATCCCGGTGAGGGGATCTGGCGGCTCGACGCCGCGCCGGACGGCATCGTCTACGGCGGCACCTACCCAGGCGGCAGGCTGTTCTCGTTCGACCCGGCCACCGGCGCGTTCGTCGACCACGGCCAGGCGGTGCCGGGGGAGACCTACGCCCGCACGCTCGAGGCGGACGCCGACGGTGTCTGGGTCGGCACCCAGCCCCGCGCCCGGCTGACCCGCTTCGACCGCGCGACGGGGGAGTTCACCCAGGTCGCGCTGCCGGATCAGTACGCCACCCACGAGGTGGTCTACGACATGACGCTGGCCCGCGAGTACCTGCTGCTGCGCGTGCAGCCGTCGAACGACCTGCTGGTCTACGACACCGGCAGTGGCGACTTCGTGAACATCGTGCCGGGCATCTCCGGCCGCGCCATGTCGGCGCCGGACCCGTCCGGGAGGTACGTCTACTTCCGCATCGCCTCGCAGGGCATCGTCGCCTACGACCTCGACACCCACACCTACGCGCCGATCGGCTGGGCGCCCAACGCGTTCCCCGGAAGCTGGGCCTGGGCCGACCTCGACCACTCCGACTTCCCGGGCCTGACGCTCGTCATGACCTACTACTACGGGCGCATCTACGCCTGGAATCCGCAGACGAGGAAGACCCGCTACATCGGCGAGGCCGACCTGCAGGGCGCCCCGAACACCATCACCACGCTGGGGTCCGGGCCGGACGGCGCCGTGTACGTGGGCGCGTTCCTGTCGCCGCCCGGCATGGCCCGGTTCGACCCCGCCACCGGCACGACGACGCTGCTGGCCGGCGCCGGGCAGATCGAGGGGTTCGGCACCTACGGCGACCACCTCGTGTTCGGGCGGTACCCGAGTGCGGGCCTGCTGGACTTCGACACGACGAAGCCGTGGAGCGTGGGCACCAACCCGGGACCGGCCGCCGTCATCGCGGACGAACAGGACCGTCCGCAGGCGTTCGCGCAGGTCGGTGACCTGCTCGCGGTCGGCAGCGTGCCGAAGTCCGGCCGGCTCGGCGGCGCGCTGAGCCTGTGGGACCCGGCGACGGGCGAGGTCGTGACGCACCGCCACGTCGTGCCGGACCAGAGCGTGGTGTCGCTGGCCGAGCGCGACGGGCTGCTGTACGGCGGCACGTCGGTCAACGGCGGCTACGGCATCGACCCGGTGGCCACCGAGGCGGAGTTGTTCGTCGCCGACCCCGCCACCGGCGACGTCCTGCACCGCCAGGTGCCGGTGCCGGGCGGCCGCGCGGTCAACGGGCTGACCTTCGACGACGACGGCACGCTGTGGGGTGTCTCGGACGGGACGCTGTTCACCTACGACCCGCACACGCGCGCCGTCACCCGGGCCGAGCGGCTGTTCCCGCGCAGCACCAGCATGTACGGCCACGACCGGCACCTGTACTTCCGCGACGACGGCTATCTCTACGTCACCAGCTCCGGCAGCCTGTGGCGGGTCGACCCGTCCACCTGGGCGACGACCGAGCTCGCGTCGTCCGGCGTGGGCTCGCTGGCCGCCGACGAGGCCGGCAACCTCTACTACGCCCGCGGCGCCGCACTGTACCGGTGGAACTTCTCGCTGCGGCCGCAACCGGTCTGCGACGTCACGGTGACCGGCCCGCACGCAGGCCCGCTCACCGTCCCGTCCGGGACCACCTGCCTCGACGGCGCCAGCGTCATCGGCCCGGTGCAGGTCAGCCCGGGTGCGGTGCTCGTCGCCGAGGACTCCTCGGTCCGCGGCCCGGTGCGCGCGGTCGGCGCCGGCGGCGTCGTCCTCGACGGTGTGACGGTGACCGGCCCGGTGTCGGTGGTCGGCAGCGTCGGCGGGGTGTGGATCGTCGACACGACCGTCATCGGCCCGCTGGCCTGCTCCGGCAACGACCCCGAGCCGGTGCTCGAGAACGTCGACGTCACCGGCCCGGTGTCGGGCCAGTGCGGGGAGGCATGATGCGACGCCTGGTCTCCTGGCTGACTGCGGCGCTGGTCGCCGCGAGCACCCTGACCGCCGTCGGTGCGGCCGCGGCCGACTACCCGGTGTTCGAGGACATCGGCGGGATGCCGCTGGACGCCGTCACCGCACCCGGGTCCGCCGTCGGCACCGGACCGGACGGCGAGCCGTGGCTATACCTGGTGTCGTCGGGCAGCCCGGCGGTGCTCAGCGTCGTCGATGCCCGCGACGGGAGCCGGGTGCACGAGTTCCCGCTGCCGGGGTCCTCCGGCTCGTGGGCGGTCGACGTCACTGCGAACGGTGACGTCTACGTCGGCACCTACGGCGAGGGCCGGCTCTACCGGTACCGGCCGGGCGCCGCGGCCGTCGAGGACCTGGGCGTCGCCGTGCCGGGCGAGACGTTCGTCTGGTCCGTCACCCACGACGAGAACGGCGTCGTCTACGGCGGCACCGGCCAGTCGCGAGCGAACGTCTTCCGATACGACCCGGCCAGCGGCACGACGACCGATCTCGGCTCGCTCGCGCCCACGGCCGACCCGCTGATCGTGCGCGGCATCGCCGCGGCGGGCGGCAAGGTGTACGCCGGCACGCACGCCACCACGAGCGTCGTCGAGATCGACGCGGCGACGGGGGAGCGGCGCGACCTGGGGCTGCCGGCGGGCGCCGACCCGGCGGCAGGGGTGTACGACCTCGACGTCCGCGGCCGGCTGCTGTTCGCCCGGTTCAGCCTGTCCGGCTCGCCCGCGCCGCTGCACGTCTACGACCTCGACGCCGGCGCATGGGTCCAGGAGATCCCGGGCGCCCATGGCCTGTCCGTGTCGCCGGTGGCGGCCGACGGGCGCACCGTCTACTTCGTCCGCGACGAGACCCTGCACACCTACGACCTGGTCGACCGGACCTACGCGGCGACGCCCCTGACCGGGGTGAGCGACGTGCGCGGCTTCGACTTTCTGGACCTCGGCGACCCGGACTGGCCCGGGGACACCCTCGTCGGCCTGAACCACGTGGGCGGGTACTTCGTGTACTCGCCCGGCACCGGCGCGTCAGAGTTCCGCACCGCCGACGCCGTGGCGGCGCCGGGCCCGGTCCGCCAGATCGCCGAGGGACCGGACGGCCTGCTCTACGCCGGCACCTTCCTCGCCGGCGGGCTCGCGAGCTACGACCCGCGGACCGGTGTGAAGGCATCCGTCGCCGACGAGGTCGGCCAGGCCGAGGGCATGGTCACCCACGATGGAGCGCTGTACATCGGCACCTACCCGTGGGGCGAGATCCTCCGTTACGACCCGGGCCGGCCGGCCGAACCGGGCGTCAACCCGAAACCGGTGCTGCGGCTGTACGAGGACCACGGCCAGTCCCGGCCGTTCGCGCTGGCCTCCGCGGGCGACCACCTGGCGATCGGCACGGTGGCCAAGAACGGCTCGCCAGGTGGCGGCCTGACGCTGCTGAACACGCGGACCGGCGAGTCCTGGTTCGACGACGTCGTTCCCGGCCACAGCGTCGTCGCGCTGACCTACCGCGACGGCGTCCTGTACGGTGCGACGTCGGTCTACGGCGGCGTCGGCGGACCGCGGCCCACCGAGACCGACGCGGTCGTGTTCGCCTACGACATCGAGGAGCGGCGCAAGCTCTGGGAGGTCGCGCCGATCCCCGGCGAGGGCGCCATCGGCGAGATCGCGTTCGACGAGAACGGCAAGCTGTGGAGCCACACGCCGGTGTCGGTGTTCCGCATGGACGTCGAGACGCGCGTGGTCGAGGCGCGCCGGACCTACGAGGCCTACCCCTGGGACACCATCGCGTACGCGCACGTGGGGTCGCGGCTCTGGTACGACCCGTACGTCGACGAGCTCTACGTGGTGTCGCAGGCGAAGATGTTCACGATCGACCCGGTGACGCTGGACCGCGCCCGGGTGTTCCAGCCGGCCTCGTACGGATTCCTGCACAACAACGGCAACGTGTTCATCGCCCGCGACCTGCGGTACTGGGAGTACACCCCGAGCGCCCGGCCGGCGGCGGCCGCGAGCGTGGCGGCGGACGCGGTTCCGGCCGGCCGGTCGCAGACGGTCACGTTCACGGGCCTGGGTCCCGGCGAGGAGCTGGAGGTGTGGCTGCGCCCGGACGCCCGCCGGCTCGGCACCGTCCGCGCCGACGCCACCGGCACGGCGAGCCTGACCTTCACCGTGGCGCTGGACCGGGCCGGCGAGCTGACCCTCGAGGGCCGGCGACTCTCGACGCGGGGCGTGCTATGGACGTCGTTCGAGGCCACGGCGCCGCGGTGCGACGTCACCGTCGACGGGCCGCACACCGGGCCGCTGCGGGTGACGGCTGGCACCACGTGCCTGGACGGCGCGACGGTGGCCGGCCCCATCCAGGTGGGCGCCGGCGCCATGCTGGCCGGCGACGGCTCGACCGTGGCCGGTCCGATCGTGGCCGACGGCGCCGGCGGCGTGGTGCTCTCGGGCACGACGGTGTCCGGCGCCGTCACGCTGCGCCACGGCACCGGCGCGGTGGCGATCACGAACTCCGTGATGGCCGGCGCCGTCACGCTCACGGGGAACACCGGCGGCGTCCGGTTCGCCGGCAACCGGGTCTCCGGAGCGCTGTCCTGCACCGGCAACGACCCTGCGCCGGTGCAGGACGAGGCGAACTCGGTGACCGGAGCGGCGAGCGGCCAGTGCGCGCCAGCGGCGGCAGGCGGGTGAACGATGACTACTCTGCAGGTGTGGGGATTCCTCGAGCGACGACGGAGCTGAACGGACGACTGCGCTGGTCGCTGGTCGCAGCGGCGGCCACGCCGATGCGCGCCGACGGCAGTACCGATCCGGACGTCTGCTCGGCGTACTTCGGACAGCTGGTCCGGGCCGGCGCCGGCGGGCTCGCCATCGCGGCGCACACCGGCCGTGGCGACCGGCTGCCCATCGCGACCAAGGCCGACCTCGTGCGTCGCGCGGCCGCGCTCAACGTCCCCATCGTCACCGGCGTCGGGGGTCACGCCGACGGTCCCGGCCACGATCTCGAGTGGGCCGCCACGGCGGCCGCGGCCGGAGCCGACGCGCTGCTGGTCTTCCCGCCCGCCGACACCAACCCCGATGCCGTCGTCGAGCACCACGAGGCCGTCGCCCGTGCGTCCGGCCTCCCGCTCGTCGTCTTCGACCTCTACACCCGGCCGTACGCGCCGTCCACGCTGGAGCGGCTGCTCGAGCTGCCGCGGGTCGCGGCGTTCAAGCCGGCCCGGCTGCACGACGCCATCGCCTGCCAAGAGGGCATCGCCGCGGCCCGGGCGCGCGGAAAGCTGGTGCTCACCGGCGAGGACCGCATGCTGGGCGCGTCGCTCATGTGGGGCGCTGAGGGCGCGCTCATCGGGCTCGCGGCGGCCGCCGTGCAGATCTCCGTCGCGGCGGTCGACACGTTCGCGGCGGCCGTGCACACGTCGTCGCGCGACGCCGCGGCCCGGTTCCTCGAGGTGTCGGCCATCGTCGACGAGCTGTCGCGGGTGACGTTCCGCCCGCCCTACGACGGCTATGTGCAGCGGATGCTGTGGATCGCCGCCGACGAGGGCATTCTGCCGGCCGAGTTCGCCGTCGACCCCTTCCGGCCCGCCGACCTCGACGACGCCGAGCGCGACGAGGTCGTCCGCGTCGTGCGCCAGTGCCGCGACCAGGTCCGTCGGTGACACCCGCTGTCAGCGTCGGCGCGTAAGGTCACCACCATGGAGCAGGAAGGTCTGTTCGGCGGCGCCGCGCCGTCGGTGCCCGCGGGGTCGCTGTCCGGCGCCGACGACGACGTCGCCGGCAAGCCGCTGGCGGTGCGCATGCGCCCGCGCACGCTCGACGAGATCGTCGGCCAGCAGCACCTGCTCGGGCCGGGCACGCCGCTGCGCCGCCTGGTCGAGGAGGACCAGCCCATGGCGCTCGTGCTGTGGGGGCCGCCCGGCACCGGCAAGACCACGCTCGCCTACGTCGTCAGCCGGGCCACGCAGCGGCGCTTCGTCGAGCTGTCGGCTGTGACGGCGGGCGTCAAGGACGTGCGCGCCGTCATCGACACCGCCCGCAAGGATCTCGTCCGCTCCGGCACGGGCACCGTCCTGTTCGTCGACGAGGTGCACCGCTTCTCCAAGACGCAGCAGGACGCGCTGCTCCCGGGGGTCGAGAACCGCTGGGTCTCGCTGGTGGCGGCCACCACCGAGAACCCGTACTTCGCGCTGATCAGCCCGCTGCTGTCGCGGTCGCTGCTGCTCACGCTCGAGCCGCTCGACGACGACGCCATCCGCGAGGTCATGCGCCGGGCGCTGGCCGAGGAGCGCGGCCTGGGCGGCGCCGTCACCATCGACGACGCCGCGCACGACCACCTGCTCCGGCTGGCCGGCGGCGACGCCCGGCGGGCGCTGACCTACCTCGAGGCGGCGGCCGGGGGAGCGGCGGGCGCCGACGGCGTCATCACGCTCGAGGTGGCCGAGAAGGCGGTCGACCGCGCCGCCGTCCGCTACGACCGCGACGGCGACCAGCACTACGACGTCACCAGCGCCATGATCAAGTCCATCCGCGGAAGCGACGTCGACGCCGGCCTGCACTACCTCGCCCGCATGGCCGAGGCCGGCGAGGATCCCAAGTTCCTGGCCCGCCGGCTGGTCATCCTCGCCAGCGAGGACATCGGCATGGCCGACCCCACGGCGCTGCAGACGGCGGTCGCCGGCGCCCAGGCGGTGCAGCTGATCGGCTGGCCCGAGGCGCAGATCACGCTGGCCCAGGTGGTCATCGCGCTCGCGCTGGCACCCAAGTCCAACAGTGTCGTCAGGGCCATCGGGGCCGCCGTCGGCGACGTGCGCGCCGGTCTGGCCGGTGCCGTCCCGCCGCACCTGCGCGACTCGCACTACGCCGCGTCCAAGAAGCTCGGCCACGGCACGGCCTACGCCTACGCCCACGACGACCCGCGCGGCGTCGTCCAGCAGCAGTACGCGCCCGACGCCGTCCAGGACAAGCAGTACTACGACCCCGGTACCCGCGGCGCGGAGCGCGACTACGCCGAGCGGTACGCCCGGCTGCGCAAGATCGTCCGCGGCGGGTGAGCCCGGCCCGCTATGGGAGCCGCGCGACGATCGCGTCGAGCAGCGCGATCGGCGCCAGCAGCGCGGCGGCCTCGGCGTCGGTGGGCGCCCGGCCGGTCGCCACGGCGGCGAGGAAGCGGGCCAGCACGGGGGCGATGTAGTCGGGCGGCAGGGCGAGCTCGCGCTCCTCGGCCGGTCCGCCGGGCCGCGCGAGGATGGCCCGGAACGGGGTCGCGTCGGCGACGAAGTCGATCCGGACCTCGGTGGCCCCGAGCGTCGTCGTGGCCGTGACGACGCTCGGCTGGTCGTCGACGCTGACGGCCACCTCACCGTGGCCCCCGGGGTCGCCGGACAGCCGTCGTGCCGCCTCGACCAGGTGGATGCCGTAGAAGTAGAGCCCGCCGTACTGCCCTGCGGCGTTGGCCGGCCCGGACACGGTGATCAGCTGCGGCAACGGCCCGCCCGGCGCCGTCAGCTCCTCGATCGCCGGGACGAACCGCAGCGCCGACCCCGAGTACAGCGGCACGCCGTGCTGCTGGGCGGCCCGGACGATCGCGGCCGCGTCCTCGGCCGACCCGGCCAGCGGCTTGTCGACGAACACCGGCAGCCCGGCCTCGATGAAGGGAACCGCCTCGGC
The DNA here is from genome assembly GCF_004348545.1 of Jiangella ureilytica. Classification (GTDB taxonomy): domain Bacteria; phylum Actinomycetota; class Actinomycetes; order Jiangellales; family Jiangellaceae; genus Jiangella; species Jiangella ureilytica. The sequence continues at coordinate 10,962 of NZ_SMKL01000033.1, read as the reverse complement.
CCGGTGCCCTCGGCCGTCGCGCGTGCTGACGAGCACTGCGTCGACGGCGCCGACCAGCTCGGCCGGGTCGCCGAGCAGCCGCGGCGCCTCCGCACCGGCAGCGGCGGCCAGCTCGCGGTTGCGCTCGGTGTCGCCGCCGGTCAGCGCCACGACGCGCGCGGCGCCGAACCGGTGCTCGACGTTGAGGAGGCGGACGAACTGGTCGACATGGCTGCTGTCGGTTCCGACCACCCCGATGCGCGTCACGGTCAGCCAGCCTACGCGCCGCGGCACCCGCCGTTCACATGGCGTTCGCGCACCGGCTCCTACCGTCGCCTCCATGACCAGACTGCTGCCCGTCCTGGCCACGGCCGCCGTCCTGCTCGCCGCCTGCACGTCCGACGCCGAGACCCCGGCGAGCTCCGGCTGCGATCCCGCACTGGCGGCTTGGGCGGACGCGGGCTTCAGCGGGGCGATCGCGATCACCGCCGGCGGCGAGACGGTGTGCGAGGAGGGCTACGGCGACGCGAACACCGCGCTGACCGTCTTCGCCATCGGCTCGGTCACCAAGGCGTTCACCGCGGCGGCGATCTACGACCTGGTCGACTCCGGGGCGCTGGTGACCAGCGACCGGGTCGGCGATCTGCTGCCGGAGCTGCGCGGGCCGGTGCGCGACGCCACCCTGATGCAGCTGATGACGCACACCAGCGGGCTGAACGGCTCGGCCGGCGCCGACCATCAGCCTCTGTGGCGGGCGGACGCGATCGCGGCGATCGGCGCCATGCCGCTCGCGTTCGCGCCCGGCACGGACCACGTGTACAGCAACGCCGCGTACACGCTGCTCGCACTGGTCGTCGAGGAGGTGTCCGATTCGACCTACCGTGAGCACGCGATGACGCGGATCCTGGACGGGTTCGCGTCGGCCGGGTTCTGGGACGGCGCACCGGCCGCTGTGGGGCCGCGCGCCGTCGGCCACCTCGACGACGGCTCCACCGGCGAGGCCGGCGACTTCGCCGGGCCGCACTGGGCGCTGGACGGCAACGGCGGCCTGGCGATGAGCATGCCCGACCTCGCCGCCTGGACGCACGCGCTGTTCACCGGCGGCGTCGTGTCGGTGGAGTCGGCCGCGGCGATCGCGGACCCGGTGGTGGACCTCGGTGACGGAGCCGCGGAGACACCCGGCTGGGTGGCCCGGGACGCGTCCGCGTACGGCGAGCCGTTCCTCGCCGCGGCCGGCGGGGGCGGCGACGTCGGCCACGACACGATGGTGGTGTGGATCCCGTCGGAGGAGCGGGTCGTCGCGGTCGCGTCCAACGGCGGGGACGTCTCCGCGGAGGAGCTGATGGCGGCGGTCGGCCCGGCGCTGGCGGCGGGCGACCCGATCCCGGCGCCGGACGCCCCGGGCGGCACCGTCGATCCGGACGTCGCCGCGGCCATCGTCGGCGACTACCGGCTGGACACGGGAGGTGCGTACCGGGTGAGCGACGACGACGGGCTGCGGATCGCGGCACTCGGCGCCGACGCCGTCGAGGTGCTGTTCCCGCCCCGCGACGCCGCCGCCGCTGACGCCGTCCGTACGCACGAGCGTGCGGTCGCGGACCTGCTGGCGGGCGAGACCCCCGCGGGCCGGGAGGAGCTGGCCGCCCTCGAGGACGAGTTCGGGCCGGTCGGCGGCGCCGAGCCGGCCGGCACGATCGTCGCCGACGGCGAGCTGCGCACGTACGCCACGCTCGCGACCGGCGACGGGCCGCTGCTGGTCTGGTACGCGCTGGACGACGAGGGCGCCGTGAGCGCGGTGGAGGCGGGCGCCCAGCCGCCCGCACTGGACCTGGTGACCGACGGCGACGCCTTCCGGCCGGCCGACCCGGCCGGGACCGGGCCCGACGTGACGGTGTCGTTCGCCGCCGGCGTGCTGACCGTGACCGGCCCGGACGGCGCCGTGACGGCACAGCGGGACTGACCATGCGGATCCTGCTGGTCGAGGACGACGCCGACCTCGCTGAGGTGGTCGCGCTCGGCTTGCGCCACGAGTCCTACGCGGTCGACCGCGCCGGCACCAGGGCCGAGGCGGAGGAACTGCTGCTCACCACCGCCTACGACGTCGCCTGCTTCGACCTCGGGCTGCCCGACGGCGACGGGCTGGACCTGCTGCGCCGGCTCGGCACCGATCCCGTGCTGCGGCGGCCGCGGCGCACGCTGGTGCTGACCGCCCGCGACGCCGTCACCGACCGCGTGGCCGGCCTCGACGCGGGCGCCGACGACTACCTCGTGAAGCCGTTCCACTTCGCCGAGCTGGTGGCGCGGCTCCGGGCGCTGGGCCGCCGCGCCGACGAGACCGGGGCGACCCTGCGGGTCGGCGACCTCGCGATGGACCTCGCCACGCACCGGGCGGTGCGTGGCGACACCGACCTGGCCCTGACCGCCCGGGAGTTCTCGCTGCTGCGCTACTTCATGCACCGTCCCGGCGAGGTGTTGTCCGCCGAGGAGCTGCTCGAGCACGTGTGGGACGCCAACGCAGACCCGTTCACCACCTCGGTGCAGGTGATCCTCAGCCGGCTGCGCCGCAAGCTCGGCGACCCGCCGCTGATCGACACCGTCACCGGCGCCGGCTACCGGCTGCGGGAGGTGCCGTGAGCCGGGGGTGGCGGTCGCTGCGGATGCGGCTGGCGGTGCTCGGCTTCCTGGCCATCTACCTGCCCGTGCTGCTGCTGTTCGGCGTGACCGTCGTGACCGAGCAGGACACGAGCACCGAGGTGGTGCACGGCGCCGAGGTCACCACCGACACGACGGGGGAGCGCTCGCCGTGGGTGGCCGGTACCGTCCTCGCGCTCGCCCCCGCGGCCGGCGTGCTGGCGTGGTGGTGGGCCGGGCGGGCGGTGCGGCCGTTCGAGCAGATGTACGACCGGCTGCGGCACGCGGCCGACGCCCAGCGGCGGTTGATCGAGGAGACCAGCCACGAGCTGCGGATCCCGCTGTCGGTGCTGGCGACGAACGCCGAGGTGCTGCTGGCACATCCGGCGCCGACGCTCGAGGTGTACCGCGAAGGGCTGGAGCGATCGGGCCGGGCGGCGGGACGGCTGCGCGCCGTCATCGACGAGCTGCTGGTCGACGCCCGCGGCCGCGCGCGCACCGTCGACCGGCAGCCGGCCGACCTGGCCGCGCTGGTCCGTGCCGTCGTCGAGGACGCCCGGGTGGTGGCGGCGCCGCAGGGGGTGTCGGTGTCCGTGACTGCGCCCGCGCGGGTCGTCTGCGCGGTGGACGAGGCGACGGTGCGGCGCGCGGTCGCCAACCTCGTCGACAACGCCGTCCGCTTCGCCCCCGCGGGCTCCGACGTCGCGGTCACGGTGGAGCGGCGCGGCGCCGCGCTCGCCGTCGTCGTCACCGACCACGGCCCTGGCATCCCGCAGGCCGAGCTCGCCCACGTCTTCGAGCCGTTCTGGCACGGCCGCCGCCACGGCGAGGGCACCGGACTGGGGCTGCCGATCGCCCGCCAGATCGCGCTCGCCCACGGCGGCGACGTCACGCTCGCCTCGCCCGGCGACGGCTGCGTCGCCACGCTGACGCTGCGCTGCTGATCCGGGATGTGGTTGAGAGACTGGTGTCGCCAGAGCGACACCTATCCCTCAACCATCGGGGCGGCGCGCACGCCCCCACCATGATCAACGCGGGGGCGGGGGACCGGCGGAAGCGGCGAGGTAGCGCTCGGCCAGCGACCGGAGGTGGTCGCGCAACTCCGGCGGGTCGAGCACCTCGAACGCGACGCCGAGGCTGCCGAGGTAGCCGGCGAGGTCGTGCCAGGAGTCGCCGCCGGTCTGCAGCAGGCAGCTGCCGTCCTCGAGCTCGGTGACCAGCCCGCCCATGGCGGTGATCTTGTCCGTCACCACCTCGATCGGCGCGTCGAGGCGGACCCGCGCCTGCTCGCGGTAGGCCTGCGAGCCGACACCGCGCAGGACGTGGGCCACGGCGTCGCCGCCGGGTGGCTCGCGCGGGGCGAACCGGGGACCCGGAGGCACCCGCGGCCGGATGCGGTCGGCGCGGAAGGTCCGCCAGTCGTCGCGGTCGAGGTCCCAGGCCAGCAGGTACCAGCGCCGCCCGGTGTAGACCAGCTGGTGCGGCTCGACCCGCCGCACCGAGGCGCCGCCGTCGTGGCCGGCGTAGTCGAACCGCAGCTGCTCCCGCCCGTGCACGGCCGCAGCCACCGCCGTCAGCACGTCCGCGTCGACCCGTGCGCCCACACCGGCGGCTGAGGCCGTCGCCGATCGAAGGGCGTCGATGCGGTACCGCAGTCGCGACGGCAGCGTCCGCTCCAGCTTGGCCAGCGCCCGCAGCGACGTCTCCTCGATGCCGGTGACGGAGCCGGAGGCGGCGGCGCGCAACCCCAGCGCCACGGCGACCGCCTCGTCGTCGTCCAACACCAGCGGCGGCAGTGCCGAACCCGCGCCGAGGCGGTAGCCGCCGGCCGGGCCCGTCGCCGACTCGACCTCGTAGCCCATGATCCGCAGCCGCTCGATGTCATTGCGGACCGTGCGCGTGGTCACCTCGAGCCGCGTCGCGAGCTCCGCACCCGACCACTCCCGCCTGACCTGCAGCAACGACAACAACCGCAGCAACCGCACCGACGTCTCCAGCATGAATCCGAGTCTCGCACGAATTGCGGAACCGTACGTTCCACAACTGCCCGTAGCGTCGTTCTCACCACCACAGAGAACGGAGAGATCGATGAGCGTCGAACTGCGCGGCTTCTGCACCCTCAACTTCTACGCCGACGACATGCGCGCGGCTCGGGCCTGGTACACCGAGGTCCTCGGCAGCGAGCCGTACTTCGAGGCCACCGACCCGCAGTCGGGCCAGGTCGGCTATTACGAGTGGCGCATCGGCGACCACCAGGACGAGTTCGGCATCATCAACGGCGCCTGGCGCCCGCCGGCCGACCCCACCACGAAGGCCCCTGGCGGCGCCGTCATGAACTGGCACGTCGACGACCTCGACGGCACCATCGAGCGCCTGGTCGAGCACGGCGCCACCGTCCACCAGCCGCGGGTCGACCGCACCCACGGGTTCGCCAACGCCTCCGTCGTCGACCCGTTCGGCAACGTCATCGGGCTCATGTACAACCCGCACTGGAAGGCGATGGCGGACGGGGAGGCACCGGCATGAGCGACGTCCTGGTCTTCGACGACGCCGCCGGCTGGGACGCCTGGCTGGCCCGGCACCACGACAGCGCCGACGGCGTCGTCCTGCGGATCGCGCGCAAGGGCTCGCCCGGCCTCACCATCGAGGACGCGCTCGAGGTGGCGCTGTGCCACGGCTGGATCGACAGCGTCCGCCGCGCCGGCGACGAGCAGCACTTCCTGCAGCGATACTCGCCGCGGCGCCGCAGGAGCCCGTGGTCGGCCCGCAACGTCGCCCTGGTCGAGGCGCTGACGGCGGCCGGGCGCATGGGCCCCGGCGGGCTGGCTCAGGTCGCCGCTGCGCAGCAGGACGGACGATGGGACGCCGCCCGATCCGGCGCGGTAGGGTCAGACGCTTGAGACGACCATCCGAAGAGAGGCAGCTCCACCCATGTCCGTAGGCGAGATCGCCGGGTTGATGGCAGCGGCCGCCCTGGTGGCGCTGGTCGGCTTCCTCGCGGTGCCGATCCTGAAGCTGGGCCGCACCGTCGACGAGTTCACCCTCGTCGTGCGCGACCTGCGCAAGGAGCACGTCGCGAAGACGGCCACCACGGTCGACGAGACCAACGAGCTGCTCGCCTCCACGAACGCGCAGCTGCGGCGCATCGATGCCATCACGTCGAACGCGCAGACGGTCACCACCAACGTCGCCGCCATGTCGTCGCTGTTCGCGGCCACGCTCGGCGGCCCGCTGGTCCGCACCGCCGCGTTCACCTACGGCGTGCGCCGGGCCATCACCGCGCGCCGCGACGGCGCTGCCGGCACCGGCCGGCGACGCCGGTTCGGGAGCCGCGGATGAGCAAGCTGTTCTGGGTCGCCCTCGGCGCCACCGCCGGGGTGCTGGTGGTCCGCCGGCTCACCCGCGCCGCCGAGAGCCTGACCCCCGAGGGCGCGGCCGACCGCGTCGCCGGCGGCCTGCGCAACCTCGGCGACGCCGTCCGCGAGTTCACCGACGAGGTCCGCGCCGGCATGGCCGAGCGCGACGCCGAGCTGCGCTACGCCCTGGGCATCGCGCCCGACGGGACCGGCAAGGTCGGCGAGCCCGGCACCGCCGACCCTGACGCCGTCGACGACCTGTTCCGCACGCACCCGAGAGGCACGTTCTGACCATGGAGACCGCCGAGATCCGGCGCCGGTTCCTCGACCACTTCGAGAAGAACGGTCACGCCGTCGTCCCCAGCGCCTCGCTGATCTCGCCCGACCCGTCGCTGCTGTTCACGGTGGCGGGCATGGTGCCGTTCATCCCCTACCTCACGGGGCAGCAGGCCGCGCCCTGGCGGCGGGCCACCAGCGTGCAGAAGTGCATCCGCACCGGCGACATCGAAGAGGTCGGCAAGACCACCCGGCACGGCACGTTCTTCCAGATGAACGGCAACTTCTCCTTCGGCGACTACTTCAAGGAAGGCGCCATCACGCACGCCTGGGACCTCATCACGAAGTCCCAGGCCGACGGCGGCTACGGCTTCGGCGAGGACAAGATCTGGGTCACCGTCTACCACGACGACGACGAGGCCGCGGAGCTCTGGAAGAAGGTCGCCGGACTGCCCGACGAGCGCATCCAGAGGCGCGGCCTGCTCGACAACTACTGGCACACCGGCCAGCCCGGCCCGGGCGGCCCGTGCAGCGAGATCTACGTCGACCGCGGCCCCGAGCACGGACCCGACGGTGGCCCCGTCGTCGACGAGGACCGGTTCCTCGAGATCTGGAACCTGGTCTTCATGCAGGAGCAGATCACCGAGGTCAAGGCGAAGGACGACTTCGTCGTCGTCGGCGACCTCCCGTCGAAGAACATCGACACCGGCATGGGCCTCGAGCGCGTCGCGTACCTCATGCAGGGCGTCGAGAACATGTACGAGATCGACCAGGTCCGCCCCACGCTGCAGCGCGCGGCCGACCTCTCGGGCCGGCGTTACGGCGCCGACCACGTCGACGACGTCCGCATGCGCGTCGTCGCCGACCACGTGCGCAGCTCGCTCATGCTCATCGGCGACGGCGTCACGCCCTCCAACGAGGGCCGCGGCTACGTGCTGCGCCGGCTGCTGCGCCGGTCGGTGCGGGCCATGCGGCTGCTCGGCGTCGAGGACCACGCCATTCCCGAGCTGCTGCCCGTCGCCAAGGACTGCATGAAGGCGGCCTACCCGGAGCTCGACACCGATTTCGCCCGCATCTCCTCCGTCGCCTACGCCGAGGAGGAGGCGTTCCGGCGCACGCTGCAGACCGGCACCCAGATCTTCGACCTCGCGGCCGACGAGGCCAAGCGGGCCGGCGAGTTCGCGCTGCCCGGCGACACCGCGTTCAAGCTGCACGACACCTACGGCTTCCCCATCGACCTCACGCTCGAGATGGCGGCCGAGCAGGGGCTGAAGGTCGACGAGGGGCACTTCCGCCGGCTCATGACCGAGCAGCGCGAGCGGGCCAAGGCCGACGCCAAGGCGAAGAAGATCGGCCATGCCGACCTCAGCGCGTACCGGCAGCTGCGCGAGGCCGGCCCCACCCCGTTCACCGGGTACGACGAGCTCGAGACCGACAGCCGCGTCCGCGGCCTGCTGCTCGACGGCGTCGCCATCCCGGGCGCCAGCGAGGGCGAGACCGTCGAGATCGTGCTCGACCGCACCCCGTTCTACGCGGAGTCCGGTGGTCAGGACAGCGACGCCGGCGTCATCACCGGCGACGGCTTCGAGCTCGAGGTCGTCGACGTCCAGCGCCCCGTCAAGGGCCTCATCGTGCACAAGGCGCGGGTGCTCAAGGGCGAGGTCATCAGCGGCCAGGACGTCGTGGCGAAGGTCGACCACGAGTGGCGGGTCGGCGCCTGCCAGGCACACTCCGGCACCCACATCGTGCACGCGGCGCTGCGCCAGGTGCTCGGGCCGCAGGCGCTGCAGAGCGGCTCCTACAACAAGCCCGGCTACCTGCGTCTGGACTTCGCGTGGGGTCAGGCGCTCGGCGCGCAGACCCGCAGCGAGGTCGAAGAGGTCGCCAACCTCGCGATCCGCCGCGACCACTCGGTGTCGGCCACGTACATGCCGCTCGAGCGGGCCCGCGAGCTCGGCGCGCTGGCGCTGTTCGGCGAGACGTACGACGAAGAGGTGCGCGTCGTCGAGATGGGCGGCGCGTGGTCGCGCGAGCTCTGCGGTGGTACGCACGTGGCGCACTCGTCGCAGGTCGGGCTCGTGACGCTCACGGGCGAGGGTTCCGTCGGCGCCGGCACCCGCCGGGTCGAGGCCTTCGTCGGCATCGAGGGCTTCCGCTACCTCGCCCGCGAGCGCACGCTGGTCAACCAGCTGGTCGACCTGCTCAAGGTGCAGCAGCCCGACCAGCTGCCCGAGCGCATCGAGCGGCTGGTCGCGCAGGTCCGCGACGCGGAGAAGGAGCGGGCCAAGGCCCGGTCGTCGCAGCTCGGCGCCCAGGCGGCGGAGCTGGCGGCCGGGGCGCGCGACGTCTACGGCGTCGCGTTCGTCGGCCACACCGCGCCCGACGGCACGGCCGCCGACGAGCTCCGCTCGCTGGCGCTCGACATCCGGGGCCGGCTCGGCAACGACAAGCCCGCGGTGGTCACCGTGGCCGGCGTGGGCGAGAACGGGCGGCCCAGTGTCGTCATCGCCGTCAACGAGGCCGGTCGCCAGTGGCGCGTCAAGGCCGGCGCGCTGGTCCGCGTCGCCGCGCAGACCCTGGGCGGTGGCGGCGGCGGCAAGGACGACGTCGCGCAGGGCGGCGGCACCGACGCGAGCAAGATCGGCGAGGCGCTGACGCAGGTCGAGCATGCAATCGGTCAGACCGTGACCGGCTGATGCACTGCCGGCCGCAAGGTCGCGGGCACCGGCGAGTCCCGCACGGGAGAGGCAACTAGTGCGGAGGGGCGTCCGGCTGGGGGTCGATGTCGGGGCGGTCCGTATCGGGGTCGCGTCATGTGACCGCGACGGGCTCATCGCCACTCCCGTCGAGACGATCCGTCGCGGAAAGGGTGACCTACGGCGCATCGGGGTACTGGTGGCCGAGTACGACGCGATCGAGATCGTGCTCGGATTACCGCGTAGTCTCGATGGGAAGGAGCACGCGGCGGCAGCGCACGCAAGGGCCTTTGGTGCCGATTTGGCACGATTTGTGGCACCATGCCCGGTGCGGCTCGTCGACGAAAGGCTGAGCACGACCGTCGCAGCGCGTGGGATGCGAGCCAGCGGTGTCTCATCGCGTGCGGCGCGCCCGGCCATCGACCAGGCCGCGGCGATGGTGATTCTGCAAGACACGCTGGACGCCGAGCGCACGGCCGGCGAGCCGCCTGGAGAGGTGCTGACGGTAACGGATGAGTGACCTGTACACGTCGGAGGAGGACGAAGAGATCGTCCGCCCCCGGCGTCAACGGCGCCGCCGGCGCAAGCGCAGCCGGTTCGGCTCCTTCGTGGCGGTCGTCGCCTCGCTCGCCGTCATCGGCGGCGTCCTGGGCGGCATCTACTACGGTGGCAGCGCGCTGCTGAACAGCGTCGACGGCCTCTTCGGCGAGCCCGAGGACTTCCCCGGGCCGGGCACTGGCGAGGTCAGCGTCACCATCGAGGACGGCGCCACCATCCGGGCCATGGGCGCCACGCTGGTCGAGGCCGGCGTCGTCGCCAGCCAGGACGCGTTCGTCGCGGCCGCCGACCGGAACCCCCAGGCCACCGGCATCCAGCCGGGCAACTACGTGCTGCGCAGCGAGATGCGCGCCTCCGACGCCGTCGCCGCCCTGGTCGACGGCGCGGGCGGCCAGCGGGTGTCGCTGCCCGAGGGCTACCGCGTCCGCCAGACGGTCGAGCGGCTGGCCGAGGTCTCCGGGTTCTCCGTCGAGGAGCTGCAGGCCGCCGTCGACGCCGCCACGCTGCCCGACTACGCCGAGGGCGATGCCGAGGGGTTCCTGTTCCCGGCGTCCTACGGCCTGGGCGGCGACGTCACGCCGGACTCCCTGGTCGCCTCGATGATCGCCGGCTTCGAACAGACGGCCACCGAGGTCGGCCTGGTCGAGGGCTCCGCCGCCCGCGAGCTCACCCCGCGCCAGGTGGTGACGGTCGCGAGCATCGTCCAGCGCGAGGTCAGCCGCGAGGAGGACATGCCGCGGGTCGCCGAGGTCATCTACAACCGCCTGTCCGGCGCCTGCACGGCCAAGGGCGTTCCCGAGGGCCGGCTGCAGATGGACTCCACCGTCCACTACGCCGTCGACGACTACTCCAGCGTGTACACGACGCCCGAGCAGCGCCAGGTCGACTCGCCGTACAACACCTACCGGGTGTCCGGGCTGCCGCCGGGGCCCATCGCCTCGCCCGGCGCGGCCGCGCTGTCCGCGGCGCTGCGGCCGACGACCGACGACAACTGCTATTTCGTGGCGGTGAACCTCGAGACCGGCGAGACGGCGTTCGCCGTCACCGAGGCCGACCACCAGGCCAACGTCGCGCGGCTGGACGAGTACTGCACCACGAGCGAGCTGTGCTGACCCGTCGCTGCGCCGTGCTCGGGTCGCCGATCGCCCACTCGCTGTCGCCGGTGATCCACCGCGCGGCGTACCGGCGGCTCGGGCTGGACTGGGAGTACACGGCGCACGAGGTGGACGAGTCGTCGCTGGCCCGGTTCGTCTCCGGGCTGGGGCCGGAGTGGCGCGGACTCTCGTTGACGATGCCGCTCAAGCGGGTGGCGCTCGACGTCGCCGCGACGGCGTCCGACGTCGCCCGGACCGTGGGGGCGGCGAACACCCTGGTCCGCCGCGACGACGGCGGCTGGGACGCCGACAACACCGACGTGCCGGGGGTCGTGGCGACCTTGCGGGCGGCGGGGGCGCCCAGGGCCGGGG
>NZ_SMKL01000032.1 GCF_004348545.1 Jiangella ureilytica | reverse complement strand
GTGGGCAAGATCGGGGCACGGGAGGGCAAGCAGGTGTCCTGCCCCAGCTGCCCGTGATCCCTACCGTCGGGGGCATCACCCCCGACTCCAGGGAGCCCGCATGCACCGTTCCCTCCTGATCGCCGTGGCCGCCGTGGCCACGCTCGTCGCCGGCCAGGCGAGCGCCGCCACGGCCGAGCCCGAGCCCGGACGGCCCGCGATCGTCCGCGCCACCGTCGTCTCGGACGACCTGGCCCTGACCAACGTCGTCCCCACGTGGGGCGCGCAGATCCCGAAGGTCGTCTACGACGGCCGCTGGTACTACGCCGCCACGCTCGACGGCGACGGAGCGCAGTATCCCTGGTCGGCGCAGGTGTGGCGCTCGCGCAACGGCACCGTCTGGACGCCCGTCGTCCGGCTGCCGGGGCACGTGTACCAGCCGGTCGCGCTGCTCGTCGACGGCGAGGGCGACCTGCACCTGCAGGTGGCCTGCTACACCGGCGCCGAGTGCTACCCGGGCGTCGCCCCCGCGCCGGGCGCCGACCTGGGCGCCGTCTACCCGGTCCGGCTGGAGTTCACCCACCACGACGCCGACGGCTCCGTCGACTTCACCGCGCCGATCGACCACACCATCCGAGCGCCCGGCAGCGAGCGCTACTACCAGGGCCTGGCCATCGACCCGGCCGGCCGCTACCTGTACTCCGCCTACGCCGTCGACGGCTGGGACCTGCGGATCAACGTCTTCGACACGGTCACCGGCGAGGACGTGCACACCAGCGAGGTCGGCAGCCCGCCGGCCGGGCGCGCCTGGCTCTACCCGAGGGTGCAGCCGGGCACCGAGCCGGGGGAGGTGTCGCTGAGCTTCAGCCAGTACGTCCTCGGCACGCCGAACTCCGCCTACCTCGACGCCGCGCTGCTGTTCTCGTCCGGCGACGGCGGCCGCACCTTCGCGCACCAGGAGGTGCTGACCTCGAACCCGGCGCCCGACGGCGACGGCAACTGGGTCGACGCATCGGACCTCACGGCCGACGCGAACGGCGAGATCCACACCGTCTTCTACCGGCGCGACGGCGGCGTCGGCACGCTCTACTACCAACGCGGGCTCGACGGCGACCCGGTCCCGGTCGGCGACCTGGACAACCACTCGCAGATCCTGGTCGCGCCGGACGGCGAGATCACCGTCTTCTCCAGCCAGGGCGCGGACCTCGTCGTGGCGACCAGCGACGACGGCGTCAGCTGGAGCGTCGAGCGGCACACGATTCCCGGCGTCGCCGCCGCGCTGTGGCCGAACCTGCTGAGCGCCCGCCAGGGCAGCCGGGTCCCGCCCGGCTACGGCGGACGGCGGCCGACCACCGGCATGCTCATGGCCGGCCAGCTCAGCGGCGACCCGTCGTTCCACCCGCTGCTGTTCGTCCGCTACAAGGGCTGACGGCGTCAGCAACGCATGGCCGCCACGGCCTCGGGGTCGACCTCGACCCCGAGGCCGGGGCGGTCCGGCGGGACCAGCACGCCGCCGGCGATGACCGGCGGCTCGTGGACGATGTCGCGGACGTAGCGCAGCGGCCCGACCACGTCGGACTCGTAGGCGAGATTGCTGACGACGACGCCGACGTGCGCGCACGCGGCGGTGGCCAGGCCCAGCTCGCACTGGCTGCCGAGCAGGCCGACCAGCCCGGCGGCCTCGGCCGCGGCGAACGCCTTGACCGCCTGCGCCGGCCCGCCCATCTCCGTCACGTAGACGTTGAGCACGTCGCCGGCGCCGCGGCGGACGATCTCGCCGACGTCGCGCAGCTCCCAGCACGACTCGTCCAGCAGCAGCGGCGTCTCCAGCCGGTCGCGCAGACGGGCCAGCTCGTCGAGGTCGCGCGGCGGCAGCGGCTGCTCGATCAGCTGCAGGCCGTGCCGCTCCAGCGGGCGCAGTGCGGCCAGCGCCTGGTTCGCGCTGCGGTAGGCCATGTTCGCGTCGACCTTGATCGCGACGTCCGCGCCGACGGCGGCCCGCACGGCGGCGACCACCGTCTCGTCGACCCGGCCCGGCCGGCCGATCTTGAGCTTGACCGTCGGGAAACCGGCCGCGACCGCCTCCTCCGCGGCGGCGACGGTGGCCTCGGCGGAGCCCCATGGGATCGGCCAGGCCACGGGGACGCTGTCGCGGGCCCGGCCGCCGAGCAGTTGGTAGGCCGGCAGTCCGGCCGCCTTCCCGGCCACGTCGAGCAACGCCATCTCGACCGCCGCCCGCGCCGCGTGCCCGCCGTCCGTCGGCAGCGGCAGCCGCTGCTCCATGGCGGCGGCGCACCGGGGCAGGTCGCGCGGGTCGAGGCCACTGACCGCGGGGCCCAGGGTCAGCTCGACGTCGCGGCACAGCGCCCGGCCGACCCGGCCCCACGACATCGCGATCTCGCCCCAGCCGGTCAGCCCCTCGTCGGTGTCGACCCGCACCACACCGAACTCCGACACGTCGATCGAGCCCTGCGTCGCGACCATGGCGGTGCGGCGCTGCGCGCGGATCGGGACGGCCGTGACCGACGTGATCTTCATGCGGTGTCCTCCTGTCGCGGGGCTCGTCGCCATCGATCCTGCCCTCCGGCGCCGGATCCGCCAGGCCGGTTCTTGCCCAGCTGGACGGCCACCTCGATGCGCCCGGCGTCCGGCTCGACGGTCGCGACGGGATACGCGCGCGGGTCGGTCTCGACGACGTCGAGCAGTCCGTACCCCGCCCGCAGGTCCGGCCGGTGCCCGCCGGCGGCGATCCCGGTGACGGTGCCGGTGCCGACGGCGGGAGCGGACGGCGTCGCCCACCACCAGCGGCGGGGGTGTGCGCCGATGCGCAGGATCGTGGCCGTCCGCCGCGGCCGGTCGACGCTCACCCGCAGCAGCGGACGGCCGGCGGCGTCGGCCCCGGTGACGACGGCGGTGTCGCCGAGGTCGATGACGCGCAGCGCCGCCGGCTCCAACCCGGGCGGCTCGGTCCGGTAGACGCCGGAGCCGGTGCGGCGCGACTCCTCGACGTCGATGACGGCCTCCGGGGTGAGGTCGGCGAGCGCGCAGACGCCGTCGGCCCACGCCGTGACCCGGCCTCGGCGGACGGCGACGACGAACGACCCGGGCCCCCAGCCCGAGCGGACGTACGCCTCGCCGAGCGTGGGGGAGTACCAGCTCAGCGCGGGCGGCGGCCCGACGGCGTCACCGTCCGGCCCGCCGGGGTGCCAGAGCGCCGCGTACCCGCCCCACGCCATCAGCAGCTGCTCGCCGCGGCGCGGGGAGCGGGCCGGCCAGACCTCCAGCCGTCCGGGGGCGGCCTCCTGCGCGGCGACGGCGGCGAGCTGCGGCTCGGCGCGCTCGCGGGCCAGCGCCGACAGCACGGCGCACAGCCCGGTACTGGGCCCGTAGTGCGGATGACCGTCCGCCGTCGCCGTCCGCCGGGGCAGGTAGACCGCCAGGCCGGGCGTGGGGTCGAGTGACCGGGCGTGCGCCGTCAGCAGGTCGCGGCCGGTGACCCGGCGCAGCGGGTCGAGGAACTGCACCTGGCTGAGCACCGTCGAGGCCCAGAAGTCCATGCCCTCGGGCGCGGCGCCGTCGGCTGCGAGGGCGCCGGGCAGCAGGTGGTCGCGGAACTGCCGCTCGGCGTCGGTCACCCAGCCCGCCGCCTCCGGCACGCGGTCCAGCAGCGCGAGCGCGGCGATCCCGAACCCGGACCACTCGACACTGGAGTGGTGCGGGGAGTGCCGGTCGGCGCCGGTGCCGACCGGCCCGCGCACGTCCGGGCGGGTGAACCACTCCGCCGCCAGCCGCCGGGTGATCGTCGTGAGCACCTCCAGCACGCGGTCACGGACGGACGGCGGCAGCGCGCCGGCCAGGCAGTCGGAGCCGACGGCGAGCGCCTTGGCGACGCGGGTGGTGGCGTAGGCGGTGCCGTAGTCCGGCGCCGGCTCCGCCTCGCGCCGCCACCGTCGCGCCGTCGCGTCCAGCCGGGCCACAGCCGCCTCGGTCACCGCCGGCGAGCCGGTGAGCTGCGCCGTGAGCGCCAGGTGCTCGAGCACCGCGGCGTCGGCCATGATCGCCCAGAACCGGTCGTAGAGGTTCTCGTACAGCGGGTCGTCCGCGACCGGCGCGATCCACTCGTCGTCCACCGGCCGCGCTGCCCACGTCTCCGCGTCCACCAGCATCCCGGCGACCACCCGCGCCCGGAAGCTCATCGGTCCGCCAGGAACCGGTCCAGCACGTTCCGGGTCAGCGCCGACACGACGTCGTCGACCAGCAGCGACATCACGAACGCGATCGACCCCGCCGACACCACCTCGCCGCGGCCGAGCGCCGGCACGTGCACCAGGTGCGCCCCGCCGCCGTTCGCGTTGACGCCGCGGGCCAGCAGCGTCGTGCCGGGCGGGGAGTGCGGCGAGATCTTGTCCGTCTCGTGGCCCGACGCGCCGCCGAGGATCCGCCCGTTCAGCGACGCGTGGCCGAACAGGTCGCCGGCGGCGAGGCCCGTCCCGGCGAACGCCCAGTGCGACGGCTCGACGACCTCGTACGGCGCCGCCGTCAGCAGGCCGCGCTGGTCGTAGCCGACGCCCAGCAGCGCCGCCTCGGGCTCGCGCCGGGCGGTGAACCGGCTCCAGTCCGGCCCGTCGCCGGCACCGAGCTCGCGCGTGTCGCCGTTGTGCACCAGCAGCCGGTCGTCGTCGAGCAGCTCGACCTCGCAGTTGAGGCCGTTGCCGCCGAGGTGCAGCAGCCGGCCCCCGGCGTGCACCCAGTCGCGGACCTGCTCGAACATCGGGTGGGTCCAGTACTCCGGGTGACAGCCGAGCACCAGCACGCGGTAGGCGTCGAGCGGCACCGCGCCGCGGGCCAGCCGGCTCTCGGCGTACAGGTCGTGCTCGATGCCCTGCCGCTCCAGCCAGGCCAGCAGCCGCCAGTCCGCCGCGGCCAGGTGCGGGCCGGGCCGGGTGGTCGTCGGGCCGTCGACGTCCTCGGTGAGCGGGATGCTGGCGTCCGGGTCCGGGCGGCGCAGCGACAGCGGCGGGTAGTGCTCGTCCTCCCACTCGCCGCGCTCCGGCGTCGTGTAGAAGGCGAGGTCCTGGCGCCGCGACACCACCGGCGCCGGCGGCAGCCCGGCCGGGTTCAGGTAGTTGCTGCGTCCGCCGAAGGAGTTGTACGCCGTCCAGGTCAGATCGCTCGCCAGCACGGCGACGGACGCCGCCGGGGCGGCCGGCGACACGATCCACGGCAGCCCGTGGAACCCGCCGCCGTCGTCGTCGACGTGCACGAAGTACAGGCCGCCGCGCTCCGGCGCGACCACGCGCTGGCCGGGGAACTCGCCGGGCGACCAGTCCACCCCGGAGCCGGACACGTCGCCGTCGGGCAGCGGGACGGCGGTCGCGCCCGGCTCGTGCTCGCCGACGCCGAGCGGCGCCACCCGCTCGCGCCTGGAGCCGTAGCGCCACAGCGAGAGCCGGTACGGCCGGGGACACGAGACCCGGATCTGCGCCGTGTGGCCCGACACCGTCTCCTTCGGCCAGACGAACCCGTAGGTCCGGTCGCTGAGCAGCCGGAACCGCACCGGCTCCGAGCCGACGACGGCGGTCGTGCGCTTCGGCCCATAGCCGACGCCGGCCAGCACGACGTCGTACCGGCCGGGCGGGATGTCGGCGTCGACGCGCCCGCTCGCGCTGGACCGGCAGCCGACCGGGACGCCGTCGGCGCCGATCAGCTCGACGGCGACGTCGGCGATGGCGACGTCGTTCTCGTCGCTGACGTAGCCGACTAGCATGAGCCCTCCAGCATGGAACCTAGGTCTGAGGTGACGGGATGACGGTGGCGGCTGAGGTCGGGACGGCGGACGTGCGCGCCGCCGCGGAGCGGTTCGGACTGGTCGGCCGGCCGGTGTGCCTGCACTCGGCGCTCTCGTCGTTCGGCCGGGTCGCCGGGGGAGCGGACGCCGTGGTCGACGGGCTGCTCGCGGCCGGCTGCACGGTCCTGGTGCCGTCGGCCAGCGCGGTGTTCGCCGCCCCGCCACCGGCCGGGCACACCCCGCTGCCGCACAACAGCGAGGACGACGGCTCGATCCCGGCCGCGCCGCCCGCCGCCGGGTACGACGCCGCAGGCGACACCGTCGACCGGGCGATGGGGGCGATTCCGCGCGCCGTGCTCGCCCGGCAGGGCCGGTCCCGCGGCGCCCACCCGCTGTCGTCGTTCGCCGCTGTCGGCCCGCTGGCAGAGCCGCTGGTGGCCGGGCAGAGCGCCGACGACGTGTTCGCGCCGCTGCGCGAGCTGGCCGAGCGTGGCGGCGCCGTCGTGCTGGCGGGCGTCGGGCTGGACGCGCTGACGCTGCTGCACGCGGCTGAGGAGGACGCCGGGCTGCGGCTGATGGTCCGCTGGGCGCGCGTCGGCGACGCCACCGGGCCCGTCGCCGTCCGGCACGGCGGCTGCTCCCGCGGGTTCGAGCGGCTGGCGCCGGCCGTCGCCCACCTGGAGCGCGCCGGCGTGGTCGGCGCGAGCCGGTGGCGGACGTACCCGGCGGCGGAGCTGCTGGCCGCGGCGGGGGCCGTGTTCCGGCGCGACCGGCTGGCCGGCGTCTGCCACGACCCCGGCTGCCGCCGGTGCGCGGCCCGCATCGCCGAGACAGGCGGTGTCATCGAGACGCGCTGACCGCACCGGCCCCGCTGCCGCGCAACACGGGCGTCGACGCCATGAGCTCCTCGAGTGCTGCTCGCTGCTGCGCCGTCAGCGGGAGCAGGGGCGCCCGGCAGTGCCCGCCGTGCTGTCCGCGGATCTCCAGCATCGCCCGGTAGAGCGCCAGGTCACCGACCGGCCCGAGCGGCCGTCGGGTGTAGAGGTAGCGGTACTGCCGGATCACGGCCGCCCAGCGCCGGGCCGTCTCGAGGTCGCCGGCGCGGACGGCGCCGTACAGCGCCAGCGCCTCGGCGAGGGCGACGTTGAGGACGCCGCTGATCCAGCCGTGCGCGCCCTCGGTCAGCCCGGACAGCGGCGCCATGAACCCGCCGTAGAAGACGGCGAAGTCCGGCCCGGTCTCGTCGATGACCTCGGCCACCTGGTGGACGGTCGGGAAGGTGCTCTTCACGCCGTGGACGACGCCCTCGCGGTAGAGCATGCCGACGTCGACGGCGTCGAGCTCGGTGGTGCCGCTGTTGGCCGGGTTGTTGTAGAGCAGCACCGGCACCGGGCTGGCCGCGCCGACGGCGCGCAGGTGGGCCAGCACCTCGTCGCGGTGCGGGCGCATGTAGTAGGGGAGGATCACGAGCACGGCGGCGGCGCCCTCGTCGGCGGCGGCGCGGGTCAGCTCGACGGTCTCCGCGGTCGACGCCGTCCCGGTGCCGGCGACGACGGGGACCCGCCCGCCCGCCGCGGCCACGGCGGCCGCCACCAGCCGGCGCTTCTCGTCGACGGACATCGCCACGAACTCGCCGCTGGTGCCGGCGACGACGAGGCCGTGCGCGCCCCCGTCGACCAGCGACTCGAGGTGGCGCCGGGAGGCCGGCTCGTCCAGGCGGCCGGCCTCGTCGAACATCGTCAGGCTCGCGGGGAACACCCCGGACAGGGAGAATCCGTCGCTCATGTCGTAACCCAATCCTTACATAGGACCTATGTCAAGAGACTTGACTACACTTTGAACCGGAACCTAGGGTCCCGTCCATCCCCTCCGGCGGATCGACCACCTGAAGGAGCGCGCGATGCCGAAGCGTCATCACTTCCAAGTCCTGGTCATCGGCCTGGTGACCGCGGTCGCGCTCGCCGGCTGTGGCGGCGGCTCGTCCGAGTCGCCCGCCGCGGGCGAGGGCGGCGACGGCGCCACCGGCGGCCAGTCCGCCGGGCCGCTGCGCATGCTGGGCGTCGAGCCCACGCAGGGCTTCGACCCGTCCACCGCGTTCGCCGACGCCTCCCGCGTCCCGATGGCGATGATGTACGAGACCCTCACCGAACGCGACGGCGAGGGCGAGATCGTCGGGGCGCTGGCGGAGTCGTGGGAGGTGTCCGACGACGGCACCGTCTACACGTTCACGCTCCGCGACGGCATCGCCTTCAGCGACGGCTCGCCCATCACCGCGGCCGACGTGAAGTTCTCGTTCGACCGCATGAAGACCGGCGAAGCGCTGCAGGCGCAGCTGGCCACGCTGACCTCCGTCGAGGCCGTCGACGACACCACCGTGACGTTCACGCTGTCGGGGCCGATGAGCACGTTCCCGGCGCTGGTCGGGCGGCCGGCCAACGCGGCGATCCTCTCCGAGGCGGCCGTCGGCGCCGACCCCGACTACTTCACGATGCCGACCGTGACGTCGGGCCCGTGGACGCTGTCGGAGTACACGCCCAAGAGCCAGATGACGTTCACGGCCAACGAGCACTACTTCAAGCCGCCGGGCATCGCGACCATCCAAGTGTCGTTCAACAACGACCCCACGGCCAACGCCGCCGCGCTCGAGTCCGGCTCGGCCGACGTCGCGAGCGTCGCCTACTCCGACGCCGAGCGGCTGAAGTCCGAGGGCACCCTGCAGATCGTGCAGTCCGACCAGCTGGCCCCGCTGTTCTGGGGCTGGGACCGGACCAAGGCGCCGTTCGACAGCAAGGACGTGCGCCAGGCCGTCGCCTGGGCCGTCGACCGCGAGGGCAAGCAGGAGGCCTGCTGGTTCGGAACCGGCGGCGTCACCTACGGCAACATCCTGCGCCCGTGGGACCCGGCCTACGAGGAGATCAACACCTACCGGGCCGACGACCGCGAGGACGCGCTGGCCGAGGCCGCCGACCTGCTCGACGCGGCCGGCTGGGTCGAGCCCGAGGGTGGCGGCACCCGGGTGGCCGACGGCGTCGACGGCGTCGAGGACGGCACGCCGCTGGCCTTCGAGGTCCCGTACGAGGGCAACTGGCCCGCCGCCGAGTGCCACGTCCAGATCCTGCAGCAGAACCTGCAGGAGGTCGGCATCGAGGTCACGCCGAGCAAGTACGACCCGGCCGCCTACTGGGGCGACGTCTCCGCCGGCACGTTCACGATGTACCACGGCGGCGCCGGCGCGGCCGACTCGATGGACCTGTACGCCAACTGGTTCGCCACCGGCGGCTCGCTCACCGCGCTGACCACGCACCTCGACGACCCCGAGATCAACGCGAAGGTCACCGAGGCGCAGCAGGTCGACGAGGAGACCTCCATCCAGATCATCAAGGAGCTGGAGGAGTGGCAGGCCGAGGAGCTCCCGATGCTCGTGGTGGGCTACCAGTGGCCGCAGGTCGGCATGACGCAGCGCGTGCAGAACTACAGGCCGGGCGTCGACGCCGACTCGTACACCCTGGTGGAAGCGACGCTGAGCGAGTGACGCACACTGCCGTCCAGGGAGGGAGGTGCCGGTGGTCCAGTACATCCTGCGACGCCTCCTGCTCGCCGTCCCGCTGCTGTTCGGCCTGAGCATCCTGGCCTTCGCCTACGTCCGGGTCATCCCGGGCGACCCGGTGACCGCGATGCTCGGGGTGAACAGCGATCCGGAGCTGGTCGCGCGGCTGCGCGACCAGCTCGGCCTCGACGAGCCCTGGTACCAGCAGTACACGAGCTGGCTGGGCAACGTCGTGACCGGCGACTTCGGGCTGTCGTACCGGTCGCGCATGCCGGTGTCGGACATCCTGATCGACCGCATCCCGGCGACGCTGGAGCTGGCGCTCGGCGGGCTGCTGGTCGGACTGGCCCTCGCCATCCCGGCCGGGCTGTACGCCGGGTTCCGGCGCGGCAGCCGCGCCGACAACGTCATCACGGGGGCGACGCTGGTCGGCCTGGCGACCCCCGGGTTCTGGCTGGGGACGCTGCTCATGCTGCTGCTGGCGCTGCAGCTGGGCTGGCTGCCGAGCCAGGGCTACGTGCCGTTCGACGTCGACCCGGCGCAGAACCTGCGGCTGCTGGTGCTGCCGGCCCTGACGCTGGGGCTGGCCATCGCGCCGTACCTCGCCCGGCTGACCCGCACCGCCGTCGTCGAGACCGGCGGCGAGCCGAGCGTCTCCTACGCCCGGGCGCAGGGCCTGCCGGAGGCCACGGTGGCCCGCACCGTGGTGCTGCGGATCTCGCTCCCGCAGCTCATCGTGGCGATCGCGCTCACCGTCGGGTTCCTGCTGGCCGGCTCGATCGTCGTCGAGGAGCTGTTCAACTGGCCCGGCATGGGCCGGCTGGTCGCGGCCGGCGTCAGTGAGCGCGACTACCCGATGATCCAGGCGCTGATGCTGGTCTACGGGGCGATCTTCATCGTCGTGAACGTCGTGGCCGAGGTCCTGCAGGGCCTGCTCGACCCGCGGGTGAGGCTCACGTGAGCGCCGTCGCGGTGGTCGCCGCGACCGCCGACGGCCCCCGGGTCAGACGCGGCTGGAAGCTGCTCGTCGGAGGCGGGCTGCTGGGGCTCCTGGCGCTGTTCATGCTGGTCGGGCCGCTGGTCTCCGGGTACGACCCGAACGCCACCGATCTGGACGCGCGGTTCTCCGGGCCGTCGGCCGAGCACTGGTTCGGCACCGACGACCTCGGCCGCGACCTGTTCACCCGCATGGCCGTCGGCGGGCGGATGACGATGCTGATCGCGGTGGGCACGGTGGCGCTGGCGTCGGCCATCGCCGTCCCGCTGGGGCTGCTGACCGGGTACCTCGGCGGCTGGGTCGACCTCGCCGTCATGCGGGTGGTGGACCTGTTCTTCGCCATCCCGACGCTGCTGGTCGCCATCGGCATCGTCGGGATCTTCGGCCCGTCGTTCACCACGACGATGCTGGCGCTCGGGCTGGCGTTCTGGCCGTTCTACGCGCGGCTGGTGCGCAGTGCCGTCGTCGGCGTCCGCGACCTCGCCTACACCGACGCCGCCCGGGTGATCGGCGCCGGGCGGTGGCGGATCATCCGCAAGGAGATCGTGCCGGCGCTGCTGCCACTGCTCATCGTCCAGACGACGGTGCTGCTCGGTTTCGCCGTGCTCGACGAGGCCGGCCTCGGCTTCCTCGGGCTGGGCGTGCAGCCGCCCGACGCGTCGTGGGGCTCGCTGCTCGCGCAGTCGCGCGGCTTCGTCCTCAGCCATCCGTGGATCGGCGTCATCGCCGGCGTCCCGATCCTGCTGGTCGTCCTCGGCATCAACATCATGGCCGACGTCCTGCGCGACCGGCTCGACCCGCAGGGGGCCAGCACATGACCGACCAGCCGCTGCTCAGCGTGCGCGACCTCGCCGTGGAGTTCGGCCACGGCGCCGGCGTCTCACGGCCGGTCGACGGCGTCGGGTTCGAGGTCGGCGAGCGCGAGATCGTCGGCATCGTGGGGGAGTCCGGCTGCGGCAAGAGCCTGACCCTGCTCGCGCTGCTCGGCCTGCTGCCGTCGGGTGGCCGCGTCGTCGACGGCAGCATCACCTTCGCCGGCCGCGACCTGCGCGGCGCCGACCCGTCGGTGCTGCGGTCGCTGCGCGGCCGGCAGGTGGCGCTGATCCCGTCCGACGCGGGTGCCGCGCTGAACCCCGTCGCCCGGGTCGGCAAGCAGCTGCGGCTCAGCCTGCGCACCCACCGGCCCGAGCTGAACTCCCAGCAGCGCCGCGGCCGGGCGCTCGACGCGCTGCGACGGGCCCGGCTGCCGCGCCCGGAGCAGGCGCTGGCCGCGTACCCCCACGAGCTGAGCGGCGGCATGCAGCAGCGCTCGGCCATCGCGCTGGGCCTGCAGAACGAGCCGATGCTGCTGCTGGCCGACGAGCCCACCACCGCCCTCGACGTGTCGATCCAGGCCGAGATCCTGCGGCTGCTGGTGCAGCTGCGCGACGAGCTGGGCACGGCCATCGTCTTCGTGACGCACGACATCAGCACGGTCCGCGAGATCTGCGACCGGGTCGTGGTGATGTACGCCGGCCAGGTCGTCGAGCAGGGTGGCGTCGACGAGGTGCTCACGGCCCCGCGGCACCCGTACACCGCAGCCCTGCTCGGCAGCATTCCGCCGCTGGGCGGGGTGCCGCCGGAGCAGCTCGAGACGGTGCCGGGCATGCCGCCGGACCCCGCCGCCTGGCCGCAGGGCTGCCGGTTCCACGCCCGCTGCCGCCGTTTCGCCGAGCTGGGCGAGCCGGAGCAGTGCACGACGGCGTGGCCGGGCAGCGCCGAAGGCCGGGCGCTGCACGTCGCGTGTCACTTCCCGTCGGAGGCCGACCGGGTGGGGGCGGGGCGATGAGCGAGCCGCTGCTGTCGATCGAGTCGGTGTCGCACGAGTTCGGCGCCCGCCGCGCGCTGCTGCCCGGCCGCCGCAGCCACCTCGCCGTCGATGACGTGTCGCTGACCATCGCCGCGGGCGAATCGGTGGCGCTGGTGGGCGAGAGCGGCTCCGGGAAGACGACGCTCGGCCGGGTGGTGGCGAAGCTGCTGACGCCCACGGCCGGCACGGTGCGGGTGGAGGGCCGCGACATCGGCGCCCTGCGTGGCCGCGACCAGCTCGCGTATCGGCGCACCGTCCAGATGATCTTCCAGAACACCCAGCACGCGTTCAACCCGCGGCGCAGGATTCGCGACATCCTGTCCGACCCGTACGAGATCCACGGGCTGCCGACGCCGGGCGGCCGCGACGCCGCGCTCGGCGAGCTGCTCGAGCGGGTCGGCCTGCACCCGTCGATGCTGGGACGCTACCCGCACCAGTTCAGCGGCGGGCAGCGCCAGCGCATCGGCATCGCCCGGGCTCTGAGCCTGTCGCCCCGGCTGATCGTCGCCGACGAGCCGGTCTCGGCGCTGGACGTGTCGGTGCAGGCGCAGGTGCTGAACCTGTTCGCCCGGCTGCGCCGCGAGCTGGGGCTGTCGCTGCTGTTCATCAGCCACGACCTGCGCGCGGTCTACTTCCTGTGCGAGCGCATCGCGGTGCTCTACCAGGGACGGCTGGTCGAGGTCGCGCCGCGCGAGCGGCTGCTCGAGAGCCCGCTGCACCCGTACTCGCGCAGGCTCATCGCGGCGGTGCCCGGCCTGGGCGAGCGCGACAGCGCCGCGACCGGCCTGGCCGAGGCGACCGGCGACGCGCCGGAGGCTGCACCCGACCGCGGGGAGTCGACGGCGGCAGCGGTGGCGGGCGCGGAGCCGTCGCCTGCGCTGGCCACCGGGTGCCATTACGCTGCCCGCTGCCCGCTGCACGTGCGGCTGGGCCGGCCGGAGCGGTGCCTGACGGAGCGGCCCGTGCTGCGGACTGCGGCCGGAGGGTCGGCCGTCGCCTGTCACTTCGCGGAGGCGGCCGAGGGCACGGCCGGAACGCCGTCGCCGCCGGGCTCGCACGTGTCGGTCGTCTCGGAGGAGGTCGGGTGAGGATCGCAGTCGTCGGGATCGGCCTCATGGGCCGGCCCGTGGCCCAGCGGCTGGTCGACGCGGGGCACGAGGTCGCGGTGCACTCGCGGCGCAAGGAGAGCGCCGAGGCGGTGCTGGCGGCCGGCGCATCGTGGGCGGATTCCGCGGCGGCGGCGGGCGACGGCGCCGACCTCGCCATCACGGTGCTGCCGGACCCGGACACCGTCGAGGCTGCGGTCCTGGGCCCGTCCGGGCTGCTCGCCGCGGCCGCGCCGCCCGCCGTCGTCGCCGACATGTCCACCAGCCCGCCGCAGCTGGCCCGCCGGCTCGCCGCCGCGGGCTCGGAACGCGGTGTGGCCGCGCTGGACGCCCCGGTCTCCGGCGGTCCCATGGGCGCGGCGGCCGGCACCCTGACGATCATGGCCGGCGGCTCGCCCGAGGCGTTCGCGCGTGCCCGGCCGGCGTTCGAGGTGCTGGGAACTCCGGTGCTGATCGGCGGGCCCGGCACCGGGCAGAGCGTGAAGCTGGTGAACCAGCTGCTCATCGGCGGGATCGCCGGGGGCATCGCCGACGCTTGGGCCCTGGGCGAGGCGCTGGGGCTGGACCCCGAGGTCGTCGCCGGCGTCGTGGGACGCGGCCTGGGCACCGGCCCGCTGCTGGAGTTCATGTGGCCGCGGCTGATCCGGGGCGATCTCGCGCCCGGCTTCAAGGTCGACCACATGATCAAGGACCTCGCCCTGGCGCTGGCCGAGGGCGACGAGCACGGGCTCGACCTCGCCGCCGGCCGGTCCGCCCGCGAGCGCTACCGCTGGCTGTCCGGCGCCGGCGGCGGCGACCTGGGCACCCAGGCGCTGTACCGGCACGCCGTCCGCGACCGGGCGGACGCCCCCACCGTCGAGGAGGACGACCGACCATGACGCTGCGCCTGCCCGGCCGCTACTACCGGCTGTACCCGACCATCGACTCGCCGCTCGGGCACGCCGAGGACGAGCTGGAGCTGGGGCTCGACGACACCGCGCTGCTCATCGTCGACGTCTACGGCGCCGGCTTCGACGACGAGGTGCCCGAGGGGCTC
This sequence comes from Jiangella ureilytica, assembly GCF_004348545.1. Classification (GTDB taxonomy): domain Bacteria; phylum Actinomycetota; class Actinomycetes; order Jiangellales; family Jiangellaceae; genus Jiangella; species Jiangella ureilytica. The sequence continues at coordinate 55,495 of NZ_SMKL01000032.1, read as the reverse complement.
GACGGCATCTACGAGGTCGACGAGGCGACCCGCGACATCGTCCGGAACAAGATCCGGCCGGTGAAGGACGCGGCGCGCGCGGTCGGGCTGCCCACCGTCTACCTGACGAACTACCTGTCGCCCGGCATCGACGAGGGCAACGAGTGGCGCAACATGTCGCAGCGGGTCTGCGACGTCGACGTGCTGACCGCGTGGAAGGCGCCGACGCCGATCCTCGAGCACTCGAAGGTCATCGCCCCGGACGACGACGACGTGCTCATCCGCAAGCAGTACTACAGCGGGTTCCACGAGACCGGGCTCGACAGCGCGCTGCGCAACCGCGGCGTCCGCAACCTGGTCGTCGTCGGGTTCGACAGCCGGGTCTGTCTCGGCACCACCGTCACCGACGCGCTGTACCGCAACTACCGCGTCGTCGTGCTGCGCGACTGCGTGTCGACGTTCGAGTTCCCCGAGACCCGCGAGGGCGGCTGGGCCAACTTCCTGGCGATCCGGCACATCGAGTGCAACGTCGGCTACACCGCGACGGCGGAGGACTTCCGGGCCGCCTGCGCCACGGTGGACGTCGCGTGATGCGCCCGCCCGTCGTCGACGCGCACGTCCACACCGGGCCGCCGAAGTACGCCCCCATCGAGGACTACCGGGCGGCCATGGCGGCGTCGGACATCGCCGGGGCCGTGCTCGTCCAGCACCTCGGCACCACCGACAACCGGTACCTGCTCGACGCGGTCCGGTCCGAGCCGGCGCGGTTCGCCGGTGTCGCGATCGCCGAGACCGCCGAGCACGCCGCGGCGCTGCTCTCCGCCGGGTTCGCCGGCCTGCGGGTGGCGCCGTCGGGCCTCCCGGACGGCAGCGGCGACGCCGTGTTCGACGTGCTCGACGACGCCGGCGCCGTCGTCAGCCTCACCGGTCCGTTCGCCGACGTCGTGTCGTCGCGGTTGCGTTCCGTGGTGGCCGAGCGGCGACGGCTGCACGTGCGGCTCGAGCACCTGGGCTGGTTCCGGTACGGTCCCGGCTCGCCGGACGTCGAGGCGTTCCCGCGGCTGCTGGAGCTGGCCGAGCTGCCGAACGTCAGCGTCATGTGGTCCGGCTTCTTCGCCAACGCCGGCACGGCGTACCCGTATCCCGACGCGCGGCCGTACCTGGACCGCCTGCTGGCCGCGTTCGGGCCGGAGCGGATCATGTGGAGCGGCGACTGGAACCGGGCCGGCCTCGCCGCGGGGGAGTACGACGCCGCCGTCGAGCTGGCGCTCTCGCACTGGGGCCTGGACGCCGAGCAGGCGGCCGGCGTGCTCGGCGGCACGGCGGCTCGGGTGTTCGGGCTGCCGGCCACCGTGTCGTCGGCGACGGAGGGAGCGCGATGAGCTTCTCGGGCGGGGTGGCGATCGTCGGCCCCGGAGCGATCGGTGACGTGCACGCGCAGGCGCTGGCCCGGCTCGGCGTCACGCCGGTCGCCGTCGCCGGGCCGAAGCCGGACGAGCTGGCGGAGTTCGCGGCGGCGCACGGGGTCCGGCGCACCTACGAGGCGCTGGACGACCTGCTCGCCGACGACGACGTCGACGCCGTCATCATCGCGACCCCGAGCCACCTGCACGCGGCGCAGTCGGTGGCGGTGCTGGAGGCCGGCCGGCCCGTGCTCTGCGAGATCCCGGCCGGCCTGTCCGCCGACGAGGCGTCGGCTGTCGCGGCGGCCGCCGCACGCGCGGGCCGCGTCGCCGCCGTCGGGCACACGCTGCGCTACTGGGAGCCGCACCGCCGGCTGCAGGACCGGCTAGAGTCGACCGGCACCCTGCCCTCGCTCGTGGTGGTGCGCCAGCTCATGCTGCGCCAGACCGACATGGGCTGGACCGGCAAGCCGCGCGACTGGACCGACAGCGCCGTCTGGCACCACGGCGGCCACGCCGTCGACGCGGCGCTCTGGCACCTGCGCCCGCCCACGCCGGTGACGGTCACCGGGACGGCCGGCCCGGCCTGGCCCGGCAGCGGCGCGCCCATGGACGTGGCCGGCGCCTTCGTGACCGACGACGGCCGGCTGGCGTCGGTGGCGATCTCGTACCACTCGCGCGAGGCGGTCAGCGACTTCCTGGTCATCGCGCCCGAGCGGACGCTGCTGGTCGACGGCCCCGTGCTGCGCGAGAACGGCGAGGTCGTCTTCGACGGCGGCGACGTCGCGACCGTGCAGTTCGACGCCGTCACCGCCCAGGACCGCGCCTTCCTCGACGCCGTCGCCGGTGGCCCGCCGCCGGCGGTGCAGGCGGCCGACGTGCTGCCGGCCGCCCGCGTCCTCGCCGCCCTCGAGTCCGGCGCCCTCCCTCCGCACTCCTGACCCACGTCGATCGTGGAGTGACCGCGGAATCGATCGGACCCTTCCGGACCGGAACCCTGCAGCCACTCCACGATCAACGAGGTGGGGTCAGGCGATCACGTAGAGGTAGCCGTCGTCGGCGGTGACGAGCAGCTCGCTGCGGCCGTCGCCGTCGACGTCGGCCGCGACCACGTCGCCGAGCTTGTGACCGAGCTCGACCGTCCACACGATCCGCGCCCGCCCGCCGTCCGAGGTGAGGCAGACGACCCGGCCGTCGACGGTGCCGACGACGAACTCGGGGTTGCCGTCGCGGTCGGCGTCGACGGTGGTGACGGCGCTGCCGGCGGCGCCCAGGTCGTGTGTCCACAGCAGCGCGCCGGTCGCGGCGTTGCGGCACTCGAAGGTCCCGTCGTTCAGCAGGACCCCGAGCTCGACCACGCCGTCGCCGTCGACGTCGGCGATGCCGGGCTGGCGGCCGAGGTGGGCGCCGGGGACGGTGGCGACCCGCCAGAGCGTGCTGCCGGACGGCGACGACGCGAACGTGACGACGTCGAGGTAGTCGAACCCGGCCGCCAGGACGACCTCCAGGGCGCCGTCGCCGTCGACGTCGACCAGGATCGGGGTGTGGTAGAGCCCGACGTGGCCCTGGACGATCCCCGGGTCAGCGACGTCGGTCCCGTTCACGTCGTAGAGCAGGTCGGCGGCCAGGAAGAACGCGTTGTCGACGCCGTCGCCGTCGGTGTCCGCGGCGGCCGGCGGGCCGACCCACGGGCCGAACTGCCCGCCCGCGTGACCGGGTCCGTCGTTGTCGCGGCCGGCCAGCAGCGTGCCGTCGCGGCCGTCGAGGAACCGCGAGACCTCGGTGTTGTAGCCGGCCTTGTTCGCCCCGACGTAGACGTCCAGGTGTCCGTCGCCGGTGAAGTCGCCGAACGTCCACAGGTACACGCCGTTGGGGCCCACGAAGGTCGGCGCGGGCAGGTCGTCGAAGACGTGGCTCCACACCTCGTGGCCGGCGCCGTCGAGCACGCGCAGCCGCGACCGGGGCCCGGCGGCGTCGACGAACACCACCTCGGCGCGGCCGTCGCCGTCGAGGTCCGCGGCCGTCGCCGACTGCAGCCCGCCCAGGTAGACGTACTCGCCGCGGCCGGGCACCCGCCAGCGCTCCCTGAACGTCTTGCCGCGCAGATCGAGTACGCGAATCTCGTCGAACGCGCTGACGATGACGCTGCTGCGGCCGCGCCCGTCGAGGTCGGCGACGATCGGGTCGCAGACCAGCGCGCCGAGCCGGGTGCTGCCGAGCACCGTGCCGGCGGCGTCCTCCGCCTGCAGCTCGCCCGACGGCAGCTGGTAGAGCACCGTCGCCGTGCCGCTGCCGTCGAGATCGCCGGCCCGGTGCAGCACGCCGCCGTCGTCGGTCCGGGTCCAGGTCTGCGTGACGGCGCCACCGGCGAACGTGAAGCCGCGCAGCTCGCCGCCGGCGCGCACGACGAACGAGCCCAGCGGGCCGGGCCGCAGCACCTCGGAGCGGCCGGTGCGCGAGTGCGGGCTGAGCGTCGCCGGGACCGGCGAGTGCGGGTCCATGACGTACTGCGCGTCGGCGAGCGACCACGTGCGGGCCCACGCGCCGGCGTCGTCGAGCGCGTACAGCTCGAGCTCGGCGACGGCGGGCGGGGTCTGGTCGGTCGTGACGGCGACCAGCAGCTCGCTGCGGCCGTCGCCGTCGAGGTCCTGGACGCCCCACAGATAGCGGTCGACGAGGTCGGCCTTGACCGGGCCGGCGAATCCCTGCAGCGCGTCGATGACGACGACGTGCCAGCGGCCGTCGCCGGTGTGGTTGAACAGCGACACCGCGATCTCGACCCGGCCGTCGCCGTCGTGGTCGCCGACGCCGTTGACGGTGGTGCGCAGCGACTTGCCGCTCTCGGGATACTCGACGAACTCGTCCCACAGCAGCGAGAGCCCGGTGGCGTCGCTGTCGACGACCGCGGCGTGCAGCGTGACGCCGTCGCACACCTCGACCAGTTCCAGCCGTCCGTCGCCGTCGAGCTCGATGAGCTGCACCTGGCCGTAGTTGCGGCCGTCGACGTTCGGTCCGGTGATCCAGTCGGCGCGGCCGCGCCAGCCGCTGCCGGTGTCGCGCAGCGCGCCCGTGGCGCCGTCGTACGCCAGGATCTGGCCGTAGCCGGCGATGACCAGCTCGGTGCGGCCGTCGCCGTCGGCGTCGCCGATGACCAGCTCGGGCGCGTAGGCGGGCTGCACGTAGTCCGGCGACGTCCGCCACAGCTCGTAGCCGCCGGCGACGCCGCGGTCGAAGGCGAACGCGATGCCGACGGGACTCAGGTACGGCCAGACGACGATCTGCTGCCCGGCGACGCCGGCGGCGACCGGCCCGATGCTCATCCAGTCGAACGCGACGACGGCGCCGAAGTCGTGCGACCACAGCAGCTCGCCGGTCGCGGCGTCGAGCGCCGCGACCGTCGTCGTGCCGATGACGACCACCTGGCGGCCGCCGTCGCCGGCGAGGTCGTAGACGCCGGCGATGTCGGCGGGGGACAGGCCGGGTGCGGACCAGCGCGGTTCCAGCCGCGGGCCGGTCGCGACGACCGAGCCCGCAGTCAGGAACAGCAGCGACGTCGACCCGTCACTGTCCAGGTCGGCCGCCATGACCCACGGCGTCGACCCGCCCAGGTAGGCGCTGGCCACCACCTTCGGTTGCCGGCGCAGGCCGCCGGGGAGCGGCTGGTGGCCGGTGTTGCGGGCGTCGGCGCGGGGGAGTGACCACTGGCCGGGGGTGATCTGGCCGCCGCCGGTGACCGCCGTGGCGGTCGCGGACAGGCCGGGGATCGCGGGGAGGCCGGCCAGGGCGGCGGTGCCGGCGGTGCCGGCGATGAACGTTCGGCGACGTACGGGGGGCATCTCGGGTCTCCGATCGTTGCGTGGGTCGCGTGCGGGTCAGAGGGTGCGGCGCTCCACGGCTCCGGCGCTGGTGCGCACCAGGAACTCGAGCCCGCCGGAGTCGGCGACGATCGGCACGCTCGCCAGGGAGCCGTCGCTGCTCGTGGTGTTCGCCGTCGTGAACGACTTCTGCAGATGCGGGATGACGCCGGGGAAGGAGGCGATGCTGGTGAGGGTCAGCGCCGTCTCGTCCCAGTGGTAGGCGCCGGTCTGCCACTTCGGGAAGTAGTAGGCCGGGCCCAGCGGGTCGGTGCCGTAACGGGTCGGGCTGATCAGCCACTCCGGCGTGCCGTCGCCGTCGAGGTCGGCGATGTCCCACAGGAAGACGTCGTCGAGCTCGTACAGCGAGGTCGTGGAGCCGGCCTGGCTGACGTGCAGGCGCCAGCGGCCGTCGCGGAACACGTTGTAGGCCAGCCGCGAGGCGCCCGCGCGCCGGACGAACGGGTGCGCGGGGTAGGAGACGCGGTTCTGGTAGCGGTGCCCGTCGTTGTTGTCGTGGGCGTAGCTGAAGAACCGGTCCTGGACGGTGTTCGCGGCGGCGTTGTAGATCGACACGTGCCGCTCGATGCCGCCCCAGACGTCGTAGGACTGGGTGCCGGTGATCGCGTCCTGGTAGAGCGAGTAGTTGCTCGTGCCGGCCAGCAGGACGATCGAGTTCGGGCTGCCGGGGTCGACGGCGACCAGACCGTAGTTGCGCCCGGCGATGTCGGTGCGCCCGCCGGTCAGGTACGGCCGGTCGGCGACCAGCTGACTGCTGCTCAGCGCGCCGATCGCGTACTGCAGCACGCGGCCGCTGGTCCAGAAGACGGCCCGGTTCTGTCCGGATACGGAGGTCACGAGGCCGTTCGCGACGTGCGCGTACTGGATGTAGTCGGTACCGGTGGGGTAGGTGTTGGGTTGTGCGTTCGTGTACGTGGCGTCGTACGACGACGTCGACGGGTAGTAGAGCGCGCCGGCCGTGGTGAACGACCCGCTCGCGAACCCGAGGTACCACGACGTCGTCGCGTAGTAGGGCGACGTGAACAGCGTGCTGGTCTCGTCACCCCACAGCGGTGCGAGCTCCGACCACTGGTGCGTCGGGTACGGGGTCGTGCCCGGGAACGACCAGCAGATGTCGCTCAGCGGGCTCAGCGGCGTGTGCTGGGTGCCGGTGGCGCCCTGGTAGAAGTGCAGCGTCGTGGTGGTGAGGGGCGAGACGCCGCAGGTACTGCCGGCGCTGGCCGAGATCACGACGGCGACGTCCGGCCAGCCGTCGGCGTCGAAGTCGTAGCCGCCGGACAACTGCGTGCCGGTGGTGGAACGCGCCCACAGCTGGACGCCGTCCTGGTCGTAGGCGCGCAACTGCCCACCGCTGACTCGGTAGCCGACGGCCTCGACGGGGGAGTGCCCGGTGACGGGCACGATCGGCAGGTAGCTTCCGTCGGAGAGCTGGATGACGGTGCCGTCCTCGGGGTCGACGGCATGGGCCGGGACGGCGGTGAGGCCGAGCCCGGCGGCGGTGGTCGCAAGGGTGCCGACCGCGGCGATGACGTTCCGGAACAGGTGACGACGTGGCATGGCGGGCTCCTTACCACAGGACCTAGGACCTTAGTTACATGACCTAGGTCCTATCATGAGGCGATTTGCGCCGTCCATACCCGTTCCACGCCCGGGCGAGGGTGTCCCCGGCCAGCGGCCCGGCGGAACCCGACCGAGGCCGGGACCGGAATGCGTCAGAACGCGATCGCGTGGACGACGCCGTCGGCGGTCCCGGCCAGCAGGCGAGGCCCGCCGAAGTCACCGACGGCGAGGGTCTCGACGGCGACGCGGAGCTCCACGGACCATTCGAGCCGCTGCCCGCTCACCGCGTCGATGGCGACCAGCGTGCCCCGGGCGGTCCCGGCCACGAAGCTCCAGCCACCCCCGAGCGTCACCGCGACCAGCGGCGCCCGATGTGCGACCGCCCCCAGCTCGACGCTCCACACCACCCGTCCGTCGCCGACTGCGAAGGCGTCCAACCGGCCGTCGCGCGTCACACACCCGAGCACGGAACCCGCGAGCGCCGCCTCGCCGGGGTGGTACGTCCACAGGGGTGCACCCCGCCGCCAGCGAACGACACCGGCCTCGTCCACCGCGTCGACGCCGTGGATCCCGCCCACCCGCAGCCAGCCGGCGGGATCATCCACCCGCACGGGTGTCGTGTAGGCGGCCGTCCAGTCGTCCTTCGCGAGCACCTCGCCCGTCAGAGCGTCGCGGACAGTGAGCTGGCCGTGATCGTCGTACGCGACCAGCCGGCGGCCGTCGGCATCCCGCGCGACGGCGGGGAGGTTCGGGTGCGGGCCCTGGTCGGGATCGGTCCAGAGTGGCTCGCCGTCCAGGCGGTGGACGCCGATGGTCGCGGTATGCACGCCGGTCCGGGCGGCCACCAGCAGCAGCCGCGCCTCGTCGAACAGCACCGCATGAGTCGGCCGGCCGGCAGTGCGGACCGCACCCGCCACGGCACCGTCGCCGAGACGGTGACAGCTCACGCCGTCGTCCTCGAGACAGGCGACGACGGCGGCACCGGACGGCTCGCGCGCGGCCGCCACGACCCGGCCCGGCAAGGCGCGCGCAACCCCGTCCAGCTCGATCGCCCTACTGGAGCGCTCGCCGTCGAGCACCAGTACCGGCCGGTCGTGGTCGGTGACGACGAGCGCCTGCGCCCGGCGCCCGGCCGGCCGCACCACGCCACCCGGAGACAGATCGGGCCTGACCCGATGCAACGCACCGTCGCCCGTCACCAGCACGACGGCGCCGCCGGCACTCGGATGAGCCGCGACCGTGTCGCCCACGGGCAGGGTCACCGTCGCGCCGGAAGCCGGCGACCACAGGGCCGCCGCACCGTCCGGACGCCGCGTCATCAGCCCGCCGGCGAGGCCGACCACGGACCGCCGCTCGGCGTGGAACGACACGTCGGCCGGCAGCTCATCCGTGCCGCACACCACCGGGTGACCGTCGTGCGACCGCACGACTCCCCAGTCGTCCAGCCGCACCGCCAGCGTCGGCTCCCGCCCGGTCAGCGTCCGCGTGGTCGCCGGGGAGACGATCGCGAGCCGGCCGCCGTCGTGCGTGCCCCAGAAGTAGTGGCCGGGCAGCGACCGCACGCGCGCGCCGGTGACGGCGTCGTCGACGACGGTGCTCCAGGTGACGCCGTCGTGGTGGCCGGTGACCAGCCACGGGTTCGCGCCCGGCCGCTCGACGAGGGAGGTGAGTTGTGGTCGGAGTTCCTGGGCGTCGTGCGGCCAGTCCTTCTCGACGAACCGCCCCCACGCCCGCGACAGCTCGCCGCCGCCGACCCGGGTGACGGCGTAGTACTCCTCGACCTGGCAGCTCACCATGACCACGACGCGCCCGCCCGGCCCAGACGCCGTTGTGAGCAGGCCGTACGGGCGGGCGCACGGGTAGTCGCCGGGGTCGGGACGGTAGGCGACCTCGGTCACCGTCGCGCCGGTCGAGATGTCGAGCACGACCTGCAGCAGCCGGCCGTCCTCGCGGCCGAGCACCAGTCGCTCGCTGCTGACGTCGTCGTCTCCGGTGCCGTAGTCCGAGCCGGTGCGGGTCGACAGCAGCAGCTGCGGCACGCCGCCGCCGAGCACGTCGGCGACCACCATGACCGGGCCGAAGCCGGTGTCGTAGTGGCCGCCGAAGTCGCGCACCCACAGTGTGTCGACAGTGCCGTCGGGCAGCAGCTCGCGGCACGTGACGGCGGTCGCGTAGGTGGGCGCGGTGAACCAGAGCGTCCGCCCGCCCACACGGGCCAGTTTCGACGACCCCGGCCCGGACAGGTTCGTCCCGTCCGGGGCCGCGTCGCGCCAGGTTTCGGCGCCGGTCGACGATGCGATCCGCCGCACCAGCCGCTCGCCCGACAACACGAGAGCGGTCCCGTCGCGCACGTGCAGGACCCGCGTCACCGCGGACGTCCCGTCCGACCACATCAGCGCCCCGTCCCACGTCCACGCCTGCAGCGTCGCGCCGGCCAGCACCAGGACACACGGCGCCCCGTCCGGCCCGGTGAACTCCGCGACCTGGCGGACGTCGGCGCCGGTGGACCACGACGCGGCGGCGCGCGGCGGCGCGCCCGTCCCGGTCAGCGGACTGGAACCGCGGTTCGCGACGGCCCGCGGCGTCAGCCAGGAGCCGTCAGGACCCGTCATGGCGGGCGGCCGCGGACCAGTAGCCCAGCGCCCGCTGGACGATCTCGACCGCGCGCCGTTCGGCGGCGTCGCCGTCGCGGGCGGCGATGGCCTCGACCAGCGCGACGTGCTGCTGGTTGGTCTCGTCGTGCCCGATGCCCTTCGACCGCGTGATCTGCGCGCCTCGTCGTCGTTCCTCGGCCAGCGTCTCGGACAGCACCTGCAGCATGCTGTCGACCAGCCGGTTGCCGCAGGACTGCGAGATCAGCTCGTGCAGGCGCAGGTCGGCCGGGACTCGCGCCTCGAGGTCGTCGCCGGTCTCGAGCACCCGGTTCAGGGCGCGCTTCATCTCGGCGATGTCGTCGTCGGAGGCGCGCTCGGCGGCCAGCCGGGCGGCGTGCCCCTCGAGCAGGGCGCGGAAGTCCATCAGCTCGTCGATGGCCGCGGGGTCGGTGTCGACGAGGAAGCGGATGTAGTTGCCCATGGCGGCCGGGCGGAGGCTGCCGACGACGGCGCGCTTGCCCTGCCGGGTCGAGATGATGCCCTCGTTGTTGAGGGTGCGCAGCGCGTCGCGGACCACGCGCTGGCTGACGTCGAAGCGCTCGCCGTACTCGGACTCCGACGGCAGCTCGTCACCGGGCTGCAGGCCGCCCTTGGAGATGTCGGCGCGGATGCGCTCGGCCACCTGGACCCCGAGGGGGACGCGGCGGCCGTGGTCGGACAGCCGACGGGTGAGGCGGTCGTCGCGCGCGGCGGGCGCGGGCCCGTCCACCTCTGTGCCGGATCGCGCCACTGTCGCGTCACATCCTCTCCACCACTACGGGGCAGGTCAGCCACGAGCATAGTGCAGTACTTGCTAAGTAAACACCTAAGTCCTAGGTTCTAGGAAGGAGGTGCCCATGAGGATCGATCGAATTCGCTCGTGGCCGGTGGACTTCGGCTTCTACAACGCCGTGTACGTCAGGGTCGAGACCGACGACGGCGCGGTCGGGGAGGCCGAGGTCGCCATGCGGCGGCGGACGCGGTCGATCGTGGCGCTGCTCGAGGAGCTCGGCGACGAGCTGCGCGGTCAGGACCCGACTCGGATCGAGCAGCTCAGCGAGCGGATGTACCGCGACGCGTTCCTCGGGGGGACGCTGCTGACCATCGGCATCAGCGCCATCGACATGGCGCTGTGGGACCTCAACGCGCGGGTGCTGGGCGTGCCCGTGCACCGACTGCTCGGCGGCGCGTTCCGCGACGAGGTGCTGGTCTACACCCACGCCAGGGCCGGCGAGTCGCCGGACGCGCTGGCGGCGACGGTGCGCGCCCGGGTCGACGCGGGGTTCCGGGCCGTCAAGACGACGCTGCCCGGGTTCTACGAGAAGGTGACCAGCGTCCACCACGAGCACGGCCAACTGGTCCCGGCCCGCCAGACCGAGACCGAGCTGCTGCCGCCATGGATCTTCGGCTACATCGCCGAGTTCTTCGAGGCCGCCCGCGAGGCCGCCGGCCCCGACGTCCACCTCATGGTCGACTGCCACGGCCGGCTGAACGTCGCGAACTCGATCCGGCTGGCCGAGGCGCTGGCACCGTACGACCTCACGTTCATCGAGGAGCCGGTGCCCTACGAGCGCCCGGACTGGCTGCGCGAGGTGTCGAGCCGGGTCAGCACGCCCATCGCGGCGGGGGAGCGCTGGGGCAACCACCTCTCCAGCGCGCCCTTCATCGAACAGCACTCGGTCGCCGTCGCCCAGCCCGACGTCGGCATCTGCGGCGGGCTGACGGCGGCGAAGAAGATCGCCACGCTCGCCGAGACGCACGGCGTCTCCGTCGCCTTCCACAACCCGTTCGGGCCACTGCAGAGCGCGGCGACCTGGCAGCTGTCGGCCACCCTGCCGAACTTCCTCATGAGCGAGTCGATGATCACGCCCGAGCAGGCGCCGTACTGGGAGCGCTACGTCGAGAACCCGCCGCGGGTCGACGGCGGCGTCTGGCGGGTGGACCCGTCACCGGGCCTCGGCCCGCGGCTGCGGCTGGACGAGCTGGACCGCTCCGAGCCCCGCTTCGTCCTGGACCTGGGCGGCACCCGGTGAGCGCCCCCTTCGACGTGCTCATCGAGCACGGCACCGTCGTCGACGGCACCGGCAACCCGGCCTTCACGGCCGCCGTCGGCTTCCGGGACGGCAGGGTGACGCTGCTGCGCGGCTCGACGGAGCACGTGCCGGCCCGCGAGCGCGTCGACGCCACCGGCCGCCTCGTCGCGCCCGGCCTCATCGACCTGCACAGCCACTCCGACCTCGTGCTCCTCGGCGACCCCGACCTGGAGATGAAGATCCGCCAAGGCGTCACCACCGAGGTCATCGGCGTCGACGGCCTCTCCTACGCGCCGTACGACCGGCCGGCCGACCTGAGCGCGTTCGCGGAGCAGAACGCCGGCATCGCCGGGCTCCCCGCCGAGCCGCTGGGCTGGCGCTCCATCGCCGACCAGCTCGCCACCTACGACCGCGCCGTCGCCGTCAACGTCGCGACGATGGTCGGCAACACGGCGCTGCGGGTCAACGCGCTGGGCTGGGAGCCGGGCGTCGCCGACGGCGCCGCACTCGACCGCATGCGGGCCCAGGTCCGCGAGGCGATGTACGACGGCGCCTTCGGGCTGTCGACCGGCCTGGACTACCCGCCCGGCGCGCACGCCACGACCGACGAGCTGGTCGCGCTGGCGGCCGAGGCGGCCGAGCTGGGCGGGATGTACCACACCCACGTCCGCTACGGCCTGGGCGACACCTACCTCGACCCGTTCCGCGAGGCGGTCGACATCGCCCGCCGGTCGGGCGCTCCGCTGCAGGTCACGCACTTCTCTCGGTCCGCCCGCGCGTCGTACGCCGGCGGGGCGCAGCGCATGCTCGACCTGCTGCAGGACGAGCGCGACGCCGGCCTCGACGTCACCTTCGACACCTACACCTACGAGTGGGGCGGCACCCGGCTGAGCCGGCTGCTGCCGCTCTGGGCGCAGGAGGGCGGCCCCGACAGGCTCCGCGAACGGCTCGCCGACGGCGGGACCCGTGACCGCATCGCCGCCGAGATCGAAGCCAGCGGTGCGGCCCGGCAGTACGTCGCCAGCGCTCCGTTCTCCGACCTACGGCTGGGCTACCTGACCAGCCCCGAGTGGGACCGCTTCGAGGGCTGGTACCTGAGCGAGGTCGTCAGCACGCTGGGCAGCTCGCTCGGCGCTGCCGTCTGCGGCCTCGTGGCGGCCAACCCGGGCGCCACGTTCACGCGGCCCAGCCCGCACGCGATGACGCTGTGGAAGTTCGTCTGCCACCCGCTCGGCATGATCGCCAGCGACTCCGTCTTCATCGGCCTGGCCCCGAGCCCGCGCGCCTACGGCTGCTTCACCCGGGTCCTGGCCGACTTCGTTCGCGAGGAGCGGCTGCTCAGCCTGCCCGAGGCGATCCGCAAGATGTCGTCGTTCCCCGCCCAGCGCCTCGGCCTGCCCGATCGCGGAGTCCTGCGCGACGGCGCGGTGGCCGACGTCATCGTCTTCTCGCTCGAGCGCAGCCTCGCCCCGGCCACCTTCGAGCGCCCTCGTCAGTTCGCCGAGGGTGTCGACGACGTCTTCGTGTCGGGGACGGCGGTGCTGCGCGACGGCGCCCTCACCGGCGCGCGGCCCGGCCGCGCCCTGTACGGCCCGGCGAAGGACCGCGGACCGGCGGCGGCGGTCGTGACGGCGACGGCGTCAGCTGCGGCCACGGCAGGGGCGACGGCGTCGGCCGGGGCTCGCGCGCGGGTGGAGCCCGCAGCCGAGGGCTGAGGCCGTCAGGCCGACGACGTGCGGCGGTGGTCGACCCGCAGGATCCACTCCTGCACCGAGGTGGTGCGCAGGTGGCTGTCGTTCCACGGGTCGGCGCCGACGATCGCGCGGACGGCGTCCTCGGACTCGGCCTCGACGACCTGCAGGATGAGCCGGCCGCCGGCCAGCGGCCCCGCGAGCAGCATGACGCCCCGCTCGGCGAGCCCGGTCACGAAGTCGAGGTGCGCCGCCCAGTCCGTCTGCTCCTCCAATGGCGTGCCGGGGTCCCACTGCGGGCCGGTCAGCGCCTGCGTGACCAGATAGGTCGGCATCCTTGGTCTCCTTTCAGCGGCGGTCGCCCGCCTCGCGGAACACGGCTACGACAGCCGCGACGCCGGGCACGGCGAGCAGGAGCAGCGTGGTGGTGCCCAGCCAGAGCGGCACGTACCGGTCGTAGGGCTCGCCGCCCATCGCGGCGACGGAGAGCAGCGTCACCATGCCGAGCGCGAAGAGCGTCGTCACTGTAGCGCGCAGGCCCGTGTTCCGCCGGGTCGCCCAGAGCGCGCCGGCCCAGCCTGGCAGGCCGAGGACGCCGACCACGGCCAGGGTGATCGCGATCGCGTTGCGGTCGACGGCGACGTCGTCGGGCCCCCACTCGGGGTAGGCGGCCTCGACGTGCCGCTCGATCGTGCCGAAGATCCAGAGGTCGAGGAGCGGCAGCAGGAGGCAGACCACCTGGAGGACCACGCCCGCCTGCAGGGCGCGCGTGGTGCGCGGCCGGGTCGTGCGAGTTCCGGTTTGCACTGTCACGGCGGGCTCCCATCTCTTACGGTGTATGTCATGCCGTCGATGATAGTCTTACGTCGTAAGTGATGCAAGGAGGTCTCGCGTGGGCAAGGCGCGGGTGCAGGGCAGGCATGCGGGGCTCACCCGCGGCCATGTGCTCGAGGCGGCGGTCCGGCTGGCCGACCGCGACGGCGTCGCGTCGCTGTCGATGCGCAAGCTGGCCGCCGAGCTGGGCGTCGAGGCGATGACGCTCTATCACCACGTCCGGAACAAGCAGGGGCTCGAGGACGCCATCGTCGAGCACGTCCTCGCCGAGTCGCTGCGGCCGCCGCGCGCGGGCGCGTCCTGGCAGGAGGTCGTCGCCGCCCATGCCGACGAGCTGCACCGCGGCCTGAACCGGCACCCCGGCGCCGTCATCCTCTTCGCGACCCGGCCGGCCGTCACCCCGGCGACCCTGGTCGTCCTCGAGAGCCTGCTCCGCGTCCTGCGCGACGCCGGATTCGCGCCCCGGACGGCGTTGCACCTGATCTACGCCGTGGCCTCGGCCGTCGTCGGCCAGCACCTCGCCGCCGACGGCGCCGCGGCGACGCCGCCCGACGCCGTCCTCATCGCCGCCGACGGGCTCCCGGTCGTCGCCGCGGCGCTCGCCGACGGACCGGTGACCGTCGAGAGCCGCATCGAGGTCACGGTGACGGCGCTGATCGCGGGCTTCGAGACCATCCTGGCCCGCGACGAGAACCGACCCCGCGGCATGGATCCGCCGGCGCGGGGAACAGGTCTGGAGTGACAGTCTCCCCACCTGTCGACCCGTCCCAGGCCGGGCCGTCCGCCGGATCCGTCTCCACGCAGCGGCTCGGCGGCTGCGTGATCGTGCGCCTCAGCGGCACCTTCGAGGCCGCCGACCTGGCGGCGTTCGCGCCCGCCCTTGCCGGCCTGGTGGCCGCCGACCATGTCGTCGTCGAGCTGTCGCGGGCGCGGCTCCCGGCGCCGGCGGTGCTGCGCGCGCTGACCGCCGCCCACGCCGAGGCCGAACGGCACGGGACGAGCGTCCACGTCACCGGCGCCGGCCGCGCGCTGCGGCGGCTCCTGCGCAGGCAGGCCGAGGACCGGCCGGCCTACCACGAGCACCTCGCCGACGCCGTCGAGGCGGCACTCACCGCCCGCGACGCGCGAGCGGGGCGCCGCTCCTGACCGGCAGGGGCCGGACCAGGCGCGCCGCAGCGCGGCTGCCGTGACGAAGAGCGCGAGCTGCGCCGGAACACCGGCCTCACCGCCCGCGATCGGGTGACCGTCGCCGGGAACGGGAGGGCGGTCCGCCGGCGTGGTCAGCCGCCGGGGTGCATGTCGACGACGGCGCCGGTGGCGTCGAGGAAGACGTCGAACTCGGCGCCGTCGCGGCTGACGACGTCGACCTCCCAGCCGCCCCAGCCGTCCTCGGTGTTCCACTCGACCTCGACGACGCGGGCGCCCTCACCCACGGCGAGGGCGGCCGTGGTGGAGATCGTCACGTGGTCGACCAGCGACTGGATGTCGGTCTGCCAGGGCGTGTCCCCGGTGGCGTCGCGGTAGGTGACGCCGTTGACGGTGAACACGTCGGCGTCGTCGCGCTCGTCGTCGGGCTCGTAGCGGACCCCGAGCGTCACCTCGGTGCCGTCGAGGTCGTGCAGCTCGGTCAGGACCGGCTCGGTCCGGCCGTCGCGGTCGAAGTCGTCGACGGCGGGGCCGGAGAACAGCCAGGCCTCAGGCCCGAAGTCGACCTCGACGCCGGCGACGTACCAGTCGTCCGCCTCGTCGCCGGGACGCAGCTCGCCCACCAGCTGCTCCAGGCCCTGGACCGCCTGCGACCCCGGCACCTCGGCCGGCGGCGTGGCCGTCGTCCCGCTGACGGACACGCCCACCCGGATGGGCTCGAACGTCCGGTCGGGGTCGTCCATGAGAAGCCCGCCCACCATGCCGGCACCGCCGAGTCCGGCGGCGCCGAGCCCGGTGGCGACGAGCAGCGATCGAACGCGCATTGTGGTCCCATGCTGGAAACTGGTTGGCGTATCGACCATCCACCGGCACCATGATGCGGACATGAGGACGACCTGAGAGCCGTCTTCAGGTTGTCCTCATCGAGCCTTCAGCCAGGGTCGCGACGCTGGACGCCACTGCGGACGAAAGATGAGGCGAGGTTGGCCATTCTGCTGGTCGAGGACGCGGCGGGCATCGTCGCGTTCGTCCGCCGCGGCCTCGAGAGCGCCGGCTACCAGGTCATCGTCGCCGACGACGGCATCGACGGCCTGGTCATGGCGCTGTCCTCCGAGGTCGAGATCGTCGTACTCGACCTCGGGCTGCCGGGGATCCCGGGCGAGGAGGTGCTGCGCCGCCTGCGCCTGCGCCGCCCGTCGGTGCCGGTCATCGTGCTCACCGCTCGCGACTCCGTGAGCGACCGCGTGGCCAACCTCGACGCCGGTGCCGACGACTACATGGTCAAGCCGTTCAGCATGAGCGAGCTGCTGGCCCGCATCCGGGCCCGCCTGCGCTCTGGCGACCAGGGGCGCGGCGACGTGCTGGCGGTCGGGCCGCTGATGCTGCACCTCGGCGCGCACACCGCGTCGGTCGACGGCCGCACGATCACGCTGACCGCCCGCGAGTTCGCCCTCCTCGAGGTGCTCATCCGCCACCCGGGACAGGTGTTCTCGCAGACGCAACTGCTGGACCGGGTGTGGGGCTACGACTTCGAGGGCGCGTCGAACGTCGTCGAGGTCTACATCAGCCAGCTGCGCCGCAAGCTCGGCGGCGACCTCATCCAGACGATCCGCGGCGCCGGCTACCGGCTCGGGACGGGAACCGAGCTCGAGTGAGCCTCACCGGCCGTGTCGTCGTCCGGTCGCTGGCGGTGATGGCGCTGGTGATCGGCGGGGTGGCGGCGCTGACCTATGAGATGGTGCGGGTGTCCGGCCGCACCGACATCGACGCCCTGCTGCAGGACGAGGCGACGCAACTCGGCTCGGCGCTGGACGACCAGCTCTCCTCCGCGGCCGGGCCCGGCGGCACTGTGTCCGGGCCGGAGGCCGAAAGGGCCGCCCGGCAGGCGCTGGCACTGCGTCCCAGCGGCGCCCGCCACGTGTCGCTGGTGACGGTGAACGGCGCTCGGTTGCAGAGCACCGGCGGGCCGTCCCGGGTGGCCACCCTCATGTACGGCCGCGATGCGCCGCCCACCGAGCCGGGGACCATCCGCTCGCTCGACACGGCGGCCGGCCCGCTGCGGGTCCTCGACGCGACCGTCCTCGACGAGGCCGGAACCGGCGCCGCCACCGTCACCGTCGCCGCACCACTCGCGCCCGCCACCGACACCGCCGCCACGGTGTTGCGCGGGGCGGCGGTGGCGGGAGCCGTCGCCCTCACCGGCGGTGGACTGGTCCTCTGGCTGGTCGTGCGCCGCACGCTGCGCCCGGTCCGCGACGTCTCCGCGGCGGCGAAGGCCATCTCGCCCGCCGACCTCACCAGCCGCGTCCCGGTGCCGGCCACCGAGGACGAGATCGCCGAGCTGGCCACCGAGCTGAACCAGATGCTCGCCCGGATCGAGCAGGGCGACATCAGCCGGCGTCGCTACCTGGCCGCGATCTCGCACGAGGTACGCACGCCGCTGGCGGTGGCCGAGGGCCACCTCGAGCTGCTCGGCACCGCCGACGCGGCGATCGTGCGGCACGAGCTCGACCGGCTGCGCCGCGTGCTCGAGGACCTCACCGCCATCGTCCGCGGCCGCGACGAGATCGACGTGCGGCGCGAGCTGGTGTTCCTGCCCGACCTGTTCAGCGCCGTGCAGGCCCGCTCGGACGCCCTGCCGCACGCCGCCGCCGTCACCGTCGAGCCGCCGCCGCCCGACGTGCTCCTCGGCGACCAGATCCGGCTCGAGCAGTGCCTCGCCAACCTCATCGCGAACGCCGTCGAGCACAACCCGCCCGGCACCCGCGCGCGAGTCAGCGCCCGCGGCGGCGACGACGACACGATCGTCCTCACCGTGGCCGACGACGGTCCCGGCATCGACCCGGAGGTGCTCGCGGACCTGTTCGAGCCGTTCGCCACCACCCGCGCCACCGGGTCCAGCCGCACGTCAGGCCTGGGGCTGGCGGTCGTGCGTGCCCTCGTCGACGCCCAGCACGGTCAGGTCCGCATCGACAGCGGCCCCACGGGGACGACGGCGACGATCACCCTGCCGCGCGCGACGCCCTGAACGCCGCCCGCACCTCGTCGACGAAGACCTCCGGCTCCTCCCAGGCGGCGAAGTGGCCGCCCCGGTCGGCCTCGTGGAAGTACGCGATGCCCGGGTAGGCGGTCTCGGCCCAGCTGCGCGGCGCGTTCCACAACTCGCCCGGGAACGCCGTGAATCCCACCGGCACCTGGACCGGCGGCGGCGCCTGGCCGGCCGTGGCCGCCAGGAACCGGCCGAACTCCCAGTACCACCGGGCCGCCGAGGCGCCGGTGGCGGTCAGCCAGTACAGCGTGATGTTGTCGAGGACGGTGTCGCGGGTGAGGTGGCCGGCCGGCTCCTTGTCCACGAAGGCGCGGGAGATCTTGTAGTAGCTGTCGGTGTCGTGGTCGAGCATCCAGGCCGCCAGGCCGATGGGGCTGTCCAGCAGCGAGTACCCGATCGTCTGCGGCCGGGTGGTCTGCTCCAGGAAGTAGCCGAACCCGTCCGTGGTGAAGGTGGCCAGGGCGGCGTGCGCGGCGCGCTCCGGCTCGGTCTCCGCCGGCAGCACGTCCTTGAGTGCGATGGCCAGGGCGAGCAGGTTGATGTGGATCCCGAGTAGTCCCGCGGGCGCCTGGCGACCCATCGCGTCGGTGACGGCGGCGCCCACGTCGCCGCCCTGGGCGACGTAGCGGCTGTAGCCGAGCCGCTCCATCAGGGTCGCCCACGCGGCGGCGATCCGGCCGTTCTCCCAGCCGCGGTCGGTGGGCTCGCCCGAGAAGCCGTAGCCGGGCAGCGACGGCAGCACGAGGTGGAAGGCGTCCTCGGCCCGGCCTCCGTGCGCGGTCGGGTCGGTCAGCGGTCCGACGGTCTCCAGCAGCTCGACGACCGAGCCGGGCCAGCCGTGAGTCATGATCAGTGGCATCGCGTCCTCGTGCGGCGACCGCACGTGGACGAAGTGGATGTCGACGCCGTCGATCTCGGTCGTGAACTGCGGCAGCGCGTTCAGCCGCTGCTCGAGCCGGCCGAGGTCGTACTCGTTCGCCCAATAGCGGGCCAGCTCCTGCAGGGTCGAGAGCTGCACGCCCTGCGACCGGTCGGCGACGAGCTCGCCGGTGGGCCAGCGCGTCGCCGCGATGCGCCGGCGCAGGTCGTCGATCTGCTCCTCGGGGATCTCGATCCGGAACGGCCGGATGTCGGACGGGTTGTCGGCGATGGTGCTCATGACGCCTCCTGAGCGCAGGTCACGGGAATCGGGACACCCACACCCTGCTCGTCCGCCCCGCACGTCGCCCCTGTGGAGGACCCTGGCCCGGCCCCTGGTCCCCCGGGTGCGGCCAGGGCATTCCACGGGCGCGACGGCGGGCGCCCGCGGCCACGCTGTGGTGGTGAGCGTGCTCCGCGGTGACCCGTCCCCGAACGGCCGGCATCCGCCGTCGTCGTGGACCAGCCTGCGGGTCGAGCGGCCCAGCACCGGCTGCTGCCGGGTGACGTTCGACCATCCACCGTCGAACACGGTGACCGCGAGCATGATCGCCGAGCTGGCCGAGCTGGCCGTCCTGATCGAGGCCGACCCGGACCTGAACGTGGTCGTCTTCGACAGCGCCGACCCCCGCGTCTACCTGGCCGGCCCGGCCGGGTGGCCGGCCTGGCTCGCCGTGCTGGCACGGATCGCGCGGGCGCCCGCCGTCAGCATCGCCTCGGTCCGGGGCCGGGCCGACGGTGCGGGGCGTGAGTTCGTGCACGCCTGCGACCTGCGCTTCACCGCGCACGAGACCGCGGCGGTCGAGGACGTCGCCGCCCGGCTCGCGGGAGCCGACCGCGAGGTGCTCCGGCGGGTGAAGGCGTGCGCGCGCCGGGCAGCATGGCGCCGCGACTTCTTCGCGGACTCGTGAGCCGAACCCCTCGGGGGCATTGTGTGGGCGCGATCCCCGGTGGGACCGTGTACACAGTCTCGTGGAGGGATCGTGTCCTGGGGTCCGCAGGGTCGAGCGCCCAGCCTGCGCGGACGGCGGCAGGAGCGCGAGGTCCTGGAGGGCCTGGTGCACGCCGCCCGTGCGGGACGAAGCGCTGCGCTCGTCGTGCACGGCGAGCCCGGCATCGGCAAGTCGGCGCTCCTGGGTGTGCTGGCCGACGCCCCGGGCTGCCGGGTGGTCCGGGCGGCCGGCGTCGAGTCGCAGATGGAGCTCGCCTTCGCCGGCCTGCACGAGCTGTGCCGGCCGCTGCTCGACGGGCTCGACCGGCTGCCCGAGCCGCAGGCGCACGCCCTGGGCACCGCGTTCGGGCTGCGTTCCGGCGGGCCGCCGGACCGCTTCCTCATCGGGCTCGCGGCGCTGTCGCTGCTCGCCGACGCTGCCCGGGAGCAGCCCCTGGTCTGCCTGGTCGACGACGCCCAATGGCTGGACCAGGCCTCGGTCCAGGCCCTCACCTTCGTGGCCCGGCGGCTGGCGGCGGAGTCCGTCGCGCTCGTCGTCGCCGTCCGGACGGGGACGGCCGAGCGGCCCTGGGCCGGCCTGCCGCGGCTGGCCGTCCGGGGACTGCCCGACGGCGAGGCCGGTGAGCTGCTGGCCTTCGCCGTGACTGGCGCGCTGGACCCGAGGGTGCGGCACCGGATCCTGGCCGAGACGCACGGCAACCCGCTCGCGCTGCTGGAGCTGCCGCGGCTGTACTCGGCGGCGGAACTGGCGTTCGGTCCGCAGCCGGGCGATGTCGCGACGCTGATCGGGCGCATGGAGGAGGGCTTCCGGCGCCGGCTCGGGCTGCTGCCGGATCCGTGCCGGCTGCTGCTGGCCGTCGCCGCCGCGGAGCCGCTGGGCGACGTCGCGCTGCTGTGGCGAGCGGCGGAGTCGCTCGGCGTGGGACCCGGCGCCGCCGGCCCGGCCCAGGAGGCGGGGCTGATGGAGCTGCGCGACACGGTGCGGTTCCGGCATCCGCTGGTGCGCTCGGTGGCGTATCGGTCGGCGACGGCGTCCGCGCGGCGGGCGGCGCACCGGGCGCTCGCCGACGCCACGGACCCGGAGCAGGACCCGGACCGGCGGGCCTGGCACCGTGCCCAGGCGGCCACCGGTCCCGACGAGGCGGTGGCCGCGGAGCTGGAGCGCTGCGCGGGTGACGCGCTGGCCCACGGCGGGCTGGCCGCCGCGGCGGCGTTCCTGGAGCGGGCGGCGGTGTTGACGCCGGACGCCGCGGTCCGGGTCCGGCGCGAGCTGGACGCGGCCCGGGCGCTGATGAACGCGGGCAGCTTCGACGCCGCACGGGACCTGCTGACGGTGACCGCGTACGAGCCGCCGACGGCACTGCAGCGGGCCCGCCTCGACGTCCTGCGGGCCCAGCTCGAGTTCGCCTCCGAGCGGGGCAACGAGGCACTGCCGCTCCTGGTGGCCGCCGCGCGCCGGCTGGAGCCGCTCGATCTCGAGCTCGCGCTCGACTGCCACCTGGACGCGTTGACCGCCGCGCTGTTCGCCGGCCGGCTCGCGCCCGGCGGGGGAGCGGCCGAGGTGGCGCGGGCCGCGCGACGCGCGCGGATGCCGGCCCGGCCGCGTCCCGGCGACCTGCTGCTGCAGGCCATGGCGGCGCTGTACGCCGACGGGTACGTGGCCGCCGTGCCGTCGCTCGCGCGCGCCGCGGCCGCGTTCGACGACAGCGACCTCTCGCTGGAGGAGGGAGTGCGGTTCCTGTGGCTCGCCGCCGTCGTGGGCAACGACCTGTGGGACGAGCGCGCCTGGGACCGCATGACCGACCGCCACCTGCGGCTCGTCCGCGAGGCCGGAGCGCTCAGCGCGCTGCCGCTGGCGCTGAACACGCGGGTCTTCGTGGACCTGTTCGCCGGCGACCTCGCCGCCGCCGCGGCGCTGGTCGAGGAGATCGGCGCCGTCACCGAGGCGGTCGAGGCACCGCTGCCGCCGTACGGCGCCGTCGGCCTCGCCGCGTTCCGCGGCCGCGAGGAGGAGGCGGCCCCGCTGCTGGCCGCGGCGCTGAAGGAATCGACCGCCCGCGGCGCCGGCATCGGCGTCTCCCTGGTGCACTGGGCCCAGGCGATGCTCTGCAACGGACTGGGCCGCTACCGCGAGGCCTGCCAGGACGGCCGGCTGGCCGCCGCCCACCCCGAGGAGATGGCGGTGGGGACCTGGGGGCTGGCCGAGCTGATCGAGGCCGCCGTCCGGGCCGGGGAGCGCGAGACCGCGGCCGCCGCCGTCGGGCAGCTCACCGAGATGACCCGCGCCAGCGGCACCGACTGGGCGCTGGGCGTGGCGGCGCGATCCGAGGCGCAGCTGCTGGACGGTGGTGCGGCCGAGGACCGGTACCGCGAGGCGATCGACCGGCTCGGGCGCACCGCCGTTCGTACGGAGCTGGCCCGGGCGCAGCTGCTCTACGGCGAGTGGCTGCGGCGCGCGGGCCGCCGGCTCGAGGCACGCGACCAGCTGCGCACCGCGTACGACGCGCTGACGGCGATGGGAGTCGAGGCGTTCGCCGGGCGTGCCCACCGTGAGCTCTCGGCCACCGGCGAGACCGTCCGCAAGCGCAGCGACGACACCAGGCACGACCTCACCGCGCAGGAGTTGCACATCGCCCGGCTCGCGGCCGAAGGGCTGACCAACCCGGAGATCGGGGCGGAGCTGTTCATCAGCCCGCGCACCGTGGAGTGGCACCTGCGCAAGGTGTTCGCGAAGCTCGGGATCTCCGCGCGCCGGGAGCTGCGCGACGTCCGCGGGCCGACGCTCTCGTCGCCGAGCTAGGACAGGAGACCGCATGTCCTCTCAGCGAGCATTGATCGGACGCGACCGTGAGCGCGAGGTCCTGAGCGCCCTCGTCACCGACGTCAAGGCGGGGCGCGGCCAGGTTCTGGTCCTGCGCGGCGAGGCCGGCATCGGCAAGACCGCCCTGCTCGATCAGCTGACCGACCAGGCCGACGGGTGCCGGCTGGGGCAGGCGGCCGGAGTCGAGTCGGAGTTCGAGCTGGCCTTCGCGGGCCTGCACCAGCTCTGCCGCCCCTTCCTGTCCGGGCTCGACAGGCTGCCGGCGCCGCAGCGGGCGGCCCTGGGCACGACGTTCGCGCTGCGGCCCGGCCCGCCGCCGGATCGGTTCGTGGTCGGGCTCGCGGTGCTGAGCCTGCTCTCGGAGGCCGCCGAGGAACAGCCGCTGATCTGCGTCGTCGACGACGCCCACTGGCTGGACCAGGCGTCGGCGCAGACCCTGGAGTTCGTCGCCCGCCGGCTGCATGCGGAGCGAGTGGCGCTCGTCTTCGCGACCCGCGACACCGTCGGGTCGCCGGCCACGTTCGCGGGGCTGCCGGACCTGGTGCTGGGCGGGCTCAGCGGCCGCGATGCGGCGGCGCTCCTCGAGACGACGGTGGCCGGCCGGCTCGACGTGCGGGTGCGCGACCGCGTCCTGGCCGAGGCGCACGGAAATCCGCTGGCCCTGATCGAGCTGCCGCTCCAGGTGTCGTCGGCCGCGCTGTCCTTCGGGCCCGATGCCGTTCCGGCTCTCGACCCGACCCTGACGGGCCGCCTCGAGCAGGGGTTCCTGCGCCGGCTGGAGGCGCTGCCGGCCGAGTCGAGGCAGCTGGTGGTGCTGGCCGCCGCCGAGCCGGTCGGCGACGTCCGGCTGCTATGGCAGGCGGCGGAGCGGCTGGGCCTCGGGGAGGGGGCACTTGCGGAGACCGGCGGGCTGCTCGACCTGCAGCACCGGGTGGTGTTCCGGCACCCCCTCGTCCGCTCGGCCGTGTACCGGGCCGCGTCTCCGCTGTCGCGGCGGGCCGCGCACGGCGCGCTCGCCGAGGTCACCGACCCGGCCGAGGACCCGGACCGGCGGGCGTGGCACCGGGCCCGTGCGGCCGAGGGTCCGCACGAGGCGGTCGCGGCGGAGCTGGAGGAGTCGGCTGATCGGGCGCTCGGCCGCGGTGGCGCCGCGGCGGCCGCGGCGTTCCTGGAGGCGGCCGCGACACTGACGCCCGATCCGGCACGCGCGGCCCGCCGGTCGCTGGCGGCGGCCCGGGCGAAGGTGACCGCCGGCGCCTTCGGCGAGGCGCAGACGCTGCTGGCCGCGGCGCAGGCCGGGCCGTTGCGGGAGCCCGAGCAGGCGCAGGTCCAGTTGCTGGCCGCGCAGATCTCCGCCTACTCCGAGCACGGGAACACCGCGCTCCCGCTGCTGCTCGCCGCCGCCGCGCGGCTGGAGGCGTCCGACCCGTCGCTCGCACGCGAGACCTACCTCGACGCGTTCGCCGCGGCCATGTTCGCCGGCCGGCTGGCCGCCGGGAGCGACTCCGGGGCCGGCTTCGGGATGGGCCAGGTGGCGGCCGCGATGCGCGGGCTGACGCTGCCGCCGTCGCCGGCCAGGCCGGATCGTCTTCTCCAGGGCATCGCCGTGCTGTTCACCGACGGCCATGCCGTCGCGGCGCCGGGCCTGCTGGCGACCGTGGGCGCCTTCGGCGCCGACGAGCTGACGATGGACGAGGCGGTCCGCTTCGCCTGGCTGGCGGCCTGCGTGGCCTGTGACCTCTGGGACGACGGCAACTGGGACGTCCTGACCCGGCGGCATCTCGAGGCCACCCGCGACATCGGGGCGCTGAGCGTGCTGCCGGTCGCGCTCACCAGCCGGGTGATCTACGACCTGTACAGCGGCGACCTGGATGAGGCCGCGGCCCTGGTGGCGGAGAGCCACTGGATGGCCGACGTGACCGGCGGGCAGAACACGATGCTTCCGTACGGCGCCGTCTGCCTCGACGCGATGCGCGGGCACACCGCGGCGGCGGAGCGCGGCTTCGGCCGGCTGCTGAGCGACATCGCGGCACGCGGCGAGGGGGTCGGGCTCAACATGGTCGGCTGGTTCCAGGCGGTGAGCGCGAACGCCCTCGGCCGCTACGACGACGCGCAGCGCGCCGCCCGCCTCGCGTCCGGCTCGCCGCTGGAGCTGGGCCCGCCCAAGTTCGCCCTCGCCGAGCTGGTCGAGGCCGCCGTCGGAGCCGGCGACACCGACACCGCTCATAGCGCGTTCGAGCAGCTCACGTCCTTCACCCGGGCCAGCGGCACCGAGGCGGCCCTCGCCGTCGAAGCCGGCCGGCGCGCCCTCCTGCTCGCTGGGGCCGACGCCGAGGACGCCTTCCGCGAGTCGATCGAGCGGCTGGCCCGTACCACCCTCCGCGTCGAGCACGCCCGGGCCCGGCTCCGTTACGGCGAGTGGCTGCGCCGCGCCGGCGTCGACCGGCGCGCCGAAGCGCGCACGCAGCTCCGGTCCGCCCACGACGCCCTGTCGTCGATGGGGGTGGGCGTCTTCACCGAGCGGGCCCGGCGCGAGCTGGCGGCCACCGGTGAGATGCTCCGGCCGCGGCCGGTGGACACGACGCCCGCGGACCTCACGCACCAACAGGCCCATATCGCGCGCCTCGCCGCCGACGGCCTGACCAATCCCGAGATCGGCGCCGCGCTGTTCCTCAGCCCGCGGACGGTGGAGTGGCACCTGCGCAAGGTCTTCGCCAAGGTGGGCGTCAGCACCCGGCGCGAGCTGCGGCAGTCGCTCCTCGCCGCTAGGCGACGCGGATGATCGTCTTGCCGGGAGTCCGGCTGCCGGGATCGAAGGCCGACGGCGCCTCGGCGAGGGTGTGCACGGCGCCGACGATCGGGGCGAGCCGGCCGTCGCGAACGCGCCGGGCGAGGCCGGCGAGCTGACGGCGATCCGGCTCGACGACGAAGAAGACGGCCCGGCCGTCGCCGGGCCGCACCCGGGGCGGCTCGGCGATGGTGACGAGGGTGCCGCCCGCACGCACCAGCGCGGCGGAGCGGTCGAGGATCTCGCCGCCGATGACGTCGAACACGAGGTCGACCTCGCCGGCGTCCTCCAGCCGATCGGACTGCAGATCCAGGAACGTGTCCGCGCCCAGACCGAGGGCGGTGTCGCGGTCGCGGACCCGGCCGGTACCGATGACCCGGGCGCCCGCGTCGCGGGCGAGTTGCACCGCGATCGACCCCACCCCGCCCGCGGCGCCGTGGACGAGCACGCTCTGCCCGGCCTCGAGCCGGCCATGGCGGAACAGGGCCTGCCACGCCGTCAGTCCGGAGATCGGCAGTGCGGCGGCCACGGTGTGGTCGATGTCGGCGGACAGCGGGGCGAGGTTGCGGGCCTCGACCGCGGTGTACTCCGCCAGTGCGCCGTCGCGGGCCCAGTCGGTCAGGCCGAACACCCGCTGACCGACGGTGAGACCGGTGGTTCCGTACCCGAGTTCCGCGACGACGCCCGAGAGCTCGTGTCCCGGAACGCTCGGCGTCCGGTCGTGGCCGTTGCGGTCGGTCCAGGTGGCGGGCCACTCCAGCTCTCCGGGCGTGAACCCGGCGGCGTGGACGCGCACGACGACGTCGTTCTCGGCGGCATGCGGATAGGGCAGGTCCGTCAGCGCGAGCCCGCCGATCCCGGCGGCGCGATCATGAACGGTGACGGCCTTCATGACGGGATGCCTCAGCGCTCCTCGTCGCGGCGATCGGGAAGGGCGGTGAACGCCCCGAGGTCGAGGGTCTCGATGTCGCCGAAGGCGCGGTCGAGCGAAGTCGGCTGCGGCGGTGCGGGCTCGCGGCCCCGGAGCGCGCCGGTCAGCCGGGCCCAGAGGTTCCGGTGCGGCGGCCGGACCCGTTCCGTGCGTGCGGCCACTGCGGTCGCGCCGATGCGGGCGACGAGGTCGGTGCCGCCGTAGGTCCGGGCGACGATCAGCGCGGCCTGGAACGCGGCCGGGCCGCCGGAGCAGGTGATGACGGGCCCGTCGATGACCAGCCGCTCGTGCGACGCGTGCGCGCCGTAGCGCTCGAGGAGCGGGCCGGCCAGCCAGTGCGTGGCCGCGGTGGCGTCGTCGAGCAGGCCGGCCGACGCCAGCAGAGTGGACCCCGTCGAGCTGGCGAGCAGCCATCGCGGTGACACGCGGCGCAGCCAGGCGGCGATCTCGGGGTGGTTGTCGGCTCCGACGCCCCCGGGGACGGCGACGATCTCCGGGTCGCCGACCTCGTCGAACGTGGCATCGACGGTCTGGACGCCGCCCGGGCCCGGTACCTGGCCGAGCGCGGAGCCGACGGTGACGGTGCGGACGTCGGGGATCTGGGACAGCACGAACCGGAAGATCTCGGCCTCGTCGGCCGAGACACCGCGGTAGGCGACGATCGCGCACGTCGAGCCGGCATCCATGACAACCCCTCGTCACCAGTCAGCATAGGCCCGGCCGGCCCGCTCCGGTCGAGCCGGCGGGCCACGCCGTTGTTCTCGTGCTGACCGGCGGCCGCCTTCTCGCAGGTCAGCCGCGTGCTCGGGCGCTGGCCAGGGACGCCAGCTCGGTTCGGTTGGCCACCTCGAGCTTGCTGAAGACATGCGCCAGGTGGGTCTTGACCGTGCCCCGGCCCATCAGCAGCCGGGCGGCGATCTCGGGATTGCTGAAGCCCTCGGCCACCAGTGCGACGACCTCCAGCTCCGTGGGGGTGAGGCTGGCCCAGCCGCTCGCCGGCCGGCCGCGCGGGCCACGAGCGCGGCGGGCGAAGCCGACCGCCTCGTCGAGGCCGAGCCCAGCTCCCTCGCGCCAGGCCGTGTCGGCGGCGTCCGCGCCGAGCGTCGCCCGGAGCCCGGCCAGAGTGGCGACGAACAGCCGCTGCTGACCCGGGGGCCGCGGCAGGCCGAGGGCCGAGCGGGCCGCGTCGGCGGCGCCGAGCACGCGGACGTCGTCGGGCGTGGACCGGATCGCCGACCCGTGCCGGGCCAGGGCCTCCAACGCGTCGGGCAGGCCGGCCCGCAGGCCGTGTCCGGCCTGGTGGGTCAGGGCGTCGTGGGCCAGCTCGACGGCCTGCGACGCGCCGTCGGTGGTCGCCGCGGCGAGCTCGGCCTGAGCCAGGCGGGCGACCGACCGGACCCGCGGCATGCCGAGCCGGGACGCGGTGGCCACCGCACGCTCCAGCGCGACGGTCGCATCCGCCGCGTCCCCGGCCGCCGCCAGGACGGCGCCGAGCTCGGCGAGCGACTGCGCCGCGATCCAGGAGTCCACCCCTCGATCGGAGGCGGCCGCGCCCCGGCGGAACCAGCCGGCCGCGGCGGCCGGGTCGTCACGGCGGACGGCGAGCAGGCCGAGGGCGTACGGCAGGCCCGGGACGAACACGTCGTCGTCTCCGGCCAGTCGCAGCAGCGGTTCGAGCACCTCCTCGGCGGCGTCCGGATCGCCCGCCCGGATGTGCACGACGGCCTGGACCGCGCGGGCCATCCCGACCCGCAGGATGTCGCCGAGCGGCAGGGCGACGCGCAGCCCTTCGGCGGCCAGCATCCGGGCCCGATCGACGTCACCGGTGGCCAGCGCGCCGGTGGCCTGGAAGCCGAGCATCGTGGCGGCGATGCCACGATGCTGACGGACCAGCGCCGGGACGATGTCGTCGAGGACGGAGTCCGCCTCGGCGTGCCGGTCGCGGTGATGCAGGACCAGCGCCTGCACCGCACGGCTGCTCAGCGCCGCCAGCCCGTCGGCGGCCGGGGCCGCGGCGGCGGCCTGTTCGGCCAGCTCCCAGGCCTGGTCGAAGTCGGTGTAACAGGCCCCGACGGCGGCCAGGTCGAGGCACAGCGCGCGAAGGTCGTCGTCACCGAGCTCCGTCGCCAGCTCCAGGGCGCGGGTCGCCGCGTCGTACTCCAGGTCGAGCGGGGCCGCGGTGTCCAGGACGAGGGCCAGCCCGGTGAGCAGCCGCGCCTGCACGATCGTGCGCTCGTCCGGAGCGAGCCCGATGGCCCGGCGAAGGTAGGCGACGCCCTCGGTGCCGCGCCGGTCCAGGTGCCACAGCCACGCCATCGATGCCGCCAGGCGCCGCCCCGTGTCCGGGTCACCGCCGTCCAGCGCCCAGCCCAGTGCCGCGCGCAAATCGGCGTACTCCCGCTGGAGCGTCGCCTGCCACCGGTCGGGCTCGGCCTCGCGCCAGGCGTCCGCGGCCTCGACGAGGCCCGCGTAGTACCGCAGGTGCCGGCCATGGACGACGGTGTCCTCGTCCGTCTCCCCGAGCCGGGCGCCGGCGAACGCCCGGATCGTCTCGAGCAGCCGGTAGCGCACTTCTCCGGCGTGCTCCTCGGTCATCACGAGCGACGCGTCGACCAGCCGTGCGAGCGACGCCAGCTCATCACCGGCCGGGACCGGCGGGCCGTTGCCGACCGCCGTCGCCGCGTCCAGGGGGAACGGCCCCGCGAACACCGACAGCCTCCGCAGCAGCGCCCGGTCGACCTCGTCGAGCAGCGCATGGCTCCAGCCGATCGAGGCGGCGAGCGTCTGCTGCCGGCGTTGCGCGTTGCGCGGACCCCTGACGAGCAGCCGGAACCGGTCGTCCAGGCCCGCGAGGATCTGCTCGGCGGACAGCGTGCCCAGCCAGGCGGCCGCCAGCTCGAGCGCCAGCGGGATCCCGTCGAGGTGCCGGACGATCGCGCGGATCGCCGCGGCGCCGGCCGGATCCGGGCGGTACGACGGGCGGACCAGCGCTCCCCGCTCGAGGAACAGCGTCACCGCCTCCTCGTCGCCGAGCGGAGGCACTCGCCAGACCTGCTCGCCGCCCAGCCGCAACGGCTCGCGGCTGGTGACCAGGACGGCCGGGCCGGCCTGCACGACGGCATCGGCCACCGAGGCGACCTCGTGGCCGAGGTGCTCGGCGTTGTCCAGGCACAGCAGCGCACGCCGGCCGGCCAGGTGCGCCGCGAGGGAGGCGAGCGGACCGCGCCCGGGATCGACCAGCGCACCGGTGACCTCTGCCGCGGCGCCGGCCACCGCCGAGCCGTCGGACAGGCCGGCCAGCTCGACCCACCAGACGCCGTCCGGGAACGCGGGAGTCAGCTCGCGGGCCACCTCGATCGCCAGCCGCGTCTTGCCGGCACCGCCGGGGCCGGCCAGCGTTACGAGGCGATCGCGCGCGACCAGGCCGGTCACGACCCGCACGTCGTCGGCGCGCCCGACGAACGACGTCGCCGGCCGCGGGAGGCCGCGTCCCGCCGAGGGGCGCGTCGTTGGCTGCTCGGTCATCGGGGCCTCATCCTGCCAGGCCCGGCCGCCTGCCGGCCACGTCGGCCACCGGGCGGCGAGGTTCGGCTCCCTGCCGGCGAGGTCGGCCACCTGCCGTCGGGGTTCGGCCACCTGGCAGATGTTCCGGGTCGCTGTCACGCCGAGGCTGATCGCACCGACCTCGAGCGTCCGTCTCGAGCCCGACCCGAGGAGCATCGATGATCTCCGACACCTCGATCGGCCCCGGCCCGCTGGTCGTGTCCGCCCGCAACCCGCGCTACTTCGCGCACCGCGACGACGACACCGGCCGGGCCGTCTACCTGACCGGATCGCACATCTGGAACAACCTGCAGGACGGCATGGGTCCCGGCGCCGAGGCCCCCGACGTGCCGGAGCGGATCGACTTCGACGCCTACCTGCGCTTCCTCACCGACCGCGGCCACAACCTGATCCGGCTGTGGCGCTGGGAGCAGTTCCGGTCGCAGGCGGCCGGCGGCAACTACCACCTCGACATGTCTCCGCAGCCATGGGCCCGCACCGGGCCGGGCACCGCCAAGGACGGCAGACCGCGGTTCGATCTCGAGCGATTCGACGAGGCGTTCTTCGACCGGCTGCGTCAGCGGGTCGTGCGGGCGGGCGAGGCCGGCGTCTACGTCGACGTGCTTCTGTTCGACGGGTGGGCCCTGCACCTGAGCCCGCCGCCGGACCACATCGAGGGGCATCCGTTCCACGCCCTCAACAACGTCAACGGGGTGTCCGCGGAGTCGATCGACGACCTGCAGGTGCTGCCGCTCGACCCGCGCGTCGAGGCGATTCAGCGGGCGTTCGTCACCGAGGTCGTCGACACGCTGCACGACCTGCCGAACGTGCTGTGGGAGGTGGCCAACGAGTCCACCGGCGACGGTGCGGTGAGCCAGGAGTTCGCCGAGTACCTGGGGATGAAGGAGGTTCCGTCGTGGGGTGACTCGACCGCCTGGCAGTACTGGGTGATCGACGTCGTCCGGCAGCACGAGCGCGACCGCGGCTACGACCCGCACCCGATCGGCATGACGATGCAGTTCCCGGTCCGGGACCAGACCAGGGTCAACGAACCGCTCCTCGCCAGCCGGGCCGACTGGATCTCCCCGGGCTACGACGACGACCGGTTCACCGACGGCCGCCACCCGATGGACCCGGGCGCGGAGCCCTCGCGCTGGTTCGCCGATCCGCCGGTCGCCGACGGCCGCAAGGTGGTGATCAGCGACACCGACCACTACGCCCCCGGAAGCGCCGACGCGCTGTGGGCGTGGAAGTCGTTCCTGCGCGGCCACCATCCGATCCTCATGGACTTCGGGCTGATCGGCGGCCTCGAGCCGACCGGCACCGCTGACCCGGAGGCCGGCGTCCCGCCCTTCGAGTACTACGAGGCGGCCCGGTACGCGATGGGCGACACCCGTCGCTACGCCGAGCGGCTGTCACTGGCCGACACCCAGCCGCGCACCGACACCGCGTCGACCGGATACGCGCTGGTCGCTCCCGGCCGCGAGGTCCTCGCGCTCGAACCGTCCGGTGGCACGCCGTTCACCGTCGACCTCGCACCCGGCCGGTGGCGGGCGGAGTGGTTCGACGTGAGCCGGCGTGTCGCGGCGGACGCCGACGCCGTCGAGGTCGCCGTGCCCGGGCCCGTCACGTTCACCGCGCCGTTCGACGGACCCGCGGTGCTGTACCTGCGGGCGGCGTGACGGCGCGCGAACAGTGGCCTCGTGGAGCCCGGCAACCCTCGAACCCCACCACCGCGCGGGGCACCGTCGACCGATCGTCCGCAATCGGCTCTACAGTGCCGGGCATGACGGAGCTCGGAACGGATTGGCGGGTGGTCGACGGCGTTGCGGCGGCATGGTTCGACGTGCCTTCTCTGATCGAGGGGGCTGCGCTGGCCGGGCGCATCGCGGAGCTGTCGGCCGAGATCGTGGTCGACCTGCGCGCGACAGGCATGCGGGTGCGCCTCGACTCGGACGAGCACGCCGAGGCGGTGTCGGGGGCCGCACGGGACCTCGGACTTGCCGCGAACCCTGCCGTGCTGCAGCACCTGAGCGTCGTGTTCGAATCCGCGAACCCGTCTGGGGTGAGGCGGTTCTGGCAGCGCGCGCTCGACTACGCCCCTGGGGACGACGGCGGATTGACGGACCCGTTGCGGCGCGACCCCGCGATCCGGATCCGGCAGTCGACCGAGCCGCGGCCGTTGCGCAACCGCATCCACCTCGACGTGGTGCGGCCGGCCGCGGCGGTCGAGCAGGCGGGTCTCGGTGAGGCATCGGGACCGTTCGGGGTCTGTCACACCGACCCCGACGGCAACGAGGTCGACCTGGTGCCCGGCGCGGCGCTCGGCGAGAGCATCGGCACGGCCGACTGGCAGGCAGTGTTCAGCGCGATGGCGTGCTACCGCGTCACCTCGCCGGCGCAGCAGCGTGACCTGGCCGCCGCGGCAGCGGCGCTGGCCGACGCCACCGGCTTCCCGTTGCTGGTCGACCTGCGCCCCGGGCTCGTGATCATCGACAGTGGCAAGGACCAGTGGGTGGACGACGCCCACGGCCTCGAGCTCGACTTCACCGATCTCGCCGCGGACCTCCAGACCGCTGCCCGCGAGCTCGGGGCCACTGCGGATCCATGGCTGCCGCGCTTCACTCAGCTCTTCCTCGACGCCGCCGACGTCGCCGCCGTCCGCGCGTTCTGGGCCGCCGCACTCGGCTACACCGACGACCGGCGAGCCTGGGTCAACGACATCCACGATCCGCGGCGACTGAACCCGGAGCTGGTGTTCCAGGAGATCGATGCGTCGGAGACGGCGCGGCGCCGGCAGCGCAACCGCATCCACGTCGAGCTCGCGGTGCCTTCGGACCTCGCGCAGACGCGCCTCGCCACGACCGTCGCAGCCGGTGGCCGGCTCCTCGACGCGTCGGAGGATCGCTGGCGGGTCGCCGACCCCGAGGGCAACGACCTGGTGATCGTCGCTGGGGCATGACCTCGCGTTCGGCTGAGTTCCACCTGCGAGGATTCCTGCCATGACGGCATCGACCCGGTCCGGTGACCTGCGAGGGACGGAGTTCGTCGATGCGAACCTGAGCGGGTCGCGTTTCGTCCGGACCGATCTCTCCGGTGTGGTGATGCGCGCCGTCGAGCTGGATGGGGCCGATATCGACGCGCCATGGCTGCTGTCCGGCGAGATCTCCCTGCTCGTCAACGGCGTGGACGTGGCGCCGTTCGTCGAGGCCGAGCTCAACCGCCGCTTTCCCGGCCGCGCCGACAGGCGCGCCGAGGATCCGGATGGCCTGCGTGCCGCCTGGGCCATGATCGAACGCGCCTGGACGGCGGCACTCGATCGCGTCGCGACCATGCCCGCGGGCACTGCCGATGTGTCGGTTGCGGGGGAGTGGTCGTTCGCGCAGACGCTGCGCCACCTCGTCATGGCCACGGACACGTGGCTGCGACGGGCGATCCTGGACATCGAGCAGCCGTTCCATCCCATCGGCCGGCCGAACGCCGAGTACGAAGCCGACGGGAACGACATGTCGGTCTTCACGACGACCGCGCCGTCGTTCGCGGAGGTCCTCGAGGTCCGAGCGGGACGCGTCGCGATGGTGCGCGACTTCCTCGCCGCCGTCACAGCGGACGACCTGACCGCGGCGCGGCGGAATCCGTGGGCGCCCGAATACCCCGAGACCACGCTCTCGTGCCTGCACACCATCCTCGAAGAGGAGTGGGAGCACCACCGCTACGCCGTCCGAGACCTCGACGCGATCGAGGCCGGGAACGGCGTGCCGGCTGACGACGCCTGAGAGTCGCCGCCATTCCCTTGTCGAGGCCGCTCCTCCGCCGCGCGGATGACCGCGTCGGCCGGCTCGGCGACGTGGTTCTCCCGCAAGGTGGCGACCGAACGCGCGCTGAGGCGTGCCGACGGACCCCGGTCGCGGCCGGTTCTGCTGGCAGCAGAGCGCCGCCGGGGCGTGCGCGGTCCGACCCGTAGGCTCCCGCTGTGGGCAAGCGGCAGCCGCTCGGGCGGGCGTTGAGGAACGTGGTGGCGGCGAACGTCAGCTCGAGCCTGGGCGACGGCATCGCGAGGGTCGCGGCTCCGTTGCTGGCGGCGCGGCTGACCGACGATCCGCTGCTGGTCGCCGGCATCGCCGCGGTGGCGATGCTGCCGTGGCTGATCTTCGCCATCCCGGCCGGGATCCTGCTGGATCGCATCGACCGGCGACGTGCCATGACCCTGGCGAACGGGGCGCGGGCGCTTCTCTCGGTGCTCCTGCTGGTGCTGTTCGCCACCGACGGGCTGACGATCTGGTGGCTCTACGTCGTCGTGTTCGTCTACGGGGTGTTCGAGACGATCTACGACGGCGCGATCCGGGCGGTCCTGCCCTCGATCGTCGCCACGCCGGACCTGCCACGGGCGAACTCCCGGGTCGAGGCGGGGGAGATCGTCGTCGAGCGCTTCCTGTCCGGCCCGCTGACCTCGGCGCTGTTCGCGGTCTCCGTGGTGATACCGCTGGGGATCAACGCCCTGACGTACGCGGTCGCCGGCATCCTGGCCGTGTTCCTCCCCGTCGCGGCCGCGGGCGCTCACCGCACGGACCCGACCGGCGAACCACACATCGCCTGGTACCGGCAGTTCAGCGACGGGTTCCGCTACCTCATGGGCAACCCGATGCTGCGCAAGCTCTGGATGATCAGCGTGGTGATCGCCCTGTTGTTCTCGGCCGCCACGGCGACGATGGTGCTCTACGTGCTGAACCGGCTCGGGCTGCCGGAGGCGTGGTACGGCGGGTTCATCCTGGCCGGCGCGGTGGGCTCCCTCGGCGCCGCCGCGCTCGCCAACCGGCTGAAGGAGCGGTACCGGGCCGGGCCGGTGATGGCCGTGGCGCAGACCGTGGCGCTGGCGGCGCTGGTCCTGATGGGCGCAGTCCC
The DNA here is from genome assembly GCF_004348545.1 of Jiangella ureilytica. GTDB lineage: Bacteria > Actinomycetota > Actinomycetes > Jiangellales > Jiangellaceae > Jiangella > Jiangella ureilytica. The sequence continues at coordinate 20,437 of NZ_SMKL01000032.1, read as the reverse complement.
GGTGCTCGGCGTGGTCGCGTTCGGCTATCTCCTCTCCGCAGGCGGCACGACGGTGTGGAACATCCTGGTCATGTCGCTGCGCCAGGCCGCGATCCCGAGCCGCCTGCTGGGCCGTGTGCACGGCACCTGGCGCACGTTGCTCTGGGGCACCATGCCCCTCGGATCGCTGGTGGGCGGGGTCCTGGGCCGGATCGATCTGCGTGCCCCGTTCCTGATCGCCGGCGGTGCGGCGACGCTGGTCACGCTCGCATCGTTCCGGTTCCTCTCCGGCCTGCCGAACCCGGAGGATCTCACCGACGCGGACGCCGGTGTCAGGACGCGGTGAGGTGCGCCTCGGCGGTGGCGACCGCCGCCGGGCCGGCGATCCGGCCGTAGGTCTCGAGGAGTCTCGGCCAGATCTCGCTGACGGCGGGGTACGCGGGCCCCGCGTGCCAGAGCCGGTCGATCGTGACCTCGCCGACGATCGCGAGGGTCGCCGCGTGCAGGAGCTCGGCGACGTCCTGGCCGACGACGGTCGCACCGACGACGACGCCACGGTCTTCGTCGGCCACGAGCTCGGCGCGACCGGTGTAGCCATCGGCGTGCACGTGGCGCCGGGCTTGGGTGAGCCGCGCCCCAGGTAGTGCGGCTCACCCAAGGTGGAGCGACGAACCCGGCACGTGGTTTGAACGCGGGTCAGTCCGGGCGCCCATACCCGCGAAGGGCCTGGGGCACGCCGCGGAATCGACGCCATCTCATGAGTTGCCGAAACCATCGACCAGCGGGCTGTCGGACTCCGCCGGCGGCTGGCCGCCGGGGGGCTCGATCACGTCCATCACCAGAATGGCGCCTGGAGTGTCGTCCGGTTCCAGCCGCATCGGGGTCGCGGTGACGTGGACGGCGACCGGCCGGCCGCGGCGATTCACCGCGTCGATCGTGATGGTCTCGTGGTCGCCGTCGTTCACCAGTTGCCGCTTGAGCATCGGTACGAGCTGTTCCAGCGGCAACCCGATGTCCAGCGCGAACAGCGGCACGCCGACGGCCTCATCGGTCCGGACTCCCCAGAGGTCCGCAGCCTTGCTGTTCCATGCGAGCACCGTGAGGGCGCCGTCGACGACCACGACGCCGTTGTCGATGCTGCTGAGCACCGACGTCATGAAGAAGTTGAGCCGGGTGACCTGATCCTGCTGCTCGCGTAGGGCGTCATTGGTGACGCGGAGCTCGTCGTTCATCGACTGCAGCTCCTCGTTCATCGTCTCCAGCTCTTCGTTCGTGGACTGGAGTTCCTCGTTGGTGGTCTCCAGCTCTTCGACCGTCGACTGGAGCTCCTCATTGGTGGTCTCGAGTTCCTCGTTCGTGGACTGCAGTTCCTCGTATGCCGTCTCGAGCCGCCGGGTCGAGGCGGACAGCTCGTCCTGCAGCTGGCGGTGGTGGGTGACGTCGTGGAAGATGACGGTGGTGCCGATGGCGGTGCCCGACTCGTCGTGCAGCGGTACCACCTGCAACTCCATGAAGAGCGCATCGCCGCCGGGACGGTGCCAGGTGATGTCGCGGACCCACACGTGGCGTTGCCGGCTGGCTGCCTCGTCCAGATGGCTGCGCAGTTCGATGGGGCGATAGGAGATCTCGAGGTCCTGGATCGGCCGTCCGGCGTCGCGTGACGTGAGGCCGAACAGGTTGCCGGCGCGATTGTTGGCCATCGCCAGCCTGCCCTCGGGATCGAGGACCAGCTGCGCGGCGGCCGACGACATGAAGCCGGCGTCGCGCAGAGCGCCGAGCTGCGCCGACTCGCCGTTCCTGGCCCGTGGGTGCGCCGCCGCCGCGACGAAGCGCCGGTCGGGGTTCTCCGTGATGGTCTTGCGGAAGAACCGCTGACGCAGGTCGACGGCTCGGAACAGGTCGGCGTGGCTGAGCAGCATCTCGGCCTTGCCGAGGAAGAGCACGCCGTCGGGTCGCAGCGCGAAGTGCATGCGCTGCAACATGCCGGCCTGGGCGTCGGCGGTGAAGTACATGAGCGCGTTGCGGCACACCAGCACGTCGACGTGCGAGATCGGCGCGTCCTGGACGAGGTCGTTGCGGCCGAAGATCACCGAGCGGCGCAGCTCCTTGCGGAACAAGTAGCGCTGGCCATGCTGCTCGAAGTACCGCTGGCGCAGTTTCTCGGGAACGTTCTGGACGTCGCGCTCGGAGTAGGCGGCCGCCCGGGCGACGGACAGCGCTTCCTCGTCCACGTCTGTGGCGTAGATCTTGACTCGCTCCCGGAACGCCTCGACGCCCAGCACCTCGGCGAAGACCATGGCCAGCGTGTAGGCCTCCTCGCCGGAGGCACAGCCCGCGCTCCACGCCCGCAGTGGTTGCTCGTCGCGGCGGGCCAGCAGATCCGGCAGGACGCGCTCTCGCAGGTGGTCCCAGGCGTCGGCGTCGCGGAAGAAGCTGGTGACGTTGATGAGAATGGTGTTGAAGAGTGCGGTGAACTCCTCGGGATGCACCGTCAGATGGTCGTGGTACTCCTCGTAGTCGTCGATGCCCACCGACTCCATCCGCCGGCGCACGCGGCGCATCAGGCTTGCGCGTTTGTAGCCGGTGAAGTCGAAGCCGCGTTCGTCGCGCAGGAAACCGAGGAGCGCTTCGAACGCCGGGTCAGTCTCTGCGGGCACGGCCGCATCCTTCCGGATCAGGTGGCCTGCTCGGCCGCGTCCAGGGCATCGTAGGCGCTGCCCACATCCAAGGTGGCGATGAGGTCTCTCACGATCGCGGCGGCGCGTTGCACGTCGCCGGCGTCGTCCTCGAACCGTCCGGCCGTGAGTTCGCGACCCTGATCGCGGGCGCGCCGGCTGGAAGCGAGCGTGAACGCTGCCTTCTCCTCCAACGCGCGCAGCGCCATCCAGAGTGCGCCCTCGAGGGAGGCGGACTGTTCCGCGGCCAGGCTCTGCGGAGACCAGGCATGACCGACCCGGCACCGGAAGCGGCGCAGGCCGCCCTCCTCGATCTCGAACAGCGATCCGGCGCAGTCCGGGCAGGAGTACCCCGAGGCCCGACCCGGCCGCTCCGGGTCGTTCAGCGCTTTCATATCGATCTTGGCCATGGCGCTCTCCGCTTCCATGAGTGGCGAGGCCGGCGGCTCGGCAGCCACCGGCCGGTCGGCGAAGTGCGCCACGAGGTGGGCCGGGATCTTTCCCACCGGAAGGCTCAGGCATCCGGGAGCAGCCTCGAGGGCGGCCAGCGCCATGCTCGAGTGCAGGGCTTCGTCGGGATCCTGGACGACGCCGTGACCGCCGCGCAGGGTGACGGCGACCATGCCGGCCGCACCGTCGTCGAGTGACCCGGAGAGCACGACGCCCGCCACCCTCGACCCGAGCACACGGGCCGCGGTACGGAACAGCACGTCGACGGCGGGCCGGTGTCCGTTCTCCTTCGGTCCCCGCGAGAGGGTGACCGCGTGGTCGTACACCACCAGGTGGTGATCGGGCGGGGCGACGAGAATCGTTCCGGATTCGAGCGTGTCGCCGTTGCGCGCGTGCCTGGCGGGCAACGGCCCGGCGCGATCGAGGATCTGCGGCAGAACGCTCGTTCCGGTGGCAGGCACGTGCAGTACCACGAGGACCGCCGCCGGAAAGTCGGCGGGGAGCGACGAGGCGAATTCCTTGAGCGCCTCGACCCCACCCGCGGACGCGCCGACCACGACGACATCGCTGGTGATCATCGGAATTCGCCTCGACTCCGTAGGCTCCGTTGGCCACACCGTACCCTCGTTTGGCCGGACCATGGCCTGGGTACCCACTCGGCCATGAGTGGGGAGGACACGGCACAGCCGACGCTGGCGACGGGGCCGCCGACGTTCTTCGAACGCGAGCTTGCCAGCCTGCGCGCGCAGATCGACCGGCTGGGAGGCGACGGAGCTGCCGTCGAGGGGCAGCCCGACCTGCGTCTGCAGTACCTGGCCGACCTGCAAACGGCCCACGAGGAGCTCCGGGTCGCCGACGAAGAGGTGCGCGCCCAGCAAGAGGAGCTGGAGCGGCTGGTCAGCACGCAGCAAAGCACCCGCTGGCAGTACGAGCGGTTGATCGCCCTGCTACCGGTGGCCGCAGTGGTCACCGATGGTCAGGGCCTCATCACCGTGGTGAACGCCGTGGCGGCCGGCCTGCTGGGCGTCCGGATCGACCGCTTGCTGCGCAAGCCCCTGCAGGTATTGATCGAGCCGCAGTCCCGGTCGCAGGTCCGTCGGGCGCTCAACGACGAGCTCGTGCCAGGTCAGCTCATCCAGGAGTCGGTGCGGATCCGAACCCGCCGAGGTGAGCTGATCGCCGTCGAGCTGCTCGGGACGGTGACCGCGAGTGGAACGGCCGGCGAGACCGAGGTCACCTGGCTGGTACTCGACGGCGAGGCGGGGATGCTGCCTCGTCACGAGGAGTCCACCACTCGCCTCGCGACGGGGCTGGTGCAACTCACGCAGCTCCCGCTGCATGCCGGCCGCGTCCGCGACATCCTGCACTCGGCCGCGCATATCTGCGCAGTGGCGCTCGGGGACGATACAGCGGTCAGCGTGACCCTCGGCCCACCGGCCGAACCGGATGCGGTGGCGACGACGACCAAGCTGGCCCAGAGCCTCGACGGCGCTCAGACGATGGCCGCGCAGGGACCGAGCCAGTCGGCCTGGGACGAGCTGCGCACGGTCACAGCTGCCGACCTGGCCAGTGACCCGCGCTGGCCGATCTTGAGCCGGCTCGCCACGGACCTGGAGGCTCGTGCGCTCGTCGCCACGCCGCTCACGGTCGGCGGGGTCCCTTTCGGCACGCTGAACGTCTACGCGCCCGCGGCGATGTCCGACCACGAGTTCGCGACCCGTGTGGAGACACTCGGCGCCGCCATGGCGGCTGTCCTTCACGAGCTCGAGCTCAGGCACGAGCTGCAGGTCAACGCGCTCCACCTGCAGCGGGCGCTGCAGAGCAGGCCGACCATCGACATCGCCAAGGGCATGATCATGACTGCTCGCCGCTGTAGCCCGGACGAGGCGTTCGAGGCGATGGTCCGCATGAGCAAACGCACCAACACGAAGGTCCGCGATGTCGCCGCGCGTATCGTCGCCGACGTCACCCTCGGGCGTCAGCTGAAACTGGAGTGACGTCAGCAGACCGGCGCGCCGCGCACCCCCGGATGTTTCGACGCTTCAGACGGCGGGGAGGCCGAATGTCTGACGGCGACAGCGACGGTGCCGCTGCGGCCAGGGGACCGGAATCCCACGTACGGGAGGCGATGCGGCTCGCCGAAGAGGCCGCTGCTGCGGGCAACCGGCCCTTCGGCGCCGTCGTCGTCGATGCCCACGGCGTGGTCGTCGTGCGTGAACGCAACCGGGTGGCCGAATGGAGGGATCCGCTCGCCCACGCAGAGATCAATGCCATCAGGGCGGCCTGTCGCGCTGCCGGCACGGTCACGTTGACAGGGTTCCGCCTGTACACGAACGCGGCTCCGTGCGCGATGTGCCTCTCGGCCATGGTCATCGCCGGCATCGCCGTCGTGGGCTACGGAGCGCCGCGCGAACCGGGGACCGTTCCAGCGGTCGGGGTCGCCGAACTCGCGAGCAGATCCGGTCCGAACCGCATCGAGATCCAGTCGGACCTGGTGCGAGCCGAGGCCGTTGCGCAACTGAAACGGCTCACCGGCACGGCCACATGAGGCGCGGGCCTTGTGGCTCAGGCGGGATCGGTCGGTGCCCGGCGGTCCTGCCGCGGTACCGGCGGGGGCTCGGCCAGCACGCGATGCACGGCAGCACCGAGCGGAACGAGCAGTTCGGTGGCCACCGTCAGCGGCCACTGGAGCGCGTCCGCATCGTGGTCTTCGGCGCAGGAGTCGACGGATTCGACCATCCATCGAGTGAGGAACGGGAGGGCCGCTCGCAGGATGGCGCGGCGTTCCGTGGGCGTGGCCGCGTAGAGCAGCCGGTTCAGCTCCGCGACCGGATCGGACATGATCGACAACACCCCCCACCGTGACGACAGGGCCTCTGTACCCCCGAGTGATCGACGTATCCGTGCTCGGCCGGCTGCGCTGCTGATCGCTCCCAGACGTGAGTGCGTGCACGATGCGCGGACGGGCGCATGACTCCTGGCCGGTTGGGTCCGTGCGCTCGCCGGTGTCGCCGGTGACCGGTGCTGGTCGCTGCGGCGGCACCCGCTCCGCCGGCCGGGCATGGGCTCTGACGCGACGGGGTACGTACCGCTGCGGTCGAGTGGAGGAGGATCTGATGCGGAATCTGCGTCGGTGGGGTGCGGTGTATGTGCTGATCCTGTTGTTCCTGGGTTCGTGGCTGGGGCAGTTCTTCACGCAGTTGTCGGAGTTCCGCAGCGAGCAGCAGGTGCACGGCGAGCCGTTCAGCTGGTCGGAGTATCTGACGTCGTTCTTCGCCTCGACGTTCGAGAACTGGCAGAGCGAGTGGCTGCAGCTGGTGTTCCAGGCGGTGCTGTTGCTGGCGGCGAAGCATCTGTTGTTCCAGGCTGACGCGGAGGATCTGGAGCGGATCGAGCGCAAGATCGACAACATCCATGAGCGGGTGGGCGCCGGCGAGGTGGGTCCGGAGGAGGGTGACGAGGCGGCGATCGATCCTGAGCCCCACGCCTCGGGCAGGTGATCCTCGACGCATTCCACATCGGCCAAGGACCGAGCGGTGCGGGGACATGACGGCCCGCGATGAGGACCGCCCGGCTCTGTCGGGGCTGGCGGAGTCCTGGCGGGGCCACCTGTCAGCGGCCGCCCGATCGGTGGTCGACCTCGCCGGCGGCGCCGCCGCCGCCGTTCTCGCGGCGGGTTTCGTGGTGGTCTGGCTGGTCGTCGCGCTCGTCAACGGCTTCACGCAGGCCTGGCTGAACGTCTTGTTCGGTGTGACCGGAGCCGTCACGTTCGTCATGGTGTTCTTCATCCAGCACGCCAGCGCGCGGGAGCTGCGGGCGGTGATGCTGAAGCTCGACGAGCTCGTGCTGGCGACGGACGGTGCTCGCGACGACGTCGTCGACGCCGAGCACCGCTCGCTCGACGAGCAGGAGCGGCTCGAGAAGCGCCGCCGAGGCTCTTGATCCCCATGGCGCCGGCCTGGGACGGGCCCCGTGAGTGGCTCACGGCGCGCTGTCGCTCACTCGTTCCTCGATGCCGACGTAGTGCTGTCGGACTGCTTCGCGGGCTCGTTCGGCGTCGCCGCTGAGCACGGCCTCGATGATCTCGGCGTGCAGGCGGTGGATCTGTCGAGGATCGCGGCCGTGAACCGGGGGAGCGGCGCGGTGGTATGCCTGCCAGAACAGGTCGAAGAGCTGCAGCAGCATCTCGTTGCCGAGGTCGGCGAAGAGCAGGCGATGGAACTCGCGGTCCTGGTCGGCGAAGTCCTCGCCGCGGTCGGCTCGTTCGCCCATGACGGCCAGGACGTCGCGTAGTCCGGCGATGCGCTGGGGTGTGATCGCCTGCATGGCGTCGGCGATCATGCCGGCCTCGAGCGCCTTGCGCAGCGCGACCAGTTCGCCGAGCGCGCGACGGCCCTGCATCAGGCCGTACGGGAGATTGTCCAGCAGCGGCGTGAAAGAGAAGTCCTTGATGTACACGCCGCTGCCACGCCTCGTTTCGAGGACGCCCGTGGACTCCAGCGCCTTGACCGCCTCGCGGACGGAGTTGCGGCTCACGCCGAACAGCCGGGCCAGTTCGGCCTCGGGCTTGAGTGGGTCACCCGGGCGCAGGTCCTGCTTGATGATGTAGTGCCGGATCTCCTCCTGCACGGTCTTGTGCAGCGGGGGAAGCGGCTCCAGGCGCCGGAACGCCGGCTCCTGCTCTGTTTCGCTCAAGTTACGTCCGCCCTCTTGACAGTGCCGTCAGCCACATCCTACGGTCACCAACCTGTAGGATGTCTAGCAGGCTGACGACCGCGGCGGCCGACGCGATGCGTGGGCGTCCACGACCGAGACCGGCGCTGCCGACAGCGCCCATGCATCAGGGAAGGACGACTCCATGCGCATCACTCCCTCTGCGCGAACCCGTTTCATCACGGTCTCGCTCGTCGCCGGACTCGCGGCGTCGCTGACCGCGTGCGGCAGCCTCGGCGGTGGAGGTGACGACTCCGGCGACGACGACGCGACGGCGGAAGGCGACGGCGTCATCTCGTTCATGCACTACTACGGCGAGCCGCACAACGTGCCGCTCGAAGCCGCGCTCGACGAGTTCGCGGCTGCCAACGACGTCGAGATCGACGTCCGCCACGTCCCGTTCCCGGACTTCAACCGCACCCTGCAGCAGGCGGCAGCAGCCGACGAGCTGCCCGACATCGCGTTGATCAACGCGTTCGACACCCAGCAGATGGCCGAGGCCGAGATCATCCAGGATCTCTCCGATCGGGTCGAGGAGTGGGGCGAGCAGGACGCGTACTACCCGACGAGCTGGCAGACCACCCAGGTGGACGGCGCGACCTACGGCATCCCGCACGTCGCCGACGACTACGCCGTGTACTACAACGCCGACCTGCTGGCCGCCGCGGGCGTCGAACCGCCGCAGACGTGGGAGGACATGGAGGAGGCCGCGGCCGCGCTCTCCCAGAACGGCGCGAAGTACGGCCTCGCGGTGTCGGGCCGGGAAGGTGCTGAGGGCGCGACCGGCATCCTGCTGCGGGCCCTGGCCGCCGGAGGGGACCTGGAGACGTTCGGGGACGAGGCCGGTGTCGAGGCCCTGGAGTCGTTCGGGCGGATGGTCGAGAACGGCGGTCTTTCCGAGGGCTTCCTGACCTGGAGCGAGGACGACGCCAAGAACCACTTCGCCACCGGGCAGGCCGCGATGATGATCAACTCGGCGACGTACGTCAACATCCTGCGCGAGGAGGTGCCCGACCTCAACTGGGACGTGGCGCCGATTCCCACCGACCAGACGAGCAGGACGTTCCTGTCCGCCGAGAACCTGACCATCACCGAGGGCAGCGGCGACGAGGATCTCGCCTGGGACCTCATCACCTACCTGCAGCAGCCGGACGTCCTCGAGACCTACCTTCCCGCGCGCAACAAGCTCCCTGCGCGCAACGACGTCCCGGGGGCCGTCGAGGACCCGATCCGGAAGAAGTTCGCCGACCAGCTCGAGAACGCCTGGGCGCCCGAGGGCCAGGTCGCCACGAACTCCGAGGAGATGCTGGTCCTGGTGCAGGAAGCGCTGCAGGCCACCATCAGCGGTTCGGCCAGCGCAGCGGACGCCGCCGCGACGGCGCAGGTCCGTATCGACGAAGCCCTCGCGGGTTCGTGAGCACCGTCGTGACACGTATCGCCGAAGAGCGGACGGGGACGGCGGCCGTCACGCCGCCGCCCCGGCTGCCCCGGCGTCGCCGGAACTGGCGTGGGCTCCTGTTCGTCGCACCCGCCGCGATATACGTCGCCGCGACCGTCGTCTACCCGCTGCTCTACAACATCACCCAGAGCTTCTTCGACGTCGGTATGCGCGAAGTGACCCAGGGCGGCGCCGCGTTCGTGGGGCTGGACAACTACGCCGACCAGTTCGGCCGCCCGGAGTTCTGGCACTCGTTGCGGGTGTCGCTCGTCTACGCGTTCGGCACCGTGGCGGTGACGTTCCTGCTCGGCCTCGGCCTCGCCCTCATCTTCCGACGGTTCTATCGAGGCCGGAACATCCTCCGCGCGGTGGTCCTGATCGCCTGGGTGCTGCCCACCGTCGTGAGCGCCAACGTCTGGCGATGGCTGCTCGACGGAAGCTACGGCCTGCTCAACGCCGTTCTGAACACGCTCGGGCTGGTCGAGGGGGACGTGTTCTGGCTGGGCCGGCCCACCACGGCGGTGATCGCGGTGATCCTGGCGACGGCGTGGAGCTTCGGGCCGCTGGCGATGATCCTGCTCTCGGCCGGCATGGAAGGCATCTCACCGACGCTGTACGAGGCGGCGAGGATCGACGGGGCGTCGCCGTGGCAGCAGTTCCGCCGGCTCACGCTGCCGCTGCTGCGCCCGGTCAGCCTGACCGTGATCCTGCTGATCTTCATCTTCACGTTCAAGACGTTCGACACGATCTTCCTGATGACCGGCGGCGGGCCGGGCGGCGCCACGGAGACCCTTCCGGTGTACGCGTACAACGAGGCCTTCGCATTCTCGCGGTTCGACACCGCCGCGGTGGCGACCGTCGTGCTGATGGTCGTGCCGATCGTGCTGTCGTTCGTGTACTTCCGCGCCATTCGATCGGAGGAGCGGGCATGAGCGCCGTCGCCGTCGTACCGGCGCGGATACGACGCCAGCGCCGCTGGCTGGCCGTCAGCGGACTGGTCGTCACGATCGTGTACCTGATCCCCGTCTACTGGATGCTCAACACCTCGTTCAAGGAGGCCGGCGACATCTTCGCGGTGCCGCCGGATCTGGTACCGCTGCCGCCGACCGTCGCGTCGTACGTGGACGCGGTGTTCTCCGACGCCGACATCGCTCGCGGTCTCGTCAACAGCGGGATCATCGCGATCGGGACCACCTTGGTCACCTTGCTGATCGCGCTGCCGGCGGCGTACGGGCTCGCCCGGCTGCAGATCCCGCTACTGCCGGTCATCCTGATGCTGTTCTTGATCGTGCAGATGGTGCCGTCGGTGAACCTGGCCCTGCCCATGTTCGTCCTGTTCAGCAGCGCCGGCCTGGTGAACTCCTACGTCGGGCTGATCATCGCGAACTGTGCACTGGCCATCCCGCTCGCGGTCACGATCCTCCGGCCGTACTACCTGAGCGTGCCGACGGAGGTGGTCGAGGCCGCCAAGATCGACGGCTGCAACGAGTTCACCGCGTTCTGGCGGGTCGCCCTGCCGATGAGCCGGCCGGGCATGGTCACCGTGACCGTGATCAGCTTCCTGGGCGCCTGGGGAGAGTTCGTGTTCGGCCTGGCTCTGGCCACCGATGACGCCATCCAGCCGATCACGGTCGTGCTGTCGGAGATCACCAACGCCTACGGCGTGCGGTGGAACGATCTGATGGCGGTGTCGGCGGTCATCGCGTTGCCGGTCATCGCGACGTTCATCTTCCTGCAGAGGTACGTCGTGGCGGGACTGACCGAAGGAGCCACGAAGACGTGACCGCCGAGGTCACCGGCGTGGCCGGCGACCGTGCGACTTCCTGGTGCTCGACGACCTCCACGCCTGAGCTCCACCCCGTCCGTTCCGCGAGAGAGGCTCCTCCTTGACCACCGTGAACCATGCCGCCGGCAGTTCGGCGATGACCCTGCTGACGGCCGTCTTCACCCCGTTCCGCCCGGACGGCAGCCTGGCCCTGGACGTCGTCGGCGACCAGGCCGACGCCCTCGCGCAGTGGGGCTGCCGTGGTGTGTACGTGGGTGGCACGGCCGGTGAGGGGGCGTCGATGACGACGGCCGAGCGGATGGGCCTGCTGGAGCGGTGGTGCGAGGTCGCGGCCGGCCGGTTCGACGTCATCGCGCACGTCGGGCACACCAGCCTGGCCGACGCGCGCGACCTGGCCGCCCACGCCCAGCAGGCCGGTGCGCAGGCGATCTCGGCCGTGCCGCCGTACTTCCACCGGCCGGCGGACGCTGCCGCCGTCGTCGACTTCGTCGCGCGGCTCACGCAGGCCGCTCCGGACGTCCCGTTCATCTACTACCACATCCCCGGTGTCACCGGCGTGACAGTGCCGGCGAGCGAGGTGCTGGCGGGCGCGCGGGACCGCGTCCCCACCTTCGCCGGGATCAAGTTCGCCCACGACGACCTCGCGGACTTGCAGCGATGCCTGCACCTGGCGGGGGACAGCTACGAGCTGTACGTCGGGAGTGCCCGGCTGCTCCTAGCGACGATGGGCATCGGCGCGCGGGTCGCCATCGGCTCGGCCTACAACTTCGCCGCACCCGTCTTCCTGCGCATGATAGAGCACGTCGAGCGCGGCGAGCTGAGCGAAGCACGATCCTGCCAGTTCCTCGCTCAGTCGGCAATCGACACGGCCAGCGCCTTCGGCGGCGAGCTCGCCGGGTTCAAGGCCGCCGCGAACCTGGTCGGCCCGGACTGCGGGCCGTGCCGGCCACCACTGGCCTCGCCAAGCCCGGTAGAGGTCGCCGAACTGCGCGACCGCCTCGACGCGATCGGGCTTCTCACCCCCGCGCCGAGCCGATGACAGGCCGGCCGAACGTCCTGGTGATCCAGGCCGACCAGTTTCGCTGGGACTGTTTCGGCGCGGCCGGGAACCCCGACGTCGAGACGCCGGCCCTGGACTCGCTGGCGGCGGACGGCGTGCTGTACACCGAGGCGTTCTGCCCGCTGCCGGTGTGCACGCCGTCGAGATACTCCTTGCTGTCCGGCCGCACCGTGCACCAGCACGGCGGCTGGACCAACCGCAGCACGCTGGCGCCGGGCATCGACACCTTCCCCCGCGCGTTGCGGAGGGCCGGATACCGGACGTCGGCGGTGGGCAAGATGCACTTCACGCCGACGTATCTCGACGTCGGCTACGACTGCATGGTGCTGGCGGAGCAGCACGGCCCCGGCCGGTACGACGACGACTACCACCGCGACCTGCGCGCGGCCGGCCTGGCGCCCGTGGTGGACCTGCTCGACCAGGAGGAGCACCTGCGCGGTTCGGCGGCGCCCGCCTACTGGACGACGTACGGCACCGGCCGGTCGGACCTGCCGGAGGCGTGGCACTCGACCACCTGGATCGGCGAGCGGGCCCGGCACGAACTCGACGCATGGACCGACGACGGCGGGCAGCTGCTGCACGTGTCCTTCATCAAGCCGCATCACCCGTTCGACCCGCCCGCGCCGTGGGACGAGCGCTACGACCCCGACGCGCTGACCGTTCTGCCCGGCTGGACCGAGGCGATACCGGACCAGGACCAGCGGTACGGGAACGAGTACTTCGGCTACGAGGGTCTCACCGAGGCGGCACTGCGCACGGCGATGGCCCACTACTACGCCACCATCGGGCAGCTCGATCACCAGGTCGGACTGCTGCTCGACCGGCTTCGGGACCGCGGGTTGTACGACGACACGCTCGTGGTGTTCACGTCCGACCACGGCGAGTACCTGGGGTTCCACCACCTGCTGCTGAAGAACGGGCCGATGTACGACCCGCTGGCAAAGGTGCCGCTGGTGGTGAAGTTCCCCGGTACCCGCGCCTCGCGCCGCGATACGTCGCTCGTGTCGCTGATCGACGTGGCACCGACGGTGCTGGCCGCGGCCGGCCTGGTGCCGGCCGACCCACTCCCAGGACGGGACCTGGCCGATCCGTCGCAGTCACGGGCGTGTGTGTTCGCGGAGAACCGCCACGGTCCCGCCGCGTTCATGGCGCGCACCGCGACCCACAAGCTGCTCGCCTACGACGACCCGGCGCTCGACGCGTTCTACGACCTGGCTGCCGATCCCTGCGAGCTGGACAACCGCATCGCCGACCCGGCGTGCGAGGAGCTGATCGGCGAGCTGCGCGACGCGCTGGCGAACTGGGTGCTCTTCGACACGCCACCACCGGTCCATCTCGACGAACGCGCACCGACCATCGACGCACCCAACGTCCCGCCCCGGGACCCGGCTCGGCATGCCGAGCACCGCCACTGGTTCGCCGCCCGGGCGACCGAGTCGGCAGCACATCCGGACTTCGCTCCCTGGCGCGGCTGAGCCACTGCCGAACCCATCGAGAGGAAGGAGCACGATGTCGACGACGACACGTCGCACCACCCGTCTGCTCGCGGCGACCGGTCTGGCCGGTCTGGCCGGTCTCGCCATGGCGGCCGTGCCCGGACCGGCCGGCGCCGGCTGGTCGCCGGCGCTGGCCGACGCCCCACCCGCGCGGGCGGTCGAGCAGACCACCGTCTTCGCCCGGGGCCAGGACGGCTACCACACCTTCCGCATTCCCGCCGTCGTCCAGGCCGCCGACGGGACGCTGCTCGCCTTCGCCGAAGGCCGCCTCGACAGCCCGGGCGACGACGGCGACATCGACCTCGTCCTCAAACGCTCCAGTGACGGCGGCCGGACCTGGGGACCGTTGCAGGTGGTCGTCGACGACGGTCCGAACAAGTTCGGCAACCCTGTCCCGATCCTCGACGAGCGGACCGGACGCATCGTCCTGAACGTCACCCGGACCGGCGGCGACGTGTCGGGCGACGACATCCGCTGCGGCCGCGCGGACGCCGAGCAGACCCGCCGGTCGTTCGTTCTGTACAGCGACGACCACGGCGCCGGCTGGTCCGACCCGGTGGAGATCACCGCCGACGTCAAGCCGGCCGACTGGCGGCACTTCGTCGGCGGCCCCGGGCACGGGATCCAGATCACCCAGGGCGAGCACGCCGGCCGGCTCGTCGTCCCGGGCAACCACTCGGCCGCGCCGCCGCCGGACTCCGGCATCTCGTGCACCGACGACCGGCTGTTGGGCGCTCACTCGCTGTACAGCGACGACGGCGGCACGACCTGGCACCTCGGCGGCGTCGACACCACACCGGAGGGCGTGGTGAACCCGAACGAGAACACCGTCGTGGAACTGAGCGACGGCATGCTGTACTTCAACGCGCGCGACCAGAACGGGACCAGCGTCGGCGCCCGGGCCGGCACCACCAGCAGCGACGGCGGGGCGACGTTCGACGCGCCGTACCAGGAGATTCCGGATCTCGTCGCGCCGGTCGTCCAGGGCTCGATCCTCGGCCTGTCGCGCGACGCCCACCGGTGGGAGCGGCTCGTGTTCGCCGCGCCCGGGCACCCGACGGCGCGCGAGAACCTGACCCTCTGGTCCAGCTTCGACGACGCAGGCGGGTGGGTGCGTGGCCCGGTCGTCCACGAAGGCCCGGCGGGCTACTCCGACCTGGTCCAGATCGACGACCACGGGAACGCACGCAGGCTCGGCGTGCTCTACGAGAACGGCGACCGGCTGGACGAAGGCCCGACGCTGACCTACCACCAGCGGATCAGCTTCGCCCGGGTGATCGTGCCGGCGCTGGACGCTCCTTCGCCGCCGCCCAGGACCACGCCCGATGTGTCCGGCAACGGGCTCGACGCCGTGGTCAGCGGAGCGCCCGGGCGAGTCGGCGGCATGGTGGGTTCCGCCCTGGAGTTGGCCGGCGACTACGTCGAGACCCCAGCCGATGCAGCCGTCGAGTTCGGCGACGGCCCGTTCACCGCCGCGGCTTGGTTCCGCAGCGACGGCACCGGACAGCAGGCGATCATGTGGGCGTACTCCAACGTGGCCAGCGACCCGAAATGGTGGATCAGGCTGGAGCCGGACCTCGGCCGGATCCGGGGTCACGTCAACACGGGCGCTGAGAACAGGTTCGTGGCCGCGGCGGGCGACTACGCCGACGGCGCCTGGCACCATGTCGCGCTCACCCGCGGCGACGACGCGGTCACGATCTACGTCGACGGAGAGCCGCGTGGAACGGCCGCACCGCCGGCGGGCTCGGTGTCGTCCGGCGCACTCACCGGCATCAGGGTCGGCGCTCGGGTCGACGGCATCAACAACCCGCTGGACGGCGCGGTCGACGACGTGTGGATGTTCGACCAGGCGTTGAGTGCCGCCCAGATCGAGGCCCTCGCCGCCGGCACCCCGCCGTCCGGCGCCGGACCCGTGCTGCACCTCCCGCTGGACCGCGTCCATCGCTGATCGCAGCCGATGTGGCGGTCCTCCCTCCGCACTGGGCCGGGACAGAAGCCCGGCGCGGAGGATGTTTCAGAAGAGCGTCCGGAAGCGAGTCGTCCACCTTCCCTCCCCAGGCGGTGCTCGGCTTGCACACCTGACGCGCCGGACGCCGTCCATGTGATGTGGGGTCGACCCTGTCGACCGCTCGACTCGGCGAGCGTCGACCAGCGACTCGTCGGCATGCCCGAGGTCGCTGTCGAGCAGGTTGAACCACAGTCGGTGTCGATCTCTGTCTGGAGCGGGATCGACGTGCTCGAGCGTTGCAGCTGAACGGCGAGCGCAGCCGTCGTCCGTCCCGAGCGGCAGCGATGAGCCCGTCCGCGCCGAGGGTGGCGACGACGAGGGGGACGAGCACGAGGAGGCTTGCGATCCCCGACTCGAGGTCGCGGGCGCCGCTGACCTCCATGACCTCAGCTCGGTTCGCGACGAGCGGGGTGCCGCCGCGCACATCGAGGGCGCCACGGCGCGCAAGTGGCAGCCGTCGGGGCAGATGCTGCTGACCCCGCGACCCCTGCTGGAGACGCGAATCGACCTCATGATCAGTGGCGTCGTGCTCACCAAGGGCCCTATGGACGGCGAGGCCGCGTGACGGTCGCCGCTGCCAGGTGCTCGCATCGGAAGCCCAAATGCTGCCCGATCGGCGACCTGGAGCGAGACGGCAGCGGGAGCACATTGATCGTGCATGGTGGGCGAGAAGGATCATGGAGCGCAATGGGTCACAAGCCGGAATGATCGTGTTTCCGGCATCGACACAGCACCATTGCCGTCCCACTGGATGGAGGCGCTACATATGCCGGTCGATACATGTCGTGCAACCCCCTGGCGGTCGCCACTATCGCGTGGTGACTCGAGGCACAGGTGACGGTCGTTTTCGGCGGAAGATCCCGATGACCTCGGCGGACTCATGATCTCGATCTGCGGCGGAGTGCTGTCCCGGGCCAGGTGATCGACCCGGTGGTTCTGGGCGCCTTGCGGCGATTGTAGGTGTGATCTGCGTCACAGTTCTGGCGATTACGTGCTGAGTAGTGCCCGTCGGAGCCCTTGGATATAGCGGGACCATCCCGTGATCACGTCATGGATCCGATAGCCAGACAAGTGCAACGCAAATGCAGGGTGGATTGGGGGAAGCCGGATGAGTGACGGACAGCTGTTGAAGCGTCGTCGATCAGCCCGTGCGACCGAAGTGGTACGCAAACCGTTGGCGATCAGTGTCGTATTGGCGTTGATGTCGAGCCTCTTCGTGTTGCTGAGCGGCGCGAGCGTGGCGCACGCAGTGACACCTGAGTACGAGATCACCGGGACGTGGGTGAACCCGCCGGCGACGATCGCCCGCGGCAATCCGGTGGTGGCGGAGTGGCGGGTGAACGTCAACGACGCGGACGAGCCGCCGAGCAACGAGCCGGTGGAGAACGTCACCGCCACGTTCACGGTGGAGAAGGCCGTCTTCGACGGGATCCCGGACATCTGCAAGACCGAGGGCGTCGACCCGCCGTCGAGCATCTCCGCGGATGGCACGGAGCTGACGTGCAACTTCGGCGCAGGCGACGACGCCGTGAACATGGGCACCGCGCTCGTCGTGCAGACTCCGGTGATCGCCAACGGCATCACCGGCGAGGAAGTGGTGCTGGACGGCACGAGCCCCGGTGGCGAGACGGTCGAGTTGCCTCCGGTCCCGATCCGGAACACCTTCGCGATGGACATCCACTTCATCGGGACCACGAACGGTTACATCTGGGATGACCTCGAGACCCCGACCTACGTCGACGTCGACCTCCAGTGGTCGCTGCGCCTGGGTAAGGGCTCTGACCCGGGCCCGGACGAGGTGACCTACCGGCTGAACCTCGCGTCGAGCACCGGCTCCGCCATCGACGTCGGAGAGCACTACACGTCGGGCGAACTCGGCTGCACGCCGTTCAACTACGGCCGGGCCGACGGGCACCCGTGGTCCGAGGACATCGCCAACCAGGACGCGTCGAAGGAGACGTCGTTCGTCGACGAGTGCATCCTGGAGGAGGTCGCCGGCCAGCCGAACGTCTTCGACCTGACGCTGCGCGGGATCAACTACGACCTGGCCAACGCGCCGAGCCATGACTCGAGCGCGGCGAACGGCGACCAGGGCAATCCGCTCCCGCCGGCCTGGGACTACATCGCCAGCGGTTCGCTGTTCTTCCGCGTGCACACGAGCGCGCCGGGATCGATCAGCCTGACCATCCCCAACCCGCCGACGTACACGTCGCCGACCGGGCTGTCGTCCCCCGACCTGCCGGGGAACAACACCAGCAACAAGGCCTACACCCTGCCAGGCTATTGGTCCGCATCGTGGTGGCGGCCATACACCGGGTCCGGGGGCACGCCCTGGGACGACTCGTATCGGGTCTCGGCGGGCACGAGGCTGCTGCCGCACGTCAACCACTTCGGCACCCGCATCCCCGGCGAGCCGGGAGACATCTACGGTGAGTGCCTGACCTTCGACGCTGAGTACGTCGACTACGTGCCGCCGCCGACCGACGGCTCGTTCCCGTACGCGCAGATCCGGGGCCTCATCTACGACCCCGACCCCCAGACGGAGGTCAGCGGCCTACCGCTCGACAACCCGCCCCCGCTGGAGTACTACGTCGGGAACGTCGGTGACCCGGACGCGTTCGACTGTGGCTCCGATCCGGGCAACTGGACGACGACCGAGCCGGCGGACCGGACGACGATTCAGGCCCTTCGGGTCGTCTACCCGCGGTCGCTTCTCGCCGACGAGGGAGTCGATGGCATCCAGCTCAACGCCCACGTGGTGATCGAGGACGACGTGGCGGTGGGCCAGGACGTCTGGATGTTCGGCTCCGTGCTCGATGGAGACGGCGACTGGAAGGGCCCCGGCGAGCCGTGGGACTCGGCGGTGCACACGCCGACGCCGGATGCTCGTTACCCGGCCACCAACGGACGTCAGGACATCGTGCGGATCGTGACGGCGGTGCCGTTCATCGAGAAGTCGACGCCTGAGTCGACGGTGACGCCCGGCGTTGCGGTGGACTTCACCCTGACCTACTCGGCGAACGGCTCCGGGATCATCCCGGAGACAGTGGACGGATACGAGATCGTCGACACCCTGCCGGTGGGCATGACGTACGAGCCCGGGTCGGCCGATCCGGAGCCCGTGGTCACGATGAGCGGAGGGCAGCAGGTACTGACCTGGACCCTGGACGGCGTGGCGACGAACGAGGAACACGAGCTGGCCTACCAGGCGGTGGCCGACACCGGCATCGCGCCGGGGACCCAGCTCACGAACACAGTGACGTCGAGCTACGGAGGTGTCACCACGCCTCCGGCCACGGAGACGGTGACGACCTCCACCAACGGCTACACGACGATCCTGAAGACGGGGGACCCGGAGTACATCCCGCACGTCAACGAGGAGGGCATCGGGACCGGTTCGTGGACGGTGACCATCGAGTCGCGCGACCCGCAGCCGCAGGCGTACACCGACACGATCGACATCCTGCCGTACATCGGTGACCAGCGCGGTACGGACTACAGCGGGACGTACACCTTGTCCGACGTGGTGCTGCAGAACGGCGGGACGGTGTACTACACCGACGCCGATCCGGCGACACTGAGCGACGACCCGGCGCATCCGGACAACGGCGCTCCGAACGCTCCGTCGGCGATGTGGACCACGACGAAGCCGGAGAACCCGACGGCGATCCGCGTGATCGGCGGCGAACTGCTCTCGGGCGGGTCGTTCGGGTTCCAGGTGGTCATCGAGACCAACGGGGCCGAGCCGCAGGATGTCTACGTCAACCGCGCCCAGGCACGCGCGGAGCACACCGAACTGGTGATGCGCACCTCGGCGCCGCTGTACGTGTCGGACTACGCGGTGGCGAAGACGTCGGACCCGGCTCCGGGGTCGACGGTGCGCCCGGGTGACACGATCACCTACAGCATCACGGTCACCCAGGAGGGTCCGGTGGCGGCGGCCGGCTCGTTCACCGACACGCTGGAGGACGTGCTGGACGACGCGGTCTACAACGAGGACGCGACCGCGGACATCGGCACCGTCAGCTATGCCGACGGGGTGCTCTCGTGGGAGGGCGTGGTCCCGGTCGGGGAGGTCGCGACCATCACCTACACGGTGACGGTCAAGGACATCGCGGGCCTTGAGGCCGACGGCGACACCATCGTCGACAACAACGTCTGGTCGGTGGGCTGCCCCGAACTGGTCGAGGGCGAGGAGAACTCGTGTCAGCCGCCGCCCATCTACGTCGGCTGGTACGAGTACTCGAAGACGGCGGACCCGGTGCCGGGCTCGTCGGTCAAGGTCGGCGAGGTCGTCACCTACAGCGTGCTCATCGAGCAGCACGGCGAGGGTGCTGTGACCGGAGCCTTCGTCGAGGACGACATGACGGAGGTCCTGGACGATGCGACCTACAATGACGACGCCGCCGCGACCGCCGGGCCGGTGTCCTACAGCGAGCCGACGCTGCGCTGGGACGGCGATCTGGCCGTCGGCGACGTGGTCACACTGACCTATTCGGTCACGACGACGGCGATCGGTGAGGGCGACGACCAGTTGCACAACGTCGTCACGTCGGTCTGCCCCGAGGATGATCCGGACTGCTTCGAAGGCGTGTGTGTGCCGGCGCCGGACGAGAACCCGAACTGCGAGACCACCCACATCATGGGTGACTACCAGGTCTCGAAGACCTCCGACCCGGTCACGGGCTCCGAGGTCGAGGTCGGTGACACGATCACCTACACGGTGACGGTCCGGCAGTACGGGCCCGGTGCGGTGGAGCAGGCCGGGTTCAAGGACGACCTGACCCAGGTGCTGGACGACGCCACGTACAACGACGACGCGGCCGCCT